>UQKL01000011.1 GCA_900541695.1 uncultured Collinsella sp. | reverse complement strand
GGGGCTATTTCCGCGTTGCGCTAGCTGCGGAAACGCGGGGCCCGTTCAGGCTGTTGCGTTGAGATTGAAAATCAACCCTGAGCGCAACCTAATGTGACAAAAAGACAGTCCCTTTGCCACAATCTAAATATTGCCTTTACGTGTTGATACACACGGTGTGCAATAATACTCGCACTGTGCAATAGCGCACAGGCTGAGTAACAAGGAGGACGCTTGTCCCAGCTCGAGAAATGCGATCGCAGGTCCCTTCGCTCGCAGCGCGCCCTTCGCCAGGCACTTGCCAGCGAGCTTGCCGAAAGCGGCGATCTTTCGCGCATTAATGTCGCGTCGCTCACCGAGCGTGCCGGCCTTACGCGCCGCACGTTCTATTCGCACTACCGCGATATTCCCGACTTTATCAATCAGATCGAGGAAAGTCTGCTGGCTGAGATCCGCGAGCACGTTGAGCTCATTACCGCAGCTCATCTGCCCGATCTGTATCGCAGCATCGATGAGCTCGAGCCAGCACCTGGTTCGGTTGAGCTGCTGCGCTATCTTGCGGCCAACCGCGATCTGATCGGATCGCTGCTGGGCCCGGGCGGCGATCAAGCCTTCATTAAAAAGATTATCGACACCGCGCGTGAGGCCGTGGTGCCGCGTGCGCAGACGGGTATTTTGGGCCTGGCGCTGGGTACGTTCTTTGACTACTACGTCACCTTCGTCGTGAGTGCCGAGGTCGGTCTGCTCCAACGCTGGTATGAGCGCGGGCTCACCGAATCGCCCGAGGCCATGGCGCGCATTATGACGGTTATCGCCTTTGTGCGTCCCGGCGACTTGTATGGCCAACCCATCGATATCAACGTGCCGGAATACGGCATGAAGCTATTGAACTTGCAGCTCGAAGACGCGGTCGACACCGCCGTGTCCGTTGAGTCCCATAACTAAGAGGAGAGACAGATGAGCAAACTCGTCGAGGGCATTAAGGACCGTATGGTCGCTGCCGCGCGTGAGGCCGCGCCCGCCGTGGCGGATGCCGCGCAGAAGGCGGCGACCGCTGCTGCCGAGAAAGTTGCCGGGGCAGTCGCCGAGGCCAAGAATGCAGCGGGGGAGGCAATCGTCGCCGGCGTACCGACTGGCGTAACCACAGCCACCGCTGTCGAGCCCGTAGCCGCCGCCCACGCCCCCGAAGGCGCGATCTTCAACCCCGAGGCCGCCCGCGGCAACCTGCACCTGGGCATCGACGTGGGCTCCACCACCGTTAAGCTCGCCGTGCTCAACGACGACAACCAGATCGTCTACGCCAAGTACCAGCGTCATCACACCGATGTCCGCGCTTGCGCCCGCGACCTGTTCGCGGGCGCTGCGACCGTGCTGCCGACGGCCCAGATGACCTGCGCCATTACCGGCTCGGGCGGCCTGCTGCTGTCCCAGTGGCTCGACCTGGAGTTTGTCCAGGAGGTCATCGCCAGCAAACGCGCCGTCGAGACCCTCATCCCTGCCACCGACGTCGCCATCGAGCTGGGCGGCGAGGACGCCAAGATCATCTACTTCGATAACGGCATCGAGCAGCGCATGAACGGCACCTGCGCCGGCGGCACGGGCGCCTTCATCGATCAGATGGCCACCCTGCTGCACACCGATGCCAGCGGCCTCAACGAGCTCGCGGCCAACGCGACCACCATCTATCCCATCGCCAGTCGCTGCGGCGTATTTGCCAAGACCGACGTGCAACCGCTGCTCAACGAGGGTGCCCGTCCCGAGGATGTGGCCGCCTCCATCTTCCAGGCCGTCGTGACCCAGACCATCTCGGGTCTGGCGTGCGGTCGCCCCATCCGCGGCAACGTCGCCTTCCTTGGCGGCCCGCTGCAGTACCTCTCCGAGCTGCGCCACCGCTTCTACCTCACGCTCAACCTGGACGAGGAGCACCGCATTGTGCCCCAAAACGCCCACCTGTTTGTGGCAAGCGGCGCCGCCATGGCGCACGAGTCCAACAAGCTCAGCACGTTCCCGCAGCTCATTGAGGCCATCGATGCCCTGGGTGACACACAGGGTGCCGAGGTCGAGCGCCTGGATCCGCTCTTTGCCACCGACGAGGACTTTGCTGAGTTCAAGAACCGCCACGACAAGGAAGTCGTCCCCAAGGGCAAGCTCGACGGCTACACCGGCCGCGTGTTCATCGGCATCGACGCCGGCTCCACCACCATGAAGGCCGCACTTGTGGGCGAGGACGGTCAGCTGCTGCACACTTGGTATGGCAACAACAACGGTGACATCCTGGGCACGGCCAAGGTTATCATGGCCGATTTCTACAACCACATTCCTGCCGGCTGCACCATCGGCCACGTGACCACCACGGGCTACGGCGAGGCGCTGCTCATCGAGGCCCTCAAGGCCGACTCGGGCGAAATCGAGACCGTTGCGCACCTGCGCGGCGCCAAGGCGTTCCTGCCCGGCGTCGAGTTCATCTTGGACATTGGTGGCCAGGACATGAAGTGCCTGCGCGTCAAGGACGGCGTGATTGAGCACATCATGCTCAACGAGGCCTGCTCGTCGGGTTGCGGTAGCTTTATCGAGAGCTTCGCCGTGTCCATGAACATGGACGTGCGCGCGTTCGCCGATGCCGCCATCCATGCCAAGGCCCCGGTCGACCTGGGCAGCCGCTGCACGGTCTTTATGAACTCGCGCGTCAAGCAGGCGCAAAAGGAAGGTGCCACGGTGGGCGACATCGCGGCCGGCCTGTCCTATTCCGTCATCAAGAACGCCCTGTTCAAGGTCATTAAGCTGCGCGACCCCAAGGAGATCGGCAGCCAGGTGATCGTCCAGGGCGGCACCTTTATGTCCGATGCTACGCTGCGCGCGTTTGAGCAGCTCACGGGCGTTCACGCCGTACGTCCCGACATCGCCGGCTGCATGGGCGCCTATGGTGCGGCCCTGCTCGCCCGCGATCGCGCCGGCGCCGATGGCATCTCGACCATCCTTTCGGCTGAGGACATCGCGCACCTTACCGTGACGCAAAAGCATGTCCGCTGCGGCCGTTGCTCTAACAACTGCCAGCTTACCGTCAACGACTTTGGTGGCGGCAGGCGCTTCATTACCGGCAACCGCTGCGAGAAGGGTGCCGGCCACAAAAAGCAAAAGACCGAGGCCCCCAACCTCTTCAAAAAGAAAAACGAGCTGCTCTTTAACCGCGAGGTCCTGAGCCCCGACGAGGCCCCGCGCGGCACAGTCGGCATTCCCCGCGCGCTCAATATGTACGAGAACTACCCCTTCTGGCATGCGTTCTTTACGCGCCTGGGCTTTAGCGTGCAGCTGTCCGACCAGTCGAGCAAGAAGACCTACCAGGCGGGCATCGAGTCCATGCCGTCCGAGAGCGTGTGCTATCCGGCCAAGATGAGCCACGGCCACGTTATGAACCTCATCGACCGCGATGTCGACTTTATCTGGATGCCGTGCGTGCGCTGGGAGCGCAAAGAGGACCCGACCGCCGGTAACTGTTACAACTGCCCCATCGTCATGAGCTACCCCACGGCGTTGGCACTCAACATCGACGAGATCCGCGAGCAGAATATCGAGTTCCTGTACCCGTTTGTGCCGTATCACGATAAGACCGAGCTCAAGCGCCGCCTGTATCAGGTGCTCGCCGTCGACCGTGTGGCCGATGCGCAAGCCGGTCGCGGTCGCGTGCGCGGTCCCAAGATCACGCGTTCCGAGGTCGATGCCGCCGTCAACGCCGCCTTTGAGGCCGATGCGCGTTTCCACGAGGACATCCAGACCATGGGCGAGGAGGCCCTTAAGTGGGTCGAGGACCACGGTGGCCACGGCATCGTGCTCGCCGGTCGCCCCTACCATAACGACCCCGAGATCAACCACGCCCTGCCCGAGCTTATCTCGAGCTTTGGATTTGCGGTCTTTACCGAGGATTCGCTCGCACATCTGGTGAAGCCCGAGCGCCCGATTCGCGTCGTCGACCAGTGGATGTACCACAGCCGCCTGTACGCCGTCGCCCGCTTTGTGACCATGCGCAACGACCTGGACCTGATTCAGCTCAATTCCTTCGGCTGCGGTCTCGATGCTCTGACCACCGATCAGGTGCAGGAGATCCTGGAAGCCAGCGGCAAGATCTACACCGTGCTCAAGATCGACGAGGTGTCCAACCTGGGCGCCGCGCGCATCCGCATCCGCTCACTCATGGCAGCGCTCAAGGACCAGGAGGCCGAGCGTCTGGCCGAGGCAACCGCCGCGGGCGAGGCTTATGAGCAGGGCGACGCCGCACCGGTGGCACCCTCCACGGATGCCCCCGCGTTCGCGAGCCGCAAGTACACGTTCGAGGAGCAGCGCGAGAGTGCTTCGACCGCGTGGCCCAAGGTGCCCTTTACCGAGCAGATGCGCGACGAGGGCTACACCATCCTGTGCCCGCAGATGGCGCCGATCCACTTTGACCTGGTCAAAGAAGTGTTCCGCGGTGCCGGCTACAACCTTGAGCTGCTGCCCTCGACCGATCACGATGCCGTCGAGGCTGGCCTGCGCTACGTGAACAACGACATTTGCTATCCGTCCATTTTGGTGACCGGCCAGATTATGGAGGCCATCGAGAGCGGTCGGTACGACCTGTCCAAGACGGCCGTGGTCATCAGCCAGACCGGCGGCGGCTGCCGTGCCACCAACTACATCGCGCTCATCCGCAAGGCCCTGCGCGAGAGCGGCCACCCCGAGATCCCGGTGATCTCGCTTTCGGCCGTGGCGCTCGGCGAGGACAACCCCGGCTTTAAGATTACGCCGGCGCTGCTTAAGCAGGCAGTCTACGCGGTGCTCTTTGGCGACGTGATGATGCAGATGCTCTATCGCTGCCGCCCGTACGAGGCCACGCCCGGTGCCGCCAACGCGCTCTACGAGGAGTACATGGCACGAGCCCGCAAGCTGGCGCCTAAGTTCAACAGGCACAACTACACCAAGCTTGCGCGTGAAGCCATCCGCGCGTTCGACACCATGCCGCTCGTGGGCGAGGGTACCAAGCCGCGCGTGGGCGTGGTCGGTGAGATCTTGGTCAAGTTCCATCCCACGGCCAACAACCATGTGGTCGACGTGATCGAGCGCGAGGGCTGCGAGGCTGTGGTGCCGGGTCTGCTCGACTTCTTCCTGTACTCCATGAGCAACGCCGAGCTGCAGAAAGACGAGCTGGGTAGCTCTGCCACTACGCGCGCTGGTATGCAGGCGCTCATTAAGCTGGTGGACTGGATGCGCACGCCGGTGGAAGAACTGCTCGAGAAGTCCCGCCGCTTTGAGGCGCCCGAGCGCATCGGCACCATGGCCGACAAGGCCCGCACGGTGCTTTCGGTGTGCAATAACATGGGCGAGGGCTGGCTGCTCACGGCCGAGATGCTCGACCTCATCGACCATGGCGCACCCAACATCATCTGCACGCAGCCCTTCGCGTGCCTGCCCAACCACGTGGTGGGCAAGGCCGTGATCAAGGAGCTGCGCCGTCAGCATCCCGAGAGCAACATCGTCGCGGTGGACTACGACCCCGGTGCGTCCGAGGTCAACCAGCTCAACCGCATTAAGCTCATGATCAGCGTGGCAAAGGAAAACATGCGCGCCGGCAAGGGCTTTAAGCTCGAGAAGGTAGCGCCGCTCGCGATGGACGAGGTCACCGGCCAGATGCGTGCTCACGACGGCTGTGTGAGTTGCGATTCGGTCAGCGAGAAGGCCGTGGCGTCGGTCGCCGAGCGCTTGGGGCGCGGCATTAAGAAGTAACTGGCCTGCTTTGGGCTGGATATGAGAGAAACGGGTGGCAGCCATGCCGGCTGCCACCCGTTTTTGCTGGACATATGTTGCGTAAACGCCCCAACTATCATCCTTTGCGAACTTAGATTTCGGAAGTATGCGGCAAAATCTGAATAGGCCGAGCACACCGGGTATGTTCAAGCTCTGTACCTGCGGTTTTATTGGCGAAAAACCGAGGTGTGCTCGAGGGCTCCGGAATTTGCCGCATACTTCCGAAAACAACGTCTCGGTGGCACCAAAAATTGCCTCCAGAACCCTGAGATAATGAACATATGTAGCCGTTCGCCGCAAATTATCGTCCGTTCATGGAACCTATCTCCAACGAGTTGTAACCATATGGTTTGATGTTGGAAACATATGATTGCCGGCAGGCCGTAGGTGACGTTTGCCCTGATATCGGAGGTACCAAGTATGTTTCGTGTTCCGTTAAACAAGTATCGGGCTGGCTAACATGAGCCGCCGTTTTGTCTCGATAACCCTTGCAGTGGTCTGCCTGGCTGTGCTCCTGGGCGCTACGGGGATGTTTGCTATAAGTCGAGAAACATCCTATATGCAGGAATGCGTTTCCGAAGGCTTTGCCATTGACGGTTACTATCGGGATGACAAAACAAGTCTGGAAACCCTGGCCTTTCTTGAGGAGGACAATTGTCGATGGCAGCTGGTCGACAAAGACGGAATCTGCACAGACGGGCAGTTTAAGCGTACGGATGATCCCAATATCCTGGTATTAAAGAAGGAAAACGGCGAAGAATTCGGTACGGTCCACGTGGCGTATATATCGCGCCGGCGCAATCAGGGGCAGATTTACCTAATTAGAAATACTAAGGTGACCCGATTTTATCTTGTGAGCACCGATCCGGCGTTTACGGTGGAGTCTGGCGATGTCGATCCGGCCAGTTGATTCACGGCAATAAAACAGCGAGCGGGGTGCGGGTGTGAACTGCACCCCGCTATTTGCTCGTGTCCGTATCGCGTCTGTGCCTTGTCGTAGCTTGCGTCCGTGCGAGCATTCATCCCGCGCCGGCATCACTTCACATCAAACTCAACGCGATCGAGTTCGGGCACGTTGAGGTCGATGAGTTTGCGGGCAACGCGACGGTCGTGCTCCCCGAGTGCCTCGCTCGTTGTCACATGGGCGACAATCTCGCGCTCGACGATGCCCTCCTCGTCCCCTTCGGTGGCCGAGGTCTCGACGGCGACGGTGTAATCCTTAAAGCCTGGCAGTACCGCCGCAAGCTCGCGCGTGGTTTCGGTGACGCCATAGCCGTCCTGCACGCCGACCTGCGCCGAGCCAATGGACCCCGCCGTCATAACGATACAGGGGATGGCAAAGACTACCGTGCCCACAATAATGCGGCGGCGCACCTTGCGTGACAGCTCATCGACCTCGGCATTTTCCTCGGCGGTCACGATGCCGTCGCCGTTGAGGTCGCGCTTGAGCGGTACACGTAAAAGAAGCAATACGGCTTCGGCCGCCAGCGCGATAAAGACGACGTTGATGCCAAACTCGTAGAGGGCTGAAAGGAACAGCGACCCGCTCGCGATGGCAATGCCATAACCCGCCGCGCACAGGGGCGGCATGAGCGCGGTCGCCACGGCCACGCCGGCGATGAGCGTGGCGGGTTCCTGGTCGCGCGAGTTGCCTAGGCCGCCCGCAAAGCCGCCCGCGAGCGCGACGGCGAGGTCCCACACAGTCGGTGTCGAGTTGTCGATGATGGCGGCCGTGGTGGTGCCAAGGGGCGAGAGCTTAAAGTACAGCGTGGACGTGACCAGGCAAAAGGCCATCTGCAGCGCAAGGCCGGCGACGGCTTCGACGGTAATCTCGCGGTCGAGCGTGGCAATGCCGTATGCCATGGCAAGAACCGAGCCCATGAGCGGGCAGATGAGCATGGCGCCCACGATGGCGATGTCCGAGTCGATATCGAGGCCGATGCTTGCGATGAGCATGGCGATGATGAGGATGCACAGGTGAGAGCCGGTCAGGCGTGCCCCGTTTACAAAGCGCTTGCGAATCACGTGGTAGGGCGCGCGACCCTCGCGAATATTGAACGCTTGCTTTAGGAAGCGGGTGGCGTTCTCCATGGCCTCGCTATGGGCGGGGCGGATGCCGTGGCGCCGGTGATGGCGTTCGCGTAGTCGCTTGATCTGTTGTTTGTCGAGTTCCATGTCCACCTCGTTCTGGCACGGGCCGCGCAACGCGCCCGTTGTCCTAACTCTACACCGTGGCGGGCGGGGTGTCTGTTGGATGCGGGATCCGATAGGGCGGATGACGCGGGAGCAAATGCAAATCACAGGCTCAATTCGATCCCGCAAGAATATGATGCACCAGCTCCTACATATGTGACGAAATTGTGAAGCACGAGAGCGCGAATTTCAAAAACTCCGCCGGTGACCAATGTTGCGCAACAGAATTCAAAAACCGGCACCTACAGTTTGAAGCGTATGGATACATCCGTGTCAAAGGGAGAAAGCCATGGCAAACTACAGTCCACAACACTTTGAGCCTCGGGCTAAGGCCGTCAACGTCAAGGGCGTTGCCAACCGCGCCGTCGCAACCGTTTTGACGGCGGGCCTCATCGCTCAGCCGCTCATGTCGCCGCTGGCGGCAATCGCCGCACCGTCAACCGGTAACGGCGATTCTGTTCAGGGGGGGGGTAGTTCTGTAGAGAATACCGTTGCCGCCGGTAACCATGCGGTCGTAAAGACGGCTGCCCAGCTGGCAGAGGAGTCGGCAAAGCAGCTCAAGGACGCTCAGGCCGCCTACGATGCGGCTCAGAAGAAGGCCGATGCGGCGGGCCAGTCTCAAAAACAGGCACAGCAGCAAAAGAATCAGGCCTCGCAGGCTGTGAGCGACAACGAAATCGAGCAGAACGCAGCAGAAGTCGCCGCGCTCCAGGAGAAGATTGACGAGCTCAAAGCTGCCGTCGAAAAGACCGAGCAGCAGCAGAAGAAGCTGGGCGACCTGAACGATCAGCTCGAACAGGCCAACAAGAGTGTCGAGGATAAGACCCAGGCGCTCAAGGACGCCAAGGCAAAGCAGGATGAGGCCAAGAAGGCCCTCGATGATGCCCAGGCCAAGCTCGAGGCCATGGGTATGGACGAGTACGAGGCCGCCAAGAAGGCCGTCGAGGACGCGCAGGCAAAGCTCGATGACGCCAATAAGGCCGTTACTACTGCACAGGACAATCTGGACCAGGCCAAGGCTGCCGAGGCCAGCGCCCAGCAGGAAAAGCAGAATACCGAGGCCGCTCTGACTTCCGCCCAGGCCAAGAAGCAGGAGACTGCCGCTGCTCTCGCAGCCGCAACCACCGCGCGCGATAACGCCCAGCAGAAGTTCAACCAGGCGCAGGCCGCGCTCGATGCTGCCGTCTCGGGTACGGGTGTTGACCTGAGTGCGCTTGAGGCCGCCAAGAAAGCTGCTGCTGGTGAGCTCAAGACCGCGCAGGCGGAGCTCAATGCCGCAACGGATGCCGACGCCACCGCACAGACAAATCTGCAGGCCGCCCAGGCTGCCGTCGCTGCCGCGCAGGAGAAGGCCAACGCCGCCAACGCTGCTGTGGCATCTGCCCAGTCTGCATACGATGCGGCAAACAAGGAGTACAACGCCGCCGCCAGCGAGCGCGACGCCGCGAAGACGGCATACGAGCAGGCCCAGCAGACCGAGGCCGACAAGAAGGCGGAGTACGACCGACTCGTCGAGGTCCGCAACCAGAAGCACAGCGAGTGGGAGACGGCATGCGCTGAATCCACTACCGCCGAGAACGCTTACGATGCCGCAAATGCCGAGGTCGAGAAGCTTAACCAGCAGATTGCCGACCTCAAGTCAAACATGACCGTAGACCAGAATGTCATCAACCAGGGCATGTTCGGCTTCATGAACTACATCATCGGCGGCAGCCAGTTCACAGCCACGCAGAAAAAGAACGCCCAGGACGCCGTATCGATGCTGACCGGTGCCGATGACAAGGCCGAATGGTATGACCAGTACGTCGATCAGGACATGTCTCGCGACACCAACCCGCTTTCCCTAGAGCAGATGCGCAACGCCCTGACATATCTCGACACCCAGAACAACCTCCGCAAGGCGAACGGTCAGTCGGCGCTCAGCGTCAGCCTCCGCATGACTGTGGCAGCCGCCCTTAATGCATCATACTCGTCGAACATCTGGGGACACTCGAACTGCTACTTCGACAACGGTGAAAATCTTGCCGGCGGAGGCGGCGCATATACCGGCGGCGAGACCGAGGATACTCTCGGATGGCCATATACCGGTCTCTACACCCAGGAGAAAGCGAAATTCGATAAGTACGTCGAACAGTATGGTGACGCACTTGGAAGCCATCGATATGATTCCTACTATATCTACCAGCACTACAACAAGGACGTCAAAATCTACGATGAGTGTGGGCACTATCTCAACATCATCGATGCCGGCACGAAGGCTATCGGCATCGCGACCGGTAGCGGTAAGAACACCGATTCCGAGGTAACCATATTCGATTACAGCGCTGATAGCACTCAGGCCGATTTCACTGTCTCCGAGTTCAAGAAACTCCTCAACGACTACATCGATTCAGCCTACAACGCAGGCGGCACGCAGGAGCAGAAGGAGCAGCTGAAGCAGCTTCAGAATAAGCTGGCAGAGGCGCAGAAGAACTTCGGCATTGCCAGGAAAGCTTACTTCGCAGCGGTAAATAAACAGGATGCGGCGCATGACGCCTATACCGCGGCCGACACGAACGTGAACACAGCCAAGGGCGAGTACGAGAAGTCCAAGTCCGGCACCGCCGCCGCGAAGACGGCATACGACGCCGCGAAGGACGCACTCGGCGGAATCGACATCGAGTCCCTCAAGCAGAACCTCGATGCCGCCAAGAGCAAGGCCGCTACTGCCCAGGCAGCTCTCGATAAGGCAAACGCCACGCTTGCTGACAGCAAGACGAAGGCAGCCGATGCCGCTGCTCACAAGGCGAAGGCTCGCAGCGCCCGCGACGCCGCCAAGGTAAAGTCCGATCAAGCCAACGAGGCGTATGACAACGCCACGGCTTCGGTCAAGGACCTTACCGCCAAGCGCGATGCCGCCAAGACGGACCTTGCGAACAAGCAGGTCACGCTAGACGAGGCCAAGAAGGCCGACGACGCTGCCCAGGCTGGCGTTGACAAGGCCCAGGCCGCAGATGTGCACGCCGCGACCGCTCTTTCGGACGCCAAGCAGGCAGTTGCCGCCAAGAAGCAAGCCCTGTCCGACGCACAGGAGAAGGTCAAGGCCGCCGAGGGCGATCTGGCCACCGCAAACAAGGCCTTCGAGCGCTTCGCCGGCGCTCAGAAGGCGGTCGACGACGCCAAGGCCGCCTATGACGCTGCCGTCGCCGGTGTCGCCGATGCCCAGAAGCAGCTCGATGCCGCCAACGAAGTTGTCGTCGATGCGAACCTCGAGATCGTCAAGGCCAAGGCCGAGCTTGCCAACGACGAGGCACTCAAGGCCGATCTTGAGGCTGTCGACCACAAGGCATCCCTTGCCGCGGGCACGACGGGCAACGAGAAGCTGGTCAAGCTGAACGCTGCCTACGCTCGCTATAAGGCCGCCGTCGATGCCGCCGCTGGCCTCAAGGCTGCTCTGAGCGATGCCGATGCCAAGCTGTCCGATGCCAACGACGCCTATGCCGCCGCGCTTGCCGAGCTTGGCGATGCCAAGGATGCCCTGGCTGCCGCACAGGCCGAGTACGACAAGTATCATCCCAAGGCCGAGCCGCAGAGCAAGCCTCAGGCCAAGCCCCAGGTTACGCAGGCCGCCGCAAAGGCGTCTGCTGCCAAGAAGCAGACCACGTCGGGAGTACTTGCCCAGACCGGCGACACCTCCGCGCTTGTGGGCGAGGTCTTCGTCATCGGCGGTGTGACGCTCGTGGCAGCGGGCGTGACGCTGGGCGATCGTCGTCGCAAGCACATGTAGCGTCTCGAGCGTCGGCTCTGTAAGGAACTTCAATTCGTAGCAGGACCGTCTCGGTAGCCAAACGATAAGGCCGGCGTGCTGTTAATGGCAGCGCGCCGGCCTTTATTTGTATCGGCATCAAAAAACCCGGCAGGCGACCGCATGGGCCGCCTACCGGGCTAGCCGTAGGCAAAATGGATTCGGGCGAGCAGCTGCTCGACTTAGCCCAGCAGGCTCAGGCCCACGGAGACAAACGCCAGGATAACGCCGACGATGGACTCGCCGCCCAGCAGGCCGCTGGCGACAACCAGGCCCTGCTCCTGGAAGGCGGCGTCCTTGGCAGCCTTCTCCTCGTCCGAAAGACCGGCAGTGGCGTCGCGGCGTGCGGCCCACTTGTCGTAGGCGAGCTTGACGCAGGAGCCCAGGAATGCCGTGAGTGACATGTAGAACGGCAAGTACACGCCCAGGCCGATCATCATGGCCGGAATGCCGAGCCAGTACATGACGATGCCGGCGATAAAGCCGCCAACGAACCACGGCACGCTCGGGATGCCCGAGACCATGGTGGCGACCACACTTGCCTGCGCGGCCACAAAGCTCTTGTCGGGACCAAAGGCGTCCGGACCATAGGCGGTGACAAGCGCGACCATGACGGCGGCGGCGACCAGGGCGCCCACGATGCCGCCAATGGCTTGGCCGATCCACTGCGCACGCGGATTGGTGCCCAGCACGGCGCCGGCCTTAAAGTCGTTCATGACGTCGCCCGCAAGGCCGCACGCCACGGCTACGATGCCGGCGATAAAGAACA
This sequence comes from uncultured Collinsella sp., assembly GCA_900541695.1. Taxonomy (GTDB): domain Bacteria; phylum Actinomycetota; class Coriobacteriia; order Coriobacteriales; family Coriobacteriaceae; genus Collinsella. The sequence continues at coordinate 68,395 of UQKL01000011.1, read as the reverse complement.
GCTTGACCTGAGCGATCTGTGCGAAGGCAGCCACGATGAGCATGACGATGAGGCCAAAGATCTCCATGGGGTCGATGCCCGTCTGGCCGCAGCTCTGTGCGCTCATAATGGTAGTGACAAAGGTGAACAGCGTCACGATGACGGCCGGGACGGGACCAAGGTCGAGCGCGATGGCGACGATCACGGCGATGGCGGCAGCGCCCAGGCCGATGATGCCGGCGTCGAGCTTAAGGGAGCCCGAGATGAGCGACTGCTCGTCGGTGTCGGTGGAGCTGTCGGCGGCAAGACCGCGGACGATACCGGCGACCTGCGGCAGGATGTCCTTGAGGACGACGGCGACGCCAAAGCCCATCATGAGGCCCATGCCCAGGGACTTGACGATGCCCTGCGCGGTCACAACATCGAACAGACCGGCAGCGGTGCCGCCCACGATGATGCCAAAGTTGCCCAGCAGGGCGCCGGCAAACCAGAAGGCGACCGGGGCGAAGCCCACGAGGAAGCCGACGGAGAGCAGCATGGGCGAGTTGTAGATGCCAAAGGTCACGCCGGGGATGTTGAGCGTGCATAGCATGCTGGGCACCACGCCCAGAGCGTCGCGAAGCACGCTGTAGATGCCTGCGATGGCCATAGAGCCAAAGAGCTGCTTGCCGGTCTTGCCGCCGGCCTCGGTGGCGCGCAGGGTCTGAGCTGCGGCGTTGCCGGTGGGGAACTCCAACGCGGCGTCTACGATAAAGTGGCGGTGGATGAGCGCTGTCGCCAGAAGGCCCAAGATGGTGCCGGCGAGTGCCACGATAAACATGTCGAGCCAGCTGATCTGGTCGGCATAGCCCAGCATCCAGGCGCCCGGGATGGTAAACGCCAGGCCGCCGGCGACCATGGCGCCTGCGGACATGATGGTGTGGGTGACGTTTGCCTCGTTGAGGCTGGCATTGCCCATGAGCTTAAGGAAGAACAGCGAGATGACGGCAGCGAAGACGATCGGCCAGGGGAGAGCGCCCATCTTGAGGGCGGTGTAGGCCGAGCTTGCCGTGATGATTACGCAGCCAAGGACGCCGATGACGACGCCGCGCAGCGTGAGTTGCCCGCGCATCGAGGCACGGTTCGAGGGATTGCTCATATAGAACTCCTTTGCGTATATCCGCTTCCCCCGGGAGCGCCGCTACGGATACGGCGCGGGAAGTCGGGTTACCAAGGGCCGCCGCGTGAGCTCGCAAACGACCGCGCACCAGTATAGCGGCAAGGCAGCGCGTTTGGGAGGGGCGTCTTTTAACTGCCCCTGCTTGCCGGATGGAACTGCGGGGATATACTGCTGGGCAGACGAAAGGAGCGCCGACGATGCTTAATGGGTGTGCATATATATTGACGGTCGACGTGGGCAATACGTTCATTCGCTTTGGCCTGTTTGCCGAGGATTCAGCCGCGGCACGGGAATGCCCGCTCGCGACGTGCGAGATCACCACGCCGTCGAGCATCACAGCCGACGAGGCGCGCATGAGGCTCGCGCAGGTCATGGGTGCACTGGCAGCCGATGCGGGCATGCCGGGCGCGCTTGTGCCCACGGCTGCCGTGCTGAGCTGCGTGGTGCCGGCGCTCGAGCGCCCGTGGAAGACGGCGCTTTCTCGCACCTGCACGGGGCGCGTGCTCACCGTGGGACCGGGACTTAAGACCGGTATGCCCGTGCACTACGACGATCCAGCAGAGATCGGTCCCGACCGCATCGCCGACGCCGTGGCGGCACGCGCCGTCTACGGCTCTCCCTGCATCGTGATCGACTTGGGTACTACGACCAATATCGAGGTCATCGACGCGCGCGGAACCTTTGTCGGCGGCGTCATCGCGCCGGGGCTGGCGCTCGGCGCCCGCTCGCTTTCGGCTGCTGCGGCGCGTCTGCCGCAGGTCGAGCCCTCGGCACCCACGCATGTGATCGGTCGCAACACGCGCGAGGCCATGCGTTCGGGCGTGGTTCTGGGCGAGGTAGCCCGCATCGACGGCATGCTCGACATGGTGCTCGCCGAGATGCGCGCGACCAAGGCCGCGGGGGAGGGCGACGTGCCCATCGTCATTACCGGCGACGACGCCGAGGCACTCGCGGCGTTGGTCGGCCACAGCCTGACGGTCGACGACGCGCTGACACTGCGGGGTCTCGCCGAGCTCTACCGCATCAACCAAAAGCCCCGCCGCGTGTAAAAGTGGGGGCGCCGGTGGGACAAACGCCTCCACCTTTCACCTGCTACAATGGGTCAAACTATTGCGATTACGGAGGTGTCTGCCATGTCGGACGATCTTCATCAAACTTCGTCAGGCAAGCGCCTGGACGTCATTAGCTGGGACGAGTTCTTTATGAGCGTAGCCATCGCCGCGCAGCGCCGCAGCAAGGACCCCAACACGCAGGTGGGTGCGTGCATCGCCAGCACCAACCACCGCATCCTTTCGGTGGGCTACAACGGTACGCCCTCGGCGCTCAACGACGACTTTTTCCCGTGGGGTACGAGCGACGACCCGCTACAGGACAAGCACAATTACGTGGTGCATGCCGAGGCCAATGCCGTGCTCAACTACCGTGGCTCGCTCAAGGACCTCGAGGGTTCCACGGTCTACGTCACGCTGTTCCCGTGCCACGACTGCGCCAAAATCCTGGCGCAGGTGGGCGTGGGCGAGGTTGTCTACCTGGACAACAAGTACGCCGACACCGATGATGGACGCATCAGCCGCCGCATCCTCGACTCCTGTGGCATCAGCTACCGCCAAGTTATCGTCGATGTACACATTGGCACTGGGGAACAGGCTCAGCAGTAGCAGCAGCCTGTGTTAGCGTCGGGCGCCGGCAAAAGCAGCTAAAAGAGCCCCGTCCCAAATTGACTACTCGTGAAAGTCGCGTCTGCGCGCATGGACGGCTCGTGAGCGGGTACACGGCTGTAGTAACATAGCTTCCGTCCGCGGGCGCGCCCGCGTAATTGTGAGAAAGGAGCCCCTGTGGCTGTTAACGAAGAGCTGCTTAAGAAGGTTCTTGAAGAGATTCGCCCCAACCTGCAGGCCGACGGCGGCGATATGGAGTATGTGGGCGTTGACGACGAGGGCGTCGTCAAACTGGAGCTGCAGGGCGCTTGCGCCGGCTGCCCCATGAGCTCGCTGACCCTGTCCATGGGTATTGAGCGCATCCTGAAGGAGCATGTGCCCGGCGTTACCCGTGTCGAGCAGGTCAATGCCTCCGGCGAGACCGACGACCTGTACGACGAGTACGCGCCGTTCTAAGATGCGAAAGCTGCGTACGGCATACTCCGCATAGACGTTACGCCCAAATATGCGGCTGCGAGCGTAAGGCCCGCGGCCGCATTTGTATGTAGGGAGTAGGAGGGTCGACATGCTCAACGACTTCTACCATATGCTTGATCCCGTCGCGATTTCGGCGGGGCCCATCACGATTTACTGGTATGGTCTGGCCTATGTGGTCGGAGCTCTGCTCACGGCGGTCGTCATGTATCGCACGCAGCGTCGCTGGGGCTTTAGCATCACGATTGACGACCTGACGAGTGTCGTGGTCGGTGTGGTCTTTGGCCTTATCATCGGCGCCCGCCTGTTCTACGTCATCTTTTACGGCGACGGCTACTACTGGGCACATCCGCTCGAGATCTTTGCCACCAACGAAGGCGGCATGAGCTTCCACGGTGGCCTGGTCGGCGGCATTATCGGCGGCATCATCGTGTGCCGCATGTATAAACTCGACGCATGGACTTTGGCAGACCTTGCCGTCATAGGCGCGCCGCTGGCCTTGTGCCTGGGCCGTTGTGCCAACTTTGTCAACGGTGAGCTGTGGGGCAAGCCGACCGATCTGCCCTGGGGCGTGGTCTTCGGTGGCACCGCGGGCGATATGCCGCGTCACCCCTCCCAGCTCTACGAGGCATTTCTTGAGGGCATTGTGCTCTTTTGCATTCTGCAGGTGCTCAGCCGCAAAAAGCCGCTACTGCCCCAGGGCACGTTTATGGGCGTGTTTGTGATGGGTTACGGCATCGTCCGCTTCCTCGTCGAGTTCGTGCGCGTGCCCGACGCCCAGCTTGGCTATCTGCTGGGCGGCGTCATCACGATGGGTCAGCTGCTGAGCCTGCCGCTCGTAATCGCGGGCCTGGCGCTCGTCATCTTTGCCCGACACCGCAATCGCCCCCAGCGCATCTACCTCGACGCCTAACCAAGACCACCACAAAGGGGACAGGCACCTTTGTGGTGGTTTTGCCGAGTTTGACAGGTTTCTAGAAAGGCTTTCGGACTGTGAAGGATTCCGACCTCTCCACAACGGCTGCGCGCGACGCTGCCCGCATCGTCTGGTTTAAGCGCTACCCCGCCAAGCAGACGCTCGTCGCATTTCTGCTCGCGCTGTTGGCGACCACAGCGTTTTCGATCGATCCCGCCCCGGTGTCGAGCAACGCAGTCTTGGCGATTGACCCCAAAGCCTCGGGCATGCTGTACGTGTGCTACGAGGTGCTCCTCTCGTTTGCCGGCCATACCGACGCGGTCATGCTGCTTGCGCTTGCCTGCCTGCTCACGCTGCCGTTTCGCTACGTATTCTTTGGCCGCGGCGACACCTGGCGCCCATCAATCATTCTGCCGTCGCTGTTCTTCGCCATCTGCATGGTGTTCGGCCGCAGCTACGATCTCACCGACTCGGCTGAGATTGTCCTTGGCGACAAAGCCCGCATCATCTGCGCTTGGATTGGCGGCGCGGGCTGGATGCTCCTAGCGATCGTGGCCTTCTATCTGGCTTTTGAGTGTCTAGATTGGCTGAGCTCTCGGCGCATCCCGTTTTCCGAGGCGCACTTTGGCCGCATATGGCGTGTGGCTCACGCCGTGCTCTCGGTCCATCCCTTTGCCGGGCCCTTCTTGGTTCTTATGATCGCCTGGGCGCCCACGCTCATCGCTTCGCTGCCCGGCCTTTTTATGGGGGACACCGGCGCGCAGATTCGTCAGTGGTTCAACTATCCCAATGGCACGAGCGACTACCTGCGCCTGCTCAACCCCAACGTGCTGCTCAACGGGCACCATCCCGTAGTGCACACGGCCATTATCGGCTCGTGCGTTCAACTGGGGCTTTCGCTGTTCAACAGCGCTAACGCGGGCCTCATCATCTATACCTGCGCTCAATTTGTCATCACGGCTGCCTGCATGGCCTATTCCATTTCGTCGCTGCGCAAACTGGGCGTGAGCCTGCCGGTTCGCGGTACGATCCTGCTGTTCTTTGCGTTTATGCCGATGTTCTCTAACTACGCGGCCCTGCTCACCAAAGACGTGCTCTTTGCCGACGCGTTTTTGGTGCTGCTGGTACAGACCGTCAAGCTCGTGGCATGTGGTTTGCCCCGTCGTGATGCCAATGTCGAGCGAGCGGGCGAGAAAGCCCCCGCGCTCTTTGCGCGCCACGACTGGCTGCTGCTCGCTCTGGGCGCCATCGGTTCCACGTTTCTGCGCAACGGCGGCCTGGTGTTTCCCCTGGCGGCATGCGTAATCGCGGCGGCGTTTTGCGCATGGGACGCGCATGCGGCTCGTCGCGCAGCCAAGCAGGCTGGTACTGCGCCTTCGGGCGGCATCCCGCGCTTCCGCTGGGTGGGAGTTCTTGCGGTGCTTGCACTCTGCCTTGCCTCTAATATGTACTTCACCAAGGTTTTTATGCCGGCGCACGACATCACGCCTGGTTCCAAGCGCGAAATCCTCTCGATTCCGTTCCAACAGACGGCTCGTTTCGTCCAAAAGCACGACGGCCTCAACTCGGGCGTCAACCCCACGGTTAAGGAGGACGGCACCATCGTGGAGGCTCCTTGCGACGGCTTGGTGACCGACGAAGAGCGTGCCGTGATCGACCGTGTGCTCAAGTACGAGAATCTGGGCCGCCGTTACAACCCGGATAAGTCGGATGCCGTCAAGAACTGCTTTAACGAGTACGCCTCGCAGGAGGACATCGATGCCTATTTTGAGGTATGGGCCCAGATGTTTAAGAAGGATCCCGAGTGCTATATTTCGGCGCTTATCAATAACTACTATGGTTATTTTTATCCGAGCGCGCGCGATGCCTGGGTCTACAGCACGGCGCGCAGTGCCGAGATTATGGCGCGCCCCGATAATCTCAAGTACTTCGACTTCCATCCGGTCGATAGCAAGGTCGTGCGCTGGTGTGACCACCTGATCAACCTGTATCGCGTGGCAGTACAACGCATCCCGTTTATCTCGCTCACCATGAGCTCGGCCACCTACGTGTGGATCATGATCGCCGTGGTGGTCTATCTGCTACGTCGTCATTCGTGGCGCGGGCTGGCCATTTGGGTGCCGCTTTTGGGCGTGCTCGCCGTGTGCCTGATCGGCCCCTGCAACGGCTCGACCTACATGCGCTACCTGTATCCGGTCATCGCCTGCATGCCCTTCGCCATCGGTGCCACCATCACCCGCAGCGACTTCCTCTGGTCCTAACTTGGTGCATTGGGGTCAGGTAACTTTGCACCAGCCCCTTGCACCAAGGGGCTGCATCATCACGACGCCTTCATTTTGGGGTTTATCTTGCAGGCCGGTAGGTATATCATAACGACGTTTGTTTATATTGCCCGAGCATTCGCGCTGGGCTTTAGGTCGAAACCGATAGGAGACACGTATGTCCGGACACTCTAAGTGGGCCACAACCAAGCATCGTAAGGGCGCGCAGGACGCCAAGCGTTCCGCCCTCTTCTCCAAGCTCAGCCGCAACATCACCGTTGCTGCCCGTCTCGGCGGCGACCCGCTGCCCGAGAACAACGCCAGCCTTGCCGCTGCCGTTGCCAAGGCTAAGGCTCAGTCCATGCCTAAGGACAAGATCAAGTCCGCTATTGATAAGGCCTTTGGTTCGGGTGCCGACGCCGCCGTCTACGAGAACATCGTGTACGAGGGCTACGGTCCCGCCGGTGTTGCCGTCTACGTCGACTGCCTGACCGACAACCGCAACCGCACTGCCGCCGACGTCCGTTCCGCCTTCTCCCACGCTGGTGGCAACCTGGGCACCTCGGGCTCCGTCGCCTTCCAGTTTGAGCGCAAGGGCCAGATCGTCGTCGCCAAGGAGATCCTGGACGAGAACGCCAAGAAGGAGACCATGATCGCCAACGGTGCTGCCGGTGACGAGGATGAGTTCATGATGGCGATCGCCGAGGCCGGTGGTGAGGACTACGAGGACGCCGGCGAGGAGTGGATCGTCTGGACCGCTGCCAACGACGTCATGGCTGTCTCCAAGGCACTCGAGGAGCAGGGCGTCCAGGTCAAGGGCTCCGAGACCACCATGGTCCCGACCACTCCGACCGAGGTCTCCGGTGCCGACGCCAAGAAGGTTCAGCGCCTCATCGACCGTCTTGAGGAGCTCGACGACGTCCAGGACGTCTACAGCACCATGGACATGACCGACGAGGTCATCGCTGCCCTCGAGGAGGAGTAGCGCCCGCACGGATTGAGCCGTGCATATCTGGGCATAATGAAGCGAGCATGCAAGCCTCGTGGAATAGATGAGCCGGATCCGCGTGCATGAGGCACCGGACCCGGCTCTTTTATAATGATGCGAATCGTTTTGCATTCTGTGGATCGAGATTTGAAGGGAGCGCTGCATGCGCGTGCTCAAACGAGCCCTGGCGATCGTGTATCTTGCCTCCGCCGTCGTGGCGCTGGGTACGTTAGTCTGCCAGTTTTGGGGGCCATATACCTATCGCTTTATGCTGCTGATGCGCGATCCGCTGCCTCGCATCGTTGTTACGGCGTGCGGCGGTGTCGTGGCGCTCGGCGTGCTCGTGGGTTTCTTCCGCCTGATGTTTGCTCGTCGCGAGCCGTCCTGCGTGCATCCGGCGGGGGAGCGCAATATCGAGGTCACGCTCGCTGCCCTCTCCTCGTGTGCCCGCACCGCGGCAGAGCGCGACGACCGAGTGATGATCGAGCATGTCGAGGCGCGCGTGCAGGGCTCCGACGAATCGCACGTCCGTTTTAAGGTTGACGCCATCGCGCTCGACGACCGGGACGTGGCCTCCCTTGCAGCCGCGATGCAGCAACGTATCGAGGAGGCCTGCGACACTATGCTCGGCACGCCGGGCACGACTGCGCGCGTTCGTTTTTTGCCGTCCAAGACTACCGTCCAGACCGTGGAGGTTTCCGGTGAGTGATACCAATCAAGACAAGACCGCCCGCACGCCGCGCCTGACTATCGATCAGAGCGCCGCGCCGGCAGGCGAGGTCGTCGATCCCAAGGTAGAGGGTACCGAGTCACATGACGCGGTCGCCGATGATTTTGATGAGGCCATGGGTCTCATCAAGGGTACGGGGGCAGCCATCTGGAGCTATGCCGTCCGTCATCCCAACACCACGCTTGGAGCCGTCGCTGGTTTTGTGCTCGCCGTGCTGGTGCTCACGCTCGGCCTGTGGGATACGCTCGTCATCGCTTTCTTTGTGCTGATCGGCGCCGTGATTGGCCAGATCCGCGACGGCGAGAACGGGATCGTCAACTTCTTCGGCCGTCTGTTTAGCGGCCGCTAGCATGTATTCGACCGCCGCGTGTGCGGTGGGCATAAGGAGGAACCATGGCTTTTAACACGAAGGTCGATGTGGCCGATACCGAGCTCGAGGTAGACGAGACCGTCACCGCCGAGGCCGAGGACGTAACGCTCGAGGACGAGGCGCTCGTCGAGGCCGAACCCGCCGACGATGCGGACGAGGATGATGGGGAAGCGGACGAGTCCGAGGACTCGCTGACCTATTCCAACGGTGTGATCGAGAAGATCGTCGCCATGGCCACCCGCGAGGTACCGCACGTCCTGGGCATGAAGGGCAACCTCATGCACTTTGTGCAGGAGCAGTTTGGTGCCGAGAATCTGACCAAGGGCGTGACAGTCGAGGTCACCGATGACAACCGCGTGGTCGTTAACATTTCCGTCATTATCGAGTACGGCGCCTATGCGCCCGCGATTTTCGACGACGTTAAGGCGCGCGTGACCGAGCGTCTGGCTGCGATGACCGGCCTTGAGGTGGCAGGCGTCAACCTGCGCATCGAGGATGTCATCACCCCCGAGGAGTACGAGCACCGCACCAACCAGCACGAGTAACCTACCAAAAAGGTAACCTGCCAAAAAGGGACAGGTTTATTTTGGCAGGTTTTATCTGCGAAAACGTCAAACGGCCGGTCGCACGGATGTATGTGCGGCCGGCCGTTATTTGTATGCCCCCGATGTAGGCATACCGCTCGTCTAACTAGGGGTTGCAATCGTCACGTTCCGCGTTACCCTAATGGGCGCATTGTTTCCAAATTGTTAACGAGGGGTTGCCGTAATGGCTGACGAGCGCGAAACAGAAAGCAAGGCATGGGCGATTGAGGCCGCCGCGGCAGAGGCGGCATCGCGAGCTGCCGAGGAGCTACATCGTCCTCCCGTGGTGCCGATGGAGCGCGTGGTCGATCGCACCGATATCGAGCGCGGCGAGCGTGCCGGCCAAAAGCGCAGCCAGGAGCCAGGCTTCCCGCGCTTTTTCGCCGAGCTCAATCTAGGTCTGATTCTTACGGCTTTTGCCATCGTTGCGTTTAAAACCCCTAATCACTTTGCTTTTGGCGGCACCTCGGGCGTGTCGGTCATTCTGTCCACGCTGTTCCCGACCCTGCCCGTCGGCGTCTTTATGTGGATTATCAACGCGGTTCTCGTCGTCTTGGGCTTTATCTTTTTGGAGCGCAAGGCAATCCTGTGGAGCGTCTTCGCCTCGTTTGCGCTGTCCGCCTATGTTTCGCTGTTTGAGCTTTTTATTCCGACCGATGTCTCGATGACGGGCGATATGTGGCTCGACCTGTGCTTTGCCGTGATTCTGCCGGCGCTCGGCAGCGCCATCGTTTTTGATATCGGCGCCTCGACGGGCGGCACGGACATCCTCGCTATGATCCTCAAACGCCGTACCACACTCGAGATTGGCCGCGCGCTGTTGCTGGTCGATATCGGCATTGTGACCATCGCGGCCTTTTTGTATGGTCCGCGTATCGGTCTGTATTGCGTGCTCGGCCTGTTTGCCAAGACGCTTGTGGTCGACAAGGCCATCGAGAGCATTCATCTTCGTAAGGTCTGCACGATCATTTGTTCCGAGCCCCTTAAGGTCGAGGAGTTTATCGTCAAGCATCTCAACCGCACGGCGACCATCAGCCGCGGCTACGGCGCCTTCTCGGGCAAGTGCGTGACGGTGATCATGAGCGTGCTGAGCCGTCGCGAGGCCGTGCAGCTGCGCCGTTATGCGCGCGAGGTCGATCCTGGTGCCTTTATCACGATCGTCGACAGCTCCGAGATCGTCGGCAAGGGTTTCCGCGGCACGAACTAGCGCGGACACACTCGTCAAACAATCGAAAAGCGCCTCGCGCGTTGCAAATACGTCATCTAAGAGTATTTGTCCTCACATTGGGTGATAATGATGCCAAAGACATCGTTTGCGATCCAGGTGATTCGCTCTAGATACGAAGGGATGATTTCGATGTTCTGTTCGCAGTGTGGCGCCCCCATGGGCGATAACGACAAGTTCTGCGGCGTGTGTGGTGCCCCCAATGCCGGTGCTGCAGCTTCCACCCCTCAGGGTCAGCCTCAGCCTCAGCAGTTTGTTCCTCAACCTGTCGCGAACGCGTCCAAGGGCTGCACGGCTCAGGCGTTTGAGGATATGACCAAGACTCCGGGCGTGCTGCAGCGCGTGTGCCAGATTGCCTTTTTGCCGGCGCTTATCTGTGTCGTGTCGGTACTCGTGCTGTTCATCCCCGTTATCGGCGGTATTGCGGCTGCCATCGGCTTTTTGGCTGCCTACGTGGCGAGCGTGTGCGGTTCGGGCTTTGGCATCGAGTGGGGTCGCGACCTGTCGCTTAAGATCGATGACGGCATGGGTCGTCCGTTGATGCGTTCCACGTCGTTTGGTCTCGGAATCTTTTCGAGCGTTATTTCGGTCGTGCTCGAGGTTATCGCTGCCATTCCCATTATCGGTGTAGTGCTTTCGCTGGTGGAGGGCGTGGTAATTGGCGCCGCGGGCTCGTATTCTTATTACGGCTCTTATGCGCTCGAGGCTGCGCTGTTTGGCTCGCTTGGCCTGCTTGTCCTGGCTATGATTGCCACGGCGGTCCTGGGGGTCTTCTTTAAGATGTTCGCCGACATTGCCGTGATGCACTTTGCGGTGACCGGTCGCGTCGAGAGCGCGTTTTCGCTCGATAAGGTTTGGGCAGCCTTTAAGAACAATAAGACCAAGCTGTTCTGCGCTTCGTTCCTTCCCGAGTTTTTGACGGGCCTGGTCGCCAACGTTGTCACATGGATCTTGACGGTCGTCTTTGGCGCCGTTGCCTCTGTCGGTATGTATAGCTACTACTATCGTCCTACGGGTATTGAGGCGATTGTTGCCGGCGGTGGCATCACACTCGTGCTGTTCCTGGTGCTGGTCGCTTTTGTCACCGTATTTCTTACGGTCTTTGGCAAGATGCTCAAGCATCGTGCCGTTGGCTATTGGGTCGCACGTTATGCAAGCGAATGGGCCGATGAGGACAAGGACGACGTTTTGACTTTTGTGCTCCCGGGTGAGAAGAAGCCTGCTCCTGCGGGATTCAATCCCACGGCAGCCACTGGTGCTGCGCCTGCCCCGGCACCCGCGCCTGCACCTGCCCCGGCACCTGCTCCTGTTCCCGCACCGGCGTCCGAGGCGACGCCTGCGGAGCCCGATTGGGATGCCGTTGCCACGCCGGCGGATGAGCCGGGCGATAATCCTGCTGCCGAAAACAATCAAACCGAATAGCCGGTCGAGGCGCCCTGGGCAACTGAGCCCGGGGTGCCTTTTTCTACTGCGAAAGCAAGAAAATGCCTGGGAAAACGGTTGCAGCAAAATTTCTCGGAAATTGGTCAATGTTGCGCAACAACGTCGCGGCTATTGTTGAGAACGTAGACGTGTAAGGTTTGAAGGCGTGCGACGCCTTAGGAAAAGGAGAGGCTCATGTTCTGTCCCACTTGTGGTTCTCCCATTTCGGATGATGCCAAATTCTGCCCTGTTTGCGGATCCGCCGTTGGTGCCGCTTCTGCCGCTCCGGCCCCGCAGCCCCAGCCCGCTCCGGCCCAGGCTATTCAGCCCGTGCCCCAGCCTCAGCAGCAGTACACCGGTCAATACGCCCAACAGTCCGCATCCGCTCCGATGGGCTATGGCCCCATTAAGGCTGACCGCAGCCTGATCGGCTGGCTGCTGCTCTCTCTTGTGACCTGCGGTATCTATTCGTTCTACTTCCTGTATTGCTTGGCACGCGACGTCAACACGTTGTGTCAGGATGACGGCGATTACACGCCGGGTCTGGCGGAATTCATCCTTCTATCGTTTGTGACCTGCGGCTTCTACGCGTACTACTGGTATTACAAGATTGGCAACCGCCTGCAGGCCAACGCTCCTCGCTACGGCCTGGTGTTCCAGGAAAACGGCACCACCGTTCTTCTGTGGCAGATCTTCGGCGCGCTCCTGTGCGGCCTTGGTCCCATCTTCGCTATGAATATCATCATCAATAATACCAATGCCATGGCAACGGCTTACAACACTCGCCTTGGCGCTCGTGCCTAACAATAAGGGCGGCGTGAACAGCTCCCAGGGACATAGGGGCACGGCAGAGCTCCTTCGCCGCGCCCTTTTTTGCACCGGCGCGCTCTTTGTCGCCTGGCTCGCGCTCTACCTGCTCGATATCGGCTGCATTTTTCGAATGATGACGGGCGCTCCTTGTCCGGGATGCGGCATGACGAGGGCGTGGCTGGCGGCGCTGCGTCTCGATTTTGCGGCGGCCTTTGCCTACCATCCGCTGTTTTGGGTGGTGCCGATTGCGTTTGTGCTCGCGTTCGTGCGCGAGGAGGTGGCATCGAGCAAGCTAAAGCGTGGTGTCGACATTGCAGTCACCGTGTTGTGCATGCTGGTCATCGCCGTATGGATCGTGCGCCTCATCAATCCGGTAGATGCCGGCTTACTCTTTGGCGGCCATGCGCCCGCCGGAGTCCCCGACGACATCATCCACCTCGAACCCCCACGCTGGCTCACCATCCTTCGCTCTTTCCTGTCGTGACGGAGGACGCGCTAGAAAAGCGGTCGACACATAAGCGGGGGCGGACGTTTCGACGCGTCCGCCCCCGCTTTGCTTTAGCCAGGCTGTTATGGATGGGTGTGACGACTACTCGTCGTGTTTCTCCTCGCGGCGAGCGGCGGCGCGGGCTTCGTGGATGCCCTTGATTGCGGCATGGCGAGCCGTGCGGGCGTCGTGGATGGCGTCACGAGCCTCGGCGGTCGTCGCCTTGGCAGAGCGCAACTTGGCGGCCAGATCGGGGTTGGTTTCGGCGACCGCAGTGATCGCGGGGCCGTCGAGCTCCTCTTGCGTGGGCTCGGCCAAAAAGTCGATAGCATACTGGGCGGCCACCATGGAGCCCTTTGCCAGCACGGTCTCGTCGATCTTGTAAAAGCAGGAATGCTGGGCGTACGTGGCGCCAATCTTGGGGTTACGCGTACCTACAAAGGCGAGCACGCCCGGCACGCGGCGCAGGTACTCCGAAAAATCCTCGCCCGAAAGTGTGCCGCGATAATGGCCTTGGCCGGCGGGACCCAGACACTTAATTACGGCCTGACGGCAGCGCTCGCTCGAGGCCGCGTCGTTTTCGACCTTGTAGTTGGCGATGGTGTAATCGGTGAGCTCTGCCTCGGCGCCCAAGGCGGCTGCAGTATGCTCCACGATGCGGCGCATAAGCTCCGGCATTTCCTCGTGGGTTGAATCGCCGTAGGTGCGCACCGTGCCGGCGAGGTAGGCCGTGCCGGCGATAACGTTGCGCGCGGTGCCGCCGTGCAGCTCGCCGACGGTGATGACGGCCGGCTCATAGGGGCTGATCTCGCGCGAGACGATGGTCTGCAGGGCGTTGACGATCTCGGCGGCAACCATGACGGCGTCGTGGCCGCGCTGGGGCATGGCGCCGTGGCACGAGGTGCCGCGGACATCGATGCGGAACCAGTCGGTATTGGCCATGCGCGGGCCGGGCTCGCAGCTTACGGTGCCGGCGTCGACCTCGCTCCAGATGTGCGCGGCGTAGGCGCCGTCGACGCCGTCGAGCACACCCGTGCCGATCATGAGTTTGGCGCCCTGGCCGTTTTCCTCACTGGGCTGGAAGACGATGCGGACCTCGCCGTGGATGTCGTCGGTCATATGGCGCAGGATCTGCAGCGTGCCGAGCATCATGGCGATGTGGCAGTCGTGGCCGCAGGCGTGCATGCAGCCCTCGTTGACACTGGCGAATTCCTCGCCGGTCTGCTCGGTGACGGGCAGGGCGTCAATATCCGCGCGCAGCAGTATGCGGCGGCGCGGCGTGCCGTCCTCGCGATAGGCGTCGGGTGCGGTGCCGCGAAGGGTCGCCACCAGGCCCGTCTTAAGGGGGCGCTCGTAGGGGATATTCATGGCGTCGAGCTGGTTGGCGATGTCGGAGGTCGTGCGCTCTTCGGCGAGGCTCAGCTCCGGGTGCTTATGGAAGTGCCGGCGCTGCTTAATGATGTAGGGTTCAAACTCGGCGGCGATATCTTGGATGGCTGCGGTGACATCGTCAGCCGCGCGAGTCTCGGTCGCCGCCATAATCTGCTGTGCCTTGGTCTTCGTCATGGTCGATTTGCTCCTTGTTGGCTCGATCGCAAAATCGTACAGGCTCTCTCCAGTATGCCACCTGCCGCTAGGGCTGGTAAAGCTGCCGTTTGCCGCTTGGCATTTTGTAACCGAGGCGGGGGAGTACACTCGGGGGTGTTGAATTTCCTGCCAGAGATGGGGATGCCCATGCAACATATCGATCGGATTATTCGCTCCAAGAACGTCTTTACCGCGCAAGACGGCATCGATTCCGCCCGCGAGCTGGCGATTGCCATCGCGGGCGACCGCATCGTCGCAGTCGGTGCGCCCGATGACGTAATTGCCGCCGCACCTGCCGCCACGCCGGTGGTCGATTACGGCGAGCAGTTTGTCTGCCCCGGTTTCCATGATGCGCATCTGCACTTCTTCCATACCTCGGTCGGCTCCTCGCCGTACATGCTCATGGATATGGGCACGTCCGAGGCGGCACTGGTACAACATGCGCTCGAGTTTTCCCAGGACCTGCCCGATGACGCCTGGGTTGTGACGCAGGGCTGGCGCGACTACCGTTGGGACCCGCCCGAGCATCCTACCAAGGCGTCGCTCGATGCGGCATTCCCCGATCGTCCCTGCGTTATGTATTCGGGCGACGGGCACACGCTTTGGCTCAACAGCCGCGCACTCGAGGCGCTCGGCGTCACGCGCGACAGCGAGCCGCCAGCGGGCGGCAGCTACGACAAGGACGCAAGCGGCGAGCTTACGGGCATTGCTCACGAAGCGGCTGCCATGCAGTTGTTGCCGCGCTGCCTTGAGTGGCTGGGCGAAGATCGCATCGCAAGCGCTTACGCCGATCAAATGAGGCGCATGGCCGAGCAGGGCATCACCTCGATCTGCGATATGTCGCTCATGCCCATGCCAGGCTGCGATTTTATCCGCGACGACGTCTACGACAAACTGCAGACAGCCGGCAAGCTGGGCATTCGTGCCCATCTGTTCCCCACGCTGTTGGATGACCAGTCGCGTCTAGAAGAGCTCCAGGTACGTTATGCGAACAACGCGCTGCTTTCGGCGCCGGGTTTTAAGCAGTTCTTCGATGGCGTGTCGAGTGAACACACGGCATATCTCACCGAGCCCTATACCAATCCGCGCTTCCCGGGCGACCAGGGCCGTCTGACAGTCCCGGCTGAGCGCATGCGAAAATTGGTTCTGGCGGCTGCGGAGCGCGGTCACACCGTGCGCATCCACGTTATTGGTGACGGTGCGATTCATGCCGCGCTGGATATCTTCGAGGAAGCAGCCGACCTGTACGGCCTGCCCCAGCACGGCCATAACACGCTCGAGCACCTGGAGAACCTTCTGCCCGAGGACATCGACCGCCTGCGCAAGCTCAACGTGGTTGCTTCGAGCCAGCCCTGCCACATTACACTCGACCCGGGTGGACCGGAGCGCGATCTGGGCCTGGAGCGCAGCCGCATCATGTGGCCGTTCGCAACCTATAAGCAGCGCGGCATTCGCCAAGCCTTCGGTACCGACAGCCCTATCACGCCCGTTACCAGCATGAACGTGCTCTACACGGCTATCACGCGCCAGGACCCCAAAAGCCACTGGCCCGAGGGCGGCTGGTTGCCGAGCGAGCTCATCGATGCAGCAACGGCTCTGCGCAACTACACCTTGGGCAGCGCCTATGCAGCGGGCGACGAGCAAAACCTCGGTAGCTTGGAGCCTGGCAAGTACGCCGACCTGGTAGTCCTGGACCAAAACCCGCTCACCGTTGATCCCCAAGAACTTCAAGCCACCAAAGTCCAAGCCACCTACCTGGCAGGCAACTTGATTTACGAGCGCTAACCCCACATCCCACCCCTCAGTTGCGGTGAAATAGTCCCTAAAATCGGCCTTCAAGCCCAAAAACAGGAACTATTCCACCGCAACTTAAAAGAGCGCGTCCCAACAACGTGCCCCCTATCTTGTGCATTCCATCCGCATCGCCATTTTGCTGCACTGACTTTTCTGAATGCCGGGCCCTAGTTAGTCAACCTGGCTCCCAGGGCGGACCGGAGGGCATGAAGTTTGTCGCGAGTTCCGCACGCAAAGGAAAGCACTTAATGTGCTTTCCGTCTTGCGCAGGACTGTAGAGCAGCAAACTTCATGCCCTCCGGTCCGCCCCGGGAGCCACCGTTAAGTTATCCCCCGGCATTCAGAAAATCTAAGTGCCAAAAAATAAGATTTTTTGACTCCGTGTTGTATAACCCGCCATTCGTGGGTACCATTCAACGCGTACGCAAACAAAAAGGGTTAATTCGCGTGGTATAACCGCGCGGCCCAAAAAGGAGGAGACAAGCATGTCGTCTTTGAAGCCGCTTGCAGATCGTGTTCTGGTCAAGCCCGACGAGGCCGAGCAGAAGACCGCTTCTGGTCTGTATATCGCCAGCAACGCTCAGGAGAAGCCGCAGCGCGGCACCATTGTTGCCGTTGGCGCCGGCAAGGTCAACGACAAGGGTGAGCGCATTCCCATGGACGTCAAGGTCGGTGACGTTGTCATCTACGGTAAGTTCGGTGGCAACGAGGTTAAGGTCGACGGCGAGAAGTATCTGCTCATGCGCGCCGATGACATCTACGCTGTCGTCGAGGCCTAGTCTCGTCAGAATCTCTGATTCGTCTTTGAACGCGCTCGTCGCATAGGACTCGGAAGCGGCGACGCGAGTCACATTTCTTTTGGAGGATTACCCACTATGGCAAAGAACATTACGTTCAACACCGATGCCCGCGCTAAGCTCGCCAAGGGCGTCAACACCCTGGCCGACGCCGTTACCGTCACCATGGGCCCCAAGGGCCGCTACGTTGCGCTGCAGCGCACGTTCGGTGCCCCGACCATCACCAACGACGGCGTTTCCGTCGCTAAGGAGATCGAGCTCGAGGACAACATCGAGAACATGGGCGCCCAGCTGGTGAAGGAGGTCGCCACCAAGACCAACGACACCGTGGGTGACGGCACCACCACCGCAACCCTGCTCGCTCAGGCCATCGTCAACGACGGTCTGCGCAACGTCGCCGCTGGCGCCAACCCGCTGGCCATCCGTCGCGGCATCGACAAGGCCGTTAACGCCGCCGTCGCCGAGATGAAGAAGCAGGCCAAGCCGGTCGAGACCAAGGAGCAGATTGCTTCCGTCGGTACCATCTCCGCCGGTGACCCCGAGGTCGGCGAGAAGATCGCCGAGGCTATGGAGGTCGTGGGCAAGGACGGCGTCATCACCGTCGAGGATTCCCAGACGTTCGACATCACCATCGACACCGTCGAGGGCATGCAGTTCGACAAGGGCTATGTCTCCGCTTACTTCGTCACGGATAACGACCGCATGGAGGCCGTGATGAAGGATCCGTACATCCTCATCACCGACCAGAAGATCTCCAGCGTCCAGGACATCATGCCTGTTCTCGAGGCTGTCCAGCGCGCTGGCCGTGGCCTGCTCATCATCGCTGAGGACATCGACGGCGAGGCCCTGCCTACCCTCGTCCTCAACAAGATCCGCGGCGCCCTCAACGTCTGCGCCGTCAAGGCTCCGGGTTACGGCGATCGCCGCAAGCGCATCCTCGAGGACATCGCTGTCCTCACCGGTGGCCAGGCTGCTCTCGACGAGCTGGGTGTGAAGGTCGCTGACATCACCGCCGATATGCTCGGTACCGCTAAGTCCGTCACCATCTCCAAGGACAACACCGTCGTCGTCGGCGGCGCTGGCTCCAAGGAGGCCATCGACGCCCGTATCGCTCAGATCAAGGGCGAGATGGAGAACACCACCTCTGACTTCGACCGCGAGAAGCTCCAGGAGCGCCTGGCCAAGCTCTCCGGTGGCGTTGCCGTCATCAAGGTCGGCGCTGCTACCGAGTCCGAGCTCAAGGAGATCAAGCATCGTGTCGAGGACGCCCTGCAGGCTACCCGCGCTGCTGTCGAGGAGGGCATTGTCGCTGGCGGCGGCGTCGCCTTCATGGACGCTGCTCCTGCGCTCGATGCTGTCGAGATCGACGACCCCGAGGAGAAGATCGGCGTCGACATCGTCAAGAAGGCTCTGACCGCTCCGGTCGCTACCATCGCCAAGAACGCTGGCTTTGAGGGCGCTGTCGTGGTCGACAAGGTTGCCGAGCTGCCCGCCGGCCAGGGTCTCAACTCCGCCAACGGCGAGTGGGGCGACATGATCGAGATGGGCGTCCTCGACCCCGTCAAGGTCAGCCGCGTCACCCTGCAGAACGCTGCTTCTGTCGCCAGCCTGATCCTCATCACCGAGGCTACTGTCTCCGATGTGCCCAAGAACACTCAGCTTGAGGATGCTATCGCTGCTGCTACCGCTGGTCAGCAGGGCGGCGGTATGTACTAAGGCCGACAAGGTCTAGAACTCCCACCGGGAATCCGGGGGCGTGACGGGGCTTCTCTCCGGAACGTCCTCGGATCCCCTGCGTTTACGGCCTTGAGGTCGGCGTGGGCGGAGATCGTGGCTGATGGGGATACGTGTCCCGGTCGCTGTTTCGCGCTTTGCGCGAAAGGCGCGTTACTTTGGGATGGGTGGGGAACGTGGTTGTTGCGGCAACTGATCCCCGCCACAAATTACCCTCGGCATACTTGCGCGAAGGATTGCTCGTGCTACACTTGCAATTGCTGTTTCAGGGCGGGGTGAAATTCCCCACTGGCGGTAAATCGGG
This sequence comes from uncultured Collinsella sp., assembly GCA_900541695.1. Taxonomy (GTDB): domain Bacteria; phylum Actinomycetota; class Coriobacteriia; order Coriobacteriales; family Coriobacteriaceae; genus Collinsella. Next base: position 49,116 of record UQKL01000011.1, on the reverse strand, counting down.
CGGTGCCAAAGGGGTGCCGTGGCGCAGACGAGGCGTCTGCGACCGAGCCGATGAGTCCGCGACCCGTGCGTGCGTTGGTTCGCATGCCGGCTGAACTGGTGAGATCCCAGTACCAACGGTTAGAGTCCGGATGAAAGAGGCAGGTGATCTTATGTCTGAACAGTTGCAGCATATCCATTTTGAGAACACGAATAGGTGGAGCACCAAACAGCTCGTTACCATGGCGTTGATGTGCGCCTTGGGCGCCCTGTTTATGTACGTGCAGCTGCCCATTCTTCCTTCGGCGCCGTTTTTGACCTATGACCCGTCGCTGGTGCCGGCGATGGTGTGCGGGTTTGCGTATGGTTCCGGTGCCGGTACCGCTGTTGCCGCTATGGCGATCGTTATCCATGCGCTCACCACGGGTGACTGGGTCGGCGCGCTTATGAATCTGGTTGCTACGCTGGGCTACATTCTGCCCGCGGCTATCGTCTACCAGAAGATGCATACCTATAAGGGTGCCGTGATTGGCCTGGTGCTCGGTGTTATTGCCGCTACGGCGTTGTCTATGGTCGCAAACCTAACCATTGGCGTATGGTTCTGGTATGGCTCGGTCGATGTGATCGCCCCGCTCATGATTCCTGCCGTGCTGCCGTTCAACCTTATCAAGACCGTGCTTAACTCGGTGTTGACGCTTGCAGTGTACAAGGCGGTCTCCAATCTCATCACGCCTAAAAAGGACCAGGTCAAAGGCCGCGCATGATTGAGTGTCGGGGCGTTTCCTTTAGCTATGACGGTGCCGTTCCGGCACTCGACGGCGTCGATCTGAACATTGAGGATGGCGAGTTTTTCTGCATCCTCGGTGGCAATGGGTCGGGCAAGTCGACGTTTGCCAAGCATCTGAATGCACTGTTGAAGCCCGATGTGGGCACGGTGCGTATCAACGGCATGGATGCGTCCGACCCCGAGCTGGTCTACGACATTCGTTCGACCGCGGGCATGGTATTCCAGAATCCCGATGACCAGCTGGTGGCAACGCTTGTCGAAGATGACGTTGCGTTTGGTCCCGAAAACCTTGGCGTGCCATCGGCGCAAATTGCACAGCGCGTACGCGAGGCGCTGAAGGGCGTGGGCCTGGTGGGCTTTGAGCGCCATGAGACCCACGCGCTTTCGGGTGGCCAAAAGCAACGCGTGGCGCTTGCCGGCGTGCTTGCCATGGAGCCGCGCGTTCTCATTTTGGATGAGGCTTCCTCGATGCTCGATCCACGTGGACGCAAGGGCCTCATGAAGGCTTGCCGCGCGTTGCACGATCGCGGCATGACCATCGTGATGATTACGCACTTTATGGAAGAGGCCGCCGAGGCCGATCGTGTCGCGGTGTTTCGGGCGGGGCGCGTTGCCATGCTCGGTACGCCCGAGGAAATCTTGACGCGGGCGGACGAACTTGCTCAGCTCAACTTGGATATGCCGGCGTCGTGCTGCCTGGGTAGGACACTTCGCGCGAAGGGCGTATCCGTTTGCGCGCAGGTGCGCGAGGCGGATATGGTCGCCGAGATTGCACAGGCTTATGCCGAGCGGAGTGGGACGGACATCGCAGAGCAGTCTTCTGCATCCGATTCTCATGTGCTTGACAATGGATCACCTGCAGCTGACGGGATAGGCACGTCGGAGCCTGTTATCGAGATTTCGCATCTCTCGCATAGTTATTCGCTGAGCGCCCGCGAGCGCCGTCGCTGGCGCAAGCGCTCGACCACTGCGGACGCATCGAGCAAACAGGCCCTTTGGGGCAACGATCCAAGCAGCCCCTGGGCGCTACGTGATGTTTCGCTGACGGTGCGCCGCGGCGAGTTTCTGGGCCTGGCGGGTCATACCGGCTCGGGTAAATCGACGTTGGTTCAGCATCTCAACGGGTTGATTCGTCCGCAGGAGGGAAGCGTTTGCGCGCTGGGGCTCGACCTATCAAACAAGAAACACGCCGCCGCGGTTAAGGCCAAGGTCGGCGTGGTGTTTCAGTATCCCGAGCGTCAGCTATTTGCAGAGACCGTGGCGCAGGACGTGGCGTTTGGCCCGCGCAACCTTGGCCTGCCGCAAGACGAGGTTGCGCGCCGTGTCGCGTCATCGCTTGTGCGCGTGGGACTTGACCTTGCCGCAATAGGCGACAAGAGCCCCTTTGAGCTTTCGGGCGGCCAGCAGCGCCGCGTGGCGTTTGCCGGCGTGCTCGCCATGGAGCCCGAGGTGCTGGTGCTCGACGAGCCCATGGCGGGGCTCGATCCGGTTGCGCGCAGGGATTTTCTTGGGCTCATCAGTCGACTCCATCGCGAGGGCCTGACCGTTGTCATGGTTTCGCACAGCATGGATGACCTGGCAAATTGTTGTGACCGTATTGTTGTGATGAACGAGGGCGCGGTGTTTGCCGAGGGAACGCCCGTGCAGGTTTTTGCGCACGCGAACGAGCTCAAGTCGATCGGCCTGGGCGTTCCTGCCGCCCAGCGCATGGCGCTGGCGCTCGCGCAAGCCGGTGTGCCGCTCTGCTGCGACAAGCTTTATACGGTTGAGGCGCTGGCCGACGAGCTGGCCGGCTTGCTGCTGGGCTGCGCGGACGTGCCTTTGAGGGTTCCGTGTCAGGCCGGTTCCACGGCGCCCACGCGAGAGGAGGGCTGCTAATGGAGGCGTTCTCATTTGGCAGCTACTATCCCGGGGATAGCGCGGTGCATCGCCTGGATCCGCGCACTAAGCTGCTCCTAGGTTTCGCATTTCTGATCACCGTGCTCACTGTCGGAATCTTCCGCGGGTTGGTTCCGGTCGCAATGTTTGTCGTGCTGGTCTATGTCGCAGCCCGAGTGCCGTTGCGCCGGGTCCTATCATCGATGGCACCACTGCTGGCGATTGTCGTAGTGGTCGCGGTACTCAACCTGTTTTCCGACCAGAGTGGCCGCACCCTGTGGCAGCTTGGCTTTTTGCAGGTGAGCGAGGGCTCGCTGCGTTCTGCGGCGTTTATGGCGTGCCGTCTGACCCTGATGATGGCCGGCATGAGCGCCATTACACTCACCACGCCGACGCTCGACCTCACCGCGGGTTTTGAGCGCCTGCTCGCACCATTTGCGCGCGTGGGGCTTCCGGCGCACGAGCTCGGCATGATTATGGGTATCGCGCTGCGGTTTATGCCGCAATTTGCCACCGAGATGAAACAGACGGCCGATGCACAGGCAAGTCGCGGCGCGCGCGTGACGGGCGGTCCGCTCGGCGGCGTGCGCATGCTCGGCAGTGTGGCGATTCCGCTGTTCACCGGCGTGTTCCGTCATGCCGAGACGCTTTCGGCCGCCATGGATGCGCGCTGTTATCACGGTGAGCGGGGGCGCACGCGTCTGCATGCGCTTACGTTTGGCCGCGGGGATGCACTGGCCGCGGTGGCGATGGCGCTGCTGGTGATATGCGTTGTCGTTATCAATCTTCAACTCGTCTAAGCTCGATTCGAGCGCAAGAAAGGGGTCTCTATGACCGACATCGATCGCACGGCTCAGCTCGAGCGCGTCTGCTCGTATCTCAGGCGCATTCCGGCGTGGTATCTTGCCACGACCGATACGAGCGACGGGCATCAGCCTCGCGTGAGGCCGTTTTCGTTTGCCATGGTCGATGACGGCAAGCTGTGGTTTTGCACGTCGCGCGACAAGGACGTGTGGGCGGAGTTGAGCGCGAATCCCAAGTTTGAGGTATCGGGCTGGAAGCCGGGGGAGTGCTGGATCGTGTTAACCGGTGAGGCCGCGCTCGAGGACGATGCAGTCGTGAGCGACAAGGTGCGCCAGGCGGGCTTTAAGCACATGGTGGGCATTGGCGAACAACACGATAGTGCCAACGACGGCCGCCTTGCGTTCTTCTCGGTCCGCAACATCGCCGCGCGGTTCTGCGATATCGACGGCAGCGAAGAGCTCCTCGAGCTCTAATTCCCCAAATTGACTACCCATTCCAAAAAGACTGGTCAGGTGACAGGAGGAAACGTGGACGGATTGAATACGGTGCTGGAGTATCTGACGTCGGTGCCGGCGTGGTATCTGGCGACGAGCGTGGACGGGCAGCCGCATGTGCGTCCGTTCTCGTTTGCACAGATTCAGGACGGCAAGCTGTGGTTTGTGACGGCGCGCACCAAAGATGTGTGGCAGGAGCTGCTGCAAAACCAGCGCTTTGAGGCCACGAGTTGGTGGCCGGGCCATGGTTGGTTGATCCTGCGCGGGCGTGCGGGACTGGAAGACCGGGCTTCGAGCGAAATGCGCGAGGCCGGATGGAAACACCTTGAGCGCTTGAGCGAGCACTATGAGGGGCCTAACGACCCCACGCTCGTCTTCTTTAGCGTCGAGGATCCCGAGGCTTTTATCTGCAATCACGACGAATGGGTGCCGGTCGAGCTCTAGCCAGCTGGCTCATCCTAACAACTTAGTTTTCGCATGGGCGGGCCCCGTGTTGCCCGGCGCCGTAAGGAGTGCCGGTCAATACGGGGCCCGCTCTATTTGTCAATTCCTTCAAGTGAATGTGTCGGGAATGTTTCAATGCATGAACATGCAAGCTATTTACGTATAAATGCATCTTTTGGTGCTAAAGTTTCAACCCACTTCATAACGACCGCTGTGAAATGCGCATCGGTGCATAAATCGCAGACAAGGAGTCTGATATGTCTTTGAAGGTTGGAATCGTCGGCGCGGCTGGATATGCCGGAGCCGAGCTCATTCGCCTCGTACTCGGCCATCCCGAGTTTGAACTTGTTGCCATTACGTCCAACGCCGATGCCGGCCAGCCGCTGTCCGCAGTGTATCCGAGCTTTGCTGGCGTGAGCGATCTGGTTTTCACCACGCATGACGCCCCCGAGCTCAAAAGCTGCAATGCGGTTTTTCTTGCCGTGCCGCACACGGCTGCCATGGCGCAGGTGCCCGCGCTCCTTGCCGCGGGCGTTTCCTGCTTTGATCTTTCGGCCGATTACCGCCTGAGCGACCCGTCCGTCTTTGAGGCATGGTATGCCGCCGAGCACACGAGCCCCGAGCTGCTCAAGACCCGCGCTTTTGGCCTGCCCGAGCTGTTCTGCCGGGACTTAGAGACCGCTGCTTCCAGCCATGCCGCCGGAAAGCCCGTTTTGGTCGCTTGCGCCGGCTGCTATCCCACCGCAACGAGCCTCGCTGCCGCTCCTGCCGTGCGTGCGGGCTGGGTGGCAGAGAACGGCCCCGTAATCGTCGATGCCATTAGTGGCGTGACGGGCGCCGGTAAGTCCTGCAACGCTCGCACCCATTTTTGTAGCGCAGACGAGAACTTAGAGGCCTATGGCGTAGGCAAACATCGTCATACGCCCGAGATTGAGCAGATCCTGGACCTGACCGATCGCGTCGTCTTTACTCCGCACTTGGCACCGCTCAGGCGCGGCCTGCTTTCCACGGTGACGATGCCGCTCGCGCCGCAGACTCTCGACACGTTGGCCCTTGAGGACGTCGTCGACCATTACAAGAAGTTCTACGCCGGTCGCACCTTTGTGCGCGTGCTCGATGCCGGCCAGCAGCCCAAGACGGCTTCGGTCGTCGGCACCAACGCTGCCCAGATTGGCCTTGCGCTCAACAAGCGTGCGGGCGTGCTGGTGGCGACGGGTGCTATCGACAATTTGTGCAAGGGTGCTGCGGGCCAGGCGGTCCAGTGCGCCAACATCGTTTTTGGCTTTGACGAGCGACGAGGCTTGCCCACAGTGGCGTGCCCGGTGTAGCACATTCGATTGTTAACGATTTGGTGGTCGGGTATCGAGTTGGGCGCCGCTTTCAAGCTGGTCTAGTAGTTGCGACCGGTATGGCGTGCCAGCCGATGCCCGCTTTTTTATTTGATATAAGGAGTCGTAGGGACGATGAATACCGACCTGATTGATATCAAGATTCGCGCCGTCGAGGGCGGCGTTACGGCAGCGGCCGGCTTTAAGGCTGCAGGTATCCATGCGGGATTCCGGAAGAATCCCGAGCGCTTGGACTATGCACTCGTCGTGCCCGATAAGCCCTGTCCAGGTGCCGGCGTGTTTACGACCAACCGCTTTTGCGCGGCGCCCGTGCAGGTGAGCCGTGCCAACCTGGGCGGTGCGGACAAGGGCTATGGCATCATCGCCGGTGTTTCAATCAACTCCGGCAACGCGAACGCCGCCACGGGCGAGACCGGCCTAGCCTGTGCGCGCGAGACATGCAACATCGCGTCGCAGGTCATCGGCTGTGAACCCCAGCAGATCCTAGTTGCATCCACAGGCGTGATCGGACAGATTCTGCCGATCGACACGTTTGAGACGGCCGTTCCGTCCGCCTTCGAGGCGCTCTCCGCTCATGGTGGCGCCGATGCCGCCCGCGCTATCATGACGACTGATACACATTCCAAGGAGTATGCCGTTCGCTATCGCAGTGAGGCTGCGGGGCACGCAGGCAATGCCTATACGGTGGGCGGTATGTGCAAGGGCTCGGGCATGATCATGCCTAATATGGCCACCATGATCGCGGTCATTACTACCGATGCCCCCGTCGAGCCGGCGGCGCTCCACGCCCTGTTGCTCTCGACCGTTAAGCAGACCTTCAATAAAGTGACGGTCGATTCTGATACCTCGACCAACGACACCTGCATCATGCTTGCTTCTGGCGCTGCAGTCGCAGATGCCGAGGCCATCGTCGAGGGTACTGATGCCTTTGACGAGTTGGCCTTTGCCGTGCACGAGGTGTGCGAGAGCCTGGCGCGCAACATTGCGGCCGATGGCGAGGGTGCGTCAAAGCTCGTGACGGTTAACGTCGCCGGCGCCGCCAACGACGAGGAAGCCGATATCGCCGCCCGCGCCGTCGCCAATTCGCCGCTCGTCAAGACCTGCATCGCCGGCCACGACTGCAACTGGGGCCGCGTCGCCATGGCGCTTGGCAAGTGCGGCGTGAAGTTTAATCAGGAAGACGTTTCCATCGACATGATGGGCATGCCCGTCTGTCGCGATGGTCTGACCGTTCCCTTTGACGAGGACGAGGTTCTGCGACGTTTTGAGGCGCCCGAGATCGTGATCTCGGCCGACCTGGGCGCAGGCGATGCGGCAACGACCGTGTGGACCTGCGACCTCACGCACGAGTACATCTCCATCAACGGTGACTACCGTTCCTAGATTCCAGGCACGCTGCGCATCTTGCCGCGATTGCGGACGGCGGAGCACGGCACGATAACGATACGAAAGACGAGGCAGATTATGAAATTCGCACGCGATTGTCGTTCGAGCGAATCCAACGAAGCAACCGCGCAGCTGCTGTTCGAAGCGCTGCCGTGGATTAAAAACCTGACCGGCAAGACGGTCGTTATCAAGTATGGCGGAGCCGCCATGGTCGATGAGCAGCTGCGCCGCGACGTGATGAGCGACATCGTTTTGCTCAAGATCATCGGTATGCGCCCCGTCATCGTGCATGGCGGCGGCAAGGCCATCAACGAGGCGCTGAGCCATTACGATATTCCCGTCGAGTTTAAGAACGGCCAGCGCGTGACCACGCCGGCGACTATGGATATCGTGCGCGAGGTGCTGGGCGGCAAGGTTAACCAGGAGCTGGTCGCCGCCATCAACCACCACGGCAACCTGGCCGTAGGCGTGTCGGGCAGCGATGCCGGCACACTCATCGCCGAGCTGCTCGACCCCGAGCTCGGTCGCGTGGGCAAAGTGACGCACGTCAACACCGACTATATCGAGCGCTTGCTCGATAGCGAGTACATTCCCGTTATCGCTACCGTCGCGGCGGGGGAGGACGGCGGATTCTTCAACATCAATGCCGACACCGCTGCCGGTGCCGTTGCGGCGGCGCTTCACGCGCATAAGGCGATTTTTTTGACCGATGTCGACGGCCTGTACAAGGATTTTAGCGACAAGGACTCGCTTATCTCCAACCTGACGCTCGACGAGGTCAACGAGATGCTCTACGGCAGAGAAGTCGACAAGGGTATGATTCCCAAGCTGCGCGCCGCCGTCGATGCGCTTGCTGCTGGCGTGTTCCGAGCCCACATCATCAACGGCACGACGCCGCACTCGCTGCTGCTGGAGTTGCTGACCGATGCTGGCGTCGGTACCGTGATCCACTCCACCGAGACGGCCTACGAGTTCGATACGCATCCGCATCCGCTTTCGACGTTTGCGGCGCGTCTGACCGAGAACCTCGACGAGGTCGAGAAGCTCCAGACGGTCTAGCCGACCCGCGGTCGTCGCGTCCCTGCACCCATAGCCCTGCGCCGTACGGCGCCCAACGAAAGGCATCTCATGTCACTTGCAACTCAGCAATCACTCGAATCCCATTACGTTATGCATACCTTTGGTCGCTCGCCGGTAGAGTTTGTCGAAGGTCACGGTATGAAGCTCATCGGTGACGATGGTCGTGAGTATCTCGACTTTCTCGCTGGTATCGGTGTGTGCAGCCTTGGCCACGGCAACCCTGCAGTGCTCTCGGCGCTCGAGGCTCAGACCAAAAAGCTTCTGCATGTGTCTAACTACTTCTACATCGAGCAGCGTGGACAGGTCGCGGCGCTGCTGTCCAAGCTTGCCAACGACGACGTAGATGGTGCGTGCGTGCTGGCCGATGCCATTGCCGCCGGCGATGAGACCACGGCCGCTGCGCTCGGTGCCCCGGCTGCGGACGAGCAGGTGTGGGAGACGTTCTTTGCCAATTCTGGTGCCGAAGCCAACGAGGGCTCGATGAAGCTCGCGCGTCTGTACGCCAAGCGTGCTGGTAACGGCGGCAACACCATCGTATGCATGCGTGGCGGCTTCCACGGCCGTACGCTCGAGACCATTGCCGCCACCATGCAGGATCGGCTACAGGACAGTTTCCGTCCGCTGCCGGGTGGCTTTGTGGCCTGTACGCCCAACGATGTCGACGAACTGCGTTCGATCTTTAAGCAGCTGGGAAGCGAGGTCTGCGCCGTCATGCTCGAGCCGATTCAGGGCGAGAGCGGCGTGCACCCCATGACCGAGGAGTTTATGGCGGCGGCGCGCGACTTGGCACACGAGGTGGGCGCCGTTCTTATCGCCGACGAGGTCCAGTGTGGCATCTTCCGCTCCGGCAAGCCGTTTGCATTCCAGACCTATGGCGTGGAGCCCGACATTATGAGCCTTGCCAAGGGCATTGCCGATGGCGTGCCCATGGGTGCCGTGGTGGCAAAGAAGGAGATCGCCGACGTGTTTAAGCCGGGTGACCACGGCTCGACCTTTGGCGGTAGCTGCTTGGCTGTCGCGGCGTGCGCCGCGACGCTCTCTGCGCTCGTGCGCGGCGATTTTGCCGAGCATGTTGCCAAGGTGGGTGCTTATATGGAGCAGGCGCTGGCTAAGCTTCCGCATGTGGTAGAGGTGCGTGGTCGCGGCCTGATGCTCGGCTGCGATTTGGATGATGCCGCGGGTGATGCACACGACGTCGTGGCCCGTGCATTGGGGGCTGGTGCCGTGATCAACGCTACAGGCGCACATACGCTGCGCTTCCTGCCGCCGCTCGTGTGCGAAGAGGCCGACGTGGACAACCTGATCGAGATCCTGGCGGGTGTTTTGGCTTAGCGCTATTAGGCATAGCAATTTGAAGCGGGCTCCAGACCGTCACGTGCCGTTTGGCACACGATTGGGCGAACTGGAGCCCGTTTTGCTATCGATTTACCATGGCCGGGATGGGCCGTGTGCAAAAAGTGGTAAATATGAGTACGGGCACTAACTTCGTAACATATAAATTAGTTGTTTTTAGACGAGTTGGGCCACATATGTCCAGTTTTGTAGTTGGCAAATTGGCTTAACTGGACTATCGATCGTCTTTCTAATGCCGGATTTGCCTTTTATGACTTCGAAAACGCTGCTACTAAAAAGGTAGCAGTACTCATATTTGGCATTTTTTGCACACGGGTATTCGCCAGGGGTCCATTTTGCCGCCCGCGCTTCACTTCGCTACTTCGCTCCTCGCGTGCTGCGCTGGAAAACGCTTCGCGTTTCCTCAGCTCCGCACCCTTGCGGGTTCGAATCCCATGCGATGGGCCCAAAAACGAAAGGCCCCCATAGCTGGGAGCCTATCAAATCAGTGGTGGGCGATGAGGGATGTCCGCGTGCGGCTTCGCCGCCCGCGCCCCGCTTCGGGCCTACGGCCCTCGCGTGCTGCGCTGGAAAACGCTTCGCGTTTCCTCAGCTCCGCACCCTTGCGGGTTCGAATCCCATGTACCGGACACAAAAAAGAAAGGCCTCCATCACTGGAGGCCTAACAATTCAATGGTGGGCGATGAGGGATTCGAACCCCCAGCCTTGTGCGTGTAAAGCACCTGCGCTAACCGTTGCGCCAATCGCCCGCAGGTATTGAGTATAGCGGAAACCCTGCGTGGTTCACCGCTAATTCATAACGAAAACTAAGCGGCGACTTTAGCGCCCTTGTCCTCGTCGATAAAGAAGCGCTTGTACCAAATGAGGAACGTCAGCGTGGTATAGATCTTGCGCTGGTTGAGCGCGCGACCCTTAAAGTGATCGTCGAGCAGTTTCATGAGCGCATCGGTGTCAAAGAAATCAGCAGCCCACGGCGCGGTGAAGTATTCCTTTACGTAGTCGTAATACTTTTGCTCGCGCAGCCAGAACTTGACCGGTACGGGGAAGCCCACCTTCTTGCGCGTTGCCCACTCGTCGGGCAGCGTGCGGTTGGCAGCGTGACGCAGAACGAGCTTGCAGCCTTCTTCGTTAACACGGTAGTTGGCGGGAATGTGCTCTGCAAACTCCATGACCTTCTTGTCCAGGAACGGGACGCGAAGCTCCAGAGAATGCGCCATGCACATTTTGTCGGCCTTGAGCAGAATGTCGCCCGGCAGCCACATGTTCATATCCAGATACTGTTTCTTGGAAAGCTCGCAGCAGTTGGGAACCTGCTTGTAGTACTCGGCGCACATCTCGGCGGCGTTCTTGCCGGTGTCATAAGCGGGCTTGAGCACCTCGTCGACCTCGGAGGGATCGAACACCTTTGCCTGACCCACATACCAGCGCTCGGGAACCTCGGCGCATTTCGTCAGGAAGTTGTGGCCCTTAAAGTAGGGGAGATGCTGAACGAGTGAGCCCAGGGCGCGACGTACGCCGAGCGGCACGCGCTTCTTAAAGGTGCGCATCTCGGGGGTGTCCTCGTACCACTCATAGCCGGCAAACAGTTCGTCGGCACCCTCGCCCGAAAGGACGACGGTGACCTCCTTGGAAGCCATCTGCGCCAGATAGTACAGCGGCACGCTGGACAGGTTCGATTGCGGCTCGTCCATGTGGTACTGGATATCGGGCAGTGCATCAAAGAACTCGTCGGCGGTAATCATCTTGCGCACGTTCTTGATGCCCAGCTTGTCGGAAAGCTCGGCGGCGTAGTTGGTCTCGTTGAAGTTCTTGTAATCGAAGCCGACAGAATACGTGGTGTCGGGCATGAGACAGGCGGCAATGTAGCTGGAGTCCACACCGCCAGAAAGGAACGAGCCCACCTTAACATCGGCGATTCGGTGCGCAGCGACGCTTTCGTGCACGACCTTGTCGCACTCGTCCACGTACTCCTCGAAGGTCTTGGAGTTGTCGTCGGTGAAGTCGCAGCTCCAGTAACGCTTGATGTCCATGGTGTTGGTCGTCAGGTCATACGTAAAGCAATGCGCCGGGGCAAGCTTGAACACGCCCTTAAAGAAGGTCTCCTCCGTGGCGGGGAATTGCAGCGTCAGGTAGGGGCGCAGCGCGTCGTGGTTGACAGCCTTCTCAAACTTGGGATGGTCCAGGAAGCTCTTGATCTCGGAGCCAAACAGCAGCGAGCCATCGGATGCCTGGTAGTAATAGAACGGCTTGATACCAAAGATGTCACGAGCACCAAAGAGTTTGTTCTTGTTCTGGTCGTGAATCACGAACGCGTACATGCCGCGCAGACGGTTGACCAGGTCCTCGCCCCACTCCTCGTAACCGTGTACCAGGACCTCGGTATCAGCGTTGCAGTGGAAGGCGTAGCCGGCCGCCTCCAGCTCGGCACGAAGCTCCTGGAAGTTGTAGATCTCTCCGTTGAAGACAATCGTGACCTTGCCGTCGTCGCTCGACATGGGCTGGGCTCCAGCTTCGGAAAGATCGAGAATCGAAAGACGACGAAAACCAAGGGCAACGTTGTCGACGATATGCTGGCCGCCCATATCGGGACCACGGTGGATGATGCGATTCATCATGGCCGTGAGAACCAGCTCACTCTGTTCATCTGTACCGGTAAAACCGACAAAACCGCACATGCAAGATCCTTTCTGCTGACGGCTCAGGTGTACTGCCGCAAGGATTGCGGCAGCTGATGTCAAATAATCTTTACTATCATGCCAATCTTTTGTTTCGTGATAGGGCATAAGCGCCGAGCGAACCGAAAAAACCACGTCCCGATCTTCAGGCGAAGCGGCGGGACGTGGTTGCGAACGCTATGTTAAAGAACAGCACCCAGATTTCCTTGGTTTTACACGGGGTGAACACTGTTGCCATTTATTAGACCACGGCACAGTCCATGCAATTTTTTAGAAGGCTGTGATGCGCGCAAGGTCAGGTGGCATATTAGGATGGTTGATAATACAGAATGTTTCATCGTTTCTGCCGCGGGACGCCTTCTGCCCTTTAAGGCTGAATTTAGCGAGAGAGGTCTTTGTATGTCGAGTCCGACACAAGAGAAGCTAACTCTGATGCGCTATATAGAGTTGCTCGAGGAAGATGACCTTGTTGTTTCCAGACCGAGCGCTTCGTGCGACCAGCGCATTGAGTTTGCGACTGATGACTCGCGCCAGGTGCGTCCGGGCACGTTGTTTGTCTGCAAAGGCCGTGCGTTTAAGCGCGAGTACCTGCTTTCGGCAATCGCCGATGGCGCCGTGGCCTACGTTTCCGAGGTCGATTACGATGTTGATCTTCCCGCGGTGATTGTGAGCGATATTCGTCGCACGCTCGCCGTGGTGGCAGATGCCTTTTATGGGCACCCGTCGGGTAAGGTGAAGGTCTGCGCCTTTACAGGCACCAAGGGCAAGTCGACCTGCAGCTTTTATCTGCGCGGCATCCTCGCCAACGAGGCCAAGCTTACGGGCTGTCATCGACCCGCTCTTAATACGGGCATTGAGTTCGACGACGGCATCGAGACGGGCCCTTCCAAGCTGACGACCCCCGAATCCTTCCTGCTGCAGTCTCGCATCGCGCATGCTGCGGAGGCGGGTGCCCCGTGGCTGGTTATGGAGGCATCGAGTCAGGGCCTCAAATACGAGCGTACGGGCAAGATTGACTTTGAAGTCGGCGCCTTTACCAATATCGGCGAGGATCACATTTCGCCGATTGAGCATCCGACGCTCGAGGATTACTTTGCCAGCAAGCTCAAAATCTTCTTGCAGAGCCGTTTTGCCGTGGTCAATCTCGATATGGATAAGGTCGATCGCGTGCTCGAGGCGGCATCTCGTTGCGAACGTACGGTGACGTTCTCCCTGACCGACGAGCGTGCCGACGTGCTTGCGCTGGCGATTCGCAATGGCGACTGCGGCGTGGTGGCAACGGTGCGCACGCCCCGTTTTACGCGTGACATTGTGATTCCCACGCCGGTTAAGTTCAATGTGTCCAACGCGCTTGCCGCTATTGCCTGCGCCGAGGCCCTGGGCATTTCCGAAGAGGGTATCGTCCATGGCTTTGAGGGCGTCTTCGTTCCCGGTCGTATGGAGCTCTATCCGTCCGTATCGGGTAAAATCCTGGGCATCGTCGATTTTGCACATAACGGCATGAGCCTCGAGACACTCCTGCGCGACTTGCGCGAGAACTATCCCGAGCGCGAGCTGGCGGTTGTATTTGGCGCTACGGGCGGTAAGGGTGTCGATCGACGCACCACGATGGGCATCGCCGCTGGCAAGTATGCCGACCGAATCGTGATTACCGAGGATGACCCCGGCCCCGAGGATGTCGAGGACATCTGCGCCGAGATCGCGCGCAACGTTCAAGCGCAGGGAAATGATAACTGGCAAATCGTGACTGATCGCGTTGCCGCTATCGAGACTGCCGTGCGCGAAACTGTCCGTCCTGCCGTGGTCATCGTGACCGGTAAGGGCGAGGAAGAGTGTATGCTGCGCAAGAACGGACCCGAGCCTTGTGAGCGCGACGGTTCGATTCTCAAGCGCACCCTTGCGGCGTACGACGCCTAGACCAGCCCCTTCTATGTAAACGGAGTGACCATGTCCCACAACATCCTGCCGACCGTTGCCGAGCTTTCGGGCGAGGTGCGCGAGCGTCTTGCCAAGGTCAAGTATGTCTTTACCGATCTGGACGCCACGATGCTCGCCCCCGGCTCGTGTGTACTGCGCGATAACGACGGCAATCCCTCGACCAAGCTCGTCGAGGCGGTTGTCGCGCTCGCCCGTGCCGGCATCCAGGTGGTCCCCACCTCGGGTCGCAATCGCACCATGATCCATGAGGACGCCCGCGTGCTCGGCCTCAACTCCTACATCGGCGAGATGGGCGGCCTGGTCATGTACGACCTCAAGGCCAACGACTGGGAGTACCTGACGGGCGACATGCCCTACGACCCCGCCTGCGGTCTCACGCCGCACCAGATGATCGAGCAGACCGGTGTGTGCGAGAAGATCCTTGCCCGCTGGCCGCACAAGATCGAATACCACAACGACATGTCGACCGGCTACAAGTACCGTGAGGTCACCGTCGGCATGCGCGGCGATGTGCCCGACGATGAGGTCCAGGCCATCCTGGACGAGGCCGGCTGCGGTCTGGTCTGGGCTTGCAACGGCCATCTGACTCACCTGTCCAAGCCGACGACGCTCGAGCTTAATCGCGTCGAGGACGGCCGCGCCTTCAACATCAATCCGGCGGGTCTCAACAAAGGCGTTGCCATTGCGCGCTTCTGCGAGCACCTGGGGATCGAGCTCGAGGAGACGCTTGCGCTCGGCGACTCCGAGTCCGACTTCTACATGGCCGACCATGTTGGCATGTTCTGCCTGGTCGAGAACGGTCTGACGAGCGCCGGTGCCCCGGAGTTCTTGGACGCCTGCGACAATGCCTATATTACGCGCGGCAAGATTGTCGACGGTTGGGTGGCAACGGCCGAGCTGCTGGTCGCAGCCCGTTCGTAGCGCGACGCATCACGAGTGGTCGCATTTTTCGAGAGAGAATCTGGTGAGGTAATGTCCGATATCGATAATCTGGCCGGGGACACGCGTCCGATCGGCGTGTTCGACTCGGGCCTGGGCGGCTTAACGGTCGCGCGCGCGATCGCAACGGCGCTTCCGCACGAGTCCGTCTACTATTTCGGTGACACTAAACGCTGCCCTTATGGCACCCGCACCGAGGACGAGGTTCGCTCGTTTGCGCTGCAGGCGGGCCGCTGGCTATCGAGGCACGACGTTAAGATCATGGTCATCGCCTGCAACACGGCGACCGCCGCGGCCTTGCGTCTGGCTCAGCAAGTGCTCGACGTTCCCGTGATCGGCGTGATCGCCCCGGGCGCACGCGCCGCCATCAACAGCACGCGTACGCGCCGCGTGGGCGTGCTCGCCACCAACCTCACCATTCGCTCGGGCGCCTACACGCGCGCCATCCAGGATTTGGATGCTGGTGTCGATGTGTATGGCTGTCCGGCCTCGAGCTTTGTCGAGGTCGTCGAGCACGAGCTCGCCTCGGGCGCGCACCTGCAGGAGCAGTGGCTCGAGAACGAGGATATTTTTGATACGCCAGCCGTTCGCGCGCTGGTCGGCGCCACAGTCGAGCCGCTGCACGATCGCGGCATCGATACCGTGGTGCTCGGCTGTACGCACTTCCCGCTGCTGGTGGGTCCCATCCGCCATGCGCTGGGACCCGGGGTGCGCGTGGTGAGCTCCGCCGAGGAGACCACCCGCGAGCTGACCGATATCCTCACGCGCCGTGAGCAGCTGGCGGGCGATACCGCCGAGCCACAGCATCGCTTTGCCACCACGTCTGACAACATTGCCGAGTTTGCGGTGGCGGGTAGCTTTATCTTTGGCCAGCCGCTTAAAAGCATTGAGCATGTCGATATCGACGAACTCGGTTAGGCTCGCAATGTCGCCGGAGGCTTCGCCACATCTTTTGCCGAAAGGATAGTTCCATGGAATACATGCAGGTCAACCGCGCCAACGGCCGCGCCGCAAACGAGCTGCGCCCCGTTAAGCTCACCCGCGGCGTCATGAAGTACGCCCACGGCTCGTGCCTGGCGGAGTTCGGCGACACGCGCGTACTGTGCGCCGCCACCATCGAGGAGGGTGTGCCGGGTTGGCGCAAGGGCGCCAAGGCCGGCTGGGTAACGGCGGAATATGCGATGCTGCCGGCCTCGACCGGTAAACGCTGCAAGCGCGAGCATGCCAACCGCAAGGGCCGCTCCATGGAGATCGAGCGGCTTATCGGCCGCAGCCTGCGTACCGTCGTCAACATGAAGGCGCTCGGCGAGTACACCGTTACCGTCGACTGCGATGTGATCCAGGCCGATGGCGGCACGCGTACGGCGAGCATTACCGGTGCCTGGTTGGCGCTGCACGACGCCCTTGCCATGTGGGTCGAGGCGGGAAAACTCGAGCGCATCCCGCTCACGGGCCAGGTTGCCGCCATTTCCATGGGCGTCGTCGACGGCAACACCCTGCTCGACTTGGATTATTCCGAGGACAGCCACGCCGAGGTCGACATGAACTTCGTCGCCACCGATTCCGGTGAGATGATCGAACTCCAGGGTACCGGCGAGCAGGCGCCCTTCGATCGCAAGCGTCTCAACGCCCTACTCGACCTGGGTGACAAGGGTATCGCCGAGCTCATCGAGCTTCAGCGCCAAGCCCTCGCCTAACCTGCCAAAAAGGGACAGGTTTATTTTGGCAGGTTTTATCTGGGAAAACGTCGAAGTATAAGACTGCCGTTGATTGAGACGGGAGAGAGGCCGAAGTCCTCGTCGTCCTCAACTCGGCATTGCTATAGAGACAAAGGAGGCCAGCTATGGCACTTGAGAAGATTGACATCGACACTCTCGACCCGGCGGCGACCATCGTCGTGGCAACCGGCAACGCCCATAAGCTCACCGAGATCGAGGCCATTTTGGGCAAGGTCATGCCCGAGGTGCGCTTTGTGGCGCTCGGTCAGCTGGGCGATTTTGAGGACCCCGAGGAAAACGGCACGACGTTTTTGGAGAACGCCATCATCAAGGCGCAGGCTGCCGTTGAGGAGACGGGCCTTATGGCCATCGCCGACGATTCTGGCTTGGTCGTCGACGCGCTGGACGGCGAGCCGGGCGTGTATAGCGCGCGCTATGCGGGCGTGCATGGCGACGATGCCGCCAACAACGCCAAGCTTCTCGTTAACCTGGAAGGCGTGGCAGACGAGGATCGTACCGCGCGCTTTATGAGCGTCGTCGCGCTTATCGATACGGACGGCCTGGTCACCTATGGCGAGGGCGCCTGCGAGGGCGTTATCGCGCACGAGGGCCGCGGCGATCACGGCTTTGGCTACGACCCGCTGTTCCTGCCGGTCGATACGCCGGGCAAGACCATGGCCGAGCTCACGACGGACGAGAAGAACGCCATCAGCCATCGTTTCCATGCGCTCGAGCATCTGTCCGCTAAGCTGACGGGCGAGGAGTAGGCCGTGCGTGCGGTGGTACAGCGCGTGCTCAACGCCGGCGTGACAGTCGACGGCGAGTGCGTGGGCCGTATTGGACGCGGCTACCTGGTGCTGCTGGGCGTGGGCCACGGCGACACACGCGCCGAAGCCGACAAGCTGTGGGGCAAGCTCCGCGGGCTGCGTATCAACGAGGATGAGAACGGCAAGACCAACTTGGCGCTGGCGGATGTCGACGGCGAGGTGCTCGTGGTGTCGCAGTTCACGCTGTTTGCCGACTGCCGCCACGGCCGCCGTCCGTCGTTTACGGACGCCGGCGCGCCCGATGTCGCTAACGAACTTTACGAGTACTTTCTGACACTCGTCGCTCAGGACGTTGAGCATGTGGCGCACGGTATCTTTGGCGCCGATATGAAGGTCGACCTGGTCAACGACGGTCCGTTCACCATCGTCCTCGACACCGATAGTCTGTAAGTAGTCAATTTGGGACCGGGCTTTTTTAGCTGCTTGCGTATGGCTGCAACAGGGTGCTATAGTATTAGAGTTTTGTCTATCTTAGGGGTATTATCCCCTTTTTGAATTGCACCCTCTGGAGGCCCTATTCATGGAAGAGATGGAAGTCAATCACGTCGACGACATCCACGAGAAGCTGACCGATATGGTGGGCGATCGCGTCAAGGTTAAGGCCAACATGGGCCGTACCCGCGTCATCGAGCGCATGGGCACCATCAAGAGCGTCCACCCCGCTGTCTTTATCGTTGAGGTTGACGAGCGTCGCGGCCGCAAATCGCGTCAGTCCTACCAGTACATCGATGTCCTTACCGGCCAGGTCGAACTGTTCGACCCCGAGAGCGGCGAACATATCTTTACCCCGCTCGGCAACCAGCTCGAGGAGCACTAACGGTGACCGATCGGTCCCTCATCCTTACCGCGCCGGCAAAGATTAACCTCTATCTGGGGGTTCATACCGAGCGCGACGCCCGCGGCTATCACAGGGTCGATTCCCTGATGGCAGCCGTCGGTCTAGCCGATGCCGTGACGGTCACGCCGGCGCAGGCGTTGACCGTCCAGACGGTTCCGGCATCCGATTTTCCCATGCAAAAAAATACGGCCTATCGGGCGGCAATCGCTATGGCCGAGCGTTACGGTCGCGATGCCAACGTGTGCGTGACGATCGAAAAGCGTATCCCGCTGTGCGCCGGCCTGGGAGGCCCCTCGACGGATGCCGCTGCGGTCATCGTTGCCTTGGCCGAGCTGTGGGGTATCGACCGTGCCGACCCCGCGCTCGATGACATCGCTCGCGGTATCGGCGCCGACGTGCCGTTCTTTTTGCACACGAGTCCCGCACTCTACGTCGGCGGGGGAGATGTGCTGGCCACTGAGTATCCTGTGCTTCCGGCGACACCTGTCGTATTGGTCAAACCGCACGAGACGAGCGTTTCAACGGTTGAAGCGTATCGACGATTTGATGAGAGCCCGGTGCCCGCGGAAAAACCCGATGCGATTGCTTCTGTCTTACGCGCCGGCGATGCCGAGGCGGCATATGCGCTCGTTCATAACAATCTGGGCGTCATATCCGCGCAGATGGAGCCGCGGATCCAGGCGGTTCTCGACTGGCTGCGCGCACAGGAGGGAACCGTTGCCGTGGACGTGTGCGGTTCGGGTGCCTGCTCGTTTGCCATTTGTGATACCGTCGCTGCAGCAGCCCATCTTGCGGGAGCTGCCCAGCAAAATGGCTGGTGGGCCTGCACGACTGAGCTTATTCCCAACACGGTTCAAATCGACGCGCCAAAGAAATAAAAATTTCTCTAGCACGCGGCGAAAATCTTTGTTACTATAGTCGAGCTAACGGGTTGTGGCTCAGTTTGGTAGAGCACTGCGTTCGGGACGCAGGGGTCGCTGGTTCAAATCCAGTCAACCCGACCAGAGCATGAGGAGGGACCGCTTCTTGCGGTCCCTTTTTTTAGCTATTGTTGTGATACCGCGGCACCCGCGGTATACTCATTCGAGCTTGTCTCGCTGTATTGTGGAGGTCTACATGTTTGGACTGAGGGCTCCTGAGCTCATCATTATTCTCATCGTTGTCTTGATCATCTTCGGGCCTAAGAACCTGCCGAAGCTCGGCAAGTCTCTCGGCTCTACCGTCAAGAATATCCGCGAGGGTATGGAGGGCGACGATAAGGGCGAAACCAAGCAGGCCGAGGACGTTGTGGTCGAGGAGTCCAAGGAGGACAAGGAGATCGCAGAGCTCGAGGCCAAGCTCGCTGCTGCCAAGAAAAAGCAGGCAGAGGACAGCGACGCGGACGCAGAGTAGTCCCATCCCTTTGGGGTGAGCACCTGACCGGCTTGCCCGCAGGCTAGCCGGTCTTTTTCGTTTTGTTGACAGTTGATCGTTACATCATAGTTGGGGAGATATCCGTATGGACGCAAGCCAGATCGTACTGACCGCTGAGGGCCGCCAGAAGCTCGTCGAGGAGCTCGCTTGGCGTGAGGGCGATTACGCCAAGGAGATCGTCGAGGACATCAAGGAAGCCCGCGCGTTCGGCGACCTTTCGGAGAACTCCGAGTACGATGCCGCCAAGGACAAGCAGGCCCAGAATGCTGCTCGCATTGCCGAGATTCAGGCCATCCTCGCCAACGCTCAGGTTGCTGCCACCACGGGCGATCTGACCGTCTCCATCGGTTCCACCGTTTCTCTGATCGATCCCAACGGTGAGGTCATGGAAGTCACGCTCGTCGGTACCACCGAGACCAACTCGCTCGAGCACAAGATCTCCAACGAGTCTCCGGTCGGTCACGCCATCATCGGTCACGGCGAGGGCGACTCCGTTGAGGTCGTTACGCCTTCTGGCAAGACTCGCGTCTACACCATCGCCAAGATCGCACGCTAGACCACGGTCCCGCGTAAAGGTATGTTTTCGCTCCCTGGGACCGAATCCTGGGGAGCGTTTTAGTTTGAGGAGCTAACTTATGGCAGAGAACCAGAACGTCGCCGATCAGGCCTCGACGCTCAACGACGAGCGCGCCACGCGTCTGGCAAAGCGCGCCGCCCTGTTCGAGGTGGGCCAGAACCCCTATCCCGAGCACTCCGAGATCGAGGACTATGTCGTCGACATTGAGGCCAAATATGCCGATCTTGCCGATGGCGAGGATACTGAGGACGTCGTGAAGATCGGCGGCCGCGTGGTCGCCAAGCGCGGTCAGGGCAAGATCATGTTTATCGTCGTGCGCGACGCTACCGCCGAGATTCAGCTGTTCTGCCGCATCAACGACATGGACGAGGCAGCTTGGAATACGCTCAAGGCTCTCGACCTTGGCGATATCCTGGGCGTGACCGGCGCGGTTGTTCGCACCAAGCGCGGCCAGCTCTCCGTTGCCCCCAAGAGCGCGACGCTGCTCTCCAAGGCCGTTCGCCCGCTGCCCGAGAAGTTCCACGGCCTCTCCGACAAGGAGACCCGCTATCGTCAGCGCTATGTCGACCTGATTGCCAACGACGATGTTCGCGAGACCTTCCGCAAGCGCTCGCAGATTCTCTCCACCTTCCGCCGCTTCATGGAATCTGACGGCTACATGGAGGTCGAGACCCCCATCCTGCAGACCATTCAGGGCGGCGCTACGGCCAAGCCGTTCATCACGCACTTCAACGCGCTCGATCAGGAGTGCTACCTGCGCATTGCTACCGAGCTGCACCTCAAGCGCTGCATCGTCGGTGGCTTTGAGCGCGTCTTCGAGATCGGCCGCATCTTCCGCAACGAGGGTATGGACCTCACCCACAACCCCGAGTTCACCACGATGGAGGCCTATCGTGCCTTCTCCGATCTCGAGGGCATGAAGGCACTCGCCCAGGGTGTCATCAAGGCTGCCAACAAGGCCATCGGCAACCCCGAGGTCATTGAGTACCAGGGTCAGACCATCGATCTTTCCGGTGAGTGGGCAAGCCGTCCCATGACCGACATCGTCTCGGACGTGCTCGGCAAGCAGGTCACCATCGACACGCCGGTCGAGGAGCTTGCCGCCGCCGCACGCGAGAAGGGCCTGGAGATTAAGCCCGAGTGGACTGCTGGCAAGATCATCGCCGAGATTTACGATGAGCTGGGCGAGGACACCATCGTCAACCCGACCTTCGTATGCGATTACCCCATCGAGGTCAGCCCGCTTGCCAAGCGTTTTGAGGACGATCCGCGCCTGACGCACCGCTTTGAGCTGGTCATCGCCGGCCACGAGTACGCCAACGCATTCTCCGAGCTCAACGACCCGGTCGACCAGGCCGAGCGCTTTGCTGCCCAGATGGCTGAGAAGGCCGGCGGCGACGACGAGGCCATGGAGTACGACGAGGACTACGTGCGCGCCCTCGAGTACGGTATGCCTCCCGCGGGCGGCATTGGCATCGGTATCGACCGCGTGGTCATGCTGCTCACCAACCAGGCCTCCATTCGCGACGTCCTGCTGTTCCCGCACATGAAGCCCGAGAAGGGTTTCCAGTCCGGTGCCGCTGCCGCCAAGGCTGCAGAGGCCGGCAACGCCGAAAGCCCGTTCGTCAAGCCGCTCAAGCCCACGCTCGATTACTCCAAGATCGCCGTTGAGCCGCTGTTCGAGGAGTTCGTCGACTTCGATACCTTCTCCAAGAGCGATTTCCGCGCCGTGAAGGTTAAGGCGTGCGAGGCCGTCAGGAAGTCCAAGAAGCTGCTGAACTTTACGCTCGACGACGGCACCGGCACCGACCGCACCATCCTCTCCGGCATCCATGGCTACTATGAGCCCGAGGACCTGGTCGGCAAGACCTTGCTCGCCATCACCAATCTGCCTCCGCGCAAGATGATGGGTATTCCCAGCTGCGGTATGCTGATCAGCGCCATCCACGAGGAGGAGGGCGAGGAGCGCCTCAACCTGATTCAGCTCGACGCTTCCATCCCCGCCGGCGCAAAGATGTACTAACTAGTTACGCGGTTTTACCAAACCGCGTAACGGCTCGACGCTGCGCGGGCCGCATTTGGACAATCTGACGTTCAACTTCAAGGGCGCGACCAGAAGGTCGGCGCCCTTTCGTTTCACGTCACCTTGTCACAAATGCGGCCCGCTCGCTGACTTTTGCTCAACCTATGGTGTCATCTCGCCCCAAAAGGACCTTGCTCGCTCTGGCGGGCTTTCGCTGTTGTTGCCAGGGCATCGGCGTTGCCTTGGCCGTCAATAGTCATTGGGGGCGTTCTCAAACGACTACCCAACGGCTATTGCACACATGGCTCGCATGACAGTCGTCTCTTTTATGTTTCCTTTAGCCGTCGCTGCCTAGGATGGGAGTTAGTCGGCAGGAAGGGGGCGTCTATATGGACGACGCGAGCGAGCGTGCAATCGAAGAGGACATGCTCGATCAGTTCAACTACTTTGATGATGAGGACGAGGAGCTGATCGATCGTCGCGAGCCGGCGTCGCTCGATGCCTTCGACCTTGTTGGTGAAGAGCCCGACGAGGACGAGGTCGAATCAGCAGAGCCCCCACAGTCTTCGCGCCTGGACTCGCTGCTTTCGAGAGTCCCTATGCATCACGGCGCTCGTGCCGGCGCACTCCATATGAAAACTGACTGGCACCAGATCGTGACGGCAGGCGATGAACTTGCCGTCGATGCGCCGCTCACCGATAAGTCATCCATTATCTGCCGCACCGGCATGCTCATGCTGGCAAGCGGAACAGGTGCCTGGCGCGTGCGCGATACCATGAATCGTGTTGCTGCCGTACTCGGCGTCACGATTCACGTCGACCTGAGTCTTCTGTCGTTTGAGTGCACCTGCATCGAAGATGGCCACTGCTTTAACGAGGTCGTCAGCCTACCCACAACGGGGGTCAATACTCATCGCATTTGGATGATGGAGAGCTTCCTAAAGGAAATCGAGATTTACGGGCGCCGGTTTACCGTGCACGAGTACCACGAGATGCTCAAGACCGTTGAGAGCTCAAAGCCCGATTACGCTCCCTGGCAACAGGGCCTTGCGGCAGCCTGTGCTTGCGGCGCCTTCGTCTTTTTGCTCGGCGGCGGCCCTATCGAGATGGCCTGCGCATTCGTAGGCGCTGGTGTCGGCAACTTTGCTCGCTCCCATATTCTCAAGCAGGGCCTTGGCCAGTTTAGCGCGCTGACGACTGGTGTTGCGCTCGCTTGCGTTTCGTATCTGCTGGCATTGCTCGGCCTTGGCCAGGTCATTCCAGGGGCAATGTCGCACCAAGAAGGCTATATTGGCGCCATGCTCTTTGTGATTCCCGGCTTTCCCCTCATTACGGCAGGCCTCGACATCGCTAAGCTCGATATGCGAAGCGGCATTGAGCGTCTTTCGTATGCTGTGTCGATTATTGTGATGGCGACCCTCGTAGGCTGGATGGTTGCCGAATGTGTGGGGCTGGCGCCGGATGACTTCGCCCCGCTCGGTCTCTCACCGTTGGCTCTTACGCTCTTGCGTATACTGATGAGCTTTATCGGCGTATTTGGCTTCTCGGTTATGTTCAACAGTCCGGTAAAGATGGCAGCGGCGGCAGGGCTCATCGGCGCCGTGTCTAATACCTTGCGCCTTACGCTCGTTGATGCGCCGACGCTGTTTCCTTTCCTTGGCCTGAGCGTAGGTATGCCTCCCGAGGCGGCTGCATTTATCGGGGCACTCGTATCGGGGCTGCTCGCGAGCTTAGCCGAAATCAAGCTCACCTACCCACGCATCGCCCTCACGGTGCCATCGATTGTCATTATGGTGCCGGGTTTGTATCTGTATCGCTCAATGTATTACATGTGCACCTTCGATACGGTCAATATGCTCGGCTGGTTTGTGCGTGCAGTGCTCATCGTGGCGTTTTTGCCCGTTGGGCTGGGTGTGGCACGTACACTCACCGATCCTCGCTGGCGCCACACCAGCTAATTGGTGCAAGGGGGGCAGGTCACTTTGCACCAAATGAGTTGCGGTGAAATAGGGACTGAATTGCTGCTTAAAGGGTCAAAACAGTCCGTATTCCACCGCAACTTATGGTGTCGGGGATTATTGGTGCCCTGCATCTCCATAAACTCAACGCTTACGAAGCGCGCGCCATTCGTGTTAGGGTAGTTCCACCACATAAGTAGTCGCAGACGCACGTATCACGGGCGGGCGAGATGAAGTCCCAACAGCTCCATCTTGCCCGCTCATTTTTGTTGCGTGGTGCCGCGGCGTAACACAGAAAGGACCATGCCCTTTATGCCTATCAACAAACGAGAGAGCCTGCTGTTCACCTTTATCATGTGCTTTTGCATGGTGCTCTGGATGAGCATCTACAACGTTGCCCTGCAGCATGGGGCCATCAACGGCGAGGTTGTTGCCGCCGCGTGGCTCGGCTTCCCCGTTGCCTACGTTTTTGCCATGTGCTGCGACTGGTTTGTTGCCAGCCCCCTTGCCAAGGGTTTCGCCTTTAAATTCCTGGTCACGCCGGGTAAGAGCTCGCCGCTTGCCATGACGCTCGCCGTCAGCTCCTGCATGGTCGTTCCCATGGTCATCATCATGTCGCTCTACGGCGCGTGCGAAGGCCTGTTCCATTTGCCCGGCGGCCCGCTTGCCAATTTGCAGGCCCTGCCGATGATGTGGCTCGTCAACATTCCGCG
Source organism: uncultured Collinsella sp. (assembly GCA_900541695.1). Classification (GTDB taxonomy): domain Bacteria; phylum Actinomycetota; class Coriobacteriia; order Coriobacteriales; family Coriobacteriaceae; genus Collinsella. Next base: position 23,944 of record UQKL01000011.1, on the reverse strand, counting down.
CAACTTTATCATGGCCCTGCCCTGGAACCTGCTGGTGGCTGGTCCGGTTGCTCGCTTTGTCTTCCGTCGCGCCTTCCCCATGGGCACGGTCTTTGCCGAGCCACACATGGAGCTCGTGCGCATGCCGGGTGCTCCCGCTGCCGATGCCTTCAATGACGTTGCCGAGAGCATGGACGCCGAGCCTGCCTGCTAGGCAACAGCCTCTAACCTAGAGCGTCTGCCGCACCCGGCGATTCCTTTTTTGTAGACGTTGTCGTATAGCTGCATGCGGAAAAGGCTCCAACGGTTAACATATACTCCATATGGGTAAAGAGACCAAAGCGCCGCCACGAGTGGCGCTTTGCGTTTGAAAAACTAGCTCGTCTAAGAGGAACTAGCATGTTAGACCGTTTTACCGATCGCGCGCGCAAGGTCATGTCCATGGCCAAGCAAGAGGCGCTCGATCTTCATTCAAATAAGGTGGGTACCGAGCATCTGCTGCTCGCGCTCGCCAAGGAGGACGAGGGCATTGCCGCCGAGGCGCTGCGCTCGCTTGATATCTCCTACGATGACATCATGGATACACTCAAAGAGGTCCAGACTACCGTTCCCGAGCCCAGTGAGGAGACCGAGGCGGCTAAGCTCGCCTTTACGTCGCTTGTCATCAGCGTGATGGAGCGTTCATTCCGCGTGGCGCGTGAGAATAACCAGACCTACGTGTCGACCGAGCACCTGCTCATCGGTATCGTCGAAGAGGGCAACGGCATGGCCATGGATATTCTCATGCGCCTGGGTGTGTCGTCTGCTTCTATCAAAAAGGCCATCGAAAAGCTTACCGCCAAGGATCAGGACAAGAAGCGTCCGCTCGCCGGCGCCGGTGCCGGGCGCCCCGGTGCGGGCCTGCCGTTCTTTAGCGGTTCGGACGCCTCGCAGCAAAAGGGGGGCGGCACCGATACACTCAAGCAGTTCGCCACCAACCTTACGCAGAAAGCACGCGACGGCGAGCTCGACCCCGTGATCGGTCGCGAAAAGGAAGTCCAGCGCATGATGGAGATCCTTTCGCGCCGCACCAAGAACAACCCGCTTATCTTGGGTGACCCCGGTGTGGGCAAGACGGCCATCGTCGAGGGCCTGGCGCAGCAGATTGCTGCCGGCAACGTGCCCGAGAACCTTATGAACCAGAACATCTGGACGCTCGACCTGCCGGGTCTTGTCGCGGGCGCCAAGTATCGCGGCGAGTTTGAGGAGCGCCTCAAGAACGTGATACAGGAGGCAACCGAGGCCGACGACGTCATCCTGTTTATCGACGAGATGCACACCATCATCGGTGCCGGTTCTGCTGAGGGTTCCATCGATGCAAGCTCCATGCTCAAGCCCGTGCTCGCGCGCGGCGCCTTCCAGATCATCGGTGCCACCACGGCCGAGGAGTTCCGCAAGTACCTCACCAAGGATCCGGCCTTTGAGCGTCGCTTCCAGACCATCGATGTCGAGGAGCCGAGCGTCGAGGACACGGTCAAGATCCTGACCGCGCTCAAGCCGCGCTACGAGGAGCACCACCATGTGCGTTACACACAGGGTGCTATCGAGGCCGCCGCGAACCTCTCCAACCGCTACATTCAGGACCGCTTCCTGCCCGATAAGGCCATCGACCTCATCGACGAGGCCGGTGCCCGCGCCCGCATTGCCGCCAATCGCGCGCCCGAGCCGGTGCGCGAGGCCGAGCATCGCGTCGAGGAGCTCAAGGCTGCCGCACAGGAGGCCACCGAGAGCGACGACATGAACAAGGCCGCCGAGATCACTGAGCAGCAAAAGGCTGCCGAGATTGAGCTTGCCGAGGCAAAGGCTGCCTGGACGGCCGAGCTCGACGCGAGCCCGCTCACTATTGACGTGAGCCAGATCGCCGATATCGTGTCCGTGACCTCGGGCGTGCCGGTGTCCTCGCTTACCGAGAGCGAGAGCCGTCGCCTGCTACAGGCCGAAAGCGTGCTCAAGACCCGCATTATCGGCCAGGACGAGGCCGTCGAGGCCGTTGCCAAGGCCGTGCGCCGCAGTCGCTCGCCGCTCAAGGATCCGCGTCGCCCCGGCGGCAGCTTTATCTTCCTGGGCCCCACCGGCACGGGCAAGACCGAGCTCGCCAAGACGCTCGCCGAGTATCTCTTTGGCAGCAAGGACGCGCTCATCAGCTTCGACATGTCGGAGTTCGGCAGCGAGTTCGAGGTCTCCAAGCTTATCGGAAGCCCCCCGGGCTACGTTGGCCATGACGAGGGCGGTCAGCTCACCAAGGCCGTTCGTCGTCACCCGTACTCGGTCGTGCTGTTCGACGAGATCGAGAAGGCGCACCCCGATATCTTCAACATTCTGCTGCAGGTGCTGGAGGAGGGCCGCCTGACCGATAGCCAGGGCAAAACGGTCGACTTCCGTAATACCGTGATCATCATGACGTCCAACGTGGGCGCCCGCGAGATTGCGCAGGATGCGAGCGTTGGCTTCGGCACCACCGGCGAGCAGGGCCTTACCTCGAGCGAGATTAAGGGCCGTGCAATGGGCGAGCTCAAGCGCCTGTTCCGCCCCGAGCTGCTCAACCGTATCGACGACATCGTGGTGTTCCAGAAGCTTTCGGGCGAGAACCTGACCAAGATCGCGCACCTGCTGGTGGACGACCTGCGTCAGCGCCTGATTGCCAACGGCATGAACATCAAGCTCACCGATGCGGCCTACGACAAGATCGTGGCCGAGGGCACCGACCTCACCAACGGTGCGCGTCCGCTGCGTCGTGCCATCCAAAAGCTCATCGAGGATCCGCTGTCCGAGGAGCTGCTGGCCGGCGAGTGGGGCGAGGGCGATACCGTCCTGTGCGATGTGGCCGACGGCAAGTTTGTCTTTAGCCATGGTACGGGCGAGATCCCGGCACCGCGTCCGGCGGGCACGCTCGGTGGCGATACCGCTCCGGCGGCGCCGCACACCGGCAACGCCGCGCCTGTGAGCAGTGGCGTGAGCTCGGGTCCCGGTGGCATGATGCAAGCCGGTTCCGGCGCGCTGTAGGGATTAACATAGCTTTGCGAAGGGGCACTCCTGTCGGGGCGCCCCTTTTTATGAGTAAATGGTGCTATACTCGAAATACAAATATGTATAGCAGAAGGAGCTAGCATGCCTATATCGGTACTCGACTCACGGCCGGTCCAGATGAATGTACGCATGGATCGCCAACTCAAAGAGGCTGGGGACGCCGTGCTGGCGCATATCGGCATGACGCCGTCTCAAGCGGTGCGGACACTTTGGGAATATCTGGTCGTCAACGGATGCATGCCCTCGAGATCGGGGATTGCGGTACCGAGCTCTAACGTGCCAGCGACTGCGTCGGTGGAATCAAGGGTTACGCAAGGCAGCCACATCGTGCGCGATGCGTGCCTCAAATATGGCATCCCTGTTCCCGACCTCTTGGGTGACTACGATGACCTCTATGAGGAAGCAATGGCGGAGCGCTATCCCGAGTGGGTGGAGCTATGAGTGCAGACGGCATTCTCAAGTTGCTCATCGACACCAACGTATGGATGGATTACTTTTCTGGAAGGTCGGACCGGACAGCGGATGTTGTCCGTCTATTCGAGATTGCCGATGTCTCGGAGCAGATTGCCCTGTTTGCCTCGTCTCTTTCGGTCAAAGATGTCTCGTATCTTGTCTCGGCGGCGATTAAGAGGGAGTGCCGAAGGAAGAATGGTTCGCTGAGCGATAACGCCATTGCGGCGGCGGACGAAACGGCCTGGGCATGCGTTCGGCAGATGCGCGAGCTCGCCCTCATCGCGCCGGTCGGTGCAGACGAGGTCTTCGACTCCTTTGTGTTCAAGTATCATCACAACGACTTTGAGGACGACCTGATGCTGGGCGTTGCCAATCGCATTGATGCCGATTACGTCGTGACGGAGGACAAAAATCTCATTAAGCTTACCAATGGTGTATGCATAAACGTTGATCAGGCGTTGAGGTTGGTTGAAGGGTCCAGCGTCCCTTCGGCGCGGCCCGTCTAACATGCTTTATCTTGATAAAGTGGTGTTTCCCCGCCGTTAGCCGATGATGCGGGGGCGCTCGGCGTTTTCGACTGGTTTATGCACGCAAAGTCTGGGAATATACAAGGCGCATGTCTTACTGTCTAACCAGTTGCGCCAAGGAGGCACCATGGACTACAAGATTACCGGCTACGAGCCCGCCCAGCTGTTCCATTTCTTTGAGGAGGTCAGCGCGATCCCCCGTGGTTCTGGCAACGAGAAGGGCATCAGCGATTTCCTGGTCGCGTTTGCCAAGGAGCGCGGTCTCGATGTGTATCAGGACGAGGTCTACAACGTCATCATTCGCAAGCCCGCATCTGCCGGCGCCGAGAATGCCCCGACCGTGATGCTGCAGGGTCACATCGACATGGTGTGCGACAAGCTGGGTTCCGTCGAGCACGACTTTACGACCGACGGTATCGACCTGGTCGTCAAGGACGGCGTCCTCACCGCTAACGGCACCACTCTGGGCGCCGACAACGGTATCGCCGTCGCGCTTATGCTTACCGTGCTCAACGACGATTCGATTGCCCATCCGGCCCTCGAGTGCGTATTCACCACCGACGAGGAGACTGGCCTGGTCGGTGCCGAGACGCTCGACAAGTCCCAGATTAGCGCCCGTACTATGATCAACCTTGACTCCGAGGAAGAGGGCGTTGCCACCGTCAGCTGCGCCGGCGGCGTCGTCGTTACCTACACCTGCCCCATCGTGCGCGAGCACAAGACCGGTAGCACCCTCACACTCGACATCTCCGGCCTGCTGGGCGGTCACTCCGGCAGCGATATCAACCTGGAGCGCGGCAACGGCAACCTCATCATGGCCCGCATCATCGACCGCCTGATGGTCGCTGGCGAGCCCGCCATCGTCAGCTTTAACGGCGGCACTAAGGACAACGCCATCAACCGTGAGTGCAAGGCTGTTCTGGTCTACGCCGACCACGCTGCCGCCGAGGCCGCGGCCCAGATCGCAAAGGGCATCATCGCCGACGTTACTGCCGAGCTCGAGGTCTTCGACCCCGGCTTTACCTGCACCGTTGAGATTGCCGACAACGCCGAGGTCGAGGCCATGGACCAGAAGTCCGCGCTTGCCCTCATCCGCGCCCTGCGTCTTGCCCCCAACGGTGTGATCCGCCGCAACGTCGCCACCGACGGCTCCGTCGAGGTTTCCTCCAACATCGGTGTGGTTGCCACTTCTGACGACGAGGTCAAGATCATGCTGTCCCCGCGCTCTTCGATCACCTCGCTGCAGAACGAGTTCAAGGACCGTCTGCAGACGCTGGCCGATGTCCTGGGCTTCGACGCCAAGTTTGAGTTCGAGTATCCCGGCTGGAGCTATGCCGAGCATTCGCCGGTCCGTGACGTCTTTGTCGAGAGCTATCGCGAGCTCTTTGGCTCCGAGCTGCGCATCGAGTCCATCCACGCCGGCCTTGAGTGCGGCCTGTTCGCCGAGGCCCTGCACGGCCTGGACGCCATCGCCGTGGGCCCGACGCTCTCCGATGTCCACACCCCGGACGAGAGCATGGAGCTCGCTTCTGCCGAGCGCTTCTACGAGTTGCTCATCGACGTCCTCAAGCGCCTTGCCGCGTAAAGGTCGCCTTGGTTAGGCCGCTCTAAAACGGCTGGCTATGAAAACGGCCGCCTGGCGTAATGCCGGGCGGCCGTTATTCGTTACAGTGCGAGGATCCCCAGATGATCAAGCAAGATCTTTAGCCCGATGAGGATGAGCACAACGCCGCCGACGATGGTGGCGGGTTTTTCGTAGCGCGCGCCAAAGGTGTGGCCGATCGCTACGCCGGCGACGGAGAAGATAAACGTTGTGACGCCGATAAGCGATACAGCGGGAACGATATCGACCGAGAGCGCCGCAAACGAGATGCCTACGGCCAGGGCGTCAATTGAGGTGGCAATGGCGAGAATCAGGTATTCTACCAGGTCAATCTTCTCGGCATCCTTGCCGTCGCCTTCGTCCTCATCCTCGTCTTCGGTAAAGGCCTCCCACAGCATCTTGCCGCCGATGAAGGCCAAAAGGATAAAGGCGATCCAATGGTCGATGGGCCCGATGATGCCCATGAATTGACTGCCGAGCGCCCATCCGATCACGGGCATGCCGGCCTGAAAGCCGCCAAAGAACAGGCCGAGCACCACGGCGACCTTAAGGTTGATCTTTTTCATGCCAAGGCCCTTGCAGATGGAAACGGCAAAGGCGTCCATCGAAAGGCCAACGGCGAGCAACACGAGCTCTGCGAGTCCCATAGTCTGGCTCCCTCTCTGCGGGCGAGCCCGATTACGCGACTACTCCCTCATTTATATGAGACCCGATGCTACCACATGAGCAGTCAAAGGAGCCCCGTCCCAAATGAGCTACCTAAGCGGTGTTCGCTCATTCTGTAAGCATCGGATTTCGTGGCTGCTGCGGGGACAAACCGTGAGAAACTATTTAGCGTTTATGGAGCGTATACGATGGGAGCGATGCCTTGGATAAGAACGAGCTGCAAAAGCGTATGGAACAGGCCATTCGTCTGACGGCACCTGGCCAGCCGATCCGCACCGCCCTCGACATGATCATTGCCGGTCACCTGGGCGCCCTTATCTGCGTCGGCGACACCGAAAACGTGCTCGCCGCCGGTAACGACGGCTTCCCGCTCAACATTTCGTTTACCTCAAACCGTCTGTTCGAGCTCTCCAAGATGGACGGTGCCATCGTCATCGACGGTGACCTCACCCAGATCCTGCGCGCCAACTTCCACCTCAATCCCGATCCCTCGCTTGCCACGAGCGAGACGGGTATGCGTCACCGCACCGCCGCTCGCATGTCGGTGCTCACGGATGCCATCGTGATCTCGGTCTCGGCCCGTCGTGCCGTTGTCAACGTGTACGTTCACGGCAAGAGCTACGAGATCCAGCCCGTTACCACCATCATGAGCTCGGTCAACCAACTCGTCGCCACGCTCCAGACCACCCGTCAGTCGCTCGATCGCTCCCTGCTGCGTCTGACGGCCCTCGAGCTCGATGACTACGTTACGCTCGCTGACATCACCGGCATTTTCTCGAGTTTCGAGATCATGCAGCAGGCAAAGACCGAGCTTAAGGATTGCATTGTCAAGCTGGGCAACCAGGGCAAGCTCGTGCAGATGCAGCTCGAGCAGCTCGCCGGCTCCAGTATGGATACCGAGTATGACCTGATGATCCGCGACTACGCGAGTGACTCCTCCGAGGCAAACGCCGAGAAAATTCGCGCTGAGCTTGCCCGTATGACGCCCAAGGACTTGTCCGACCCGCAGCATGTGGCGGCGGTTCTGGGCTACGACGACCTGGATGAGGACTCTGTCATGACGCCGCTGGGCCTGCGCACGCTTTCGCGCGTGTCCGTCGTGCGCGACGGCGTGGCCGAGAAGATTGTCGACGAGTACGGCTCGCTGCAGGAGCTCATGGACGACATCAGCGAGGATCCGGAGCGCCTGGGCGACTTTGGCGTCAACAACCCTGCCATTCTTGCGGACTCGCTGTACCGCATGAAGGGCACCAAACAGGGGAACGCATAATGGCGCCCGTATGCGCCGTGGTCGTTGCCGGTGGCAGCGGCCAGCGCTTTGGTAACCCCGGTGGCAAGCAGCTCGTCAATGTAGCGGGCCGTCCGCTCATGAGCTGGTCCATCCGCGCGTTCGATCGAAGCGACAAGGTCGGCCACATCGTGGTGGTGTGTCCTGCCGAGCGCCGTGCCGAGATGCGCCGACTTGCCATCGACCCGTTTGACTATGACACGCCCATCAGCTTTGCCGATGCCGGCGATACCCGTCAGGATTCCACCCGTGCCGGCGTGCATGCGGTTCCGGCGGGTTTCGAATATGTCGCCATCCACGATGGCGCTCGTCCGCTCATTACGACCGAGGCCATCGACCACGCTATCGACGTGCTCATGGGTGACCGCTCGCTCGACGGTGTCGTGTGCGGTCAGCCCGCGATTGACACGCTCAAGATCGTCGATGGCGATAACATCGTTAAGACACCGCCGCGCGAACTCTATTGGGCTGCACAGACGCCGCAGATCTTTAGTGTCGACGCTATGAAGCGCGCCCATGCCGCGGCGATTGCCGAGGGCTTTATCGGCACGGACGATTCGTCGCTGGTCGAGCGCATGGGCGGGCGTGTCCGCTGCGTCCAGAGCCCACGTGACAACCTTAAGGTGACGGTGCCCGAGGACCTGCGTCCCGTAACCGCGATTCTGCTCGGTCGCATGGCCGAGGGAGAGGACCTTCCCCATGTTCAGTAACCTGCGCATTGGCCATGGCTACGACGTCCACCGTCTGGTGGAGGGGCGTCGATGTATCATCGGCGGGGTCGACATTCCCTACGAGCGCGGCCTGCTGGGCCACTCGGATGCCGATGTGCTCGCGCACGCCTTGGCCGACGCCATTTTGGGCGCCTGCCGCGGGGGAGACATCGGCAAACTGTTCCCCGACACCGATCCTGCCTATGAAGGCGCCGACTCGATGGTGCTGCTTGCCCGTGTGATGGACTATGCGCGCGAGCTGGGCTTTGAGTTTGTCGATGCCGACTGCACCATTGCCTGCCAGCAGCCCAAAATCACCCCGCACCGCGATGCCATGCGCGCCAACCTCGCCCATGCTCTGGGCGTTGACGTCGAAAACGTGGGCGTCGCCGCCACCACGACCGAAAAACTCGGTTGGGAAGGTCAAGGCGAGGGAATTGGCGCCTGGGCCGTCTGCCTGCTACAGAAAACCGTTAAGGAGTAACGAATGCGTATCTACAACAGCGCTACCCATAAAAAGGAAGAGTTCCAGCCCATCGAGTCCGGCAAGGTCCGCATGTACGTGTGCGGCCCCACGGTCTATGACAACATCCACATCGGCAACGCCCGCACGTTCATCAGCTTCGATGTGATCCGCCGTTGGCTCATCGCGAGCGGCTACGAGGTCACGTTCGCCCAGAACCTCACCGATGTCGATGACAAGATCATCAAGCGCGCCAACGAGCAAGGCCGTACGGCTGCCGAGGTCGCGACGGAGTTCTCCGACAAGTTCATCGGCGTCATGCGCGCCGCCAACGTGCTCGATCCCGATGTGCGTCCACGTGCCACCAAAGAGATCGGTCCCATGATCGCTATGATCAAGACGCTTATCGAGCAGGGCCATGCCTATGCCGCCGATAACGGCGACGTGTACTTTGCCGTGCGCAGCGATCCCAACTATGGTCAGGTCTCGGGCCGCAACATCGACGACCTTATGGTTGGTGCGCGCATCGAGGAGAACGAGGACAAGAACGACCCGCTCGACTTTGCCCTGTGGAAGGCCGCCAAGCCCGGCGAGCCCAGCTGGCCGAGCCCCTGGGGCGAGGGCCGTCCCGGCTGGCACACCGAGTGCGCCGCCATGGTGCACCGCTACCTGGGCACCCCGATCGACATCCACGGCGGTGGCTCCGACCTTGCCTTCCCGCATCACGAGAACGAGTGCGCCCAGGCTACCTGCGCCTGGCACCAGGGCTTCTCCAACACCTGGATGCACACGGGCATGCTGCTGGTTGACGGCGAGAAGATGTCCAAGTCGCTCGGTAACTTCTTTACGCTGGCCGAGGTGCTCGAGCAGCACTCTGCCGCGGCTCTGCGCTTGCTGATGCTGCAGACGAGCTATCGCTCGCCGCTCGACTTCTCTTGGGAGCGCCTGGAGGGTGCCGAGAACTCGCTCACGCGTATCGCCGGCACGGTCGAGAACCTGCGCTGGGCTGCAAGCCACGCGACGGCCGACGCCGATGAGGCTGCCGCCGAGGCGTTTGTCGCCAAGGCCGCCGAGACTCGTGCCGCCTTTAAGGAGTGCATGGACGACGACTTTAACACCGCCGGTGCCATGGGTGCCGTCTTTGGCTTTGTCACCGAGTGCAATCAGTATCTGGAGCAGGCGGGCGATGCTGCCGACAAGGCCGCCGCGCTTGCTGCCGCCGATACGCTGACCGAGTTGCTCGATACGTTTGGCGTTGAGCTTCCCGAGCCCAAGGTCGAGCTGCCGCTGGGCCTGCTAGGTGTTGCCGCCGGCCTGGTTGCCTACACTGGTGACGACGTGGACGAGGCAGCTGCCAAGATTCTCGAGGCCCGCGCCGAGGCCCGCGCCGCCAAGAACTGGGATCTGGCCGATGCCATCCGCGATCAGCTCAAGGACCTGGGCCTGACGATCGAGGATACTGCCGCGGGCACTCGTATTAAGACTCTCTAGTATTTGTCGACCGTTCGAGGTGCGGCAGATTGCCTTGAAAGAGGAGGGCATAGACCTGGTGGTCATGCCCGACGATTGAAAGGCAAGGTGCCGTGGCTCGGACGGTCGATTCTTGTTTGTTATCTATTTAAGGAGGTCGCTTTATGGCCGACAATCGCAAGCGTGCGTCTCGTGGCGGCAAGCAGGCTGCTTCCGGCTCGCGTCCGATTCGCCGTAATGACCGCGCTGCCGCTCCCAAGGGTCAGCGCGGTCGTACCCAGGCCGCACGTCCGCAGCGCGATCGCAACCGCGACGCTGTCCAGGCTCCCAAGGGCGAGTTTATCGAAGGCCGTCGTGCTGCCGCCGAGGCGCTGCGCACTGGTTTTCCCATCAAGTGCGCGCTCATTGCCGAGGGCGGGGAGCGCGATGCCGCCCTGTCGCGTCTGGTCGATGACCTCAACGCCGCGGGCGTCCGCATTAAGTATGTGCCGCGCGCGCAGCTCGACGCACTGTCGAGCCATGGCGCTCACCAGGGCATTGCGCTCGAGGTTGGCAACTTCCCCTATGCCGATGTCGCCGATATCCTCGACCGCGCGGGCGACGGTCCGGCGCTCGTCATCGTACTCGACCATGTGACCGACGACGGTAACTTTGGCGCTATCGTGCGCTCCGCCGAGGTCGTGGGCGCCGCGGGCGTCATCATTGCAAACAAGCGCGCCGCCGGTGTGACCGTGGGCAGCTACAAAACCTCTGCTGGTGCCGTCATGCACCTGCCCATCGCGCAGGTTCCCAATATCGCCCGAGCGCTTGACGACCTCAAGGCCGCCGGCTTTTGGGTGGGCGGTGCTTCCGAGCACGCCGAGGGCAGCTGCTGGGATGCTCCCTTCGAGGGCCGCGTTGCGCTCGTCATGGGCTCCGAGGGCGACGGCATCTCGCGCCTGGTGCTCGAGAAATGCGACTTTTTGACCAAGCTTCCCCAGCGCGGCATGACCGAGAGTCTCAATGTGGCCCAGGCGACCACCGCGCTGTGCTTTGAGTGGCTGCGCCGCAATGCCGGCGAGCTCATGGGGGAGGAGTAGCGCATGTCCAAGAAGAACCGCGCCAAGTCCAAGGCCAAGCGCTTTGGCGAGGGCTCGGCCAAGCCAATTGTTTCGGCCGCGACCTATGGCGTGGGCGGCAATGCGTTTGCGCAGGCTATCGCCGATCCGGTCTCGACGGTGCACTCCAATAAGCCCGAGCTGCTGGTGGTCGACGGCTACAACGTGATTCACTGCACGCCGCGCTACGAAAAGCTCGTGTACGACCATTCCGACGATCCGTATTCCAGCGACGTCCACGATATGGCTCGTACTGCGCTCATCAACGATGTCGCGGCGTTTGCCCAGGGCCGTTACGAGGCCGTGATCGTGTTCGACGGCGCGGGCAACATCTCCAGCGAGCGCCCCAACCTACCGGCCCGCGGCGTGCGCATCGAGTTTTCGCCGACGGGCGTCTCTGCCGATACCGTGGTGCAGAAGCTCTGCATCGAGGCGCGCGAGGAAGGCCGCGCGTGCTCCGTGGTGTCGAGCGACGGCACGATCCAGGCCGTCGTCATGGGCAAGGGTGTTACGCGCATCTCGAGCCGCATGCTGGTGGACGAGATCAAACAGATCGACAACGACGTGCACGAGGCCGAGGAAGCCCCGCAGATCAAGATGACCCTGGGCAGTCGCCTAAGTCCCGATGCGCTGGCCAAGCTCAAGGCGTTGCGCGGGAGGTAGGGGAGTTGGCGGGGCAATGCTGCCTCGCTAACTCCATTCAGCGATGTCGATCATTCTTTCGAGGCGCCACGTTAGCGCCTCTTTTAGATAAGGCAGTCTCGCTGCTAGGGCATCATTTCTGGATAGAATCTCGATCGCCTCGTCGACAAAGCCCTCGAGTTTGTCGCCGTCAAACCAGCTCATATCCTCGACGAGCAACATTTGTTTTGCGGGACTTGAATAAAACTGTGCGCTGGTAAAACTGTGTTCTCCTGCCCGGAGCTCCTCTTGAGACATGTTGCACCAGAGCGATGAGCCCGAATCAAAGATGGGGGCCGGCCTGCACGCTAGTGTGTTGACGTTTCGCACGAGGCCAAAGTTGCGCCAATGACGGTCGAAGTTGGCAATGATGTCATCACATACGATCATGCGGTAAAGAGCATCTTTTATGCCCGTCGCCCCGAGCTCCTCACAGTTTGTAACATACCGTTCGTAGTCGGTTAGCCGGTCGTCCGCATTTGCGTGCTGGTTTACATAGAACGCAGGGACATATTCTTCTTCGTCAGTTAAGAAGACATCGCATGTGCTCAGGGCAGAAGTACCTGCGCCTTCGAGCGAATAGGGTACATAATCGCAAGCGTTTAGGATGCGACGGTGAAGTACAGTCGCCACCAGCTCGTTATAAGGTTCCTGGTTTAGATGTGCACCTGCTTTGTGGAGGATTCGACGGTCACCCTCGCACGTCCAATACTTTTGAAGATTGCCGTCCGAGGTGTTGTCGGGCTTTGCAGCAGCTGCCTTACCCTCCGGGGCGAAGGGTGCAATGGTTAGCGAGACGTCGTCAAAAGCATTATTGAAGAAATTGATATCTTCCCACGCGAGACCGGAGTCTTGGGGCCTAATCCAATACTGGTCGGATAAGGAGAGGCCAAGATTTCGCTGTACAAGTTCGTCGGGAACATCGACTGCGGCTTCTGCAAGCAGGGAGGCTAGCCCAATGCGTGCGAGCGGGATACCGCGGCCGCGCCACCAGATGCGGAAGGAGTCGAGCGATACGGGTTTGCTGGGAGCAAAAACTCCAATAGGGGCGTGGGCACGATCGACGTCAGCGCCGATGTGGGTGAAGTCTTTCCGTGATCTGCTGTAGACCAGCTGGGCCACTTCGTGCGTGCGGTTCATGAGGGTAAATGCGATTTCGCTTTTCCCATGCCCGCGACGAGGCCGTCCCCCTCTTTTGGTTGCGGAGCGGAGTCGCGTGTCTACGCTGGCTTTGTCGATAAGCCACACGCCAGAAGCCTTGCGGGCGGTCAGCGCGCCGTTCTTAATGAGCTCCTGCACCCTGCGCGGGGTGATGCCGAGCAGCTCGGCTGCTTCCTTTGTAGTCAACATCGCGAAACCCTTCGCCAAAACGAATAGTTTTATATAGCCAATTGTAATTAAAACTATTCGTTCTGGCGAAGGGTTTTAAGATTGAGGGCGCACTGACAGAAATGAACGGGCTTGGTACGCGCTGTTGCTGGATTTTGCATATTTGTATAACGCCGTGCGGCCTGTTGCGCCTCGTCTGCAATTCCTTTATTCTTAATTGGCTTCGCGCGAAAGCGCCAAGTGTGCCAGTGTGGCGCAACGGTAGCGCAACTGATTTGTAATCAGTGGGTTGCGGGTTCGATTCCTGTCACTGGCTCCATGAGTTTTCGCAGGTCAGAGGTGTTATATCCTCTGATTCTGCCTTCTCATGCAACAAACATGCAACAATTAAATCTGAAAGTGCATTTGTGTGTGCTTTGTGACCGATGCTCATTGTCAATAAACGCGTGCAATGAAGCGGGAAAAGCCAAGCTTACAGTTGCTGTCTCCATTAGAGTTTTGGGCTTTGTGCCTCCAACTGGGATAGGGTGGAAAGTGACCAAGGCGCTGAGAGCTCCGACGCTACTTCTCGAAAGATCGCGCGCCGTGCACGGCTCTCTTTCCTGTAGCCCATGGGTATTACTATAGTCTAGATTCAATTCGGCGCGAGAAGTCAAGAGCGACAAGGATTTCTCGTTGTTTGTGAGCAAGGCGATTGAAAGGACCCATGATGATTAATAGCGTAGAGGACCCAACGGTTGCCAATATTCTGTCGACCGATATGCTAAAAATCTATGACATTCCTCGTTACCAGCGCGAATACACTTGGAATCAGCGTGACTGGGCGAATCTCTATGACGATATCACCCAAAACGACGCCGGCTACTTCCTGGGCTCGTTTATTGTCGTGAACGGGACTGTGAATTCCAAGATGGATACCATTCACTATGAAGTTATCGATGGCCAGCAACGTCTGACGACGCTCAGCCTTTTCCTTGCTGCTCTCTATGCTCGCATCATGGAACATAAGGATTCTATCGATGACGACATGATGTTGGACGATATCCGACCCCTGCGCAATCGTCTGATCTTGAAATCTGACAAGTCAATGACACGCGTTATTCCTCAGGTCCAGAATCATAACCTTGAGGATTACCGCTGGATCTTGAAGGAACATATCGGTCTAGATGCGGTTATGCAAAAGCCGAAGTTCCTTGGTCTGAGAAAGATGTCTAAGGCATACAACTATTTTTACGATCGACTGGGTGAGGATGTTGGGAGCAGAAACGGAATCGAGTGCGTTCGCTGCCTGCTTGATATCTGCAGGTTGGTGTGTTCGGCGGTCGTGGTTCAGATTACCGTCGATAGCCATGCTGATGCCTACACCTTGTTCGCGTCCCTTAACAACCGCGGTGTTCCCTTGAGCGCCGTCGACCTTATCAAGAACATGCTTCTCGGCAAGGTTGCCGGGGTGGATGACGGGCAGCTCGACTATTACTTTGAGCGCTGGCAGGAAGTACTCCACAATCTCGGCGATGACTACAAGACGCAGGAGCGCTTCTTCCGTCAGAACTACGATGCCTTCCGCCGGGAGGTGAACAAGCCATTTATCGGCGAATCTGGTTCCCAGCTTCCCCTCGGTTCCGTTGCCACGAGGTCCAACCTTCTGAAAATCTACGAGAAGCGGATGGAAGCCGATGACGGCGCCCTTAAGGTGTTGGACGAGCTGACCGAGAATTCCGCACTCTACTCGAAGATAATTGGGCTCGATCAAGAGAGCCCGGATTCCGAGCTTTCGCATCAGCTTTTGGAGCTTTCGAGAGCGCAGGGCGTCGCATCTTACCTGATGCTGCTGTTCCTTTTCAAGAAGCAGAACCAGTTGGAGCTAAAAGATGAAACCCTCGCGCTTCTTGTTAAGCTCCTCGTCTGCTTCTTTGTTCGACGCAACCTCACCGATACGCCTCCCACACGTGACCTTGAGAGACTCTTCATCAGTATTTGCGAGAGCGTCGAAAGCGAGGGTCTCAAGGGCATTGCAGCCGCGGAGTACATCAAGAAGCGCCTCGTCGACGTGTCTGCCAGCGACGCTTCCTTCAGAGAATGTCTTGAGGGGCCGATTTACGACGTCAATCCCGATATGACGCGCTACATCCTTACTGTGATCGCATCTCCGAGCGTTACGAAAGAGATGAAGCCACTTTGGGAGCGATACGCCTCCGGAAACTACGTCTGGACAATCGAGCACATCTTCCCTCAGGGCAAGAACATTCCAGATGAATGGGTGAAGATGGTTGCGGACGGCGACATGTCTAAGGCGACTGAGGTGCAGGAGAAACAGGTCCACACGCTTGGTAATCTAACCATCACCGGGTATAACTCAAAGCTGAGCAACATGCCCTTTGTGACCAAGCGAGACCGCAAGGATGTTTACGGGGCGAATGTCGGATACCGCAACGGGTTGAACCTGAACGACGAGTTGATAAACACGGATACCTGGACTAGCGAGCAGATTCAGGAGCGCACAGACAGGCTCGTTGGACTCACTTTGAAGGCTTTTGACTTTGACGAGATTGAGTTCTAGTGACCGCCAGCCAATATCTTGGGGACATTCAGCCCAAACGATTTAATCTTGATTTGTAGCATCTAGACCGGTATTTCTCTTCAAGCTGTTACAGATTGAGATGTTAAGACGGGATGGCCGATAACATCTCGATCTGTAACACGAAGAGGCTGAAAACAGTTCTAGCTGTTACAGAATGAGACAGAAGTTGGGGTCACTGTGAAGTATCTCAATCTGTAACAGATAGGGGAGGAATAGCCCTCTTACTGTTACAGATTGAGATGAAAACGGTGAAGTCCCTGGTCTACTTGATCAAGCGAGGATATTCAGACATACGAGAGTGGAAAATCTCCTGCCTGGAGAATGAGCGTGGATAATCAGCCGCTTTGGGTCCAGTGGCACGCCAAAAGTGGGAGATTATCCACGCTCGATTTCAAACGGAAGAAAATCCACGCTCGAATCTGCCGCGGAAACCCGATCTCGACCTATATATAGGTGCAAATAAGCCGTTATCGAAGTTCGATCCTGAAGGTGTACTCCACTACACAAAAGTGTTACCTTGGGAAACGTCACCTCTGTATCCAAAACCACCGACCTTCATATCTAAACTCAACAAAACCGCAGGTCACAGCTATATAGATACGCCCGGCACCGTGTATCTAGAGGTTTTCGTTGACAGCCCCCAAGGTTGCATCGTATTATCTTTTTCGTTCGCGGGGGCGGCGGTCCAAAAGGCCAAAGAACCAGCGGATACTTGAACGATTGGGAGTTTGCCCGAGTGGTTAATGGGGACGGGCTGTAAACCCGTTGGCTCTGCCTACATAGGTTCGAATCCTATAGCTCCCACCCGTCAAGTGCCTGTATAGCTCAGTCGGTAGAGCACTTCGTTGGTAACGAAGAGGTCACCAGTTCAAGTCTGGTTGCAGGCTCCATCCGGCGGTGTAGCTCAGTTGGTTAGAGCACACGGTTCATACCCGTGGCGTCACTGGTTCGAATCCAGTCACCGCTACCATAGGTAACACGGTGGCTTCTCAATAGTATGTTGAGAGGCCACTATGGTATAAAGGCAAAGTCCCGTCGGGGGACGACCTGTTATGAGGAGGGCTTTATGGCCAAAGAGAAGTTTGAGCGCACTAAGCCGCATGTTAACATCGGCACCATTGGTCACGTCGACCACGGCAAGACCACGCTGACCGCCGCCATCACCAAGGTTCTCTCTGAGACCGAGGGCTGCAAGGCTGACTTCACTGCGTTCGAGAACATCGACAAGGCTCCCGAGGAGCGCGAGCGCGGCATCACGATCTCCGTCTCCCACGTCGAGTACGAGACTGCTGCCCGTCACTACGCTCACGTTGACTGCCCGGGCCACGCTGACTACGTCAAGAACATGATCTCCGGTGCTGCTCAGATGGACGGCGCTATCCTGGTCATCGCCGCTACCGACGGCCCCATGGCTCAGACTCGCGAGCACATCCTGCTCGCCCGTCAGGTCGGCGTTCCCTACATCGTCGTCTTCCTGAACAAGTGCGATATGGTCGACGATGACGAGCTCATCGACCTCGTCGAGATGGAGACCCGTGAGCTCCTCTCCGAGTACGATTTCCCCGGCGACGACATCCCCGTCATCCGTGGTTCCGCTCTGGGCGCTCTCGAGGGCGACGCCAAGTGGATGGACGCCATTCGCGAGCTCATGAAGGCCGTCGACGAGTACATCCCGACGCCTGCTCGTAACAACGACCTCCCGTTCCTGATGGCCGTTGAGGACGTTATGACCATCTCCGGCCGTGGTACCGTTGCTACCGGCCGTGTCGAGCGCGGTGAGCTCAAGCTCAACGAGCCCGTCGAGATCGTCGGCATCAAGGATACCCAGAACACCGTCGTTACCGGTATCGAGATGTTCCGTAAGTCCATGGACTTCTGCGAGGCTGGCGACAACGTCGGTCTGCTGCTCCGCGGCATCAAGCGCGAGGACATCGAGCGCGGCCAGGTTCTCTGCAAGCCCGGTTCGGTTACCCCGCACACCAAGTTCACCGGCGAGATTTACGTTCTGACCAAGGAGGAGGGCGGCCGTCACACCCCGTTCTTCGATGGTTATCGTCCTCAGTTCTACTTCCGTACCACCGACGTTACCGGTACGGTCAAGCTCCCCGAGGGCACCGAGATGGCTATGCCTGGTGACCACATCACCATCGAGGGCGACCTCATTCACCCGATCGCCATGGAGGAGGGCCTGCGCTTCGCTATCCGCGAGGGTGGCCACACCGTCGGTTCGGGCATCGTCTCCACGATCATTGAGTAAATTAGCTCTCTGATATAGCTGACTTAGAGAACCCGGCACTTATATGGGTGCCGGGTTCTTTTCTGCAATGGATATTGAGCCGTTGCTGGTGTCGAGAGGATCGATAATGGTCCTGAGTGCACCGTCGATTAGATCTCGCTGGCTTCATTGATGTGTTCCAAATATGAATGGATCCAGCGAGAACCAATTGATTCGAGGTTTTCATTGACAGCACTTACGTAGAGCTGATAAAGTACCAACTCGTGCCCGTACGGGGCGGATATGAAAGGTTCAGGATACATGCGTACTCTAGTTACTCTTGCGTGCACTGAGTGCAAGCGCCGCAACTATACGACCACCAAGAACAAGTCGACCATGCCTGATCGTATGGAGATCAAGAAGTATTGCCCCTGGTGCCGTCACCACACGCTGCACAAAGAGACTCGCTAGTCTCTAGTTACATACGCCAGTAGTTCAATTGGTAGAGCATCGGTCTCCAAAACCGAGTGTTGAGGGTTCGAGTCCTTCCTGGCGTGCCAGTCATTATTCCGTAAGCTCCCATTTGGGGGCTTACGGTTTACTCATGTATAAGCGCATTGCGCGGAGGTAACCCAAATGGCCAACAAGAAGAACAAGAAGAAGGCACAGCAGCAGGCGCCTGCCAACAACGCTGCCGCCAACTCCAAGGTTGAGGCCAAGAAGGCCGTTGCCAAGAAGAGCGAGAAGGCTGCGAAGTCCAAGAAGAACGAGAAGCCCGGCTTCTTCGCCCGCACCAAGAAGTATTTTGCTTCGGTGAAGTCCGAGATGAAGCGTGTCACGTGGCCCGATAAAAAGGAGCTCGTGAACTACTCGGTCGTCGTTTGCGCTTCTCTGGTCGTCGTCGGCGTCGTCATCGCTCTGCTCGATGCTGGCTTTGGCGAGGCTCTTGCTCTGTTCTCCGGATTGAGGGGCTAAACCATGTCTAAGCGTTGGTACGTCGTTCATACTTACTCTGGATACGAGAACCGTGTTAAGTCCGATCTCGAGCATCGCATCGAGACCATGGGCATGCAGGACCGTATCTTTGATATCGAGATTCCTATGGAGCGCGTCACCGAGATCAAAGAGGGTGGCAAGCGCGAGACCAAGGATTCTAAAATCTTCCCGGGTTATGTCCTGGTTCGCATGGAGATGGATGACGATGCGTGGACGTGTGTTCGCAACACGCCCGGTGTCACCGGTTTCCTGGGCGGCAACGGCAAGCCCGCTCCGCTTTCCCGCGACGAGTACAATAAGATGACTCGTCGTCCCGGTAAGGGCGATTCGCCCAAGCGTACGTCGGTCGATATTGAGGTCGGTACGTCCGTCCGTGTCACCGATGGTCCGCTTACCGACTTTGATGGCAAGGTCTCCGAGGTTAACACCGAGGCAGGCAAGCTCAAGGTCACGCTGATGATCTTTGGCCGTGAGACGCCGGTCGAGCTCGACTTTAACCAGGTCGCTGTCATCGCTTAAGTTTTCGTCCGTTCGCGCGAGCGTGCTTCTTCTGTGACTGCTCATCTCAGGAGTGCTTCTAACACGTGCGTGCTTACGATATAGCAAGTACTTCACACTCGTGATTCGAAAGGAATGACCATGGCTGAGAAGAAGGTTGCCAACGTCATTAAGCTCCAGATTCCTGCTGGTGCAGCTAACCCCGCTCCTCCCGTCGGCCCCGCCCTGGGCGCTGCTGGCGTGAACATCATGCAGTTCTGCCAGGCCTTTAACGCCGAGACGCAGGACAAGAAGGGCGACATCATCCCCGTTGAGATCACTGTCTACGAGGATAAGTCCTTCTCCTTCATCACCAAGACCCCGCCGGCGGCTCACCTCATCAAGAAGGAGCTGAACCTCAAGTCTGGTTCCGCTAAGCCCCAGGCCGACAAGGTTGGTCAGCTCTCCCAGGAGCAGCTCACCAAGATCGCCGAGATCAAGATGCCGGACCTCAATGCCAACGACATTGATGCCGCCAAGAAGATCATTGCCGGTACCGCCCGTTCCATGGGCGTCACCATCGCTGAGTAGCGATTTCTTATGGTAACGACGGGTGCTCCGACCGGGGCGCCCGTTAAATGTGTGCAATAGGGCACACGATACGATGTGGGAGGGCTCGCGCCCGTTTAACCACAGGAGGTAATGCACATGGCTAAGCATGGTAAGAGCTATAACGCCGCTGCCGAGAAGATCGACCGCGCCACGCTCTACACCCCCCTTCAGGCTGCCAAGCTCATCAAGGAGCTCGACACCGCCAAGTTCGACGAGACCGTCGAGGCCCACTTCCGTCTGGGCGTCGATACTCGTAAGGCCGACCAGAACATCCGCGGCTCCATCTCCCTGCCCCACGGCACCGGCAAGACCGTTCGTGTTGCCGTCTTCGCCGAGGGCGAGAAGGCCCGCGAGGCCGAGGCTGCCGGCGCCGACATCATCGGTTCCGACGAGCTCGTCGCCCAGATTCAGAAGGGCGAGATCAACTTCGACGCCGCTATCGCTACGCCGAACATGATGGCCAAGGTTGGCCGCATCGGTAAGATCCTTGGTCCCCGTGGCCTCATGCCGAACCCCAAGCTCGGCACCGTGACCATGGACGTCGCCAAGATGGTCTCCGAGCTCAAGGCCGGCCGCGTTGAGTATCGCGCCGACCGCTACGGCATCTGCCACGTGCCCCTGGGCAAGAAGTCCTTCTCCGAGCAGCAGCTCGTCGAGAACTACGCTGCCCTGTACACCGAGATCCTGCGCGTCAAGCCCTCTTCTGCTAAGGGCAAGTACGTTAAGTCCATCTCCGTGTCTTCCACCATGGGCCCTGGCATCAAGGTCGATCCCGCTATCCAGCGCGACTTCCTGGCTGAGTAACTTTTAGTTACTGCCTGAGCAAAGCAAGCATTGCTAAAGAAACCCGGTTCTGTCTCGTTCAGTACCGGGTTTCTTGCTATCGCGTTAAAACCACCTTAAAGGGGACAGCGCCCCCTTTAAGGTGGTTACCAGGGTGTTCTAGCGGTTGAGGACTCGATAGCCTCGTGGCGCTTGAGTTCGCGACGCATGGTTTGCGAATTAAGCCAGGCTGCCTGCCAGCCACGGATGGGGTAGCGCGCTTCGTCCAGCTCAAACTGCGTATAGCCGCAGGCGTTGATGATCGTTGCCCCGCATGCGTGCTGACGCTTACGTTGAAAGTCGCGACCATAGCATTGGTGCACATGCCCGTGCACCATGTAGTCGGGATTCCAGGACTCGAGCGCTGTGTTAAAGCATTTGAATCCTCGATGTGGCAGATCGTCCAGATCGCCCTCGCCGGCGGCGGGCGCATGGGTGAGCAAGATGTCGCAGCCACCGACCATCCTCACTTTACGAGACAGCTTGCGCACGCGCTTGGCCATCTCGCGCTCGGTATACATGTTCGCGCCGTCGCGGTAGCGCATGGAACCGCCCAGACCCGCAATGCGAATACCTCGGTACACATATACGCTGTCCTCAACACAAATGCACCCGCCCGGTGCATGGCGCGCGTAGCGGTCGTCGTGGTTGCCACGAACGTACACAAGCGGTTTGTTGATGACAGTGACCAAAAACTCAAGATAGTCCGGATCCAGGTCGCCTGCGGATAGAATCAGGTCAACGTCCTCAAAGCGCTCCTTGCGAAAACATTCCCACAGGCAGCGCTCCTCTACATCGGCAATGGCTAGGATATTCATAGGGCACGGACCTCCGGCTCGTTATCGAGCTGCGGAATCGAGCCTATAACGTTGTCAGCCAGCCAGTTCATCTCGACAATCTGCGTACTCGGCAGGGGAGGGAAGCCCTCAATCTGAACCACGCCGTCCTGGCTGTGGAGCTCGCCGCCAAATGGGTTGATGGAGCCCTCGACAATGCCGTTGCGAAGCAGCTGCACAAGTTTACGCGTCTGATAGGGTAGGCCCGGAGCGTAGCGAATATCGATGACGCCGGAGCTCATACCGTACCAGTAGTTGACGGCGCGCACCTGCTGGTCATCGGCGGTCTCGTCCCATGTGCCGTGCAGTAGGCTGCGTACGATGAGTTCGTAGTAACGGCCCCAGTTCCATACCGGCATAGCAATACCGGTAACTTCCTTGCCGTTTACCAGACGGTGAAGCCCGTAGGCGGTGGGGACCTCCAGCGACTTGGACATGTCGACACCGGTCATAACACTCACGCCTTCGCGGCACATGGCCTCGGCAAGACCGCCGGCGGGTACATCGCCCCAGGTGAGGATTACCTGCGCGCGAGGGTCGAGCAGCGAGGCGCCGATGGCAAAGGCGTTGATCTCGCTAAGCGCGCCCGACGCAAAGACCGACGCGTGGTAGCCAATGCGATGGTTGTCCGCCATGCTAGCCGCAAGGGCGCCCAGGAGGAACTTGGCCTCGTACATCTTGCCAAAGTACGAACGGACACTTTGGTGGGGAAGGCCGATAGAACAGTTAAGGAACCGAACCTGGGGATACTCAACGGCTGCCCTGAGCGTGTATTCCATCAGGCGGTGCGAGGTCGAGAAGATGACGTTGTCTCCATGTTTGACAGCCGTTTCCACGGCGGCGTAGAACACGTCCGGATCGTGGCAGTCCTCGAACGCCTCGGTGCGCACGATACCGCCAAAGTGCTCGTCGAGATACTGACGCCCTTGGTCGTGTAGGCTGTCCCAGCTCGACGTTGCACAAGGGAATTCATGGATAAAGGCGATGCGCAGGGGATTGGCCGCCGAATAGACGGTCTTGCCCATAAAGAAGTTGAGCACACCGGAGGTGGACTTGGCGGGCGACTCTTCCTCATCGACACTCGGCGCTTCGACAAGATCGACCTTGTCCTCGTCATTTTTGCCGGCAATGACCAGCTCGCGCCAAATTTTGCACAGGCGATTTACGACGATATCCGTCGGCGTATCCAGCAGGCGGTCCTGGTTGTACACATTGAGGTAGACGAGCATGGCGTCGGCGGGCGTAATGTCCAGGTGGTCGCCGCCCGCGCGAAGGTAGGCGCGCTTAAAGAGCAAGAAGGTGTGGCGCAGGTAGTCGACCTTTTTCTGCGGCCATTTTTCGATAAGGTTCTGACCGAGCATCTTGGCGAGTGTCTCGTAGCTTCCCTCACGCGAGAACTCGATCTCGTATAGGGGGCAGACGCGCCAAAACGCGCAGAACTCACCGTATAGGCGGCTTTCGACGGAATCCCATGTGCCGGGGTAGAGACGCGTCACCTTGGCCGAAACCGTCGGGGCGTCCAGGAATTTGAGGACGCTGACGCGCTTGTTGCCCTCTTGGACGTAAAACCGATGCATGAACTCGGTGACGATGATGGGGTCGCGATAGCCCTCGGTCACCTGGATGTCGTAGAGGTTGGACCACTTGCGGGCGAACTCGGTGCTAAACGGCAGCAGGGGCATGAAGTTGCACGAAAAGGCGGACTGACGGCCCTTGGTAACCGTTCCGACGACCATTTCGAGCGGAATGTCTCTTAGGCCGACATTCTCTCGCTGACCTAAGGGGAGCTGGGCGACAAAGCTATCGAGGTCCGTGAGGTACGGATGCTCGCTTTGACTAATGGCGCGACGGCGTCCCTGCTCGCCGCGCTTGCGTGCTTGACGATAGGCCTCTTCCATGGTGTCTACTCCCTTAGTCGTTTAAACAACGATATGAACCATGTTACCACGATGCGAAACCGCCACAAAGGTGCCTGTCCCCTTTGTGGTGGTTGAGCGTCCCTTGTTCCAGATATCTTCACACTGCCAGTCCTCCGCATCCCATAGTTTATTAGTTCTTGATTTATGACTACGA
>UQKL01000010.1 GCA_900541695.1 uncultured Collinsella sp. | reverse complement strand
GAGTTCCGCACGAGCCGGAGAGCACTTAATGTGCTCTCCGTGCGAGCAGGACTGTAGAGCAGGAAACTTTACCCGCGGCCCCCGCCGGGAATAGCAAAAGGGCGACCCCTGTCCGAAGTCGCCCTTGTTGAGCTGCTTATATGCGGCTGTTACTCGGCGTCGTGGTGACGGCGGGGCTTGCGGCCTCCGTTGTCACCGGGACGGCGCGGACGGTCACTGCGCTCGGAGCGCTCGCGACGCGGACGCTCACGGCGCTGGAAGTGCTCGCCATCGCCCTCGGAGGAACCCTCAGAGCGAGCCGGGGCCTCGGGCTTGTCGAGACGATCAAGCGAGATCTTGCCGCGATCGTCGACCTCGATGACGACGACCTTGACCTCGTCGCCCACGTTGAGAACGTCCTCGACCTTCTCCACGCGGCCCTTGGCGACGCGGGAGATGTGCAGCAGGCCGTCCTTGCCAGGCAGCAGGTTGACGAAGGCGCCGAAGGGCTGGATGGAGACCACGCGACCGGTGTACTCCTCGCCCGGCTCGGGAACCTTGATGATGAGCTTGATGCGCTCGACGGCCTGGTCGACGGACTCGCCGGTGCCGCCGACAAAGACGGTGCCGTCCTCCTGGATGTCGACCGAAGCGCCGGTCTCGTCCTGGATACCGCGGATGACCTTGCCGCCGGAGCCAATGACGTCGCGAATCTTATCGGTAGGAACCTGGATGGAGACGATGCGCGGAGCGGTGCTGCGTGTGGTGTGGCGCGGCTCGGGAATCACATCGAGCATCTTCTGCAGGATGAAGGCGCGACCCTCCTTGGCCTGCTGCAGGGCGCGGGCCAGGATGTCGAAGGTTAGGCCGGTGGCCTTGTTATCCATCTGCAGGGCGGTGATGCCCTCGGTGGTGCCGGTGACCTTAAAGTCCATGTCGCCCAAGAAGTCCTCGAGACCCTGGATATCGGACAGGACCACGGTCTTTCCCTCCTCCTGGATCAGACCCATGGCGATACCGGAGACCGGGCGCTTAATGGGCACGCCGCCGTCCATAAGGGCGAGCGTGGAGCCGCAGGTCGAAGCCATCGAAGAGGAGCCGTTGGACTCCATGACCTCGGAGACGACGCGGATGGCGTAGGGGAACTCGTTCTCGTCGGGGAGCACCGGGAGCAGAGCGCGCTCGGCAAGGTTGCCGTGACCGATCTCGCGACGCTTGGGGCTGCCCATGCGGCCGGTCTCGCCGGTGCAGAACGGCGGGAAGTTATAGTGGTGCATATAGCGCTTGCCCTCGGTGGGCTCGATGGTATCCAGACGCTGGCCCTCGTTGAGCATGCCGAGCGACAGGACGGAGAGCACCTGGGTCTGGCCACGCTGGAACAGACCGGAGCCGTGAACGAGCGGCAGGTAGTTATCCTTCACCATGATGGGACGGATCTCGTCTGCAGCACGGCCATCGACGCGCTCGCCAGTCTCGACGACCATGGTGCGCATGGCCTTCTTCTCGAGCTTCTTGAGCGCCACGGGGATCTCGCGCTCCCAAGCGGCCTGCTCCTCCTCGGTAAACTCGGCGCGGATGGACTCCTTCAGAGCCTCGACCTTACCGATACGAGAGAGCTTGTCGGCGTCGCGAAGGGCAGCTGCCATCTCGTCGTAGTGGGCAAAGATGCGCTCCTGGACCTCCTCGACGGGCTGGTCGAGCGGGTACTCCTTCTTGACGATGGGGCCGTTGACCTGCTCCCACTCGGCGACGAACTCGTCCTGGGCCTGGCAGAAGGCAGCAAGGGCCTCCTGGCCAAACTTCATGGCGGCGAGCATGTCGTCCTCGGAGATCTCCTCGGCGCCGGCCTCGACCATCGAGATGAAGTCGGCAGAGCCGCCCAGCTCCAGGTCCAGATCGGAGTTCTCGCGCTCCTCGTAGGTGGGGTTGACGATAAACTCGCCAGTCTCCACGTTACGGCCGATGCGCACGCAGGCAAGCGGGCCCTCGAAGGGCACGCCACCGAGCGTCATGGCCAGGGAAGCACCCATGACGTTGATGACGTCGAAGGGGTTGACCTGGTCGGCGACGAGCGAGGTGGCGACGATGTGCACCTCGTTGCGGAAGCCGTCCGGGAAACTCGGGCGGATCGGACGGTCGATCATGCGCGCGGTGAGCGTGGCCTTCTCGCTGGGACGGCCCTCACGCTTGAGGTAACCACCCGGGATGCGGCCAGCGGCGTACATCTTCTCGTTGAAGTCGACGGTCAGCGGGAAGAAGTCGTAGTTCTTGCGCTCCTTGGAGACGACCACGGTGTCGAGCATCGTGGTGTCGCCCTGCTTGACCAGGCAGGCGCCGGTGGCCTGCTTGGCAAGCTCGCCCGACTCAAAGGTGTAGGTCTTGCCGTACAGCTCAAAGGTCTTGGATACGAGTGTCATTGTTCTCCTTTACCCCACAGGCCCCTTGCCTGCGGGCTTCTCATGTGACGCGGGCCCCCTGCCCCCGCCACGCTTCAGAGCGTGATTGTTCGCGCCCTTACACAAAAAGAGCGCCCCGCTGCGCAGGACGCTCTTAGCATGTACAAATCCTTACTGGATGTTGTCGCGGATGCCCAGAGCCTTGATGAGCTCACGGTACTCGACGATGTCGTTCTTCTTGATGTAGGAGAGAAGACGACGACGACGGCCGACGAGCATGAGCAGGCCACGACGGGTGTGGAAGTCCTTCTGGTGGGACTTCATGTGCTCGGTCAGCTCCTTGATGCGCTCGGACAGGATGGCGACCTGAACCTTGGGGTTGCCGGTGTCGACCGGGGTGTTACCGAACTGGGCAGTCAGCTCCGCCTTGCGCTCTTTGGAAACAGTCATTGTTTCACCTTTCGTTTCTTGTCGCCCTCGGGCGACGCTATTCGCCTCGGACTGGGAAGCCGCCGGTGGAGCGAGCATCCAAGATCGAGGTACCAACAGGTCGGTATGTTACCACAAGCAGCCCACGCCTGCGCATCATCACCGACCCAACATGAATTCCATCGCACGGAGGCGCTGATCGGTATGAGTTGCCGCCCAGACATGCGAAAGCCCCAACAAAAAAGCGGCAGTATGGGGATCAACCCTCTCGGCCATGAGCGCATCGAAGGTCATGGACATGAGGGCGCGCAGCCACGCGACCTCACCGGTCGACACCAGCTCGGCACCCGGAACGCTCGACGCACACGACCCGCACATGAGACCGCCCGCCTGGGGCGAAAAATACGACAGCATGGGGTCTCCGCACAGCACGCAGGCCGAAAAATCGGGTCGGTAGCCAACGTGCGACAGCAGCTTAAACACATATGCCGCCACAAGTAGATCCATGTGCGCCGTGTCGAGCCCGCTGCCCACCAGGGCAAGCGCTCGCTGCGTGATGGCAAAGGTAAACGGGTCCTCGGCGTCCTCAAACGAGCACACGCGCGCGACCTCGGCGATTGCGCTTGCGGCGCAAGTCGTCTCGTAATCGGGCGCTGCGCCGAGCGGCGCCTCCATAAGCTCGGCCTGCGAAACCACGTCAAGCGACCGTCCATGCGCGAGCAGCATATCGACGGTACAGAACAGCTCGCAGCGCGCAGCCAGGCGCCCACCGGGTTTGCGGGCGCCCTTTGCCACGGCGCGAACCTGCCGACCCCGTTCGTCAAGCATCGTCAGGATCAGGTCCGTCTCTTTGAGCTTCGTCTTGTCGAGGACGAGCGCCTTCGTGCGATATGTCCGGGAGCCTGCCATGCGCGCCGCGCGTCCTTAGTCCTCGGCGTTGTAGCCAAAGCGGCGAATCTGGGCCTCGTCGTCACGCCAGCCGGCCTTGACCTTCACGTCCAGCTCCAAAAAGACCTGCGTGCCAAAGATGCGCTCAAGATCGCGGCGAGCGTCGATACCGATATGTTTGATCATCTCGCCGCCCTTGCCGATGATGATGCCCTTTTGGCCCTCGCGCTCGACGTAAATGGTAGCGTGCACGCGCAGCACCTTCTTGGTCTGCTCGAGCGCATCGCAGATCACGCCAACGGAGTGCGGGATCTCATCACGGGTGCGGCGCAAGACCTTCTCGCGCACAAACTCGGCAACGAGCGTCTCACCGGAAGCGTCGGTACCCATGTCCTCGGGGAACCAACGCGGACCCTCGGGCAAAAAGTGCGCAACGGTCTCGATAAAGGCATCGACGTTGAAGTTCTTGACCGACGACGTCACGATCTCGTCGTCATATTCCATAAGCTCGTGGGCGGCCTTAAGCTGCTCCATGACCTGTGCAGGGTCGGCCTCATCGGCCTTGGTGAGCACCAGGACCTTCTTGGAACGGGCATTCTTGACGCGCTCGGCAACCCAGGCGTCTCCCCTGCCGATCGGCTTGGTGGCATCAATCAAAAACGCGACGACATCGACATCGTTCAGCTCGAACAGCGCGCTCTTGTTGAGCTCGGACCCCAGGCCGTCCTTGGGCTTGTGAATACCCGGGGTATCGACAAAGACCAGCTGGTAGCCGGGGCGATTGACGACGGCGCGCATGCGACGGCGGGTGGTCTGGGCCACCGGCGAGGTGATGGCAACCTTTTTGCTATAGCAGGCGTTGAGCAGCGTGGACTTACCGGCGTTGGGACGGCCGACCAGGGCCACGAAGCCGCTGCGAAAACCGGGTTCCACGTCGCCAAAACCCGCGAGGCTCTCATCCTCGTCGCACAGGGCGTCGAGCTCCTCGTCGCTCATGCCCTCAAACGGATCGAATTCCTCGACATCCTCGCAATCCTCGGTCGCTTCGGCATCCACCGCATCCAGGGACTCGTCGTCCAGAGTTTCATCGAAAGGCTGCATATTGTCGGACATGAAAATCCCTTTCTAAATAAAGTCGAGCGCGTGGGCAAATACCAGCAATCCCACAATCGCGGCGGTGATGGAAAGTACGTATACGGAGGCGGCGGCGATATCCTTCGCACGCTTTGCCAGCGGATGGAGCTCCTGGGTCGCCAGGTCGACGATCGCCTCCATGGCGGTGTTGCACAGCTCGCCGTGAATCACCAAGCCACAGCAGATGATAACCGTGGCCCACTCGGCAATGTCGAGCCCCACGATGCAGCCGGCAATGACGGTGCACACGCCCGCCACGAGCATGACCTTAATGTTGCGCTCGGTCTTAACGGCGGTGACGAAGCCCTCCATGGCGTAGGAGAACGACTTTAAGAAGGACGGATGGTCCTTGTTCGATCCGGGAATCATAGACGGCTCCTAGTCGTGGGCGTGGTTGGTGATGG
The DNA here is from genome assembly GCA_900541695.1 of uncultured Collinsella sp. Taxonomy (GTDB): domain Bacteria; phylum Actinomycetota; class Coriobacteriia; order Coriobacteriales; family Coriobacteriaceae; genus Collinsella. Next base: position 84,659 of record UQKL01000010.1, on the reverse strand, counting down.
GGCCGACGTGGACCAGCTTGGGGTCCTCGCCGCGCTCGAGCGCCAGATCGCGCAAGATGGCGTCCTCGCGGGCCTCCATGACCTCGGCCTCGTCGTCCTCGATATGGTCATACCCCAGCAGGTGCAGCATGCCATGCACGAGCATCAGGCGGCACTCGTCGGTAGGGCTATTACCAAAGCCGGGGGCCTGGCGGGCAATGACCTCCGGGGCCAGGATAATATCGCCGAGCTCGAGCGTCTCGTCGGCGGGAATATCCTCGTCAAAGGCCGAGTCGCACTCAAACGAGAGGACATCGGTGGTGCGGTCGATACCGCGCCACTCGTGGTTGAGCTCGTGCATCTCGTCCTCATCGACATACGAAAGGGAAATCTCAACTTCACGCTCAACGCCCTCGGCGGCAAGCACGACCTCGCAGATGTGCTCTACCTCCTGCGCGTCGAGCAGCGTATCGAGCTCGGCATCGTTGCTGATCAATACACTCAACGGGACTCCTTTCGGTCGTGCACGCGCTTATCGCGCACATCATCATAAGCATCGTATGCCTCGACGATACGCCCCACCAAGGCATGGCGCACCACGTCGGCACGCTCGAGGTGAGAAAATGCGACATCGTCGACACGGCCTAAAATCCGCTCAACGTCGGCAAGACCGCCGCGACGACCCACCAGGTCGCGCTGACTCAGGTCGCCGGTAATCACAAACTTGGAGTTAAAACCCAGGCGCGTCAGGAACATCTTCATCTGCTCGGGCGTGGTATTTTGCGCCTCGTCGAGCACCACGAAGGCATCGCTCAGCGTGCGGCCGCGCATGTAGGCAAGCGGGGCGATCTCAATCACGCCGCGCTCCATGAGCTCATCGGTGCGCTCGCGATCCATCATGTCAAAAAGGGCGTCGTAGAGCGGACGCATGTAGGGGTCAATCTTTTCCTCGAGGGTACCGGGCAAAAAGCCCAGATTCTCCCCCGCCTCGACAACCGGACGCGTCAAGATCAGACGGCCCACCTCGTGACGCTTGAGCGCGGCAACGGCGAGCGCCATGGCCAGATAGGTCTTACCGGTACCGGCGGGACCAAGGCCAAACGTGATGGTATGCGAGCGGATGGCATCCACGTAGCGCTTTTGGCCGAGCGTCTTGGGGCGAATGGCACGACCGCGATACGAAAGCAGCACATCATCGCGAAGCGACGTAGCCTCGTGCTCACCGTCGCGCAAGACGGCCAGGCAGCGAGAAACATCGTCGGCAGACAGCGTGCGTCCGGCGGCCGCCTCGCGAAAAGTATGGTCGAAAAAACGCGCCACGAGCTCGACCTCGTCCGGGTCACCGCTCACGGCGATGCTGTCGCCACGGACGACCACATGGGCACGAACCAAACTCTCGAGTGCACGAAGGACACCGTCGCCGGCGCCCAAAACGCGCGAGGGGTCAATACCCTCGGGAACGGTAAGTCTAATCTTCGAGGCTTCCATGAACCTCCCTGCGTGCATGGACCAAGCCGGAATCATCGACTCCGATGATAGCAACATCGAGCAGGCACGGGGCTGTGAGTCCACAGGTATCGTCAAGACGGGCATGATGGAACGAACCGAGCGTCAGGTTGTCGCCATACTCAAGCACGGCACGCTCGACGGTTCCCACGCGACGGCGAGCGTCGGCAATGGCGAGTTCCTGCGCCGCGGCCCTCATGCGGCGGCTACGCTCGGCCATAACCTCGGGCGGCACCTGGTCGGGCATATCGGCAGCAAGGGTACCGGGACGCTTGCTGTAGCGGAACACGTGCATACGCGAAAAGCCCACACGGCGGCACAGTGCCAGCGACTCCTCAAACTCCTCGTCCGTCTCACCGGGAAAACCGACGATGACATCGCACGAAAGGGACACCTGAGGCAAGTTGGTGCGAATCATGCGCACCGTTTCCTCGAAGGCCTCGGCGCTATAGGGACGGCCCATGCGATGCAGTGTCCTGGTGCAGCCGGACTGCACGGGCAGGTGTAAAAACGGGGCGATGCGCTTCGGATAGCGCGCCATGACCTTAAGCAGGGACTCGGAGATATCCATGGGCTCGACCGAGGAAATGCGCACATGCGGAATGGACGTGCGCTCCATGATCGCCTCGAGCAGCTCATCGATCTCGACGTGTTCATCAGTCGCGCTCTTGCCATCGTAGGCGCCCAGGTTCACACCCGTCAGCACCACCTCGGGCACGCCGGCCTCCTGTGCCTCGCGAACTTGCTCGAGCACGGACTCGACCGGCACGGAGCGCTCGGGGCCGCGGGCCTTCCACACAATGCAATAGGTGCAACGATGGTTGCAGCCGTCCTGGATCTTCACGCCCAGACGCGAGCGACCGAGCGCGTCGACAACCTCGCCGTCGCTGCAGGCGGGAACGTCATCGGACTCAACGCCCAGCACCTCACAGACGCGTTCGGCGACATCGATCTTGGACGGCTCGGCGATCACGCGGTCCGAGAGCTCCAGCAGCTCCTCGGGATGCAGATTGACCACGCATCCGGTCACGACCACATAGGGCTCGTTTGGATAGGCCAGCGCATGGCGAACGGCCTTACGGGTCTTGGCCTCGGCCTCGCCCGTAACGGCACAGGTGTTAATGACGATCAGCTCAGCATCCTGAGGCTCCACCATTGCAAAGCCCAGGCGCATTAGATCGGCAGTGATACGGTCGGACTCAACCCGGTTGACACGGCAGCCGAGGTTGACGACAGAGATATGAGGTGCGAGCACGCGGGCTCCTTAATCGAGGATGTCGTCGAGGGCACTCTTGATACGGTCGGTCACCGACTTCTTACCGGATGCGACGTCATCGCCCATCTCGTCGGCAAAGGCGCGAAGCAGCTCGCGCTGCTTATTGGAAAGGTTCGTGGGGACGACCACACGCAGCTGCACGATCAGACGACCGCGCGAACCGCCACCGCCGATACGCGGCATGCCGTAATTGTTGACGCTCACGGTGTCGCCGTACTGGGCGCCAGCGGGGACGCACACCTTGACGACCTCGTCAGGCATAATGCCCTCGACCTCGATCTCGCATCCGAGCGCAGCCTGCGCAATCGAGATATCGCTCACGAGGTACAGGTCGTCGCCGTTGCGCTTAAAACGCTCGTGGTCGGCGACGCGCACGTTGACGATCAGGTCGCCCGACGGCTCGCCGCGAAGGCCGGCCTCGCCAAAACCGCTCACGCGCAGCTGGCGACCGGTCGAAACGCCGGCGGGAATATCGATATCGATCTTTTCGTGCGAAGGCGTGCGGCCCTGACCGTCACAGGTCTCGCAGGGATGGTCGATGACCGTGCCTTCGCCGTGGCAGTCGGGACAGGGCGAAGAGGACTGAACCTGGCCCAGGAAAGAACGCTGGACCGTCGTCACATAGCCCGTGCCGTGGCAGCGGCTGCACTGCTTTTCCTGTGCGCCCTCGGCCCTACCGGTGCCGTTGCAATCCTCGCAGGGGGCAAGGCGGTCATAGCTGATCGTCTTTTTGCAACCGAGTGCCGCCTCCTCAAGGGTCACCGAAAGGGAGATGGCCATATCGCGGCCGCGACGACGCTCACGGCGATTTCGGGCGCCACCGCCGGCACCGCCGCCAAAGAACGACGAGAAGAGGTCGTCCATGCCCATGCCACCAAAGATATCGTTGATGTCGACATAGCCAGAGCCACCGGGGCCGTCCGCGGTGCCGTAACGGTCGTAGTTAGCACGCTTCTGCTCGTCGGAAAGAACGGAATACGCCTCGTTGAGCTCTTTGAACTTGGCCTCGGCCTCGGGGTCGTCCGAAACGTCCGGGTGTACGGTACGGGCCTTCTTTAGAAACGCGCGCTTAATCGTCCGCGCGTCGGCATCCTTGTCGACGCCAAGTACCTCGTAGTAATCCCTATTTTCCGACACGACCGAATCCTTCCGACTTTCATTATTGTCACAGTGCGTCCTATACCCAAGCTGGGCCGGCCGCAAACAGAGGGGTTGATGTTATTGCATTGCGTAGGGCGAAAGCATGGCACGTTGCGAGCAGCTCGCAAACCAAACCGACACGAGCGCAAACATAAATCCGTTGGCAAAACCGTTGGCAAACTGCATCGCGCCGCGCTTCCACCACAGCAGGCTGCGGTGCAGCACGCCGTCCGAGACCACCATGAACAGGCCCATGGCAAACGGAATAAAGCACATCACGGCAAAGGCCGAGAACACGCCCGAGATGGCCGACAGCACCAAAAACGGCGCCACGATGCCCATCAGGTAAAAACCGGTACGGGCCTTGCCCTCCAGACGCTCGGCCTCGACATGAGCGCGGCCGACCAGATCGCCACCCGAGGCACCGTTGGTGCCGGCGTGACCCATGCCGCCAATGCGGACCTCGCCGCCATCGTGCGTACCGGCAGGAAACTCAATCGTCTGCTCGGAGGTCACACGGACACGGCCGCTGCCGCCGCAATCGGGGCAGGGGTCGGCGACGACCTTACCGGAACCGCCGCACTCGGGGCAGACCGACTGAAACGTGCCGGCACCGAACAGGAAGGACAGGTCGACATCGATGTGGCCGCGACCACCGCAGCTCGGACAGGTATGTGCATGCTCGGACGAAACAGAACCCGAGCCTCCGCAGTGGCCACAGGTATCGAAGCGCGTATAGCGGACGGTCTTGCGGGCACCGCCCTTGGCCTCCTTAGCGTCGAGCTTGATATCGACGACCACGTTGGCGCCGTTCTCGGGATTATAGGCAGCCTGCCCGCGACGCGGCTGGCCCCAGGCGCCACCAAAGGGAAAGCCGCCCTCAAAGGGATTGCCATAGCCTGCGCTGCCGGCGTAGCCGCCGCCATAGGGCGAAGCCGTAGGAGCGCCGGCGAAGGGGTTGCCCGAGCGCATGGCGTCGTAGCGCGCACGCTTCTGCTCGTCCGAAAGCACGGCGTAGGCCTCGGAAACCTCTTTAAACTTTTCCTCGGCATCAGGTTCTTTGTTGACGTCCGGATGGAGCTTGCGGGCCTTTTGCTGGAAGGCCTTCTGTATATCACGCGAGGTGGCGTCCTTGGAGACACCCAAAATCTCGTAGTAATCTTTTTCGTTCATCGTCGCCATGCGCGGCAACCTCCTGCTCACAGCAGCGTATATATTGCGGTAATTCTACCCGAGCGGCCTAAGCTAGACCCCAAAACAGCTCGAACAGCACATTTCCATCGAGCCAGCCCAAGTGGGTGGGCGCTAAACGGGCGTGGGCACGACCTGCGATAACGTCTTTCGAGGCGACGCACCCCGCATGCCCCTCGACATAATCGGGCACCCAAGTGGCAAGACCCAACTCGAGCGCACGGTCACAGGCCGCCACCAGCTCGTCTGCAGCGATCACGCTTGCCGAGCGAACCAACAGATCGGGCCCAATGCCACGCGTCATGCGGCAGGCGAGCATCAAATCCTCGGCCGCAGCCTCGCGCTGCGACAGATACTCGGCATCAAACGTCGTCGCGGCGTCGTCGCGTTGCACCAAGCGCACGCGATACGCATCGCCGCGAGCAGGCACGTCGGGAAACAGCCCGGCCAAGCGATCGAAATCCTCGGCGTCGAGCATACCGGCGGCAGAGCGGCCCAAGCCCAGATAGCCCCGTCCTGTCCAATAGGCAATGTTGTGGGCACACTCATGTCCGTCGAGCGCGTAGCTTGCCACCTCATACGGGTGATAGCCGGCCGCACCCAGGCACTCACGCGCCGCGTCCATGCACGCAGCCTGAAAATCCTCGTCGGGCTCGAGCGACTCGTCGCGACACGCCATGTGGTAGAGCGGCGTGCCCTCCTCGAGCGTGAGCGGGTACACCGACACATGATGCGGCGCCGCCGCCAGCACGCCATCGAGCGTGCGTTGCCAGCTTACGGCGGTCTGCCCGGGAAGTCCGCACATCAGGTCGCAGGACACATCGAGCCCAGCGTCCTTAACCGTCGTGATGGCAGCGAGCGCCCGATCGGCATCGTGAATACGGCCAATCGCAGCAAGCTCGGCGTTGTCAAGGGTTTGAACTCCCAGAGAGACGCGTGTGACACCGACCTTGGCAAGCGCAGTGGCAAGCCCGGCGGTCAACGACTCGGGATTGGCCTCGCAGGTAAACTCAACGGGCTTGCACCACATGCAAATACGCCGGGCAAGCTCCACCAGACGCTCTCCTGCCAGCGACGGCGTACCGCCGCCAACATAGACGGTGCGGACCTGCGCAAGCGCGCCTGCGTCGCCAAAGGCATCGAGGCGCGCATACAGTTGCTCAAAATAGACATCGAGCGCAGCACTCAGGTCGCACGAAGCAAAACTGCGTGAGTCAAAGTCGCAGTATCGGCACTTTTGGGCGCAAAACGGCACGTGGACGTACAGCGCGGTAACGGCCACCGTTAGGCCTCCAGCGGATGAGCGGGCACCGACTCGCCGGCGGCAAGCGCGGCCTCGCAGGCCACCACATCGCGCTCGATATCATCGACCAATGCCATGAACTCCTCGTATGTGGAGCAGCGCACCACCTGCGCGCGCCAGGCGGCGGCATGGGGCATGCCCTTAAGATACCAGCTCGCGTACGTGCGGGCACGTGACATAAGCGGCAACAGCTCATGCGTGAGCGTCAGGTGCTCGCGCAGGGCATCCAGGCGCTCGACCGAGCTACGCACCGGTACTGGCGTGCCATCGAGTGCAAGGGCTCGAGCATCACCGAACACCCAGGGGTTGCCATAGATACCGCGCGCGATAAACACGGCACTGGCGCCCGAGTTGCGCAGGCGTTCCGCCGCATCCTCGGCGCAGAACACATCGCCCGAACCGATAACGGGAATCTCGACGGCGTCGGCCACCTCATCGACGACCGACCAATCGGCCTGGCCCGTATAGAGCTGCGTGGCACAGCGGCCGTGCACCGCCACCGCAGCTGCCCCTGCCCCCTCGAGCATCTGGGCAAACGTCGCGGCATTGCGGTCTTCGGCGTAAAAGCCCTTGCGAATCTTCACGGTCACGGGAACATGCGCCGCGCCCACCGCTGCCTCGACAATCTGCTCGGCCAGGTCGGGCGTACGCATAAGCGCCGAGCCCTCGCCCTTGGTAACGACCTTGCGAGCCGGACAGGCCATGTTGATATCAATCAATGACAGGCGATCGCCCACGCGTTCCTCGACGGCAGCGACGGCACCCGCAAACTGATCGGGCTTGGAACCAAAGAGCTGCACGCAGATCTGCTGCTCCTCGTCGGCCGGCAACACCAGGCGCCACGTCTTGTTGCTGGCATAGGCAAGGCCCGCAACGCTCACCATCTCGCTGTAGGCAAGGTTGGCACCGCGGCGGCGACACATGATGCGATAGGCGGGGTCGGTTACGCCCGCCATGGGAGCCATAAGGAACGGCTGCTCGGCATAGGCGCCCAGCAGACGCTTGCTGTATTCAGAAAGCGCCATGGACTTACTCGTCTACCTTTAGGATCGCCATAAAGGCCTCCTGCGGGACCTCGACCGAACCGATGGCCTTCATGCGCTTCTTGCCCTCTTTCTGCTTCTCGAGCAGCTTGCGCTTTCGCGAGATATCGCCGCCATAGCACTTGGCCAAAACGTCCTTGCGACGCGCCTTGACGGTAGAGCGGGCAATGATCTTGTTGCCGATGGCGCCCTGAATAGGCACCTCGAACAGCTGGCGCGGGATGATTTCCTTGAGCTTGTCGCACAGCCCGCGGGCCAGGCCATAGGCCTTATCCTTGTGCACGATAAACGAAAGCGCGTCCACCTCATCGCCCGAAAGCAAAATATCGAGCTTGACGAGTTCGGAGGGACGGTACTCGTTGAACTCGTAGTCGAGTGAGGCATAGCCCTTGGTGCGACTCTTGAGCTGGTCAAAGAAGTCCAGGATGAGCTCGGCGAGCGGCATGTCAAAGCGCATCTCGACCGATTTGCTCGTGAGATGGATCATGTCAGTTGTAATGCCGCGGTGCTCGATAGCGAGCTGCATGACGGCACCCGTATACTCGGGCGGGCAGATAATTTTGGCCTTGAGGTAAGGCTCCTCAATGCGCTCGATGCGCGTAGCCTCGGGCAGATCCTGCGGGCTGCGAACATCAATCATCTCGCCGTCGGTCTTATAGACGTGATAGTCCACCGAAGGGCTCGTAGCAATGAGGTCAAGGTTGAACTCGCGCTCCAGGCGCTCCTTGACGACTTCCATATGCAGCAGGCCTAAGAAGCCCACGCGGAAGCCAAAGCCGAGCGCCACCGAGGTCTCGGGCTCCCACACCAACGACGGGTCGTTGACGTGCAGCTTATCGAGAGCGTCGCGCAGGTTCTCGTAATCCTTGTTGTCGATCGGAAACAGGCCCGTATAGACCATGGGCTTGGCCTCGCGGTAACCGGGAAGCGGCTCGGGGCAGGGATTAGACGCCCACGTGAGGGTATCGCCCACGTGCACGGCCTCAGGATCCTTCAGACCCGTGACCACGTAGCCGACCTCGCCAACCGTCAGTGCGTCAACCGGGGTCTCGGCAGGACGCTTGACGCCCACGCCGTCGACCAAGAAGTCACCTTCTGCCTGCATCATGCGCAGGGTATCGCCCTTCTTGATGGAGCCGTCAAAGACGCGGACCGTGGCAACGACGCCGCGGTACTCATCGAAATACGAATCCAGGATAAGCGCCTTGAGCGGCGCGTTCGCATCGCCCTTGGGCGGAGAGATCAAAAAGACGATAGACTCCAGCAGATCGTGAATGCCCTCGCCGGTCTTGCCCGATACGCATACGGCATCGTCGGCGGGAATCGCCAGGTCGTCCTCGATCTCGGTCTTGACCTCGTCGGGGTGTGCCGACGGCAGGTCGATCTTGTTGATAGCGGGCACGATATCCAAGTTGGCGTTCATGGCGAGCGTCGCGTTGGAGACGGTCTGCGCCTCGACGCCCTGCGTGGCGTCGACGACAAGCACCGCACCCTCGCAGGCGGCAAGCGAACGCGAGACCTCGTAGGTAAAGTCCACGTGGCCCGGCGTATCGATCAGGTTGAACTGATACGTCTCACCATCGTCGGCGTCATAGGACACGCGAACGGCATTAGACTTGATCGTGATGCCGCGCTCGCGCTCGATATCCATGGTGTCGAGCAGCTGCGACTCCATATCGCGCTCGTCGACGGTATGGGTGAGCTCGAGGATGCGGTCACTGATCGTGGACTTGCCATGGTCGATGTGCGCAACGATCGAGAAGTTGCGGATGTGGGAAATGTCAATTGAAGTATTCATGCGGACTATCTTACCCGAGCGGTACAAAAAATGGAGCCTGTTCCATAAAACAGGCTCCATTTATGCGCGTAATCTGTGTGGTGTGAAATTTACAACTTAGGCGTTGATGCTGTTCACGAGCTTGGCAAGACCGGACTTGCGGTTGGAAGCCTGGTTCTTGTGGATAACATGCTTGGCGGCAGCCATGTCGAGACGCTTGGTGACGGTCTTGAGGGCAGCCTGGGCCTTCTCGGCGTCGCCCTCGGCGACGGCGGACTGGACGTGCTTGGTCAGCGTCTTGAGCTCGGACTTGACAGCCTTGTTACGCATGCGAGCTGCCTCATTGGTGCGGATACGCTTCTTCTGAGACTTGATGTTTGCCACTTCTGGAGTTCCTTTCGAGTTCCTTGCAAAAAATGTATGACACCTCTGAGACACGGTGAGGTCATGCAAGCGCCTACTATAGCACGCTCCCCCTCAAAGGGATAGAACGAATTTGTCAAATAGGCAGGTATCATCACGATTTTCTCAAGATGTTCGTAATCCAGAGCAAAAGCGCGGTCTCCGAATCGGCAGAACCCTTCAGTGCGAGCTCCACATCGACCGCGCCCTCGAGCGCAGCGACAAGCTCCGCCATCGAAAAGCGGCGTGCCCAGGTCAGGTGATTTTTGACCTGCCAGGCCTGAAGCTTGAGTGTCGCGGCGAGCTCACGCCCCTGCCCACGAGAGTCGAGCGCCTTGGCGACGATCAACTCGCGGATGCGACCGCATAGCAGCGTGTAGGTCCACACATAGCTCTTGGCGGGCAGCAGCCCAAAGAGCTCAAGCGAGCGGCGCATATCGCGGGCCGAGACGGCATTGAGGAAGTCCCAGGGCTGAACTTCGGCCGTGCGCACGATCCAGCGCTCCACATCGGCAAGCTCAATTTGCGGCGCCTCGACCATCTGGGCAAGCTTGGCCAAGTCGTTATCGAGCATGCGGGTGTTCTCGCCCGAGCGCGAGACGAGCTCCTCGGCAGCAGCCGTCGAGATGGACTTACCGCGCTGCGTCGCCATCTGCTGAACGCGGCGCGGCAGTTCCCAGCGCTTGGTACCCGAACAATCGACGATAGCCTTCTTGTCGATCTTGGCGATTGCCTTATACAGGCGCGTATTCTTGGCAAGTGAGTCGGCAATAATGAGACAGACCGTCGTGGGGCTGGGACTTGCGAGGTACTCGACAAGCGGTTCCGAGACCGCCTTGGCAAGCTTGGAGCAGCCGTCGAGGATCACCAGGCGAAACTCGCTGCCCATGGGAAAGGTATTGAGCGAGCCGATGATCGACTCGATATCGGGATCTTTCGTCATGTCGCGTTCATCGAGGTTGAACTCAACCATACCCGACTTTTCCAAGCGAGCTTTCATACGCGAGACGGCGTGGTCGCGCTTGACCCCATCGGTACCGACGATCAGATATGCCGGCAGCAGACCGGTTTCGGACATTGCGCTCCCCTCTCGCACACACTCGAATTCGTACCGTGCCATTTTAGCCCAGGGGTCCACCGCGCGCCAACGATGTCATCACGGTCGCTGGCATCGCATGGCAAAGCCCTTCGCAGTCGGCGTGACGGCAATGTCGCCGTGTTCGATGGTGCATGCGAACGCACCACCCGCTTCCTTAACTGCATCGATGCAGGCATCCGACGGATGGCCGTAACGATTCCCCTCGCCGGCGCTCGCGATAGAGAACTCGGGCTTAAGCGTGCCCAGCAGGTCTGTGTCGACGGAAACTTTTGAGCCATGATGCCCCAGCTTGAGCACATCGATATCTCCCACCTCCTGTACAAACTCGCGCTCCTGATCGAGCTCGGCATCACCGGTGAGCAGCAAGCGGAGACTCTGGCCTCCCTGGGCATAACTGAGCAGCAAGACAAGCGAGTCTTCATTGCCCTCACCATCCACCGTGTCAAACGGCCACATCACACGAGCCCGAAATGTGCCGATATCGATCGTGTCCCCGCGAGCCACCTGCATATACGTTACGCCCGGGCGATTCAGAACCTCAGTAGGCGCGCCGTCAAGTGCATCGGCCGCGACCGCAATGGTTCCAACCGAAAACTGATCGAGCACATCGGGAAGACCGCCCCAATGGTCTTCATCCCAATGCGTCACGAAGACGGCGTCGATATGGTGGACGTTATTGCGAACCAACGCCGACACCACGCGGTCATCGAGCCCACAGTCGACGAGTGCCACGGCGCCACCCTGACGAACCAGAATCGCATCGGCCTGGCCAACATCGAGGACCGTTACCGAAGGCGGCGCACATCGATCCCAATAGACATACGGAACACCCGCTGCGAGCATTAAACACAGCAGCCCCGCTGCCATGCTCCGCGCGCGGGGGCGTGGCCACCAGACCAAGAGGGCCACCAGCGCGAATGGCACCACATACACCAAGGGCGTATCGGGCGGCACGCTTACGGATGCGCCCGGAACGGCAGCAAAGAGCTGTTCAAAGAACAGCGCACAGCGGGCGACAATCATGGGCACCACGAGCGCCCCGTGACGCAGCAGCGGCACAAGCGAGCAGGGCACCAGCACAACCGATACAGCGAGCAGCACGCTTATCACCGGACCGATCACGGCATTTGCAAGTGGGGCAATGAGCGAAAACGTCTCAAATGCGGGAATCGTAACGGGAAGTGTCGCCAGCTGCGAGCACAGCGTGACAGACAAAACGCTGGCGACACCCGATGGCATGCCCAGCTCGCCCAAGGCGTAGGTGGCGTAGGGGCAAAAACAAAGGATGGCAAAGACACTGGCGCACGAAAGCTGAAAACCCATTTCGAACAATACCGTCGGACGCAGCAACACAAAGATTGCCATGGTGACGAACAGAGCCGAGAGGCCATGCCGACGACGCCCGGCGCCGTTGGCGACAAGCGACGCCGCCACCATGCAGCACGCGCGCACGGCCGAGGGCGAAGCGCCCGTAAAAACGGCATAGGCAGCGAGGGCCAGCACCAACAGCCCCCGCTGCAGCCCACGAGAGAGGCGTGTCTTTTGCAGGGCGCTCTCAATCACAAACCCCACGATGGCAAGATGACTACCCGAGACAGCGATAAGATGTGCGGTGCCCGTTACCGAAAACCAATCGCCCGCCGGCTGGGCACGCAGCTCGGCCGAGCGTCCGCAGACAACGCCGGCAATGAGCGAGCGCGCTGGATCGGTCGCGGGCGCGATAACGGCAAGGAGCTCGTTTCGAAGCCAAGACAACGGGCCTGGAGGGCCCTCGTCGATCGATACCAACCGGACGACTTTAACCTTTCGAAGCTCGCCCCGAAGCACGCGTGAGCGCCCATACGCATCATTCTCAAAGCGCGAAATTCGACCGATAGCACGTACATGCGAACCGACGCCGAGCTCACGATCGCACGACAGCCATACCTGACCCAAATGCTTTTCGCCCGCAAACGCATCGCAGGTATAGGAGTACACACCGTCATTGATGGACGGATCGCCGTGCACAACAAACTCAAGACTGCTCGCAGCCCGATTATCCAGTGCCCTCGATGCGTGTAGCGCTCCTATCGCCCAAGCCGCGGACACGACCGCTCCCGCAACGAGGCCAAGGGCCGCGGCATACAGCCATCGCTTCCACCGCACAAGACGCATACAGGACCGTGCCAATACGATGCACGTCGCAGCCGCGAAGGGAATGGCCATAAGCAATGTGACGGGCGCCGCCCGCTCTCCCAGCAGCGCATCGGCCGCCATGTTAAGCACTAACCCACAGCTCGCACACAAGCCGGCACAAAGGGCTATCGCCCACGGCATCAATGGGCGCGGTGGCATCACATGCTCGCGCTCGGTCGCACTCATACGCAGATGCAATCTTTAATTTTGGCGAGTTTCTTCTCACCGATCCCCGATACGCGCATAAGGTCATCGACCGAGGCAAAGGCCCCGTTTTGCGTCCGTTCGTCGATAATTGACTGGGCCATAGAAGGCCCGATGCCCGAAAGCGTCTGCAGCTCCGCCGCACTTGCCGTATTGATATTCACAAGTCCCGACGAAGACCCTGTACCAGGGGTCGTGGAAGCACTGCTTTCGGCGGCGCCGACGGCCGCAGCCGTTTGTTGCTCCCCTACCGTCGGCACATAGATCTTTTGACCATCGGTGATCTTGGACGCACGGTTAAGAACCGTCACATCCGCCTCGGCCGTAAGCCCTCCGGCGGCATCAATCGCCTGGGACACCCGTGCTCCATCTTTAAGCCGGTACACGCCAGGCTTCACAACGGCGCCATCAACATCGACGTACACCTCGGCAGCAGAGGAGCTCTTGGCAGACGGCTCATCGGCATCGTCAGGAGAGGCATCCCCGGCCCCGCGCACATCCGAGGCGCTCGCCTCATCACTACGCTCAAACGATACGTCGCTGGAGTGACCACCAAAACCTGCCATCGCCAAGCCGCTCGCGGCGGCAATGACAACCAGGATCGCCACGACCATCGCCTTATGGCCGAGCAGCTTTTCTGCCCAGCGGTCCATCCGTTTAACCCGTTCGTGTTGCTCGCGCTGCGCCATAGCAAACACCTCCCAACACCATCGTGTCAGGAAACGAACGCCGCAGCCTCCGCACGCCCACACCGGTTTTCGCGGTCAAACCAAAAGCTGACCAAAACCTTGCGGAAAAGTGTCCATTTATTCAGGCACACGTCGACAAATGAACCGTTTATCGCCTAATGCCCAGATAGAAAAAGACCGACGATGCAAAATCACCGCCGGTCTATACACAACATTATTCGTGATCTTGGTAAATCTCACGTGGAGCGAGCTCGGAATGTTTGCGTTTTAAGGTCTTAGGGGCCTTATACGTGTTGCTCTCGAAGTCGATATACTCGGTCTGCTTGAGCAAGCGCTCAATCATCTCCTCGTGATCGAACAGCTCCCACGCCTCATGCACGGCATCGAGTTTGGCGTGCGTCTCGGGGCGGCGCGGCATAAAGAGCGTGCAGCAATCGGGAGCGGCCTCGGTCGAGATATCGAAGGTACCGATTTCCTCGGCACGCGCGATGATCTCCTGCTTGTCCGAACCAATCAGCGGGCGGAACACGGGGATCTTGACGGCCTCGTTGACGGCCATGATGTTCTCGAGCGTCTGGGAAGCAACCTGACCGAGCGATTCACCGGTCACAATAGCCTTGGCGCCCTCGATATGCGCAATGCGCTCGGCAACCGAATACATAATGCGACGGTACATGATCACGCGCAGGTTGCTGGGGCAGGTCACCGAGATCTCACGCTGACAATCGCCAAACGGCACCACGTACAGGCGGCCGATCTGGACACCCGGCTCAAGCGCACGGATGATGTCCTGCACCAAATACTCGCTCGTGTCGGGCGTCTGCGGACGACCGGAGAAATGTACCGGCACGCACACCGCGCCGCGACGCGCGAGCATCCAGGTCGCTACCGGAGAATCGATACCCGACGACAGTAGCGTCACGACCTTGCCGGCAGATCCCACCGGCAGACCGCCCACGCCGCGCTCGGAGCGCGCGTACACATAAACGCTACCCTGGACCACCAACACGTGCACCATTGCGTCGGGGTCGTGCATCTGGACCTTTTTATCGGGAAACGCCTCGCACAACACCTCTCCCACCTGACGATTGATATCAATCGAGGTGAGCTCGTAGTCGGTGTTCGAGCGCTTGGCATGCACCTTAAACGACTCAAAGGGACCAAACTCGCGCAGCGCCTTCACGGCGGCGGCGCAGTACTCCTGCGGGTCGCGGTTCGTGTGATATGCCAGGGACACGCGAGCAACGCCGGGGACGGTGCGAATGACGCGCGCCGCCTCGTCGGCCTGATGCTCGTTAAAGGTCACGAGGATATAACCGGAAATTCGAGACACGGCATTCACGGAAAAGGCGGCCAAGGCCGCCTTGATGTTATCCATGAGGATATGCTCAAAATGTGCGCGGTTCTTGCCCTTTAGTCCAACCTCGTGATAGTGGACCAGGCAGACGCGGGCTGCCATTTAGGCTTCAGCAACCTTATGGCCGAGTGCCTTCTCGTAACGGGCCTCGTCGTAGGAGATGTCGCCGTCGACAATCTCGTCCATAGCCATCGAGATGGTATCGGCGCCGGAAAGCGCAATAGTGATGTCATCGACATCCTGGACGGCGAGCACGCGGTTGTGCTGGCCACGCAACATGCTGTTAATGTCGCAGGCGCGCTTGGAGGCAAGCGAGGCGAGCAGGAAGCGGTTGTGATCGGTCTTCTCCAGAAGATCGTCAATGCAAGGCTTTACAACGGACACGGACCTCAGATCCTTTCATGCATATCGAGAACGCGAACGAGCTCATCGGTCGCGCGGTCGAGATCGTCATTCACCACGACGTCGTCGTAGCGGTCGGCAAGGGCAAGTTCATCGGCGGCGTTTGCCATACGCAGCTCAATCGTCTCGGGCGTCTCGGTACCGCGACCGACCAGACGCTCGCGGAGCACCTCGAGCGAAGGCGGCTTGATAAAGATCAACACGGCCTCGGGGAAACGCTCCTTGACCTGCAGGGCTCCCTGGACATCGATCTCCAAGATCAGAGACGAGCCAGAGGCGAGCTTGGATGTGACCTCGCTCACCAAGGTGCCGTAGCAGTTACCGTGGACCTCGGCCCACTCAACAAACTCACCGTTTGCCACGCGGCGGTCGAACTCCTCGCGCGTCAGGAAAAAGTAGTTGACGCCGTCGACCTCACCTTTGCGTGGTGCTCGCGTGGTAGCCGAAACCGTCAGGCCCAGGTTCGAGCGACGCTCGCGCACACGAGTGACGAGCGTGCCCTTGCCTGCACCTGACGGTCCAGAAATCACAAAGAGCTTTGAATCCTGAGCGCTCACTTATTTGGTCAGCTGCTCGAGGAGCTGCTCGCGCTGGCGGACGCCGAGGCCCTGGACGCGACGGGTAGCGGAGATGCCGAGCTCCTCCATGATCTTGGCGGCCTTGGCCTTGCCATAACCGGGGAGAGACTCGATGAGGGTGGAAACCTTCATGCGGGAAGCGATGGGGTCATCGGAGTTGAGCACGGACTCGAGGGACTTCTCGCCCTTCTTGATCTGCTCGCGAAGCTCAGCGCGGGCGTGACGTGCGGCGGCAGCCTTCTCAAGAGCCTGCTTGCGCTGCTCGTCGGTAAGCTGAGGGAGTGCCATTCGAACCTCCAAATAGTTGGGTTATATCTGATGCAATAATTGGCATTTTAGCACGTCAAACGCACTAAATGCCCAATCGACGGCACCATAGGTTAGACGATACCTGCGAAAAGTGCAATATACGGAGGTTAAAGTTGAGCCCCTGACCTGCGATTCCACACAAAGGATGGGAAAGTTTTCGCAGGCACAGGGGCTAATTTGTGCTAATGAGACCCAAAAGTGGTGACTTGAGGGAATCTTTTAGGCGACGTTTTCGACCAGCTCGGCAACGATAGCGTCAAAGGCGGCAACCGGGTCGTCGGCACCGGTGATGGGTCGGCCCACCACGATATGGCTCGCGCCGCGCTCGATAGCCTGAGAAGGCGTCGCCACACGGGACTGGTCACCAAGGGCGGCACCCACCGGACGAACGCCCGGAGTCACGATCAACGCGTCGGGGCCGAGCAGCTCGCGCATGTCATGGGCCTCCATCGGCGAGCACACGATGCCGTCGATACCGTTGGCCTGGGCAAGCTTTGCCAGGCGGGCGGCCTCCTCGGCCACGGGTGACTCGACGCCGATCTCAGCCAGCGAATCCTGGTTCATGCTCGTGAGCACGGTGATGGCGACGAGCTTGGCGCGGTCCTCGCGCGCCTCCTCGGCACCCTCACGGCACGCAGCGAGCATAGCACCAGAACCCAGGCCGTGGACCGAGAGCAGGTCGGCACCGGCAAGCGAGGCCGAACGGGCGGCACCGCGCACCTGATGCGGAATGTCATGGAACTTGAGGTCGAGGAAGACCTTAAAGCCCAGGTCCTTGAACGTCTTGACGATCTCGGGCCCCTCGGCGTAATAGAGCGTCATGCCCACCTTGAGCCAAGCGGCATGACCAGAAAGCTCGTGGGCGAGCTCGAGCGCACGCTCACGGTCGCAGTCGAGGGCGACGATAACGCGGTCGCGGGCGTCGGTCTCTAGCATTCGAAAGCACCTACCAGCTCGTTGATGTCCTTCACGCCCTGGGACTCCGCCCAGGCCTCGAGCTCGTGCGCGATCTTAATTGAGGCGCACGGATCGACGAAATTGGCCATGCCGACCGACACGCAGGTGGCGCCGGCCAGGATAAACTCGGCCGCATCCTCGCCCGTCATGACGCCGCCGACACCGTTGATGGGGATATCGACGGCCTGGGCAACCTCCCAGACCATGCGCACGGCAATGTGGTGGCACAGCGGGCCCGAAAGGCCGCCCTTGGGCTTGGCCACGCGGGACTTGCGGGTATGGACGTCGATGGCCATACCCTGGATGGAGTTGATGACCGAAAGGCCATCGGCACCGGCAGCCTCGAGGGCCTTGGCGATCTCGGCGACGTTGACGGGCGCCATCTTCACGAACAGCGGCTTATCGGTCACCTTGCGGCAGGCAGCCATAACGGAAGAGGCGCCCTCGGGCGTGGAGCCCATGGCGGCACCGCCGGCGGCGATATTAGGGCAGCTCACGTTGATCTCGTAGCCGGCAGCCCAGGGGCACAGCTCGACATACATCTCGAGTGCGCGAACAAACTCGTCAACGGAGTGGCCGGCAACCTGACAGATGACCTGGCAGCCGTCCTTGGAAAGCTGTTCGAGCCACGGACCGGACTCGCGGGCAAAGGCGGCCACGCCGGGGTTCTGAAGGCCCACGGAGTTGATCATGCCGCCGGGAATCTCGGCCATGCGGGGCGCGGGATTGCCGGGCCAGGGCTCGGCAGCGCAACCCTTGGTGGTGATGGCGCCCAGCTGGGAAACATCAAAGAAGTTCTGGAACTGCCAACCGTAGCCAAAGGTACCGGCTGCGGTGTTGATGGGGTTCTGCATCTTGACGCCGCCGAAATCGACGGCCATGTTCACGGTACCCACTAGAAGACCACCACCTTAGAAGCATCGAACACGGGGCCGCACATGCAAGCACCCTTCATACCGTCGACCGTCTCGACATTGCAGGTGTTGCAGGCGCCAAAGCCACAGCTCATCATGCGCTCAAGCGACACCTCGCAGTACGCACCGGCCTCGGCGGCAGCGGCGGCGACCTTCTTCATCATGACGGCGGGACCGCAGCTGGCGACGTAGTCGTAGCCGCCCTCGCCAAGCAGCTCGGCGGCAGGATCGGTGCAAAAACCGTGCGTGCCAAGCGAGCCGTCGTCGGTGCATACGTTGACCGTATCGCACAGCGCGCGGAACTCATCGATGCCCACGGCCTTGGACGCGGTGCCAAAGCCCAGGCACACGTCAACGGCCACACCCTGCTCGGCAAGCTTGCCGGCAAGGCACAGCACGGGCGGAACACCGATGCCGCCTGCCACGAGCAGCGCCTTCCTGGTGCCCTCGGGCACAAGCCAGCCGCGGCCGCCAGGGCCCAGCAGATTAGAGGTGGAACCGGGGGCCATCTGCGACAGACGACGGGTGTCATCGCCCACGACGGCGTACCACAGCTCGACGGTGCCGGCCTGGGCGTCGGCGCGATAGAAGCTCAGAGGCACGCGAAGCAGCGAGGACGCATCGCCGGGCACGGCAATGTTCACAAACTGACCGGGCTTGAGCGCACTTGCAAGCTTAGGGGCCGAGATGACGAGCGAGAAGATGCCATCGGCGATCTCCTGGTTCGATACGACCTCAAAGTCGTGTATGCGTGCAGTGGAAGGTGTGGGCATAGACGCTCCAATCCCCCATGCGGTTGCATGGTCAAAACGAACAGAAAGCGCGGCACCGCAAGGGCACCGCGCACAAAAGCGATAAGGCTATGCTAGCAGATGCAGCCGTCGGCGAGCGTCTGCTTACCGCCGACAAACACATCGGTGGCACGACCGGTGAGCGTGCGGCCGGCAAAACCGGAGTTCTCGGCGCGTGACTCGTAACCGTCCTCGCCGACCGTCCAGGTGGCGGACGCGTCGAACACGGTCAGGTCGGCAACGGAGCCCGCCTTGACCTGAACCTGGTCGAGGCCCAGGATCTCACGCGGCTTGATGGCCATGAGCTCGACCATACGGGCCATGCTCATCTTGCCCGTGTTGACCAGCTCGGTGAGGACGAGCGACAGCGAAGTCTCGAGGCCGATCATGCCGAAGGGCGCAAGCTCGAACTCGCGGGCCTTCTCCCACGGGGTGTGGGGAGCGTGATCGGTGACGATAACGTCGACGGTGCCGTCGATGACGCCCTGACGGATGGCCTCGGCATCCTCCTCGGTGCGCAGCGGCGGGTTGACCTTGAGCGAGGTGTTGTAGGTCTCGTCCAGGTCGTTCTCGGTCAGGAACATGTGGTGCGGGGTGGCCTCGCAGGTAACCTGAACGCCAGCGGCCTTACCGGCACGCACGATCTCCAGGCCATGGGCGGTGGAAATGTGCTGGATGTGCAGCTTGGCACCGGTCAGCTTGGCGATCTCGATGTCGCGGGCGATCTGGAGCTCCTCGCCGGCAGCCGGCCAGCCCTCGAGGGCCAGACGGGTCGAGACCTTGCCCTCGTTGATCTGACCGTGGCCGACCAGGTCCTCGTCCTGGCAGTGGCTCATAAAGACCTTGCCGAACATCTTGCCGTAGTCCATGCAGCGACGGAGCATGCCCGCGCCCTGCACGCCGCGACCGTCGTCGGTGAAGGCGACGGCGCCGTGGGCGACCATATCGCCCATCTCGGACATGGCCTCGCCCTTAAGACCGCGGGTCATGGCGCCCGACGGATAGACGCGGCAGTGACCGACCTCGGCAGCGCGGGACTTGACGAATTCCACGACGGTGCCGTTATCGGTGACGGGATCGGTGTTGGGCATGGAGCACACGCCGGTAAAGCCGCCCTTGGCAGCTGCGCGGGTGCCGCTCTCGATGTCCTCTTTGACCTCGTAACCGGGCTCGCGAAGGTGAACGTGCATATCCACCAGACCGGGGACGAGGTACTTGCCGGAAAGGTCGCGGACCTCGGCTCCCTCGACGGCGAGATTCTCGCCGACCTCGGCGATCTTATCGCCGTCAATCAGGACGTCAACGACACCGTCAAGCTCGACGGACGGGTCGACGACGTGGGCATTCTTAAGAAGCAAGGCCATTATCGGCACCTCCAAGCAGCAGATACAGGATAGCCATACGCACGCAGATACCGGCGTAGACCTGCTCCAAAATGACGGAGCGTTGCGGGTGGTCGGCCATATAGGAGTCGAACTCGACGCCGCGGTTGATGGGGCCCGGGTGGCAGATGATCGCGTCGGGCTTCATGAGCTTCTCACGGTCCTTGGTCAGGCCGAAGAGCTTGTGGTACTCGCGAATCGTGGGGAACGGGGCACCCTCGAGGCGCTCCTGCTGCACGCGCAGCATGTAGACGACGTCCAGCTCGGGCAGAACGGAATCGAGGTCGCTCGTCACGTGATCGCAGCCCAGAACCTCGGGCGCCGGCGGCAGCAGCGTGCCGGGGGCAACCGCGTAGGTCTCGCAGCCCATGATCTTCAACGCAGGGATCAGCGAGCCGCAGACACGGGAGTGCGCGATATCGCCGACGACGGCGACCTTCAGACCGTGGAAGTCACCCTTGTGTTCCCAGATGGTGTACAGGTCGAGCAGGGCCTGCGTGGGATGGTTGTGCTTGCCGTCACCGGCGCAGATGACGCTCGCGGGCGAGTTCTGCGTGACGATGTAGGGAGCACCGGCGTGCTTATCGCGCACGACGATGCAGTCGATCTTATAGGCGTTGAGGGTCTCGACGGTGTCGACGAGGCTCTCGCCCTTGACCGTAGAGGTCGAGGAGCCGCCAAAGTTGAGGCTGTCGGCCGAAAGACGCTTCTCGGCGAGCTCGAAGGAGCTGCGGGTGCGCGTCGAGGGCTCGTTGAACATGTTGACGATGGTCTTGCCCTTGAGCGTGGGGACCTTCTTGATGGCACGCTCGTTGACCTCGGAGAACGCCTTGGCGGTCTCGAGGATGAGCTTGATGTCCTCTTCGGAGTACTCGGTAATGTCGATCAGGTGCTTATGGTTGAACGCCACGGTACTACTCACCTCCCAGCGGCGCGGAGCCCACATGGGAACCCGGCGCGACGTCGTTAATCTCGACGGCGGTGCGGCCGTCGACTTCCTTCATATATAGGTGCACGTTCTCCTCGTGCGACGAGGGGACGTTCTTGCCGACAAAGTCCGGCGAAATGGGGAGCTCGCGGTGACCGCGGTCAACGAGAACTGCCAGCTCGATACGGCTCGGACGGCCCAGGTCCATGACGGCGTCCAGAGCGGCGCGGATGGTACGACCCGTGTAAAGGATGTCGTCCACCAGCACGACGCGCTTGCCATCGACGCTGAAGGGAATGTTGGTGGCGTGGATCGCGGGAGCGAAATTGGTCGCATAGTCATCGCGGTAGAAGCTGATGTCGAGGCTGCCGAGCGGAACGTCGACGCCCTCGATCTCCTTGATCTCCTCGGCGAGTTTCTTTGCCAGAAGGTCGCCGCGCGTGACGATGCCGACCAGAGCGAGGTCTTCACAGCCCTCGTTGCGCTCGAGAATCTCGTGCGCGATGCGGGTCATCGCTCGATTGACGGCGGTCTCGTCCATGATGACCGCCTTGGGGGAAGTCGTGCCCATCGATCTCCTTCCTCACATGTCTTGACTGCTGACACAGTCAAAAAAATAGATGCCCGACCGCTCAAAGCGGACCAGACACCCACAGGAAGGGCTGCTCTTTGGCAGCTATGTAATTCCATGTGGGTATCTCGTACCCCTTTAATGGTCAAAGGATAGTGTAGCCAACCTCGAGCTTAATTGCGAGCATAAATACAGAGCAATCCGCAAACGGAGTCCAATGCTCAATAAACCTATATATATTTGTGGGACGAGCTTGAAAACGCACGCACGAGCTGGCATAATCCCCTCTGCCGCACGCAAATCGGATCTACGTCCAGGGCCGTGGCGTGGGCACTATCGCCAAAAGAGGAATATCTCTGTGTAGATTACGCACAGGGAGCTGCTTCTGTGCTATAGTTCAGGCTTGTTTGTTAACGCGACATGTTCGTTTGTCGCCCAAGGAGGGTCAGTTATGTCCAAAGTTTGCGAAGTTTGCGGTAAGCACCCCGTTGCCGGTCGCTCCATCAGCCACTCTCACCGCGTCACCAACCGTAAGTTCCGCCCCAACATCCAGCGCGTCTACGTCGTCGTCGATGGTCACCGTCGCAAGATGAACGTTTGCTCCACCTGCCTCAAGTCCGGCAAGGTTGCGCGCTCCTAAATAAGGTCTTACCAACAAGTACCTCGGACTCTCCGGGTCAAAGACCTCGCGTTCACATAGAACTTACCAAAGGCGCTCTCCCCTACGGAGGGCGCCTTTTTGCACTCATTGGGGACAGGCTTACATGAGCGAAAACACCCGTGTAAGCCTGTCCCCAATGAGTGGGGCGATGCTATAGGAAAGTTTAGTTAAAACGCTTCAGTTTATTGAAGCGTTTTAGTGTGCCTTTTACAGGAATCTGACCGTTCGCCGAATAATTTCTTGCTATCATGCAAGGCGTAGGGTAAATCTCCGATCGCAAGGAGACACAAATGGTGAAAAAGTCACCGGAAAACACTACTCCCGCAATTGTGGACAACGTAGAGGCGCTTGAGGCTAAGCTCGCTCAGATGCGAGAGGCCCAGGCGCTTTTTGCTACGTACACGCAGGAGCAGGTCGACAAGATCTTCTATGAGGCCGCCATGGCCGCCAACAAGGCTCGTATCCCGTTGGCGAAGATGGCCATCGAGGAGACCGGCCGCGGCGTTCTTGAGGACAAGGTCATCAAGAACCACTACGCCGCAGAGTACATCTACAACGCTTACAAGAACACCAAGACCTGTGGTGTCCTGGAGCGCGACGAGGCTTACGGCATCACCAAGATCGCCGAGCCCATCGGCATCGTGGGCGCCGTCATCCCGACGACCAACCCCACCTCCACCGCGATCTTCAAGACGCTGATCAGCCTGAAGACCCGCAACGGCATCATCATCTCCCCGCACCCGGCAGCCGCCAAGTGCACCATCGCCGCCGCCAAGCTCGTGCTCGACGCCGCCGTCAAGGCTGGCGCCCCCGAGGGCATCATCGGCTGGGTCGATGTCCCCTCCATCGAGCTGACCAACATGGTCATGCGCGACGTCGACATCATCCTCGCCACCGGTGGCCCGGGCATGGTCAAGGCCGCTTACTCCTCGGGCAAGCCCGCCCTGGGCGTGGGCGCCGGTAACACCCCGGTCATCATCGACGACACCGCCGACGTGCTGCTCGCCGTCAACTCCATCATCCACTCCAAGACCTTCGACAACGGCATGATCTGCGCTTCCGAGCAGTCCGTGACCGTCATCGACACCATCTATGACCAGGTTAAGGCCGAGTTCCAGAAGCGCGGCTGCTACTTCGTCAAGCAGGGTGCCGAGATGGAGGCCCTGCGTGCCGCCATGTTCAAGAACGGCGCCCTCGATCACCGCATCCCCGGCATGGCTGCCGCCAAGATCGCCGAGCTCGCCGGCATCGAGGTTCCCGCCAAGACCAAGATCCTGATCGCCGAGGTCACCTCCACCGACCCCGCCAAGGAGGAGTTCTCCCACGAGAAGCTCTCCCCGGTCCTGGCCATGTACCACGCCAAGGACTTCCAGGAGGCCGTCGACAAGGCCGAGCACCTGGTGCTCGCCGGTGGCCCGGGCCACACCGCCTCTCTGTACGTGCACCCCGCCCAGGCCGAGAAGATCAGCCTGTTCGAGCACGTCATGAAGGCCTGCCGTATCGTCATCAACACCCCGTCCTCGCACGGCGGCATCGGTGACCTGTACAACTTTGGCATGAAGCCGTCTCTGACCCTGGGCTGCGGCTCCTGGGGCGGCAACTCCGTCTCCGAGAACGTTGGGGTGAAGCACTTGATCAACGTTAAGACTGTGGCCGAGCGCCGTGAGAACATGCTGTGGTTCCGCGCTCCCGAGAAGGTCTACTTCAAGAAGGGTTCCACGCCCGTCGCCCTCGACGAGCTCGGTACCGTCATGGGCAAGAAGCGCGCCTTCATCGTCACCGACCAGTTCCTCTTCAAGAATGGCAACACCCGCGCCATCGAGGCCAAGCTCGACGAGATGGGCATCGCCCACGACTGCTTCTATGACGTCGAGCCCGATCCGTCGCTGCAGTGCGCACGTCGCGGCGCCAAGCAGATGGCCCTCTTTGAGCCGGACGTCATCATCGCCGTCGGCGGTGGCTCCGCTATGGACGCCGGCAAGATCATGTGGATGATGTACGAGCACCCCGAGTGCAAGTTTGAGGACATGGCCATGGACTTCATGGACATCCGCAAGCGTATCTTCACCTTCCCCGAGATGGGCAAGAAGGCCTACTTCGTTGCCGTCCCGACCTCTTCGGGTACCGGCTCCGAGTGCACGCCGTTCGCCATCATCACCGACAAGGAGACCGGCATCAAGTGGCCGCTCGCCGACTACGCGCTGCTCCCCAACATGGCTATCGTCGACGCCGACAACTGCATGACCGCCCCGCGCGGCCTGACCGCTGCCTCCGGCATCGACGTCATGACCCACGCCATCGAGTCCTACGTCTCCATCATGGCTTCCGACTACACTAAGGGCCTCTCCGAGCGCGCTGCTAAGCTCGTCTTCGAGAACCTGCCCTCCAGCTTCACGAACGGTGCCAAGGACCCGCATGCCCGCGAGGAGATGCACAACGCCTCCTGCATGGCCGGTATGGCCTTCGCCAACGCCTTCCTGGGCCTCAACCACTCCATGGCCCACAAGCTCGGCGCTTTCCATCACCTGCCCCACGGCCTCGCAAACGCCGTCATCCTGACCCGCGTTATGCGCTACAACGCCGCCGAGGCTCCCGTCAAGATGGGTACCTTCTCCCAGTATCCTTACCCCAACGCGCTGCACAACTACGCCGAGATGGCCAAGTACTGCGGCATCGAGGGCAAGGACGACAAGGAGGTCTTCGAGAACTTCATCACGAAGCTCGAGGAGCTCAAGGACTTCATCGGTGTCAAGAAGACCATCGCCGACTACGGTGTTGACGAGCAGTACTTCCTCGACACCCTCGACGAGATGACCGAGCAGGCATTCAACGACCAGTGCACCGGCGCTAACCCGCGCTACCCGCTCATGAGCGAGATCAAGGAGCTCTACCTGGACGCCTACTACGGCCGCGAGCCCCAGGACTACGCCGTCTGCTAGTTTTTAGCACGGTTATTTGCGGCGGGGGTGCACGGGTGTACGCACGCCCCCGCCGTTGCTTCTATCGCATCGTTGAAAGGATGCAATCATGCTGCTCCCCGATTCCAAGACCGAGCTCGTCCGTCGCGGCAACAAGGTCGTTTACGACCTGGGCGACAAGATCGTCAAGGTCTTTAACGAGACCAAGCCCGTCTCCGACGTGTTCAACGAGGCTTTGAATCTTGCCCGCATCAATGAGTGCGGCATCCGCAGCCCCAAGGCTCTCGAGGTTTCCCAGCTCGAGAACGCCAACGGCTGGGCTCTCGTGACCGAGAAGGTTCCGGGCACCACCCTTGCCGAGAAGATGACTGCCGAGCCCCAGCGCTTTGGTGAGTACCTCGAGATGTTCGTCGACCTCCAGATCGAGATCCACGGCTACACCTCCCCGCTGCTCAACCGTCAGCGCGATAAGTTCGCCCGCATGATCGACAGCCTCGATCAGCTCAATGCCACCACGCGCTACAACCTTCAGGAGCGTCTGGACGGCATGACCAAGGAGTTCAAGGTCTGCCACGGCGACTTCAACCCCTCCAACGTCATCGTCGGCGACGACGGCCAGCTGTACGTCTGCGACTGGGCACATGCCACCCAGGGCTCCCCTGCTGCCGACGTTGCCACCACCTACCTGCTCTTTGCCCTCAACAGCAAGGACCAGGCTGAGGCCTACCTGGAGCTCTACTGCGACCGCGCCGATATGCCCATGCAGGTCGTGCGTCAGTGGACGAGCATCGTCGCCGCTTCCGAGCTCGCTCGTAAGCGCAACGTGAACGATGAGTTCCTTAAGAACTGGATCGACGTCGTCGATTATCAGTAGTATCTGAGCGATTTATTTCGCATCGGAGGCACAAAGGAAAACCCCGCAGCTCATTTGGGCTGTGGGGTTTTCCTTTACCCGTCGAGCTTATTCACGCAACAAAAAAGACTGCTCCGCATCTCATCCTAAGAGAGATGCGGAGCAGGCCTGCAATTACATCTACTTGCAGAAATGTCGATTAACGGCGTGCTGCCTTCACAAGCTCGGCAACCTTGGCGACGACCTCATCGATCGCCACGTCCTCGCGCTCGCCCGTGGCACGGTCCTTGAGCTCGACAGTGCCGTTCTTAAGACCGCGCTTGCCGAGCACTACCTGATACGGGAAGCCCATAAGGTCGTTGTCGGCAAACTTAAAGCCGGGGCGCTCGTCGCGGTCATCCACGACAACCTCGATACCCTCGGCGCACAGACCCTCAACGATTTGGTCGCAGACGGTAGCGCACTCCTCCTTCTTGGGATCGAGCGGAATCACCGCGACCTCGTACGGGGCAACGGAGACCGGCCAGACGATACCGTGCTCGTCGTTGTGCTGCTCCACGACCGCAGCAAGCGAGCGGGACACGCCAACGCCGTAGCAGCCCATGATAAGCGGCTTTTCCTTGCCATCCTCGTCCATAAAGGTGGCACCCATGGCCTCGGAATACTTGGTGCCCAGCTGGAAGACCTGGGAGACCTCGATACCGCGGGCAGCGGAGAGCGGCTTGCCGCAGTGCGGGCAGGGATCGCCGGCAACGACGGTGACCAGATCGGCCCACTCGTCGACGGTAAAATCGCGCTCGGGGCAGGCACCGGTAAAGTGATAGTCGACCTCGTTGGCACCGCAGGCCCACTGCTTGGACTCACGCAGGCTCTCGTCGCAGACCAGACGAATGCCCTCGGGAAGGTTAACCGGTCCGATAAAGCCCTTATGCAGACCGTAGGTCTGGAGCTCCTCGTCGGTCATCATGCGATAGCCCCTGCCAAAGACGTGCTCGGCCTTGCAGTCGTTGAGCTCGTGATCGCCCGGAACGATGGCCACAACGGGCTTACCCTCGGCATCGATCAGCGCCAGGGACTTGCGCGTGCCGTTCTCGGGGAACCCAAAGAACTTGGCAACGGCCTCGATGGTGCCCATGCCCGGAGTCTCGACCTTGGTGAGCGTACCGTCGCCGGGACCCTCGGTCACAACGACCTTGGTGCTTGCCGCCTCGTCGTCGGCAGCAAAGCCGCAATCGTCGCAGTAGACCAGCGAAGCCTCGCCGGCCTCGGCCAGCGCCATATACTCGACGGAGGTGTCACCGCCGATCTCGCCGGAATCGGCGACGACGGGCAGGGCCTTGATGTAGCAGCGCTCGCAGATATTGGCGTAGGCCTGCTTCATCTTGTCGTACTCCTCCTGCAGGCTCTCCTGCGTGGCAGAGAAGCTGTAGGCGTCCTTCATGATGAACTCGCGACCGCGCATCAGGCCAAAGCGGGGACGGAATTCGTCGCGGAACTTATCCTGGATGTGATAGAGATTCACCGGCAGCTGCTTGTAGGAACGCAGTTCATTGCGCACCAAGGCGGTCACGGTCTCCTCGTGCGTGGGGCCGAGCACGAACTCGCGGCCGTGGCGGTCATCAAAGCGCACGAGCTCCTTGCCATAGGCATCGATACGGCCGGACTCACGCCACAGCTCGGCATCGACCATGATGGGCATCATGAGCTCCTGGGCGCCGGCAGCATCCATCTCGTCGCGCACGATGTTCTCGATCTTGCGAATCGAGCGCCAAGCAAGCGGCAGATAGGAATAGAGACCGGCGGCCTCCTTGCGAATCATGCCGGCACGAAGCAGCAGGCGATGGCTCGCAAGCTCGGCGTCGGCCGGATCCTCTTTGAGCGTCGGAGCATAAAGCTTAGACATATACATTGCTCGAGTCATTTATTTCTCCTCAATAAGCTTGTCGACCTCGGCCATTAGCGCGTCGACAATTTGGTCCTCAGCTACTTTACCAATGATCTGGCCGTGCGAAAAGAGCAGGCCCTGACCTCGTCCGCAGGCAACACCCAAGTCGGCGTCAGAGGCCTCGCCGGGGCCATTGACCGCACAGCCCATCACGGCGATCGAAAGCGGCGCGGAGTAGTTCTTAAGCCGCTCGGTGACCTCCTCGGCGATAGGAATGAGGTTAACCTGGCAGCGAGCGCACGTGGGGCACGATACGATCTCGGGGCCACGGCGGCGAAGACCCAGCGACTGCAGGATACCCCAGGCGACCGGCGGCTCCTCGACCGGATCGGCCGTGAGCGAGACGCGCATGGTGTCGCCAATGCCCTCGGAAAGCAAAATTCCCAGGCCCACAGAGCTCTTAATGGTGCCCTGGAGCTTGGTTCCGGCCTCAGTCACGCCCAAATGAAGCGGAACATGGGGGATTTCGCGCGACAGGGCACGATAGGTGTCAAGCGTCGTGGACACGCTATGAGCCTTGGCGGAAAGCACGATATTGGTAAAGCCGCGATCCTCAAAATGTTTGACGAAACGCTCGCTCGACATCACAAGCTTTTCGGGCTGCGTAAGGTCATCGCGCTCGGCGATATCCTGCTCAAGCGAGCCGGCGTTCACGCCAATGCGAATCGCGCACCCAGCGGCGCCCGCGGCATCGATCACGGCATCGACCTTGGCCCAATCGCCAATGTTGCCGGGATTGATGCGGAGCTTAGCGGCACCGGCCTCCACGGCGCCAATGGCGAGCTTATGGTTAAAGTGGATATCGGCAACG
This sequence comes from uncultured Collinsella sp., assembly GCA_900541695.1. Lineage (GTDB taxonomy): Bacteria > Actinomycetota > Coriobacteriia > Coriobacteriales > Coriobacteriaceae > Collinsella. Next base: position 55,498 of record UQKL01000010.1, on the reverse strand, counting down.
ATCGGCACCGGAGACTCCGCACAAATCGTGCGAAAGCCCTCGAGCGCAGCCTCAGTGGGCACGCTCACGCGCACAACATCGCAACCCGCCTGGGCAAGCGCACGCACTTGAGCAAGCGTTGCCTGGGCGTCGGCGGTATCGGTGCAGGTCATGGACTGAACCACCACCGGAGCGCCGCCGCCTATCTGCACGTCGCCCACAAACACGGGGCGCGTCAGCTCGCGCGGCAAAGGATGGGACAAAGACAATCCAAACACTCCCCTACAAAATAAATCGAAGGACGTCGGAACGAAGCATATAGACAAACAGCAGCGCAAAGAGCGCGATGCCGACATAACTGACGATTGTCTGCACCTTGAGTGGCAGCTCGCGACCGGCGACCTTTTGAATGATCTCGATAACCAGCTTTCCCCCGTCGAGCGGCGGAATGGGCAGCAGGTTCATAAAGCCCAGCGAAAACGAGATGAGCGCGGCAAACGTTAAGAATGTCGCGGGACCGGCGGCAGCCGCCTGAGAAGACATGACGCTGATGCCAACAATCGAGCTGGACTGATCGAGTATCTCCATCGTATGCTGCGGTTGCAGCAGGCGCATAACGCCCTCGGCAGTCTGCTGAACATAGGAGAACGACAGGCGCGCCGAGGTGATAGGGTCCAAATGGACCACTTGCGTGGAGGCATAAACGCCCAAACGCTCGCCCTCCCTGAGCGCGACCGAGGTCGAAAGTTTCTTACCGTCGCGCTGGTACTCAATGGCGATATCGTCCTGACCGGCAGCCTTGCCGATGGCATCATACACATCCATCCAGCTGGAGCAGGACACGCCATCGACACTAAGAATAGCGTCGCCGGCCTCAATGCCCGCCTTGGCGGCTATAGAGCCTTCTTCAACCTGACCGATCACATTGCTATCGACCGGCACCGATACGCCGGCGATAGAGTAGATGCTCATAAGCAGCAAAAAGCCCGTCAGGATATTGACGAGAATGCCCGCGAGCAGCATAAAGGCACGCTTGAGAAAACCCTGGCCCAGATAGGTATGCGAACGCTCCTGCTCGAAGAACTCCGAAGCAGTGACCGGCAGCTCCCACACATCGCCCTCGGCAGTCGCATGCTCTCGATCGAACTTGCGGCCGTCAAAGGTGGTATATCCTGCAGCATCGCGCGGCAGCGTCTGGTACCTAACCGGATAATAGCTGGGTGAAGGCTTCTCCCCTTCCTCGTACCAAGGCGCAATGGAACCCCAGCCCAAAAGCAAGGCACAAGCCTCGAGAACATCCTCCTCGGGCAGTTCCAGCTCGACGGAAAGGTCTGCAACCGAAACGCGACCATGACGATAGATCGCCGCAAGCACACGGTCGGCGCACGAGACATCGGTCGGGTCCATACCGCAGATAGCGGCATAGCCACCCAGCAGCAGCGGCGTCACGCCAAACTTGGTACCGATGCGACGCGACGTACGATGAATGTCAAAGCGGCACGGCAGGCCTAAGAAAAACTCGGTGACGCGCACGCCGCACGCACGGGCCGCCAAAAAGTGGCCGCCCTCATGCAGAAACACGAGGACGGATAGCATCAAAAGGCCCCAAAAGACTGAGGAGAGAACGCTCAGAACAGTATCCATAAAACGAAAAGCAATCCTTACGATGAGGAACGGGTTGCAGCAAGCACCTCGGCGGCCTTGGCGCGAGCCCACGTATCGATATCGCGAAGCTGCTCAAACGATGCGACCGCCTGCGTATCGTGTGCATCCATGCACGACTCCACGATGCGGTCGATATCGGTAAAGGTGCAGGCATCGTGCAGGAAGGCATCGACGGCAACTTCGTTGGCGGCATTCAACACGCATGGCATGGTGCCGCCCGTCTTGCCGGCGCGCTCGGCCAGCGCCAGGCAGCGGAACGTGTCCATATCGGCCGCGTCGAAGGTAAGCTGCCCCAACTCACGAAAATCGATTCGCGGCGCCGGAGTATCCCAGCGCTCGGGATACGAAAAGGCAAACTGGATGGGAATGCGCATGTCGGACGCACCGAGATGCGCCATCACGGAGCCGTCGGCAAACTCGACCATCGAATGAATCTTTGACTGACGCTGAACGACCACGTTGATAAAGTCGAGGTCGCAACCGAACAGATGCATCGCCTCGATACGCTCCAGGCCCTTGTTCATAAGAGTCGCGGAGTCGATGGTGATCTTAGCGCCCATGGCCCACGTGGGATGTGCCAGCGCATCGGCGCGTGTCACGCGATTGAGCTCGTCGCGCGTACGACCAAAGAACGGACCACCCGAGCAAGTGAGCCAAATACAGTGAGCCTCGCGCGGATTCTCCCCCAGATAGCACTGGTAGATGGCGGAGTGCTCGGAGTCGACCGGGATAAGCTGGCCCGGCTGCGCCAACGGCATCAGCAAGTCACCGCCAACGACGAGCGACTCCTTATTGGCGAGGGCAAGGCGCTTGTTCGTGGTCAGCGCCGCATGGCTCGCTTCAAGCCCGGCAGCGCCCACAATGGCAACAAGCACACAGTCGACGTCATCGCGACGTGCGAGCTCACAAACTGCCTGCGCACCAACACCGAGCTCGGTGCCCTCGGGCAGCTCCTGCAGCACAGCGTCCGCACCATGGGAAACATCGGCCACGGCAACGGCCGGAACCGAAAACTCACGGGCAAGCGCAACAAGCTCAGCGGTACTGGAATTAACGGAAAGCGCCGTCACCTGCAGACGGTCGGCATGCTGACGGCAAACATCGAGCGCCTGGGTGCCAATAGAGCCCGTACAGCCCAAAATTGCAACCCGCAGACGGCCATCGGGGGCGTACGTCGTCTGAAAGGCCATTACAGCACGCCTCCGATCATCAAAAGCAGCTGCGCGGTAATGCAGCCAAAGATAAGCGAGTCGCTACGATCGAGCATGCCGCCATGGCCCGGAATAAGGTTGCCAGAATCCTTGACGCCCACGCCACGCTTGATGCGTGACTCGATGAGGTCACCGATAACGCCCAGGATGGACACAACCACGCCGCAAAGCAGCGCATAGGGCAAGCTCAGCTTATAGAAATGCGTCGCCCACAAAATAAGCCAGATAAGAACCGAGCCCAAGATGCCGCCGACAAAGCCCTCCCAGCTCTTTTTGGGAGAGATCTTGGGGACCATCTTGTGCTTGCCGATACGGCTGCCCACGATGTAGGCAAACGAATCGGAGACCCAGAGAGACGCGCAAACACCCACCGAAAGCAGGGCGCCGGCAAAACCGGGCACGGCATCGCGCAGCAGCACGATGGCCGACAGCATAAAACCGGTGTAGATGGGACCCATGAGTGTCACAGCCACATCGGATATGCGGGTACGCGACGAACAGACATACCAAATGCCCACCGCAAGCATCAATGCAAAAAGCAGCGCATTCAACAGCAGCGAGTCGCCCAGCGCCGAGAGCGGAAAGAGCACGGCGGCAGCGATACCCAGGCGCTCGTTGGCCACCTTGCCATCGAGCTTCGTCATGCGGAAATACTCAAAGCAGCACAGGCCGCTCATGACGGAGACGAAGATGGCGGTGGGAACGATACCCAAAACCAGGCAGAGAATAAATACGACGGCGTAGACGATACCTGCGGCGGCACGGGTAATAAAGCCGGCAAGCCACGAAGTCGCGGCCGCGCCGCTCTTGGCGGTAGGCGCCTTGGGAGCAGACGCCTTGGGACGATCGGACACGATTAAGCCTCCTCGGTCTTGCTCAGTCCACCAAACCTACGGTCGCGGCCCTGATAGGCCAAAATGGCGTTGACAAGACCCCAACGATCAAAGTCGGGCCAATAGGTATCGGTGACATAAAACTCGGAATAGGCAACCTGCCACAGCAGATAGTTCGAAAGGCGAAGCTCGCCGGAGGTTCGAATCACAAGCTCAGGATCGGGTAGCCCAGCGGTGTACAGGTGCGAAGCAACCATATCATCGTCGATAGCGGCCGGAACGATCTTTCCGGCAGCGGCATCGAGCGCGATCTGACGGACGGCACGGGTGATCTCGGCACGGGCTCCGTAGTTGACGGCAAGTGCCAGCGTCATGCCGGTATGGTCGGCACACTCGGCAAGACCTCGCTCAAAGACATCGCGGGTCTTCTTGGGCAGTGCGGATATATCGCCCAAAAAGACAACGCGCACGTTTTCGCGCTTAAGCAGCGGCAGCTCATCGATAAACGTCTTAGCAAACAGATGCATTAAAACGTTGACCTCATGCTGAGGACGATTCCAGTTTTCGGTGGAAAACGCATAGACCGAAAGGACGTCGACGCCCAAACGCACGCATGCGGTAATAATCTCGCGCAGGGAGACGATACCGGCCTTGTGTCCCTCGGTGCGGGCAAGACCGCGCGCCGTGGCCCAGCGACCGTTACCGTCCATGATGCACGAAATATGATGCGGAATCTTATTGAGGTCAAGGTCGGAAAAACCGACGCCCGCAGGGGCGTCGGCAAAGTACTCGACCAGTTTGTTCTCGTCGTATTGCACCTTAGATCTCCATGACCTCGGCTTCTTTTTCCTTCAGAAGCTCCTCGACCTTGGCAACATACTCATCGGTATGCTTCTGGACCTTGGCCTGCTCGCGACGGACATCGTCCTCGGTGAGCTCTTCGTCGCGCTCGAGCTTGTTGTTAAAGTCGCGACGGATGTTGCGAATGGAGACCTTGGCCTGCTCGGCATACTCGCGGCACTCCTTGACGAGCTCGCGACGACGCTCCTCGGTGGGAGCCGGGAACGGCAGGCGCACGACGGTACCGTCAGAGTTGGGAGTAATGCCCAGATCGGAAGCGCTGATAGCCTTCACGATTGCGTTGACGAGCGCCTTGTCCCAGGGCTCGATAAGCAGCATGTGAGCCTCGGGGGTCTTAACGGCGGCAACCTGGGTAACCGGCGTGGGAACACCGTAGTAATCGACCGAAATGTCGGACAGAATGTTAGCGTTGGCGCGGCCCGTGCGAACCTTGGAGAAGTTGTGCTTGAGGGACTCGAGCGACTTGTCCATGTGGGCGGTGATATTCTCTGCCATGCTTAATCCTCCTGATAGACGAGCGTGCCGACGGGCTCACCCGAAAGCGCGCGTTTGACGGTGTCCTCGCCATCGATGTTGAGGACCAAAATCGGCATACGGTTATCCTGGCACAGCGCCGTGGCCGTGGAATCCATAACCTGCAGACCGCGGACGAGAACCTCGTGATAGGTAATCTTGTCAAAACGGACGGCATCGGAACACTTGACAGGATCCTTGTCGTAGATGCCGTCAACCTTGGTGGCCTTAATCAGAATCTCGGCACCGATCTCGCAGGCACGAAGAGCCGCGGCGGTGTCGGTCGTAAAGTACGGATTGCCCGAACCGGCGGCAAAAATAACGACATTACCCTTGGAAAGGTGGTTGATGGCGCGACGGCGAATATAGGGCTCGCAGATCTCATTCATCTGGATAGCGCTCATCACGCGGCAGGGAACATCGTTGTGCTCAAAGGCATCCTGCAGGGCAAGCGCGTTCATAACGGTTGCCAGCATGCCCATGTAGTCGGCCTGGGCGCGCTCCATGCCACCGGCAGCGCCGGCCATGCCGCGGAAAATGTTGCCGCCGCCGACAACAACGCCGACCTCATGGCCAACGGCGAGCAGCTCCTTGACCTGCTTGGCAAGATGGTCGGTAATCTTGGGGTCGATGCCATATTGGCCGTCGCCCATCAGTGCTTCGCCGGAAAGCTTCAGAAGCACGCGTTTATATCGGATGTCGGACAAAGCGATCCTCCTTTAATTAGACTCTCAATATGATAGCAAAGGCTCTGATAAGAGCCATGAAAAAGCAGGCTGTGAGTAAAACCCACAGCCTGCTCATTACCAGCTACAAGAGCTTATTTACTCGCCACGGACCAGACGGTCGAAGGCAACGACGGTAATGCTATCGCCGAGCTCCTTGGAGACCTGCTCAGCGTACTTCTTGATGGTGAGGGAGCTGTCCTTGATGAACTCCTGCTCGGTGAGCACGGACTGCTTGTAGAACTTCTCCAGACGGCCAACAGCCATCTTCTCCTGGATAGCCTCGGGCTTGCCGGACTCGGCAGCCTGAGCCATGTAGATCTCCTTCTCGTGCTCGACGGTCTCGGCCGGAACCTGATCGCGGGTAGCGCAAATCGGGGCGACGGCGGCAACCTGAAGGGCAACGTCGTGAGCGAAGGTCTTGAAGGACTCGGCCTGAGCGGTCTCGGCCTTCTCGAAGGCGAACTCGACGAGGACGCCGATCTTACCACCCATGTGGATGTAAGAAGCGAGAGCGCCGTTCTCGGCCTTGCGAGCGGAGAAACGAGCGATCTTCATGTTCTCGCCCATGATGTGAATCATCTCGGTGAGCTCGGAGGAAACGGTCTCCTCGCCCATCGGCTTCTCGAGCAGAGCATCGACATCGGCCGGCTCGGTGGTAGCGACAACCTCGGCGACCTTGGAAGCAAAGCCGGTGAACTTGGCGTTGGAGCCGACGAAGTCGGTCTCGCAGGAAAGCTCGAGCAGAGCGCCGGACTTGCCGTCCTCGGAGACGAACGCGGCGACAGCGCCCTCGTTGGTCTCACGACCAGCCTTCTTGGCAGCCTTGGCGAGGCCGTTCTTGCGCAGAACGTCAACAGCGACGTCCATGTCGCCGTCAGCCTCGACGAGAGCCTTCTTGCACTCCATCATCGGGGAGTCGGTCATCTCGCGGAGCTGCTTGACCATAGCGGCAGTAATCTGGGCCATTGTGGTTCCTTTCAAAGAGATGAAAAAGACTTAAATAGGACTGATTTACTCGGCCTTGGGCTCGGCGGCCATCTCGGCCTCGGAGACCTGCTCCTTACCGGAGCCAGCGAGGCAGGCGTCGGCCATGAGCTCGCACATAAGGGTGACAGCGGAGATGGCGTCATCGTTGCAGGGGATGCCGTACTCGACCTCGTCGGGATCGGAGTTGGTGTCGATCAGAGCGACGACGGGGATGTTCAGGCGCTGGGCCTCCTTGATGGCGTTCTCCTCGCGCTTGGTGTCGATGACGAAGAGAGCCTGGGGCAGACCCTTCATGTCGCGGGCGCCACCGAGGTTGGTCTGGAGCTTAGCGAGCTCCTTGCCGAGCACTGCCTGCTCCTTCTTGGGCAGCACTGCCATGCGGCCGTCCTCGACCATGGCCTCGAGCTCCTCCATGCGGTTGATGCGGGAGCGGATGGTGACGAAGTTGGTCAGCATGCCGCCGAGCCAACGCTGGTTGATGTAAGGCATGTTGGCGCGCTCAGCGGCGTTCTTAACGGCCTCCTGAGCCTGCTTCTTGGTGCCGACGAACAGCACGTTGCCGCCCTTGGCGACGTTCTTGACGAAGGTGTAGGCCTGATCGGCATCAAGGATGGTCTGCTTGAGGTCGAGGATGTAGATGCCGTTGCGCTCACCGAAGATGAACGGCTTCATCTTGGGGTTCCAGCGACGGGTCTGGTGACCGAAGTGGCAGCCGGCCTCGAGCAGGGTGCGGATATTAATCTTGGTAGCCATATTAAACCTCCTGTGGTTTGCCTCCGCGCGGGGTCATCCTCCAAAACCAACCCGGACATGTGCTACCAAAGCCCGGGCACCACGGTATGAAGTAGCCGCGCGTGCGTGATAAAAACCTGTTGCCGTGAAGCAACCCGATGAATGATAGCAGGATTGCCTCTTCCTGCCAACCCGCAATCAAAACCACACACCTCGGTGCGGCGCGGGAGGCCCTTCTCCTACTCGCCGCGGGGGTGTGCCTGACTCACGGCACGCTTGAGTCGGTCGGGCGTGAGGTGCGTATAGATCTGCGTCGTGGACAAGCTCGCATGCCCCAGCAGCTCCTGAACCGAGCGCAGATCCGCGCCGCCCTCGAGCAGGTCGGTCGCAAAGGTGTGGCGCATCGCATGCGGGGCGATGTCGGCAGGAATGCCGGCAAGTGCCGCAAGCATGTGGAAACGCCTCCTCAGCATGGCGGCACTCATGCGGTTTCCGCGCGCCGAGATAAACAGCGGATGCACGCCGTTCGCATCGTCGCTGCGCTTTGCCTGCGCAAGGAGCTGTAGCCTCCCTTCCTCAATATAGCGGCGGGTAGCCTCGAGAGCGCGCCGATAGAGGGGCACGATACGCTCCTTGCTCCCCTTGCCCCAAAGTCGCAGCGTTCGCTCTGACCAAGCAATGGACTCCACGTTGAGCGCCGCGAGCTCCGAGATTCGCGCGCCGGAGGCATAGAGCAGCTCGAGCATCGCTGCATCACGCAGCCCCGAAGGCGTCGAGGTGTCGGGGGCCTCGAGCAACGCCTCGACTTGCCGGGTCGTCAGCACACCGGGAAGATCGCGCGGCAGTTTGGGCGAGGATATCGCCGAGACCGCATCGCCCTCAACGATTCCCTCGGCAGCCATCCACCGATAGAGCGAGCGAATGGCAGACAGATGCGCCGCAAGGGTCCGAGCCGCCACCTGGCCACGCGACAGCTCGGCCAAATAGGAGCGAACGGTCCGTACGTCGGCGACGCGAGCGTCGATGCCCTCACGGTCGCACCACGCGGCGAAGTGCTCGAGCCGCGAGGCGTAGGCGGTTACCGTATTGGGAGCGAGCCCTTCGACGCGTGCAATGTAGGCGATGAACGAGTCGACGGCATCGTACAGGTCAAAGGCTATGACCTCTCGCCTCCAAACAGATCGGAGCGCGATTCCAGATAAGCATCCAGGGCCTTAAGGGCGCGATCCGCGTAGGCCTGGTAACGATCGCGCTTGCTGCGACGCTTACCGTCCTCGAGCGGCGGCACGAGCCCAAAGTTGACGTGCATGGGCTGATAGCCCACCGTAGCCGGATCGGTCGCATAGCCCACGAGTGCGCCTAGGGCGCCCACGCGCGGCAGCTCAACAGGCTCCGCCTCGATTGCCTCGGCATAGGTGTTGAGCGCGGCGAGCAGACCCGTCGCCACGGCCTCCATATACCCCTCGGTACCGGTAATCTGGCCGGCAAGACGCACGCTCGTGCCGGGCACGGCAAAGGTGCCATCGAGCACGTGCGGCGCATCGACAAAGGTGTTGCGGTGCATGACGCCGTAGCGGAAGAACTCGGCGTTCTCCAGGCCGGGAACCATATGGAAGACGCGCTTCTGTTCGCCGAAGGTCAGGTTGGTCTGGAAGCCAACCAGGTTATAGGCGGTCTTCTCCTTGTTCTCGGCGCGCAGCTGAATTGCCGCCCAGGGACGGCGACCGGTGCGCGGGTCGGTGAGCCCGACGGGCTTCATGGCGCCAAAGCGGATGGCATCCTTGCCCGTGCGCGCAACCTCCTCGGCAGGCTGGCAGGCCTGGAACAGGTCACCGCCCTCAAAATCCTTGAGCACCACGCGATCGGCCGTGGTGAGTGCCTCGATAAAGGCCTCGTACTCTTCCTTGTTGAGCGGGGCATTGAGATAGTCGCCACTCCCCTGCTCCTCGTAGCGCGACTGCGAGAACAGCACGTCCATATCGAGCGTCGAGGCATCGACGATCGGGGCGGCCGCGTCAAAGAACGCCAGGGCGTCACCACCGACAAGCTTCATGACCTCCCCGCTCAATGCCGGCGAGCACAAGGGGCCCGCGGCGATAACCACATGACCCTCGGGGATCTGGGTGACCTCACCGTGGACGACCTCGATATTGGGGCGGGCGGCAACCTCGGCCTCGACGAGCTCGGAAAACTTGACGCGGTCGACCGCCAGGGCGCCGCCAGCGGGAACGGCCGCACGATGAGCGCAGTCGAGCAGCACCGAGCCCATGCGCTCGAGCTCGGCCTTCAGCAGGCCGGCGGCGGAATCGGGACGGGTCGACTTAAACGAATTGGAGCAGACGAGCTCCGCCAAGTGATCGGTATGGTGGGCAGGAGAGCTCACCTGCGGGCGCATCTCGCACAGCTTTACGGCGAACCCGCGATCTGCCAGCTGAATCGCGCATTCCGATCCCGCCAGACCGCCACCGATAACCGTCACCTGATCAAACAGCATCTGCAAACACCTTTCTAATTGACACGTTTTCCATTGTGACCGAAGGGCGTCTGGGCGTGAAGGGCAAACTTGGAGGGCGCATACCTTCCATCCATCATGCGCTCGATGAGGCCCTCGAGCTCGAGCGAGCCCAGGAGCTTGAGCACGCCGACGGCATCGAGGGAGACGAGTGTGGCGATGTCTTCAACCTTGAGCGGCGAGGCGATGAGGGCATGCATCACAGTCTGCTGTGTGGCATCCAGGTCGGCGATGCCGGGCGCATCGGGACGCGAATAGCGCAGGGTACCGTAGATTCGAGAGATGGCCATCTCGATGGACTCCTCGTCAATAATGCAGCAGGCCCCGTTGGCAATGAGATAGTTGGTCCCGCGCGACTCGGGCGACAAAATGGAGCCCGGTACCGCAAGCAGTTCGCGCCCCAGGTCCATGGCGGCCTCGGCGGTAGAAAACGTTCCGGATGGCATGCCGGCCTCCGATACAAAGAGCGCCTGCGACAGCGCAGCGATCACGCGGTTGCGGCGCGGGAAGGCAAACTTGCGCGGCCCCATGCCCCACGGCGAGATGGACACGACCGCGCCGCCCGTATCGAGCGTACGGGCGATAAGCCCCGCGCTCGAGCGCGGGTAGACCACGTCGGCGCCCGTACCCAAAACTAAGACGTGCCTGCCCCCGGCGTTGACCGCGGCCCAACCCGAGGCCTGGTCGCAGCCGACCGCACCGCCCGAGACCACCGTCACCCCCGCTTCCACGGCAACCTTGGCTGCAAGCTCCGCGACGGCAAGACCGTAGGGAGACGCCTTGCGCGCACCGATAATCGAGAGCGCCGGCGTCGAGAGCACCTCCGGGTCGCCACGGACGAACAACGTCTGCGGCACATCGGAAAGTTCCAGAACAGTAGCGGGAAACAGCCTATCACCGGGATGCAGTTCATAGCGGACCTCACCCATCACTGGTCCCTCCTTCCCTGATACATCGCGGCCTCGAGCACATGATCTTGCGTCACCCGCTCGCTTTCGGCGACATCGGCGATCGTGCGCGCGATGCGCACCAGGCGCACGATGCCGCGCCCCGTGAGATGCGTGCGCTTCGACAGGCCGAGCACGCACGTTTCCGCCGCCTGATCGAGCGCAAAGGTCGACACAACACCATCGATAGAGCGGGACTCATCGTCCTCGGCCTCAGCGTCCGCATCGTCCATATGAGTCTCGCGCCAGGCACGAAAAGCCCGACCGCGGACAACGTAGTCGCGCAGCTCGGCCGACGACATGCCCTCGGCGCCCTCGATAATCACCTGCGGATCGGGGCGGGACACGTCGATCATCAGGTCGATGCGGTCGGCCAAGGGACCACGCAGCTTGGACCGATAGCGCTCGACCATCGATGCCGAGCAACGACACGGAACCTCGCGATCGCCCAAAAAACCGCAGGGGCAGGGATTGCTCGCCGCAAGCAGCTGAAAGCGCGAGGGAAACGTAAAGGCGCCATCGACGCGCACGATTCTGACATAGCCGCGCTCGATAGGCTGACGAAGCGTCTGCAGCACACCGGTGGGAAACTCGGCAAGCTCGTCCAAAAAGAGCACGCCGCCATGGGCAAGGCTGATCTCGCCCGGATGCACCGGGCGCCCTCCGCCAATAAGGCCCGCAGTCGAAATGCTGTGATGGGGACTACGAAACGGCCGATGCCCCGCAAGCAGGCCATCGATGTTCTCACCCAAGACCGAATGGATACACAATGCCTCCTGCTGATCCTCGACGGAAAGCTCGGGCAAGATACCCGTCATGCGGCGCGCAAGCATGGTCTTGCCCGATCCCGGAGACCCAATCATAAGCAAGCCCAGCTCCCCTGCCGCCGCAAGCGCCATGCCACGCTTGGCGACCTCCTGCCCCAACACGTCGGCATAATCGAGCTCGGGCTCAAAAGAGGCCTCGACGCCCTCGGAATCCAAATAATGCCGAGCTGCCTCGCCCATACCGCGGGCAAGCTGCGACAGATGATCGATAAAACCGCAGTCGACGCCCGCAAGCGGAACATGCTGGTCGGACCTACCGGCGATAAAAGACAGCCCCATATCGCGAGCCAGTAGCTGGAACGCCACCTCGCCCTTGACGGGAAGCACCGTGCCATCCAAGCCGAGCTCGCCGGCAATGAGGCAGCGGTCGAGATTGTCGCGGGGAATCTGCCCATCGGCCGCAAGCACCGCAATGGCTATCGGCAGGTCAAAGCCGCTACCGGTCTTTCGGATATCGCCCGGCGCCAGATTGACCGTAATGCCCGAGCGCGGGATCTCGAATCCGGCAGAGCGCATCGCGCAGCGAATGCGCCCACGCGACTCCATGACCTCCATACTCGGGATGCCGAGCATTTGTATGCCCGGAATGCCGCCCGCAAGCGAAACCTCGACCGTGACGGGAATCGCCTCGACGCCGCGGATACAGGCTGCGTGAACGGCAAAAGTTTCGAACGCCGTCACGACACCTGCCAATCGAACGCATTGTACTGGTGCTCGATCTCGGCGATATGCCCGCCGCGAATGGTGACGCCCACGGCATCGAAGCGGATTGCCTTGAGCGGATAGTGCTCCATGAGATAACAACTCGCGATGCGACGATAGCGCCGCTGCTTTTGGGCGTTCACCGCTTCCTCGGGAAACACCCGCGTATCGCAATCCAGCGCAACACGCCTGGTCTTGACCTCGGCCATCACCACCACATCGTCGAGCTCGTCGAGCAGCACCAGGTCGGCCTCGCCCTCCGAGCATCGATAGCCTTGTTCCAGCAATGCATAGCCGCGCTCGTTAAAGTAATCGATTGCGATAAGCTCGCCCAGCATACCGAGCTCGCGAGGACTGAGCCCCTTGATAAACTCAGGCGTGATCGACCCGCAATCGAGCTCCCCCTCTTCCCAACGTTCCTTGAGCTGCTGCGTCTTGCTCATTTTGGCTGCGGCACACATGGGATCTCCTTTCCCACTCCCTGCATTGCCTCGATAATGAGGGCAGGTTTCATGCGGGTAAGTACCGGAAGCAAACCGAAAACCAACCAAATGCCGACAAATGAGGGGCCGCGCGCAACAATAGCGTTGCACACGGCCCCTACCAGCAGGTTTATAGAACCCTTAAGGTCCCTGTCTCCACAATTGGCCTAAAAAAGGCGCTCAGTCTGCAGAAAGTTTCCGCAAAAGCTCACACGATGCAGCGGAGAAAGACCATGTTTGCGAATGGCCTCGATGTGCTCGGGACTCGCATAGCCTTTCGATTCGGCCAAATGGTACTCGGGATACTCGGCATCGTACTCGACCATCATCTCGTCACGCGTGACCTTTGCCATGATGGATGCCGCGGCGATACAGGCGATCTTGGCATCGCCCTTGACCACGTCGCGCTCATGGGGCACGGCGCCCAGGGGGTTACCGTCCATAAGCACGCAATCGGGCTCAAGCCCCGTATCTGCCACCGCACCCGCGACAGCGGCTCGAATGGCGCGGGCCATGCCCATCTCATCGATATCCGCAGGAGCGATATGGCAAAAGCCGATAGCAGTCGCCACCTCGGCAATCTTCACCGAGAGCAGCTCGCGGCGCGCCGGCGTGAGCTTTTTGGAATCGTTGATGCCCCAGATGCGCGGCTCCATCGGAAGACACACGGCACACACGGTCAAGGGACCCGCTACCGAGCCACGGCCCACCTCGTCGACGCCCACGACCACGCCATCACCGCCGAGCTCATGCATAAGCTCGTACATGCCGTTGACGCGCTCGCGTTCGGAAAGTTCCTTGGCATGGCGCTTAAGGGCACGTTCGCAAGCCTTGATCACCTGCTGGCGCGGATCCTCGCGATAATGCTCCACGAGGGCGGGAATCTCCTCGAACGTGGCGCTCGCCAGCTCGCCGGCAACCTGCGATGCCGAAACCGAGCTCGTCATATTGGCCATACCAGGCCCTCCTTGCATGCAAATCAGATAAAAAGAAGGGCCACCCGAAGGTGACCCTTGTGTCCAAACGAGTGGACAGACGCTGCGATCTTCTTAGCGCTTCTCAGGGATGCGAGCAGCCTTGCCCACCTTGTCGCGGAGGTAGTACAGCTTGGCGCGACGGACGCGACCATGACGAACGACCTCGAGCTTGGCGATCTTGGGGCTGTGAAGCGGGAAGGTGCGCTCAACACCGACACCGAAGGACATCTTGCGGACGGTGAAGGTCTCGCGGGCACCGGCGCCGGCCATGCGGATGACGTCGCCCTGGAAGACCTGGATGCGCTCGCGGTCGCCTTCCTTAATGCGGTAGTGAACCTTGACGTTGTCGGCGACGCGAACCTGAGGAATGTCCTCGCGGATCTGCTGACGCTCGATTGCGCGGATGTAATCCATGTGCAATTCCTTACTCTTCTAGAGGTGCCGTACCACCTTGGCCGGCACGTAGTTGAACAAACGTATTCGAGTATACACGCGCGGGTTTCTGCTGCAAGAACAATTTTTTACGCAGACAAAAAGACAAAACCCGCACATGATAACCGTCCGCCTCACGAATGAGACGGACGGCATGAAGGGGGGCTACGTTAGGCGTCTGAACCCAAAACGTTACGCGGAGCGCTTCGCCTCGAGCTTGGCCTGGGCGGCAGCCAGGCGTGCGAGGGGCACGCGGTAGGGCGAGCAGGACACATAGTCCACGTCGGCCACGTTGAACAGGCCCTTAATGGATTTGGGGTCGCCGCCGTGCTCGCCGCACACGCCAAAGTGCATGTCGGGGTTGGTGGCGCGGCCCTTCTCGACGGCCATGCGCACCAGCTCGAGCACCGCGGTATCGATGGTCTCGAAGGGATTGTCCTTCAGGATCTTCTTATGCATGTACAGCGGGATGAACTTAGCCTCGGCGTCGTCACGCGAGAAACCGAAGGTCGTCTGGGTGAGGTCGTTAGTGCCAAAACAGAAGAAGTCTGCATAATGGGCGATCTCGTCAGCGACCATGCAGGCGCGCGGCAGCTCGAGCATCGTGCCCACGGGAATATTGAGCTCGACGGCCTCTTCGTCGGAAACCTCGGCGATTACGCGCTCGATAACCTCGCGGATCTGGACATGCTCGGCCGTGATGGAAACGAGCGGAACCATGATCTCAGGGCGCGGATCGACGCCTTCCTTGATAAGACGGGCAGCAGCCGTAGCGACGGCGCGAACCTGCATGAGCGGCAGATCGCTAAAGACGACGGACAGGCGCACACCGCGCAGGCCGAGCATCGGGTTGGACTCGACCATACCGTCAATACGACGCAGACGGGTGCGCAGGGCGGCAAGCTCTTCCTCGTTGGCGCCAGCGGCTTCCTTCTTGGTGATGGCGACCTCGAGCTCGCGAGGATCATCCAGGAACTCATGAAGCGGCGGATCGAGCAGCCGGACGACCACATCGCGACCGGACATGGTCTTGAACATCGCCAGGAAGTCCTCGGTCTGAACCTTGAGCAGGTCGGCCAGGGCCTGCTGCTTCACGGTCTCATCGTCAGACAGGATAAAGCTCTGGATGATGTTCTTGCGATCGCCCAGGAACATGTGCTCGGTGCGGCACAGGCCAATAGCCTCGGCGCCAAACTCGAGGGCGAGCTCGGCATCCTCGGGATTGTCGGCGTTGACGCGCACATGGTTGGCATGGCCACAGGTCTCGTCCAGGCGAATCTCGTCGGCCCAGGACAGGATGGTGTCCAGGTCGCCGGTAAGCTCGGCGGAGGCCAGGTCGACGGGACCGTCGACGACGATGCCCTGGGTGCCGTCGATGGAGATGACATCGCCCTCGTGCAGTACGCGGTCGCTGCCCTCGATGCGCACGACCTTCTCGGCGGCGTCAATATGGAAGCGCTCAACGCCGCAGACGCAGGGCGTACCCATGCCGCGGGCGATAACGGCGGCATGGCTCGTCTTGCCACCGTGGCTGGTCAGGATGCCCTCGGCGGCGACCATGCCCTTCAGGTCGTCGGGGTTGGTCTCCCAACGAACCAGAATGACCTTGTGGCCCTCGTTGGCGCGCGCGACGGCGTCATCGCTCGAGAACACGACCTCGCCCACGGCGGCACCGGGGCTGGCGTTCAGACCGCTGGCCAGCGCCTCGTACTTCTTGGAGGCGTCAAACTGCGGGTGCAGGAGTTGGTCGAGCTGCGCGGGATCGATGCGGCTCACGGCCTCCTCGCGGGTGATCAGGCCCTCCTCGACCATTTCGATAGCGATGCGCAGGGCGGCGGTGGCGGTGCGCTTGCCCACGCGGGTCTGGAGCATCCAGAGCTTGCCCTGCTCGATGGTGAACTCGATATCGCACATATCGCGATAATGATCCTCGAGCGTCAGGAACACGCGCTCGAGCTCCTCACCTGCGGACTCGAGGCCCGGGGTGGTCTTGAGGTCGGCAATGGGCTCGGTGTTGCGGATGCCGGCGACGACGTCCTCGCCCTGGGCGTTAACCAGAAAATCGCCGTAGAACTCCTTGGTGCCGTCGGCCGGGTTGCGCGTAAAGGCGACGCCGGTCGCAGAGGTCTCGCCCTTGTTGCCAAAGGCCATGGCCTGCACGTTGACGGCGGTGCCGAGGTCGTCGGAAATGCCATGCTGCTTGCGGTAGATGCAGGCACGCTCGTTCATCCAGCTGCCAAAGACGGCCTGGATGGCAAGGCGTAGCTGAAGCTCCGGGTCGTGCGGGAAGATGGGCTTGCCGTCAGCGACCTCGAGCTCGGGATACAGGGCGGCATCGACGTTCTCGGAGAAGATGCCCTTAAAGGTCTCGACGAGTTCCTGCAGGTCCTCGGCCGAAAGCTCGGAGTCGACGCGAACGCCGGCGACCAGGCGGGCCTGGGTCAGGGCGTTCTCGAACAGGTCGGCATCGACACCCATGACGACGTTTGAGAACATCTGGATAAAGCGGCGGTAGCTATCCCAGGCAAAACGCAGGTTTTGCGTCTGGGCAATGAGACCCTGAACGGAGTCGTCGTTGAGACCCAAGTTGAGGACCGTGTCCATCATACCGGGCATGGAGAACGGAGCGCCCGAGCGAACCGACACGAGCAGCGGATCGGAGGCGTCGCCGAGCTTTTTGCCGCAACGGGCCTCGAGGTCTGCCTCGGCAGCAACGATCTCATCGAGTGCGCCCTCGGGCCACACGTTGCCGGCACCGGAGTACTCGACACAGGTCTGGCAGGTAATGGTAAAGCCACCGGGAACCGGCAGGCCGATACGGCTCATCTCGGCAAGGTTTGCGCCCTTGCCGCCAAGCACGAAGTTCATGGACTTGTCGCCCTCAGTGACACGGGTGCCCTGGGCGTCGGTTCCAAAACGGTAAACCCTCTTGCAATCGCTCACGATACTTCCCCTTCCATGCACTTACGCGCACGACCGTGGTAACGAATCGACCCGCCAGATGCGGGCCGTGAGGGAACTATACGGCGGGTTTTGAGCGGGCTTAAGCAGAGGATGCGCGGTTTGGTAAACGTGCTAAAACTGGCGGTAAACGGTAGATAAAGGTGGTTACCTTATGAAGATACCACTGCAAGAGAAATGCAGGTCAGATGCGATATTTTTGCTAAATCGCTTTATCAAAATGCTGCTACTATTAGGCTCGACGGGCGGCGCGGCGGGCACGGGCTTCTTGGATTTCCTCCAAGTGGCTAATGATCTCGGAGGCGCTCTCCTCGATCGCCTTGCCATCGGTACGCACCACAAAGCAGCCTAGGCGCTTCATGAGGGCACGGGCTTCCTCGAGCTCGCTGCGCACACTCTCGGGCTCGGCATAGGAGCCGGCAACGGCACGGGCGTAATCATCGCCCAAGCGGCTATCGCGAATCTCAGAAATAACGTCGACGGTCGAAATTAGGCCGAACAGGCGCATCGGGTCAACCTCGTAAATCGACTTGGGCGGCTCCATGCCGTGCGCCAGAGGGACATTAGCAACCTTGTAACCTTGATAGGCCAAATACATCGACAGCGGCGTCTTGGACGTGCGCGATACGCCCAACAGCACGATATCGGCACCCGACAGATCGTCGCAGCCGCGTCCATCATCGTGCTCAACGAAATACTCCATGGCCTCGATACGATGGAAATAGCGGTCATCGGTCCTGTGAATCACGCCCGCAACGCCCTTGGGCGGCACACCGATGAGCGACGACAGCACGGCAAGCGTCGGGCCGATCAGGTCGACCGAGCGAATATGCAACATACCCAAGTAGTCGAGCACACGAGCACGAAGGGCCGGGTCGACAATGGTGTGGAACACGGCGATATCGCGATGGTCGGCATCGACGCGCGGCCCCACAAATGACTTGACCTGCTCCACGGAGGTCACCTTAGGCAGGCGCAAAACGCGAAAAACCCCTTCATCAAATTGCCCGGACGCCGCAAGCACCACCTCACAAGCGGTATCACCGAGCGAGTCGGAGATAACGATAACGGTGGGACGAGCGGTGACCGGGCAATCCATGCGGAGCTCCTTTTGCGCTTATGCGCAGGCTGGCTTACTTTTTGCGGGCAAGCTCACCGATGTTGGCGATGCCGGAGAAAACGGCCTCGAAGCGGTTGAGCAGCTTAAGGCGATTATCGCGGAGCTGCTCGTCCTTGTCCATGACCATAACCTCATCGAAGAAACGGTCGATGGGCGCGCGCAGGGCGGCGAGGGCGGCAAATGCGGCCGGGTAGTCCTCGGCAGCAAGGGCAGCATCGACAGCAGTCTGAGCAGCCTCGGAAGCATCGGCAAGCGCGAGCTCGGCCTCGCCCATCAGGCTGCGGTCGTACTCCGCGCCCAGCTCGGGCTTGGAGATGTGCGCGGCACGGGCATAGGCCGTAGCCAGGTTGTCAAAGGTCTCGGCATCGTTCTTGCGGGCCTCGTCGAGGGCGGCGCAGCGGGCGAAGAAGACGGACGGGGCGATGATGTGCACCGCGGAGACGGCGGCAACGGTATCAGCCGGGATCTTTTCGTCGCGGGCCATGCTCACCAGGCGGCCATGGAAGAAGTCACGAACCTGCTGGGCGACCTCGGCGGCGTCGAACTCAATGCCCTGCTCACTGTAGAGCTCGAGGGCGAAGTCGATGAGCGACGTGGGGTCGATCGGCAGGCGGTCGCGCAGGATGTTGATGATGCCGATAGCGGCACGACGCAGCGCGTAGGGGTCCGAAGAGCCGGTCGGGGGCTCGCCGATGGCAAAGATACCGGCGATGGTATCGAGCTTGTCGGCGCAAGCCACGATGCAGCCAGCGGTGCCCTCAGGCAGCTCGTCACCGGCAAAGCGGGGACGATAGTGATCGCGGATAGCATGAGCGACCTCGTCGTTCTCCCCCATCGCGCTGGCGTAGTAACCGCCCATCACGCCCTGCTGGCTCGTGAACTCGACAACGGCGTTAGACACCAGGTCGGCCTTGCACAGGTGCGCGGCGCGAGCGGCATCGGCGGCAAGGTGGGCGCCCAGATGAGCCTCGCGGGCGATAGCGAGCGCGAGCTGCTCGATGCGCTCGGACTTGGCGAGCACGCTACCGAGCTTCTCCTGGAAGGCAACCTTGGCCAGACGCTCGCGGAACTCGTCGAGGGAGATCTTCAGGTCCTCCTCGTAGAAGAACTTGGCATCGTCCAGACGGGCACGCACAACGCGCTCGTTGCCGTCGATCACGCGCTCGGCGTTCTCGGGCTTGCTGTTGGAGACGACCACGAACTCACGCGTGAGCTTGCCCTCGCCGTCATAGATCGGGAAGTAGCGCTGGTTGGTGAGCATGGACTCGCAGATAATCTCGTGCGGGACCTTGAGGAACTCCTCATCGAAGGTACCGACGAGCACCGTCGGCCACTCGCAGAGGTTAATGACCTCCTCGAAGACCTTCTTGGGCGTATCGACATGGCAGCCGGGACGGGCAGCCTCGACCTCGGCGATACCGGCGAGGATGGCCTCACGACGACGCTCGGCAGAAAGCACGCCGGCGTCCTCGAGCACTTGCTCGTAGACGGCGGGGCTGGCGACCACATGGTCACCGGGGCCAAGTACGCGATGACCACGCGTGGTGTTGCCACTCGTCACGTCGGCAAACGACACGGGCACAACATCCTCGCCCAGAAGGCAGCAAATCCAACGGACCGGACGAACAAAGGTAGCATGCTCGTGACCCCAGCGCTGGGAGCGGTAGTTGGGCCACTGCAGGCCGGCGATGGTCTTCTCGCACAGAGCGGTCAGAATCGGCGTAGCCGGTGCGGAGGGAATATTCTTCTCGGCGAACACATACTCACGACCGTCAGTGTCCTCGCGACGGACCAGGTCCTCGGCAGCCACACCGCACTTGCGGGCGAAGCCCTGGGCGGCCTTGGTGGCGTTACCGTCAGCGTCGAAGGCAATGTTGGCCGCGGGGCCACGCTTGACCTCGTGAACCTCGTCGGTCGCGGTGGCGACATCGGCAACGAGTGCAGCCAGGCGGCGCGGGCTCGAGATCACGCGGACCTCGCCGTGGGCCAGACCGGCCTCGTCGAGACCCTTGGCGATCATGGTGCCAAGCTGCTTGACGGCATTGTTCAGCGGTGCAGAGGGCATTTCCTCCGTACCGATCTCAAACAGGAAATCCTTAGCGTCTGCCATGGCTTACGCCACCTCGCCTTCCTGGTCGGCATTCTCGTTGACTCCGGCGACCTCGGCCATGTAGGCCTCGCAGCACGCCTTGGCGACGGCGCGGACGCGCAGGATGTAGTTGGCACGCTCGACTGCGGACAGAGCGCCGCGGGCATCGAGCAGGTTGAAAGCGTGGCTGCACTTCATGACGCAGTCATATGCCGGCAGCGGCAGCTTGCGCTCTAGACAGGAATGGCACTCGGCCTCGTAGTCGTCAAACTTCTGACGCATCATCTCGACGTTGGCGACCTCAAAGTTGTAGGCACTGAACTCGCGCTCGTTCTCGAGGAACACGTCGCCATAGGTCATGGGCGTGCCGTCGGGCAGGTAGCTCCACACCAGGTCGTAGACCGAGTTGACGCCCTGGGCGTACATGGCGATGCGTTCCAGGCCATAGGTGATCTCGACAGGAACGGGGTCGACCTCGATACCGCCCACCTGCTGGAAGTACGTAAACTGCGTGACTTCCATGCCGTTGAGCCAGACCTCCCAGCCAAGGCCCCAGGCGCCGAGCGTCGGGCTCTCCCAGTCGTCCTCGACAAAGCGGACGTCATGGTCGTTGGGGTCCAGACCGATAGCGGCAAGAGACCCCAGGTAAAGCTCCTGGGCGTTGACCGGAGAGGGCTTGATGAGCACCTGGAACTGATAGTAGTGCTGCATGCGGTTGGGGTTCTCGCCGTAGCGGCCGTCGGCGGGACGGCGGCAAGGCTGCGCATAGCAGGTGCGCCACTCGGCGGGACCGAGCGAGCGCAGCGTGGTCGCGGTATGGAAGGTACCGGCACCGACCTCGGAGTCATAGGGCTGCATAATGACGCAGCCCTGCTCGCCCCAGTACTGCTGGAGGCGCAGGATGATGTCTTGGAAGGAAAGCGATGAAGCGTTCATGCCTCTAATATCCCCTCGTCGAAACGATTACACGGTTAGGTACTGTACTATAGCGGTTTTTAGTCGATAGCGCCGATGCGGTTGAGCGGCCAGTAGCGCACGAGTGCCACGGCGATCAAATCAGAGCGATCGACGGGACCAAAGTAGCGTGAGTCGGCAGAGTTTTCGCGGTTGTCGCCCATCACCCACACGCACCCGTCGGGAACGGTGTAGGGATAGCTTACCTGAGCACCGGGCGCTTGGACCGAAAGTGGCCAGCTCATGCCCGTCGTATAGTCCTCGTCGAGCGCTTGGCCGTCAACGACCACCTTGCCATCCTGCAGGTCGACCGTCTGGCCGGCCGTGGCAATAACACGCTTGACGAGAACATCATGCTCGGAGGTGCCATCGGGGTTGTGAAACACCACGATATCGCCTTGGCTGACAGGCTGACCGAGCTCGAGGCTCACCTTTTGCGCCAGGATCTGGTCGCCAATCTCGATCGTGTCCTCCATAGAACCGGTGGGCACCACAAAGGGCTCGACCACAAAGGTACGGATCAGGAACGTGGCCACGAGCGCAATCGCGATGACCGCGATCCACTCAAAAGCGCCCCTCAACGCGGAATGTTGCGTAGGAACCATACTCACTCCTCGCTCTGCGAATACGAAGCGTCAAGAATCTCCTGCGCGTAAGCGCGCTCCTCGGGCGTGAGCCGCGCTGTCTCGATCAGATCGGGACGCCAGCAGCAGGTGCGCTCGATGGCGTTCTTGCGACGCCAGGCATCGACCTTGGCGTGATCGCCGCTCACAAGCACCGGCGGCACGCCCTCGCCGTTGAACTCGGCGGGGCGGGTGTACTGCGCGTACTCGAGCAGTCCTCCGTCCTCGGCGGTCGAGAATGACTCGTCGACGTTGCTCATTTCGTCACCAAGGGCGCCGGGAATCAGGCGTACGACGGCATCGGCAACGACCATAGCGGGAAGCTCGCCGCCCGTGAGCACGTAGTCGCCGATCGACAGACGCTCATCGGCATACGCATACGCGCGCTCGTCGACGCCCTCGTAGCGACTGCACACAAACAGCAGGCGCTCACTTTTGAGCAGGCGCTCGGCCACATGCTGCGTAAAAGGCTCGCCACAGGGGGTAAAGAACACCACAGTGGGCTTGGGACCCTCTGCGCTAATGGCCTCGATGGCCTCTGCGATAGGCTCGACCTTCATGAGCATGCCCTGCCCGCCGCCGTACGGCTCGTCATCGACGGTACGATGGCGGTCGTGCGTCCAGTCGCGCAGGTTATACGCCTTAAAATCAAAAAGGCCGGCCTTGCGGGCGCGGCCCAAAATCGACGTGGACATGACGGGCTCAAACATCTCGGGAAAGACCGAAAGGGTCTCGATCAGCATGTTGTCCTCCCTAATTGTCCATATCGATCAGGCCGTCCATAGCGTGGACGGAAATTGTTCCTGTGTCGGGAAGATCGAGCACGACCTGCTCGATCACGGGAATCAGTACCTCGCCGTACCGATCACCCTCGACAACCCAAACATCGTTAGCGGGCGTCGACATGATCTCGACAATCGTGCCGAGCGAACCGAAGCGCTCGTCGACCACCTCGCGACCCATCAGGTCGGTATAGGCAGCGTCGAGCGAATCGAGCTCAAAATCGTCACGATTTGCCAGCACGTAGCATCCCGTGATACCCTCGGCGGCCGTCAAGTCGTCAATGCCCTCAAACGAGACCAGATCGCCATCGCCCGTATCGGTGACGGACACGACCGTGCAAAAGCGGTCGCGCTTGAGCGCCGGCGGCGTCAGGGCGACGCGCATACCCGGCTCTAATACAGAAGGAAGCCCCCGCAGCGGCTGCGCGAGGACCTCCCCCTTCCTTCCGTGCGGCTTGACCACACGGGCGATGTTTTTGTACTGGGACCTCAAGGTCCTAGCCCAGAACCTCTACCTCGACAGCAGTGTCGAGGCGAGCGGCCAGTGCACGGGCGAGCGTGCGAATGGCCTTGATGGTACGGCCACGACGGCCGATGACCTTAGCGACGTCATCCTCGGCGACCGAAACCTCAATTGTAGAGGCGTCGTCACCATCGATGACCTCAAGGCTCACGGAATCCGGGTCGTCGACGATCTGAACAACGAGATATTCGACGAGATCGGCGATGCGATCTGAGAGCATTGCCTCACCCTCGAGCTGTGCAGCGTCAACCTCAGGCACGATTTACTCCTCGGCGCCCTCAGCGGCCTCAGCGGCAGCCTTAGCGGCCTCGGCCTCTTTGGCGAGCTGCTTCTTGGACTTCTTGACGACGGTCTCGGTCTTCTCGCCCTCGTTGGCGGCCTTGACCAGAGCGGCGACGGCGTCGGTAAGCTGAGCGCCCTTGGACTGCCAGTCGGCGATCTTCTCGAGGTCGAGGTTGATGGTCTTGGGGGCGGTCATCGGGTTGTAGCGGCCAACCTCCTCGATGATACGACCGTCACGCGGGGCGCGGGAATCGGCGACGACGACACGGTAGTACGGACGCTTCTTAGCGCCGTGACGAGCAAGGCGAATCTTGACTGCCAAAGGAAACTCCTCCAACCAAGCAGCTTTAGGCTGCAACTACAAACAAACAGTTGAACATAATACGCCATCGACGCGGGCAGGTGAAGTCCGTGAGACCAACTTCTTCGGTGTAGTCGAGGGCAAATCCATATCTTAGACAAGAATTCGGGATTTGCAAGCACATACACGCACCCCACATGAGCTGCGCGGTATACTCATGACATGGAAAGACGCGAACATACATACGGTTATGAGGATGCCACGGGCGTCACGCCGCCTCCCTGGACGGGTCCGGCGGTGGGCCTGATGGACCTCGATGCGTTTTTTGCGAGCGTGGAGATGCTCGATCATCCCGAATGGCGCGGCAAGCCGCTCATCGTGGGCGGAGACGCCGATTCGCGTGGCGTCGTGTCCACGTGTTCGTATGAGGCACGTCGCTTTGGCGTGCACTCTGCCATGGCCTCGGCCGAAGCGCGGCGCTTGTGCCCGAAAGCCATTTGGACGCACGGGCACTTTGATCGCTACCGCGAGGTGAGCGCGCAGGTCATGGCGATTCTCGCCGACGAGACCCCGCGCGTCGAGCGCGTATCCATCGACGAAGCCTTTATCGATATCACACCGGGTCGCTTTGCGCCCGAAGACCCGCTGCTGGTTGCGCGGCGTATAAGCGACCGCGTGGCAGGGCTGGGAGTGACCTGCTCCATTGGCGTGGGCTGCAACAAGACGGTCGCAAAAATCGCAAGCGAGCGGGATAAGCCGTTTGGGCTGACCATCGTGCGCCCCGGAACCGAGCAGCGCTTTTTGGCCGCGCTGCCGGTATCTGCCATGAGTGGCATCGGGCGCTCGGCCGAGGAGCGACTGCGCCGCATGCGCATCTACACCCTCGGCGAGCTATCACGTGCACCGGAATCCACCTTGGCCTCTATTTTTGGCGTCAACGGCGAACGCATGCGCCAGCGTGCGCAAGGACTCGAAATCTCCGAAGTCACGAGTCTCGATGAAGAGCGCGAGGTCAAATCGGTCAGCAATGAACGCACCTTTGCGAAAGATTTGACTGAGCGTGGGGATATTGAGGCGGCGATTGCGCTATTGGGAGAGTCAGTGGGACGCCGCCTGCGCCGTCAGGGGCTGACGGGTGCCACGGTAACGCTCAAGCTTAAGTATTCGTATGGCAGCGGGCGTACGGCACAGCGCCGGCTGCCTCATCCGACCGACGATGAGAACATCTTCGTGGCGGTTGCACTCGAACTGCTCGACAACATCTGGCAGGATGGCATGCATGTTCGCTTAGCGGGCATCGGCATGAGCGACTTCGACCACCAAGGCGGCATCCAGACTGACCTGTTCTGCGAGATCGATGACCGCGGAGCCCAATCCAGCGACCGCCGCGACCTCTCCGTCGCCATCGACGCCGTCCGAGACAAATTCGGCGACACCGCCCTTTCCTTCGGCCGCCAATCCCGCTTCAATAACTAGTCTTTTTTGGACGGGGGGGGTTGCTGCCTTCCGTCCGACACGGCATTGGTAGTCAATTTGGGACGGGGCTATTTTAGCTACCCCTATATATCGGTTGAGATTCATTCGGCCTAATTCATTCACCGTCAGCCAAAGGGTAGCTAAAATAGCCCCGTCCCAAATTGACTACCCCGGATGTCCGGTTTGCCCGCCGCAACAAAACTCTGTCCCAAATAGCTACTGATCGAGCTTGACCTTCTGAATCGTGCAGTGACCGATGCCCGTGAGGCGCACGATCTGCTTTATCGAAAAGCCCTCGTTTTTGAGCGTACGGATGTAGTTGTCGCGCACGGCTTTAGGCAAATCTTTAAGGTGGTGAGGCTCATACGGTTTAAGGAGAGCCTGTGCAAACTCCAGTGCATCTATGTCGCTCACATGAGCGCCGTCACGGAAGCAATATCGATTCGGTTCTCCCGAGGTACTGAAAGCAAAAAATCTCTGAGAATCTCCGAGCAAACCTAGCACACATTCAGTCATACAAATACCCGGGTATCCCATATATTCGCTAAAACTGCTCCAACGATATAGTGAAGCAGTCCCAATCCTGGCTTTCGCAGGATTATCGTGAATATATCTCACACAGTTGAGCAGCTGATCATCGTTAAGAATCGGCACGCTCTTAAATCGATCCTGAAAAACTGGTCCCTTCCGTCCGGTTTTCGCGTTGAAATACATCGCATATGCAGTCGTAACAGAGTGCATGCAATCGCTCAGGTGAACATGTTCATCATCTAGCAACAAGTGAATATGGTTGTCCATAAGGCACCAAGCAATGATATTGACGTCGTATTTTCGGCATTTCGAGGCAAGCAACCGAATCAAATATATCCGATCATCGGCATCCTCAAATATCAGCTGACCACCACAGCCCTTTTGGACGACATGGTAATAGCCGTAAACAGAGATTTCCCGCGCGGTCCGAGTCATACGCATCTCCTCCTCTACAGATAACAAATACGTTACCCGAGTCGGAAAGCTAAATATCACGCAATGAACCGCAACTCGCTTCTATCGGCGAACGGTAGGTAGTAGCTAAAAAAGCCCCGTCCCAAATTAGCTACTTTGGGCAAAAAGAAAGGCGGGCAGCTGCGGAAAACCGCAACTGCCCGGCGATATGCGTGAGGGTAGCTAAACCCCGTCTCAAATGAGCTACTAGAGGAGATTGAGGGGGAGCTGGGGGGCGTCTCCCCAGAGTTTCTCGAGGCGGTAGAAGTCGCGGGCTTCGGGAGTGAAGACGTGGACGACAACCGAACCGTAGTCCATGAGCATCCAAGTCTTCTGCTCGCGGCCCTCGATGGAGAACGGATGCTCGCCGCAAGCCTCGGCGACCTTCTCCTCAATCTCGTCGACGATCGAATCAACCTGGCGGTTGTTGGTGCCGGTAGCAAGGACAAAGTAGTCGCACACATCGGAAAGCTCAGTCAGGTCGAGCACCTGAACGTCCTCGCCCTTCTTGTCGTAGGCGGCCTGCGCGGCGGCGCGGGCGACATCCTCGGCGGCGACACCGCTCGCGGACAGCGAGGCGGCGGTGCGGTCGGACGTGGCGGCGAAGCTCTTGTGCTCCACATCCTTGAGAATCTGCTCGTCAGTCATGGTCTCGTCGGCCATGGAATACCTCTTTCTAGACGCACCCGAGCTAGCGTAGCTGGGCGTAATGGTTGTAAATCGTAATAGCCGTGGGATAAAGATAACGCCCGGACTGGATCACATAGACCAAACCCTGCGCAAAACAGGAGAAGAACAACTCATCGAGCGTCGACTCCCCCACCATCTTGCGCAGCGCATGCGCATAGTCGCCGTGGCGGTTGGGCTCGATGGCATCGGCCACAAAGACCACCATATCGAGCGGCGTCATGTCGCAAGCTCCCACGGTGTGACGGTCGACAGCCTGAAAGACCGCCGGCGACAGCCCGGGAAAAAGCTGCGGAAGCTCATAGGCGGCAACTGGGCCATGCAGCAGCGGTGTCGCGGCCGAAGGAGAGCCGGCAACCTTGATGCCATAGTGAAGCGCGCGGGCCACGAGCTCGTCATCGGAAAGCACCTTGTCCCAGTCGTGGATCAAGCCGGCGGCAGCGGCATCAAAGCGGTCAACGCCGTAGACCTCGGCCAGATGAAGTGCGGTCTCGGCAACACCCAGCGAATGCACATAGCGCTTGCGCTTATCCTTCATGCGAACATCGAGCAGCTCTTGAATGCGCTTGAGCAGTGCGCGCTCATCGCCCTCAAACTGATCCTCTACCGACAACGTAGACCCCCATCACTCAAAATCTTCTTGGCCCAAATCGGCATATAGCCTGCGTTTGCGAATGTAGCCGAGCACGGACTCGCTCGTAAGATAGCGCACGCTCATGCCGCGGGCAACTCGCTTACGAATGTTCGTCGAGCTGATCGCCAGCGCCGGAATCTGAATATAGCGCACGTCGAACGGCAGCCCCGACTCTTTGATTCGGGCACGCGCTGTATCGATATCAAAGCCCGGTCGTGTCGCCGCAATAAAGGTAGCAAGCTCAGCGATTCGTTCGGCATCATGCCAGGTCACGATATCGATAATCGCATCGGCGCCCGTAATAAAGTAGAGCTTTACCTGCGGCGGGTAAAAGTCGCGAAGGGCATGAAGCGTATCAGCCGTATAGGTTACGCCCGGGCGGTCGATCTCGAACCGGCTCGCCAAAAAGGCCGGGTTCGCGGCGGTGGCGAGGACCGTCATGGCATAACGATCCTCGGCAGGCGTCACCGGCTTGTCAAGCTTAAAGGCAGGCGTGCCCGCCGGCATAAAGAGCACGGCATCCAAGTCGAGGGACTCACGCGCCTGCTCAGCGGTCACCAGGTGCCCGTAATGGATGGGATCAAAGGTGCCACCCATAATGCCGAGCCTAAACTCCTGCCCGTCCTCTAGAGGAAGCTCGGGCAGACCGATTCCACCGCGCAGCGACATGGCTTACTCGCCCTCCGAGGTCTCGGCATCGTCCTCGGCATCCGCCGCATCGACAACCTCGACGCCCTCATCCGCAGCATCGGCCACGTCAATGGCCTCGACGGCAACGTCCTCGCCAGCATCCTCGAGCTCTTCGTACTCCGAGAAGTCCTCGGCGCCCTCAAAGTCAAAAGCGCGCTGGCAAATGCGGACCTCGTCGCCCGCACGGCAACCGGCCTTCTCGAGCGCGTCGTCAACACCCATACGCGCAAACTTATGCTGCAGGTAAATGACGGCTTCCTCGTTTTCCCAGTCGGTCTGGATGACCATGCGCTCGATGGCACGACCGACCACGCGGAAGGCACCGGGCTCTTCCTGGACAATGCGGAAACGCTTCTCGCGCTGCAGGCGGCGACGCTCCCACTCCTCGTCGCGCAGATCGACCGGCTCATCAGAGACCGCCAGCTCGGCGCGAAGCTTAGCCACCTGCTCGCCCACGGCAAGCATCAGCGTGTTGAGGCCGGCGCCCGTAACAGCAGACACGGCAAAGAACATATGGCCATCGTCGAGCGCCGCACGCTTAAGGTCGGCAATCTTGTCGGCCGTGACCGGCGCATCACACTTGTTGGCAACGACGATCTGCGGACGCTCCGAAAGCTCGGCGCCATACTGCTCGAGCTCGCGGTTGATGATGCGATAGTCCTCGACCGGATCGCGATCCTCAAAACCACCCGTCATATCGACGACGTGCATGATGAGTGCCGTACGCTCAATGTGGCGCAGGAACTGGTGACCCAGGCCACGGCCCTCGCTCGCGCCCTCGATGAGACCGGGGACGTCAGCAACGACGTAAGAATATTCGCCGGCACGCACCATGCCGAGGTTCGGCACGAGCGTGGTAAACGGGTAGTCAGCAATCTTGGGGCGGGCGGCACTCATGCGCGCAATGAGCGATGACTTACCCACCGAGGGAAAGCCCACAAGCGCGGCATCGGCCATAAGCTTCATCTCGAGCTCGATCCAGTGTTCCTCGGCAGGCTCGCCGAGCTGGGCAAAGGCCGGAGCGCGACGCACCGACGTCACAAAGTGTGTGTTGCCCAGACCGCCGGCACCGCCGGGCGCCACGACGACGCGCTCGCCGTCGTGCACCAGGTCGGCAATCTCGAACATCGGGGTCTGCGTCTCGGGATCGAGCTCGCGCACCACGGTACCCATAGGGACCTTGAGAATCAGGTCCTCGCCGCTCTTACCGTTACGACGGGCACCCTGCCCGTGCGTGCCGCGCTCGGCGCGGAAGTGATGCTTAAAGCGGTAATCGATCAGCGAAGACAGCTGAGCATCGGCCTGGATGACGACATTGCCGCCACGACCGCCGTCGCCGCCATCGGGGCCGCCCTTGGGGACAAATGCCTCGCGCCTAAACGACATGCATCCGGCTCCGCCGTCGCCGCCGCACACGTTAATGCGGCTGATATCGGTGAACTGTGACAACAGAATCGCCTCCTACAAAAAAGAGGGAGACCCTTGAATCCTAAAACTCAAGTGCCTCCCACATATGTGCTCTATGAAGGGTGAATTACGCGTTCGCGAGCGGGCGTACGCTGACCCTGTGCTTGATACCCTTGTGGAACTCAACGGTACCGTCGACCAGCGCGAACAGCGTGTCGTCCTTACCACGGCCAACGTTCTCACCCGGGTGGATGTGCGTGCCGTGCTGACGGACGAGAATCGTGCCCGTGGTTACCGTCTGGCCGGCATAGCGCTTCGTGCCAAGGCGCTGACCGCGGGAGTCACGGCCATTACGGGAGGAACCGAGTCCTTTTTTGTGTGCCATTGTGTATACCTACTCTTTCGTTACGAGTGTAATCTACTCGGCGACGGGAGCCTCGGCAACAGCCTCGGCCTCTGCCTTGACAGCCTTCTTGGCGCGGGACGTAGCCTGGACCTTCACGATCTTCAGCTTGGTGAGCTGCTGACGGTGACCCTTCAGACGACGATAGCGCTTACGCTTGTGGAACTTGAAGACCAGCTGCTTCTCGCCCTTGAACTGCTCAACGATCTGAGCGGTAACCTTGGCCTTGGCCAGCTTGTCGGGATCGGTGACGATCTTCTTACCATCGTTGAGGAAGATAACCGGCAGGGTGACCTTGTCGCCCTCATTGCCCTCGATCTTCTCGACGGTGATGACATCGTCGGTGGCGACCTTGTACTGCTTGCCGCCCGTGTTAACGATTGCGTACATGTTTACTTGCCCTTCATGCATCAGTTAGTGCAACAGCCGAATATAGTAGCAGGCGAAAATACCCCCGTCAACGAGTATGTGGAGCAAATCCACAAGTTCGCACAGGTATGGGGCTGACGAGTCGGCCCTCGTCGTCCTCGCATGCTTGATTCTGACGCTCGACATCGTAGGAGCAGATGGTCACGAGGTCTTGCATACCGGTGGAAACAATAGGTGCATCCACGCCCGGGGTCAAGCCCTGCAACAAAACATCAGCAGCAGAAAGCAAAATTTCCGGACGCATAGAGCCCTCGTTGTCGGCATGGGTGTCGAGCATGAGAACCAAATGGTCCGGGCGCTCCCCCGCCGTGAGCTCATAGCCAACGAGCGTGTGATCCAAATCCAAGCGCTTGCTCTTTTTGCCGCGCGCGTAGTCGATGCCATGATCCGCGCGCAGCGTGTCGATCGCACGACGCACCTCGTCGGCGCTTACGGGCGCCTCGGGATCCAGGTGTAAGTCGATGCGATACGACAGGCGCGTGAGCTGCGCCGTCAATGCCGGCGTGCGCACGTCGATGTACGCCGCCTCGATGGGCGCCAGATCGGCCGGAGACGCCGCAGCCAGGCGCTCAAACGCCTCGTCGAGCGCCACGAACTCGGTCATAAACAGGTCATACCACTCGCAGGTCGACGACGTACCAACCGGTAGCGCCGAAGAGAAGCCCACGCGCATGTGCGGAGAGAAGCCCTGCGTGACGGCATAGGGAAGTCCCGCACGGCGCACGATGCGCTCAATGGTATGGATCACTTCGAGATGGCCCAGGTACTTAAGGCGATCGCGCTTGCCATAGCGAACACGAAGCCTAAAGAGCGAGGGGTTGTCGGTCAGGCGCTCACTCATGCGCGATCACCCATCAATACATTCTTGGCGTGGAGCGTGGGGCAGATCCCGCAGCCGGTGCACGACGTGCGGGTGCAGTCGGGAGTCGTGACGCCCTCGAGCGAGCGACGGTACTCGCGCTCGAGGAAGCCGCGCGTGCAGCCGGGGCTCACGTGCTCCCACGGCAGGCGCCAGTCCAACTCGTAGGGCAGGTGCACGAGCTCATTGAGGTCGATGCCGTTTTTGGCAGCAGCTTCCTTCCAGTTATCGAGCGAGAAATGCTCTACCCAGGCGTCAAAGCGAGAGCCCGAGCGCCAAGCGTCGATGATGACGGGCGTCATGTCACGACCGGCGCGGGACAGCGCAGCCTCGATGAGCGAGGTCTCGGCATCGTGGTAATGAACGCGGACGGCACGGTTGCGAACGCTCGTGATGAGCAGCTTCTGGCGACGCTTGACGTCGTCGTAGTCGAGCTGCGGGCACCACTGGAACGGCGTGGCAGCCTTGGGGATAAAGACCGAAACCGAGATCGACACCGAGATCGAGCCGCGACGAGCCTTGGGCACCACGGAACGACCGAGCTCCAGCACGTGATCGGCCAGATTGGCGATGGCCACGATGTCCTCGTCGCGCTCGCCGGGAAGGCCCATCATAAAGTAGAGCTTCATGCGGTTCCAACCGGCCTCGAAGGCCGCCTTGGCCGCACGGTCCAGGTCCTCCTCGGTCACGTTCTTGTTAATGATGTCGCGCATGCGCTGGCTGCCGGCCTCGGGCGCGAACGTCAGTCCGCCCTTCTTTTCGCCGGCGACCGACTCGGCCATATCCACGCCAAACGAATCCAGGCGCTGCGACGGAATAGACACGCGAATACCCGTATCCTCCAGGCGATGGTTGAGCCTGCCGAGCACATCGCGAATGCAGGAGTGGTCGGTCGTGGAGAGCGAGGTCAGCGACACCTCGTCATAGCCGGTCTTTTCCAGACCCTGAATCACCGACGAGACGATCTGGTCGGCCGAGCGCTCACGCACCGGGCGATACGTCATGCCGGCCTGGCAAAAACGACAGCCGCGGGCGCAGCCGCGCAGGATCTCGATAGACAGGCGGTCGTGGACCAGCTGCGCATAGGGCACGCACGACTGCGACAGCGGATTCGTGGCGCCGAAATCCTCGACGACGCGCTTGTAGACCACGGTCGGCGCATCCTTGCCCTCACGCGGCACGGTGTAGCCATGCGGCGAGCAGGGCTCGTCGTGACAAACCTCATAGAGCGACGGCACGTAGTTGCCGGCAATGGATGCAAGCTGCTCGACAATCTGCGCGCGCGGGACTCCTTCGTCACGCAGACGGCGATGCAACTGGCAGGTCTCGAGCAGCGATTCCTCGCCCTCGCCGATGAGGATAACATCGAAGAAGGCCGCGTACGGCTCGGGGTTGTACACCGAGGGGCCGCCGGCGATGATAATGGGGTCGTCCTCGGTGCGGTCAGCCGCTAACAGCGGAATACCAGCGAGGTCGAGTGCCTCGAGGAAGTTCGTCACCGCCATCTCGTGCGGCACATGCAGGCCGACGATATCAAACGAAGCGACCGGCGCTGCACCCTCGAGCGACAGCAGCGGAATGCCTGCCTCGCGCATGGCGTCACCCATATCGGGCCACGGCACATAGCCGCGTTCGCAGGAGATGCCCTCGGCCTGGTTAAGGATGTTGTAGAGGATGGCGATGCCCTGGTTGGGCAGACCGACCTCGTACACATCCGGGTAGATCAGGCAGCAACGGTAGTCGGCATCGGCCTTGGAAAGCGTGCCCCACTCGTGATCGATATAGCGACTCGGCTTCTCGACCTTGGCGAGCAACGGCTCAATTAAATGAAAACAGTCTTGGTATGCAACGCGCAACGGAAAACCCCTAAGCAGCGAGATCTGATGCGTCCTGATAGGACGCCATAGGACGGGTAGCGCCCGCGACCGCAGTCACCAAATCGCGAACGCGGGAAAACGTGGCAGTGACCACCTCGTTAGCACGGCTGTAGTCGACATCGCGCTCGTAGAGCGAAACGAGCGCACGGCCCATGCCATAGGTGCCCGCGGCAGCAGCGAGCGCCTTGACGGCAAACCCAATATGCGGCGTCTGCTTGACGAGCGCGCGGGTGACCGCGCGGATCACAAGACCGCCGGCAAGCACGCCCGCGACCTCGTAGCCGCGCTCAGGCTTAATGCCGCGTCCAAAGACGGCAGCGAGCTCAAAGAGCATGCCCACCTGCGCCAGCGCCATAACGGGATAATCGGTGCCCGGCAAAAACACCAAAGCCCCGGTCGCCATATTGGTGAGCGCACACGAGGTGATGATACGATTGGCCGCCGCGATGCGCATGAAGGCAAAGTTCGCCGCAAAAGCCGTTTCCTTGTCGGTGCGATCGAGAATCCAGCGGGCAAGCGTCTCGAGCAGATACGTCTTATCGGTTGCCGCCACCACACCGAGCATGGGCGTGGACTCCTCGATAAACGGCACCTCCACAGCAGACTCGGCAAGCACGCACACGGGCGCGCCGGCGATCACGAGCTCCTGCACGGCACTCTCCAAGCGGTCGGAACCACACGAGAGCACCAGCACCACATCGGTATCGGTCTTTGGAGCAATTCGCTCCTCCCCCAGACGCTCGACGCGCACAATGCCCGAGGTCGTCTGCGGCACAAAGGCGTCACGCACCGTCTCGGCCAGAAAGCGCGAGGCGGACGAATCCAGATAGACCGAGACGCGCACCGGCGTATCGGAATCCTTCTTAACGGACGCGCCCATCTTAAAAGCGCGGGTCAGCTTATCTACGGGAATTTTCATAGCAAACCCCTCCAGCGGTTACGCGGCGCCCGAACGATGCCGCCATATGGATTGTACGATACCCACCGTCAGCAGCTGGATCATCATCGAAGACGAACCGAAGCTAATAAACGGTAGCGGAATACCGGTAATCGGCATCATGCCGATGCACATGCCGATGTTCTCGAAGGTCTGGAATGCCCACATGCCGACGATACCTACGCACGACAGACGCAGGAACAGCGACTCACACTTAAAGGCGACGCGAATCGTCGAAAAGATCAGCAGCACGTAGAGGCACAAGAGAAAAAAGGAACCGCAAAAACCAAAGGTCTCGGACAAAAAGGCGAAGACGAAGTCGGTGTGGAACTCAGGCAGAAAGCCGCCGGCCGACTGCGTCGCATGGCCCAAACCCTTACCAAAGAAGCCGCCCGAGCCAACGGCGATAAGCGACTGCTGCAGGTTGTAGGCATCGTCCGAATCGGCATTATCGGGGTCGATAAAGACCGTCAGACGGTTCATCTGATACTGCTTGATGAGCACATCGTGGCCGAGCAACGAATCAAAGACCGAATCGAGCGCCAGAACGAGGGCCACCAAGCCCACGAGCAGGGCCAGGGTCGACAGCACCCATTCGCGGCGTGCACCGCTCATACAAATGACGATGGCGCCCGAAACCAGCACGACCAGGCCCGAGCCCAGGTCGCCCATGGCAACGACGGCCAAAAACGGAATGGACAGCATGCCGCAGAGCTTGACGTAGTCGCGAACGGTATCGATGCGACCGTTATACTGCGATCCAAGCGTAGCAATAAAGAAGATGGTGATGAGCTTGGCAAGCTCAACCGGCTGGAATGTCAAGCCGATACCGGGAATCTTGATCCAGCCCGTCATGCCCAGACCGCCCGTATAGGACAGACCCGGAATCTTGGGCGAGAAGATCACGATCAGGTCGATGACGAGCAACGCCGTCGAGAAATTGGAAATACCGCGCAGGTCGGTACGCCAGACGAGCACCGCCAGCACCGCCCCGATGCCAATTCCCAGCAGATGGCGTGAGAACGAGGCATCGGCCTTAAACTGCGAAGCCGACCAGATAATGATGGCACCGTAGGCGACGAGCGCCACAGTAGCCACGAGCACACCGATATGCACCTTTTGGCGAAACGTGCCGCGCGAGGCCGAAAGTTGCTTGTTGACACGGTCCAGGCTGCTGCGAGAGCCGGTCTTGGTTGAACGGAACAGATCCGCCGGAGAAAAATCCATCGCAACCTCCTATCGAACCGAAGAATCGCCCGAGGCCGAAGAGGTATCGGGCTCGTCATAAATCACGCCGAGCACGTCGCGCACGACATGCATCGCGGTATCTGAGCCACCGCCGCCCTGCTCCAAGACGGTAGCGATGACATACTTGGGGTCATCGGCCGGTGCATAGGCGCAGAACCACGCGTATTCATCCTCGCCACTTTTCTCGCCCGTGCCCGACTTGCCGTATACCTGCGGCGTCAGGGTGCCAAAGTGAGCCGCCAGGGACGTCGATGCCGTGTAAATCACGTCGTGCATGCCGTTGCGAACAAGAGCCAAATCCGAATCGCTGTTGATCTTGGCCTCCAGGCGCTTCTTCTTGCCCTTGCCGTTGTACTTATAGGCATCGCCGTCGCCATCGCGCGACACGGCAGACAAAAACACGTGAGGCACGTACTGTTTGCCGCCGTTGGCAAGACCCATATAGGCACACGCCATCTGCAGGGGCGTCACCAGGATGTCGCCCTGACCGATGGCGATGTTGGTCATATCGCCGGCATTCCACTTGCGGTCCTCGGCAGATGCGTCGGTGAAGTACGACTCTTTCCACTCGGCATCGGGAATACGACCCGCGCCCTCACTCGGCAGATCGATACCGCAGGTCTTGCCTAGACCCCAGCGACGAAAGACCTCCTGCAGACCCTCGGGATGTTGCTCGTCATAAAAGAACGCCTTGCCCATGTCGTAGAAGACAGGGTCGCACGAGTTGGCGATTCCCGACTGCAGCGTCATGGTGCCGTGGCCGGAATGCAGCCAGCAGTACTTGCCCCACGACTTGCCCAGACCCGTCCAATAACCCGTGCAGTTGGTCGTCTGCCCCGACGTGTAGGTTCCAAACTCAAGACCGGCCAGTGCCGAGAGCGGCTTGATGGTCGAGGCCGACATGTACTGTCCGCTAATGGCGCGGTTGAGCAGCGGGTGCGAACCCTTGTCATCATTGAGCTCGGTCCACACGTCATTTGAGACGCCGCCAATAAAGACGGACGGATCGAACTTGGGCTGGCTCGCCATGCCCAGGATCTCGCCATTGTTGGGATCGAGACACACTACAGCGCCGTTGCCGGCATTGCTGTAGCCAGTGGTCTTGGCAAGCTCGATAGCGCTCGCCAGCGCCGTCTCGCAGGCCTGCTGGATCTTAAGGTCGAGCGTGAGCTTAATGTCAGAGCCGGCCTTCGCGGGCACGGCGCCGGCCTGACCGGTCACGTTGCCCGAGGCATCGACCTTGACGGTCTGCTCGCCACGAATACCCTGCAGCAGGTTTTCGTAGTAGCTCTCAACGCCCGCCTGCCCCACGATATCGCCCGACTGGTACGTAATCTTGCCAGCAGAAGCATCATCGTCGCCAGAAGTTTTCTTATTCTGGGCCTCGAGCTGCTCGGAGGTAATGGTGCCGGTATAGCCCAAGATATGGCATGCCGTCTCGCCGTATGGATACTGGCGCTCGGTACGCTCGGCAATCTTGACGCCCGGGAACTCGCCGGCATGCTCCTGAATATAGGCAACCGTGGAGCGACGGACGTCCGTCGCGATGGTATGCAGGCTCTGAGCGCCCTCTGTATTGTCCTGAATATTGCGAAGGACCGCCACATAAGGCATTCCAAGCACGTTGGCAAGATGGCGAACCAGAACCTCATCCTCGGCAAGGTCGCGGTAGGCCACGACAGCAAGTGAGGGACGGTTCTGGACAAGCGCCACGCCATTGCGGTCGAGGATGCGACCGCGCACAGCGGGTGTGGTAACGGTGCGAGTCTGATTACTATTGGCCTGCTTCTCGTAATAGTCCGACGAGACCATCTGCATGCCCCACAGCTTGACGGCAAGTGCCGCAAACATCGCGCCCACACCCGTGGTGAGGATGGAAAAGCGGCCCTTAAAGGCGGTCGCCGCGGTATTGCCTTCGCCCTCGGTGGCGCGCGGGGCCGTTCCATGCTGTGTATCGTAGGTAAAACGGGAATCGCCACGACGCATGACGACCAGCGCGACCACGATGGCCACAACCAGCACGATACCGGCGATAATAACCGTCATCTGGGAAGACATCTACGGGCCTCCCCTATTTGAGCTTGCGGGTCTTGGGCTTAAAGCGCATACCCGTCTGGCGTCCGCCACGTGCGGAGAATCCATAGCCGGACTGCGGCACGACGCCGGACATCAAAAACGGAATGGCAACCAGACCCGTCAGGATCGAGGACGGCAGCGCATGGCCGAAGATCGCCACGACAAAGCTCGTCTCCAAACCCATAAACAGCAAGATGATGCTGTAGATCACATTAATGACGAGCGCGAAGGCGCCCACAGTGACGCCGCGCGCACTTGGGGTACCGCCCGTCTGACCGACGGCGCTGTGCACCAGGGCAAAAGAACCCACGGTCAGCAGGAGCGACATAATGCCCACCGGCACGGCAGCGGACAGGTCATAAAACAAGCCGCTGCAAAAACCGCACACGACGGCACGGGTCGGGTCGCCCGAGAACACACTCAGGCACACCAAGATAATCATGAAGTTGACGCGACCACCCGCAATGGAGATCTGCGGTGCCAGGCCTGCCTGCAGCAGCACGCACACGATGGCGGCGATCACAAACGTGCGGGAGCTCATCCCCTGCTCGTGTAGATCCATGGACATGCCCCCTATTCGTTCGAGCCAGAATCGGTCATCTCGGACGTGTCGGAACTGTCATCCGAGCTCTCGTCCTTCGTCTTGGTTGCAGCATCGCGCGACGTTCCCTGCGGCGTGCTGTTGGCCGTGCTCACGTCCTCATCCGAGGCCGACTGTTCATCGGTCAGCGAGGTAATGACCAGCACTTCCTCGTTGTTCTCGGCCGTGGTCTGAGCGCGCACCACAATGGTGTAGTACACGTCGTTTGCCGATTTCTCAACCGACGAGACGGTGCCGAGCGGTAGACCCTTGGGGAACACACCGCCGATGCCCGAGGTCACGATGATGTCGCCAACCTTAACGTCGGAGTCGACGCTCACGTACTCAAGACGCAGCGTGCCGTCAGCCTGACCCTGCAGCATGCCCTGGGCGCGCGTGTCCTGTACCATGGCGGACACACCCGAGTTCTCGTCGCCAATCAGGCGCACGGTGGACGTC
The DNA here is from genome assembly GCA_900541695.1 of uncultured Collinsella sp. Taxonomy (GTDB): domain Bacteria; phylum Actinomycetota; class Coriobacteriia; order Coriobacteriales; family Coriobacteriaceae; genus Collinsella. The sequence continues at coordinate 16,729 of UQKL01000010.1, read as the reverse complement.
TTGGCCGAGACTTCGATGATCTGGCCGATAACACCGGCAGAACTCGTCACGGGCATGTTGATGGTAAGGCCGTCGGCAGAGCCCTTGTCGATGGTAACGGTCGAGGTCCAGGCATCGCCCGAGGCACCAACGATACGAGCAGCGGTCGATTTGAGGTTATAGGTCGACTGCAGGCCGACCAGCCCCTCCAGACGCTCGGCGGTCTTTTGAGACTCGGAGAGCTCGGCAACCTTAGAGGTCAGTTCCTCGTTTTGCTTCTTAAGCTCGTCGAGCGTGTCCTGCGACGCCGTAAGGTTAGAGAACACGTTGCCGATGGCATTGAAGGGAGCCGCCACAGCCGAACCCACAAAGCGCACCGGCGAGGTAATCGTCGTTACGCCCGAACGCACGGCATGAATCGGCCCAGCCTCGCCCTCACGAATATAAAACGTGAGCAGCAACACCGAAATCAGGCTGAAAACAATCAACGGGCGCATACCCGTTGATTGTCGCTTGGTATTCAGATTTGTGGAGAAACCCGAAGATCGTGCCAAATGGAATCCACCTTTTGGAAATTAAGCATTGGTCTGGACGAAGCCGCCATCAAACGCATTGGCCTCGAGCACGCGGGCACAGCCGTTAACAACGTTATCGAGCGCCGTGGGGCTGACGTTGACCGAAACGCCGGTCTCATCGCGCAGGCGCACGTCGAGACCGCGCAGCAGCGCGCCGCCACCGGTCAGCAAAATGCCGTAGTACATAAGGTCCGAGGCAAGATCGGGAGGCGTAGCGTCGAGCGCGTCCTTGACGGCCTTGGCCATCTCGTCGAGCGGCTTGTTGAGTGCGCGACGAATCTCCTCGCTCTCGATGCGCACGGTCTTGGGCAGACCGGTGATCACGTCGCGGCCGTTGACCTCGACGTCGAGCTCGTCCTTGAGCGGCACGGCGGAGCCGACCTTGATCTTGATGTCCTCTGCCGTACGCTCGCCGATGGCCAAGTTGTAGGCATCGCGAACGTGCGTGAGGATGGCCTGATCGAACTCGTCGCCGGCAATACGGATGGACTGCGAGACGACGATGCCGCCCATAGCGATAACGGCAACCTCGGTGGTACCGCCACCGATGTCGATGACCATGGAGCCGGTAGGCTCCTCGACGGGCAGGTCGGCGCCGATAGCGGCGGCCATAGGCTCTTCGATCAGATAGGCCTGGCGAGCGCCGGCCTGGATCGTGGCCTCAAAGACGGCACGCTTCTCGACCGACGTGACACCGGAGGGAACGCAGACGACAACGCGCGGACGCGGGGTCCACGGATAGCGCTTCTCGGACGCCTTGTCGATAAAGTAGCGAAGCATAGCCTCTGTAACATCGAAGTCGGCGATGACGCCGTCCTTCAGGGGACGAACGGCCACAATGTTGCCGGGCGTACGGCCGAGCATGCGCTTTGCCTCGATACCGACCGCCAGGATGCGCTCGTCGTTCTTGTCGATGGCGACGACGGAGGGCTCGCGGATGACGATGCCCTTGCCGCGCACGGAGACAAGCGTATTTGCGGTGCCGAGGTCGATGGCAAGATCGCCCGCATAGCTACCGAAGAACATATCCATCAAAGAAAACAACGCAACTCCTGATGTGTTGGATGATTGCTGGAAAACTACTAGCTCATCATACTAGCGCAAGCCCGGCACCTCACTTGCGGTGAAGCGCCGGGCAAAGCTAAATCCCATAAGGTCACTACTGGTTGTCAGCAGCCGAGAAATCCATATCGAGCGAGGAAACGGCCCAGCCGATATGGTTGTCGGAGCGCACGAATTTGACGGTGTACTCCTGCTCGCCGCCCTTGGACAGCGATGCCTTCACCTTGGCGGCCGTCTCGGTCATGGACTGATCCATGCCCTCGACGGACACGGTGGCACCCTGCGGAATCGAGGAGATGATCATCGATTTGGCGTCCTCGGACAGGCTCGAGGCCAGGTAAGACTCGGCCTTTGCGGTGTCACCGTCGCCGGCAGCCTGGAACAGATCGGTAACGACAGACTCCTGGGACGGGAAGCCAAAGCCGCGCGTGTAGGCAAAGCCCAGACCGCCCGCAGCAATCAAAATGAGCAGAAGCAGCACGATGAAGACTTTGAGACCCGTGTGGCGATGGCGACGACGGACCTTGGCCTGCTTACGATCCTGACGGTCCTGCTGGACCATCTCGGACTCGGACAGCGTAAAGAAGCCGGTATCCGAGGGATCGGGCATAAACTGACCGGTCGCGCCCGTAGGATCGAGCGGATCGACGGCGGGAGCGTCCATCGCGGGCGCCGGAGCCGTGGCCATAGCCGTCTGGGCAGACAGCGCGGCAAGCGAATCGTGCACGCGGGCAAGCTCGTCGGCCTGCTCGGAGGTGAGCTGGTAGATGCCATCGGCAGTAGCGGCGTTAAAGGCGTCGAGTGCGTCGGAGGGACGACCGGCGGCAGAAAGCGCCTGACCCATGCCGGCGTTGAGCGCACGCGTATCGTCGCGGGGACCGGCAAAGTCGATAGCCGTGCGGTAGGTCTCCACGGCATCCGCCGGACGGCCGAGCTTAATGAAGCAACGACCGAGCTCGCCGAGTGCGGCGGCAGGAGCCGGATTGGCGCCGTCGATGGCAGCCTGACGGAAGGCAGTACCCGCGTTGGCATAGTCGCCCGACTGGAACAGCGCATTGCCCAGGCCCAGATAGGCCTTGAACGGCGTGGCATAGGAAGCATCCTGGGTAGCAGCAGAGAACGCCTGAGCGGCCGTCGTGTAGTCGCCCACCGCGGCGAGTGCCTTGCCGCGGTTGGTGAGCAGCGCGCCGCGCTTGCCATAGGTGCCGTCGTTGAGGGCGGCAGCATAAGCCTCGGCGGCCTCGGCATACATGCCCAGGTGCATCAAGGCGTTGCCACGAAGGTGATCGGCCTCGCCCATAATCTCATCGGGAGTTTTTGCCGCCCCAAGCATCTGGGCTGCAGCGGAAAAATCACCCGCGCGGTAAGCGGCGCGGCCCTGTTGGATCAGCTGGCTATTCAAGGAAGTCCCCTTTACTCGTGAACGATCTCGACATGGACGATCTCGTCGCCGGCACGCAGCCGCGAAATCACATCGAGACCCTCGACCGTGGTACCAAAGACGGTGTAACCGGAATCGAGGTTATGCTGGGCGCCCAGGCAGAAGTAGAACTGGGAACCCGCGGAATCGGGATCCATGGAGCGTGCCATGGCAAGGGCGCCATCGACATGGCAGTTGCGCGGATTGGTGGCAAACTCGCCCTTGATGCAGTAGCCGGGGCCACCGGTACCGGGCATGCCGTCGGGGCCCTCAAGACCAGCGGCGACGTCGGCGCCGGACATATCGCGGGTATTGGGGTCACCGCCCTGGATGACAAAACCGGGCACATAGCGATGGAACTTAAGGCCATCATAGAAGCCCATCGTAGAAAGCTCGCAGAAGTTCGCGACATGAATGGGAGCGCCCTCGCCGTCAAACTTGACCTTGATGGTACCCTTCGACGTCTCGATAACGGCGCACTCGTCGCCGGCAAGCTGATACTCGGGCGTGTAGAGCTCTTTCTTAAAACCAAACATGTGGTTCCTTCCTCGTGCGTTTAAAGCATATTTGTAAGAATTGTAGCAATAAGCATGCGCTTACATCAATTGCGCACGTAGGTTATGCCGACTATGGCGAACTAATTTTAGGAACGCTGCTGCGGCTTCCAGGAACCCACATTGGCGTCGTACTGGTTCAGTGCGCTGTTGCCGCCCTGCGCGATGGGCGCCAGGATATCGCTTTGGTGGGAACTCATCGACTCACCATCGGGAATGGCCAGCGAGATGTCCCAGCTCTGACAGATCACGTCGACACGCTCGTACATCCACTCGGCAAGCTGCTTTAAGTGGGCGATGTCATCCGCATAGACCGTATCGTCCTGTACTTTCAGGTTGTTGAGCTCATCTTGCGTCTTTTTGATCTGGTCGCGCAGGGCGTAGGCACTCTGCGACAGCTCCTGACGGGTGGACAGTGGCGTTCGAAGATAGCCATTGTTAAAAGAATCGATGACCTCGCCGATCTGGTCCTCGTCACCGTAGGACACGATGGTCTGATACAGACCGTCGAGCCTGGTATAGAGCTGATCATCGGTAAGCACGGTTTCTTCCTGGACCACCTCGGCAGAATCGTCCTGCTTGGTATCGTCCTCAGTCGCCTCGCCCTTTTGGCGCGTGGGGAAGGTCGTCTGCGCGGCCTGGCCAAACTGGTCATAGAAGCCAGGCATGACACCCATGGGATCGGCCGTCACGAACCAATACGCACCACCGCACACGACGGCAAGGACCGCGATGACGATGAGCGGCTTGGGGATATGACGCTTGTGCTTGTGATAGGCGTCCTCGTCGGGGTGCACCTTGCGCTTGGGTTTTTGAGCATCGTCGTGCAGGGAAACGGGCGTGGGAATGTCGACCTTGGGGATACCGAAATCCTTATCGAAAGCCGGCAGCACGCAAGTCTCATTGGGGTCGGCGGCATCCGAAAGAACCGCGGCAGCCGAGGCGGGCGCATGCGGCACCTCGGTATCGATCTGCTCTTGCGTTAGGCGCGGAAAACCCGCCGTGCGGCCCGCAGCCAAGTCGGATGCGGCCGCGTCCTCGGAGAGGATACCCGGAGCGGGGCGTCCGCATTTGGGGCATGTACGATCATGCGGAGAAAGACGGGCACCGCAGCCCTCACAGAACACGAACTCAGTGTGCTCGGGACCATCGCCCGGACCCACATAGGCGTTGCAGTAGGGGCAGAACGAGGCGCCGTCCTCGATAGTCTTAAGGCAATGCGGGCAGATCACGGCATCCTCCTTTCGAAGCAATTCAAACAATCGAGGTTAGAGCATAACATCGCCACGGCCCCACAGGAGCAAGGCACCAATTCAACATCGGCAGGGCGCGTAGTTACTTCTTCTTTTTGCTTGGCATCGAGACTTTGATGCCTTGGGCGGACTTGGTCACGCGAGAGCGCTTGGCTCCGGTACTCTTCTTTTTCTTGGGCTGGGCCTGGGCCACGCCCTCGAGTGCGCGGGCCTCGGCCTCGCGAGCGGTGCGATCTTCGCGGCGCTGCGCCATGTCGGCGGCGACGCGCTTGGCAAAACGTTCGGCCGTCGAGCCCGTCGAGCTCACCTTGCCGCCACCGCGACCCAGGCGGACGCGCACACCGCGGCCAAAACCAGTTGCGGCATGACGACGACGCGGCTTGAGCGAATCCATCATCGTGGCGAGCTTAAAGAACACCGAGCAGGTAAAGACCACGATAACAGCCAAGATAACCATCTGGCCCATCGACAGGTTGGCAATAGACAGCAGCTCCGGGAATCCGATAACGCCCACCAGGATGCCGGCGACTACAAACACAAAGAGCACCACACGTAAGGGCGTGAGAGGCTGCGAGATGCGCCAGATTAGGCTGACGCTCGCCGCGCACGACGTAAGCAGGCACATCGTAGACAGCGTGAGCTGGCTAAAGCCAAACACGCGCGCCACAAAGATGTCGAGCGCCGCAGCCAAAATGACCGCAATCGACGCCGGCAGTGCACGCTTGAGTACGTTGCTCAAAAACGCACCCTTCACACGAGCATTGTTGGGCTCCAGGCCCAACACAAAGCCCGGCGCGCCGATGCAGAAGAAGTTAATGAGCGTCATCTGGATGGGCTCGAAGGGGTACGGCGGCAGCGCGATACACAGCGCCGCCAGGCCCATCGAGAACAGCGTCTTGGTCAGGAACAGTGAGGCCGAACGCTGCAGGTTGTTGATGGAGCGACGGCCCTCGGCCACCACGGCGGGCATCGAGGCAAAATCGTTGTCGACGAGTACGATTTCGGCCACATTACGCGCGGCATCGGAGCCGGCCGCCATGGCGACGGAGCAGTCGGCCTCCTTGAGCGCCAGCACGTCGTTGACGCCGTCGCCCGTCATGACCACGGTGTGCTCGCGGCGCTTGAGCGCCTGCACGAGCTCGCGCTTCTGCTGCGGGGTCACACGACCAAAGACATGGTAGCGGTCCACTGCGGCATCGAGCTTGGCCGGCGTATCGAGCGTCGTGGCGTCCACATAAGCGTCCGCCCCCGGCACGCCCACCACGCGCGCGATCGACGACACCGTACGCGGGTCGTCGCCGCTGATCACGTTGAGGGTCACGCCCTGCTCGTTAAAGTAGCCGATGGTCTCGGCCGCCGAGGTACGAATCTCGTCGCGGATGGTCACAAATCCCACGGGCTCGGCCTCGCCCACCATATCCCCATCGGGCGTAAAGCCGTCCACGCGCGCCACCACGAGCACGCGGCAGGTATCGGCAAGCTCGGCGACACGGTTCTCGACCTGGGCAAACGCACGATCAGAGAGCACAAATTGCGCGGCGCCCATTACGTAGGAGCCCTGCGCAAACGACGCGCCGCTCCATTTTTTAGACGACGAGAATGGAATGACCGACAGCGGCTCGGACACCTCGACCGGGCGATCGGCGTAATAGTTGAGCAGCGCCTGGCAGGTCTCGTTGGCATCGGCCGAAGTCGCACGTGCCACGTTAGCCAGCGCAAAATCGAGCACTGTGGTATCGATGGGAACAGCCGCCTCGTCCGAGTCCACGCCAAAGCCAACACCCTCAACAGGCAGCGGATACGTGCCCTCGACCTCCATACGGCCCGACGTGATGGTGCCCGTCTTGTCCAGGCACAGCACGTCGACGCGAGCGAGTGTCTCGATGCAGTAGAGCTGCTGTGCCAGCACCTTGCGGCGGGCCAGGCGCACCGTGGCGATGGCGAGCACCGACGAGGTCAGCAGCACCAGGCCTTGCGGGATCATGCCCAGCAGGGCGCCCACCGTGGACAGCAGCGCCGACGAAGGCACATGACCGGCCAACAGCTCGGAGAAGCACCACGAAAGCGCACTATCGCCCGGGGTTCCCGCGGCATCCCACAGCTCGCTCACACTCGAGGCAAACAACGCCAAACCGAGCGGGATCATGATGATGCTCGCAAAGCGCACGATGGCGTTCAGCGCGTTCATGATCTCGGAATTAACCTTTTTGACGTACTTGGCCTCGTTATTAATTTTGGCCACGTAGTTGTCGGCGCCGACATGGATCACGCGGGCGCGCAGCAGGCCCGAGTCGATAAAGCTGCCGCTCATGAGCTCAGAGCCTGGCTGTTTCTTAATAAGGTCGCTCTCGCCCGTCAGCAGGCTCTCGTTCACGAGCGCCTCGCCCGACACCACCACGGCGTCGGCGGGAATCTGGTCGCCGCGCCCCAAGCGGATGATGTCGTCGAGCACGATCTGGTCCAGGTCGAGCTCCACCTCGGCGCCGTCGCGCACCGCGATGGCCTTCTTGGAGGTCAGCAGCGTGAGCTTATCGACCATCTTCTTGGAACGCATGGACTGAATGACGCCAATAGCGGTATTGAGGAACACCACGAACAGGAACGTCAGATTCTTAAACGAACCGGTCAAAATGACCAGGAACGCCAAGATCACGTTGATCAAATTGAACAACGTGCAGAGGTTCTCGATGATGAGCTCTTTGACCGACTTGGTCTTGAGCTCCATGTTGCGGTTGATCTTACCGGCGGCGATGCGCTCCTCAACCTCGGCGGTCGAGAGTCCGCGCTCGATATCCGTTGCTGCCATACCACGTCCCATCACGTCGCGTCGGTATAAGAAAAACCGCCCGGACCATGCGAGGTTCGGACGGTCTTACGTTCGATGGTGCCCCATGTTGGATTCGAACCAACGGCCTTCTGCTCCGGAGGCAGACGCTCTAATCCCCTGAGCTAATAGGGCCAACGTTTGGCATTATACCCAAGTGCACCACGGGCTATCAAAATAAAAGAAAAAGGTTTGCAATTCCGAGGAAGACGCGGCGCAACGGCCCACTTTAGAAGGCAAAAGCGAGTCGGATAGTATAAACTCTCATGCACCATATATACACGGCTCGCAATGCGGGCCGTTTTTGCAAAAGTTATCCATCGAGGTGAGAGGCACACCATGATTGCAATTCTAAAGCAGAGCGCCAGCGACGAGGCCGTCAGCCATATCGTCAGCTGGATTGAGAAAAAAGGCCTGAAGACCGACGTCTCGCGCGGCGAGAATGAGACGATTATCGGCCTGGTGGGCGATACGACCAAGATCGACCCGTTCCTGCTCGAGTCCATGGATGTCGTCGAGCGCGTGCAGCGCGTCTCCGAGCCGTTCAAGCGCGCCAACCGCAAGTTCCACCCCGAGGACTCCGTCATCGACTGCGGTCACGGCGTCAAGATCGGCGGCGACCAGTTCCAGGTCATCGCCGGTCCCTGCTCCGTCGAGGGCGAGAACCTCATCCGCATCGCACGCCGCGTGAAGGCCGCCGGCGCCACGATGCTGCGCGGCGGTGCCTACAAGCCCCGCACCTCCCCCTACGCCTACCAGGGCATGGGCCCCGCCGGCCTCGACCTGCTGTGCGAGGCGTCTGCCGAGCTCGACATGCCGATCGTCACCGAGATCATGGACCCGCGCGACGTGCAGGTCTTCTTGGACAAGAAGATTGACGTCATGCAGATCGGCGCCCGCAACGCCCAGAACTTCCCCCTGCTCAAGGAGGTCGGCAAGACCCAGACCCCGATTCTGCTCAAGCGCGGCATGTCCGGCACGATCGACGAGCTGCTTATGGCAGCCGAGTACATCATGAGCGAGGGCAACGACAACGTCATCCTGTGCGAGCGCGGTATCCGCACCTTCGAGACCCGCACCCGCAATACCTTCGACCTCAACGCCGTGCCGGTTCTGCACCACCTGTCGCACCTGCCCGTCGTCGCCGACCCCAGCCACGCCACCGGCTACACCCGCTACGTTGAGCCCATGGCGCTCGCCGCGACCGCCTGCGGCGCCAACGGCCTGGAGATCGAGGTCCACGACGAGCCCAGCCGCGCATGGTCCGACGGCGCCCAGGCCCTCACCCCCGACCAGTTCGACGACACCATGCGCCGCATTCGCGCCATCCGCGAGGTCGTCTGCCAAGAGACCATGGAGTAGCCCATGGGTACGGTGAGAAACGCGCGCGTTAACCAGGGCGGCCCCAAGTGCGCCGGTATCGTCGGCCTTGGCCTCATCGGCGGTAGCTTTGCCCGCGGCTATGCCCAGGCGGGCGTCCGCGTGCTGGCCTGGGACCCCGATGACGATGTCATGACGGCCGCCAGCATGGGCACTGTCGCCGGAGAGCTCAACGACAAGACACTCGGCGAATGCGACATCATCGTCCTGGCTTGCTACCCCGAGGCCTGCATCGAGTGGCTCGAGGCGCATGCCCAGGCCCTCGCCGACGCCACCGACACCGAGGCCATCATGGGTCCCGTGGTGATCGACACCGTGGGCGTCAAGGGCATCGTGTGCGAACGTGCCTTTGAGCTTGCCCGTGAGCACGGCTTTTACTTTGTGGGCGCACACCCCATGGCGGGCACGCAGTACTCGGGCTACGCACACTCCCGCGCCGACCTGTTCCAGGGCGCGCCACTCGTGCTCGTGCCGCCCGCGGTGGACGATGCGCTCAAACTGGAGCTTTTGGGCCAGGTGCGCGAGATGGTGCGCCCCTTGGGCTTTGGCAAGTTCAGCGTGACCAGCGCCGCCGAGCACGACCGCGTCATCGCCTTCACGAGCCAGCTTGCGCACGTGGTGTCCAACGCCTACGTCAAAAGCCCCACCGCCCAGGTCCACCACGGCTTTTCGGCCGGTAGCTACCGCGATCTCACCCGCGTGGCGCACCTCAACCCGCAAATGTGGTCCGAGCTCATGATCGACGACGCCGACGCGCTCGCCTACGAGATCGACCATCTGATCGAATCGCTCGGCGCCTACAGCCGTGCGCTCAAGGACCGCGACCAGCGCTATCTGGAGAATCTCCTTGCCGAGGGCGACCGCATTAAGCGCGCGCTCGACGACGAGACCTCCCACTAGACCACCCATCACGCCAGGTCGAAAGGACCGAAGCTTATGGCGATTACCATCGATATCGACACTGCACGCCCCTACCAGGTGCATGTTGGCACGTTTTTGCTGGAGCAGGCGGGACCACTCGTGCGCGCCACTGCCGGCGGTACCAAGGCCGTCATCGTGACGGACACCAACGTGGGCCCGCTCTACCAGATGCCCGTTAAGCAGAGCCTGGAGGCGTCAGGCTACGAGGTGAGCATCTGCACCTTCGAGGCCGGAGAGGCCCATAAGCGCGCCGAAACCTATGTTGCCATTATGGAGTTTGTGGCAGAGCACGAGCTTTCGCGCTCCGACGTGATCGTGGCACTCGGTGGCGGCGTCGTGGGCGACGTGGCGGGCTTTGTGGCCGCCACCTACATGCGCGGCTGCAAGTTTGTGCAGATCCCGACGAGCCTGCTCGCCATGGTGGATTCGTCGGTGGGTGGCAAGACCGCCATCGACCTGGCTGCAGGCAAGAACTTGGCCGGCGCCTTTTGGCAGCCGAGCGTGGTTATCGCCGACGTGGGGTGCCTGGCCACCCTCACGCCCGAGCAGTTCGCCGACGGCTGCGGCGAGGTCGTCAAGCACGCCGTGATCGCCGACCCGGAGCTTTTCGCCGAGCTGGAGAAGACCCCACTCACGCTGGAGCTGCTCAACCGCGATGTGGCGCGCGTAGCGCTCATCATCGCCCGCAATATCGACATCAAGCGCGCCGTGGTCGTTGCCGACGAGCGCGAGATCAACCAGCGCAAGCTCCTCAACTTTGGACACAGCGCCGGACACGCCGTCGAGGCCTGCGAGCACTTTGAGCTCGGACACGGCAACTGTGTGTCGATCGGCATGGGCATCATCACGCGCGCCGCGGCTCTGCACGGCATTTGCGATGCTGCACTGCCCGGTCGTATCGAGGAGCTCTGCGCCCGCCATGGCCTCAAGACCCGCTGCGACCTAGATGCCGATGCCGTTTTTGCCGAGGCGCTCCACGACAAGAAGCGCGCGGGCGACACCATCGACCTGGTGATTCCGCACGGCATCGGCCGCTGCAGCATCGACCGCACGCCGCTTTCCACTTTCCACGAACTCATTGCCGAGGGCCTCGGCCAGAAGGGAGACGCATTCGCATGCTAGCCCGCATCACCCCGTCCCCGCTTAAGGGCACCGTTCCCGCCATCGCGTCCAAGTCGATGGCGCATCGCCTCATCATCTGCGCTGCGCTTGCCAACGGCGAGACGCACGTTACCTGCAACACCACCTGCGCCGACATCGAGGCTACGGTGCGTTGCCTTACGGCACTGGGCGCTCGCATCGAGACCGTCGAGGATGGCTTCCAGGTCCATCCCACTATGAAGAGTGTTGAGTTTGGCCTGCTCAAGGCCCTTGCCGGCGGGACGCTCGACTGCGGCGAAAGCGGCTCCACGCTCCGCTTTATGTTGCCCGTCGCCTGCGCGCTGGGTGCGGATGCCACCTTCGTGGGCCAGGGCCGCCTTGGCGCCCGCCCGCTGTCCCCGCTCTCGGACGAGATTATCGCCGCCGGCTGCGACCTACAGGGTCTGGGCGGTTTTCCGCTCAAGACGAGCGGCCGCATGCGCCCGGGCACCTTTGTGCTGCCGGGCAACGTGAGCTCGCAGTACATCTCGGGCCTGCTGCTGGCAGCCCCGTTGCTCGCCCAGCCCTCCTGTGTGCAGGTGACCGGCCTCATTGAGAGCCGCCCCTACATCAACCTGACGATCCAGGCCATGAAGGCCTTTGGCGTCGAGGTCAACGTCGAGCGCATTCCCGCCAAGGACGGTCAGCCCGAGGTCACGAACTTCCGTGTGAGCAGCGGCTCGTACCGCACGCCCGGCAGCGTGGCCGTCGAGGGCGACTGGTCCAACGCCGCCTTTTGGCTGTGCGCCGGCGCCATCGGCACCGACCCCATCACCGTCGAGGGCGTGTCGCTGAGCTCCGCACAGGGCGACCGCAACGTGCTCGCCGCGCTTTCGCGCTTTGGTGCCCGCATCGTGCGCTCCACCAACGCCGCCACCGTGCAGTCCGACAAGCTCGCCGGCTTTGAGATGAGCGCCCACGACATTCCGGACCTGGTGCCCGTCATCTCGGCCGTGGCATCGCTGGCTCAGGGCCGCACGTTCATCCGTGACTGCGCACGCCTGCGCATCAAGGAATCTGACCGTCTGGTCACCACCACCCGCGAGCTCACCGCGCTGGGAGCGCAGGTGCGCATCGCCGGTGACGACCTCATCATCAAGGGTGTCGATGCCTTCACCGGAGGCGAGGTCGATTCGCACAACGACCACCGCATCGCCATGATGGCCGCCATCGCCGCGAGCCGCGCCACCGGCGAGGTCGTGATCCACGGCGCCGAGGCCGTCAACAAGTCCTATCCCGATTTCTTCGACCACTACCGCCTACTGGGCGGCAAGGTCACGCTCGAGGAGGAATAGCATGTCCTCGACCTTTGGCAACGTCTTGCACTTAAGCATCTTCGGCCAGTCGCACTCTCCCGCTATCGGCTGCTCGCTCGATGGCATCCCGGCGGGCATCGCCGTGGACCAGGAGAAGCTGCAGGCCTTCCTCGACCGTCGCGCCCCCGGTCGCGACGAGACCGCGACCAAACGCCGCGAGGCCGACGCCGCCCACATCATCGCCGGTGTTGTCGATGGACATACCACCGGCGCGCCCATCGCCGCGATTATCGAGAACACCAACACGCGCTCCAATGATTACTCCGAGCTGCGCCGCAAGCCCCGTCCCGGACATGCGGACTTCCCTGCGCGCGTGAAGTATCACAACATGCACGATGTCGCTGGTGGCGGGCATTTTTCCGGCCGCCTAACGGCCCCCTTATGCATCGCCGGCGGCATTGCGCTGCAGGCACTTGAGGCCCGCGGCATTCAGGTCATGGCGCACGTCGCGCAGATCGGCGGCATCTCCGACCTGCCTATGGACGATATGGTCTATCGCGAGGCCGACCGTAAGGCAATCCTTACGAACGATCTGCCGTGCATTGACGCCACCGCAGCCGGTCGCATGCGCGAGGAGATCCTAGCCGCGCGCGACGAACTCGACAGCATCGGCGGCATCGTGGAGTGCGGCATCTACGGGCTTCCCGCGGGCATCGGCGACCCCATGTTCGACGGCATCGAGAACCGCATCGCGCAAATCGCGTTTGGCATTCCCGCCGTAAAGGGCGTGGAGTTTGGCATGGGCTTTGCCGTGGCCGCCATGCGCGGCAGCGAAAACAACGATCCGTATCGCATCGATGCCGAGACCGGCGAGATCAAGGTCGAGTCCAACAACGCCGGCGGCATCCTGGGCGGTATTTCGACCGGCGCGCCCGTCATGTGGCGGATGGCCGTAAAGCCGACGCCCTCAATTGGCCGCGAGCAGCAGACCGTAGACATGGACGCCATGGAAAATGCCGAACTCTCGGTGCACGGCCGTCACGATCCCTGTATCGTCCCCCGAGCTGTCCCCGTAGCCGAGGCAGCCGCAGCGCTGGCCATCTGGGATGCCCTCCTCGAGGACGCAGGCCAGCTTTAGTCCACCAACCCCAAGGGTAGTTAATTTGGGACGGGGCTATTTTAGCTACCCCCATATACCGGTTCATATTTGCCCCGGCACCCATCGATTCGCCGACAGTCAAAGGGTAGCTAAAAAAGCCCCGTCCCAAATTAACTACCCCAGGCAACCATTCACGAAAGGGGTCCCTATGGACCTTGCCGATATTCGCCAGACCATCGATGGCATCGACACCACGCTCCTAAACAGCTTTGTCGAGCGTATGGACATTGCCACCGAGGTCGCCAAATCAAAGATCGAGATGGGCAAGGCTGTCTTTGACCCCGCCCGCGAGCGCTCCAAACTCAACAACCTCGCCAGCCGCGCGCCCGAGCGCTACGAGGCGCAGACCATCACCCTGTTCCGTCTCCTCATGAGCATGAGCAAGGCCGAGCAGCAGCGCTACATCAACGAACTCAAGGGCATCACTGTCTCGCAAAAGGCCCACGCCACGGCTGCAGCCTCCGACACGCCCTTCCCTCAAACTGCCACCGTCGCTTGCCAGGGCGTTGAGGGCGCTTACAGTCAAATCGCCGCGTGCAAGCTCTTCGACGTGCCCGACATCGCGTTTTTCGAGACCTTCGAAGGCGTTATGCGCGCTGTGCGCGACGGCTTCTGCGAGTTTGGCGTACTGCCCATAGAAAACTCCACCGCCGGCTCGGTCAACGCCGTCTACGACCTGCTCGCCCAGTTCGACTTCCACATCGTGCGCTCGCTTCGCCTCAAGATCGACCACAACTTGCTCGTCAAGCCCGGCACCAAGCTCGCCGACGTGCGCGAGGTCTACAGCCACGGCCAAGCCATTGCCCAGTGCGCCGGCTTTATCGAGAACCACGACCTGCACGCCACCAAGTACCCCAACACCGCCATGTCGGCCGAGATGGTCGCCAGCTCCGAGCGCACCGATGTTGCCGCCATCGCATCGCGCAGCTGCGCGGCACTCTATGGCCTGGAGGTGCTGGAGCCCAACATCCAGGACTCGGACAACAACTACACGCGCTTTGTCGTCATCAGCCGCGAGCCGCGCGTCTATCCCGGTGCCAACCGTACCTCGCTCATGATCACCACGGCCAACGAGCCGGGCGCCCTCTATCGCGTGCTCGAGCGCTTCTACGCACTCAACATCAACCTCATCAAGCTCGAGAGCCGCCCCATCCCCGGTCGCGACTTTGAGTTTATGTTCTACTTTGATCTGGACTGCCCCTTTGGCAGCAAGGCCCTCGACGACCTGCTCGATTCCATCGACGACGTGTGCGAGAGCTTTACCTACTTTGGCAGCTACACGGAGGTGCTCTAGATGACCGATACCGCCGCAACCTGCCCCTACGGCGTGCTGGGCCGCGTGCTGGGCCACAGCTACACCCCAACCATCTACAAGGAGCTGGCGGGGCTTGAGTACGTGCGTTTTGAGCGCGAGCCCGAGGACCTCGCGGCCTTTATGACGGGCAACGAGTGGGAGGGCACCAACGTGACTATCCCTTACAAGCGCGCCGTCATGGAGTACCTGGACGAGCTGAGTCCACTCGCCAAGCGCATGGGAAACGTCAACACCATCACGCGCCTGCCCAACGGTCGCCTGCGCGGCGACAACACCGACTACTTTGGTTTTCAGTGCCTGGTCGAGAAGCTGGGCGTAGAGGTTGCCGGCAAGAAGGTCCTCGTACTTGGCGCCACCGGCGGCGCCGGCACCACGGCAAGCATGGTGCTGGGAGACCTGGGCGCCATCGTTGTGCCCGTGGGTCGCACGAGCGAGGTCAACTACGGCAACATCGCGCAGCAGTCCGACGCCGCCTTACTCGTCAACTGCACGCCTGCCGGTATGTTCCCCCACTGCCCCGACGCGCCTTGCACGCTCGAAGGCCTCGATGCACTCGAGGGCGTCATCGACATTGTCTACAACCCCGCCCGCACGGGTCTGATGCTCGAGGCTGAGCGCCGCGGCATCCCCTGCATCGGCGGCCTGCTGATGCTCGTTGCCCAGGCGGCACAGGCCGTCGAGCGCTATACCGGCCAGGTCACCCCGCGCGAGCGCATCCTGGACGTAACGGAGCGCTTGTCACGTCGCGAACAGAACATCGCGCTGATCGGCATGCCGAGTTCGGGCAAAACCCGCGTGGGCGAGCAGATCGCAATGCTGACGGGTCGCGAGCACATCGACCTGGACCGCGCCCTCGAGGAACGCCTCGGCATGCCCTGTGCCGACTATATCATCGAGCGCGGCGAGGCGGCCTTCCGCGAGCAGGAGACGGCGGCCCTGGCCGACATCTCCAAGCGCAGCGGCCTGGTGCTTTCCACCGGCGGCGGCGTGGTCACGCGTGACGAGAACTATCCGCTGCTGCACCAGAACAGCCAGATTGTGATGCTCAACCGCAAGCTCGACGAGCTCGCCCACAAGGGCCGCCCCATCACCGCCCGCGATGGCATCGACAAGCTGGCCGAGCAGCGTATGCCGCGCTACTGCGCCTGGGCCGACTGCATTATCGACTCACGCGACTGCGCCACCAACACCGCCCAAGCCCTCCTCGACACCCTCCCACCCGCTCTCTAACCAAAACCACCACAAAGGGGACAGGCACCTTTGTGGTGGTTTTCCAACCGCAAAGGAAGCAACCATGAAAGCACTCGTCATCAACGGCCCCAACCTCAACATGCTCGGCATTCGCGAGCCAGGCATCTACGGCAGCGACAACTACGATCGCTTAGTGCAGATCTGCCAGGAAGCGGGTGCCGCACAGGGCTTCGACGAGGTCGAGGTCTTCCAGTCTAACCACGAGGGCAGCATCGTCGACAAGATCCAGGAGGCTTACGGAAAGGTCGACGGCATCGTCATCAACCCGGCCGCCTACACGCACACAAGCGTGGCCATCCTGGACGCGCTCAAAGCCGTCGCCATCCCGGCTGTGGAGGTCCACATTAGCGCAGTCGAGACCCGCGAAGACTTCCGCCAGGTGAGCTACGCCCGTCTGGCCTGCTTCGCCACCATCACCGGAGAGGGCCTGAAGGGCTACGCCCACGCGTTGGAGCTGCTGAAAGAGCATCTCGAAAAGTAAAATGCCAACCCCAACAAACAGCAGCGGCTTGCTCGCGCTCGGCTCCAGCAACACACAAGATGAAAAAAGCCCAGACCACCAATGAACTGCGCCCCAAATCTTGGACGCCCTAAATAGCGACTAGGCCGCAAGGGCCTGATTCCGGTACTCCTCCGGGGT
>UQKL01000009.1 GCA_900541695.1 uncultured Collinsella sp. | reverse complement strand
GCTGACCGGTGGACGGCACCGAGCCGCCATTGGGAATGTAGAAGGGGGAGGCCTCGCGGCCTCCCCCTTTTTGCGTTTGGTCGATATGAGCTAAACGCCTCTATGGCTTAATAGCCTTTTCTATTTGAAGAAAACAAAATGAATGACCAGCGCGATTGCCACGATGGCAATGATCAAGAGCGCAATTTGGAGACGGTGCTGTCTGCGCCGTCTGTTTGACGATGTAAATATCGATTTCCCCTGCTTAGGCGTCTCGAGATAGCGGGCGGAATGCGTTAGAGTTTGCTTGGGACGGGGCCCTCTGCGATGTTGCTTTGTGGGTGTTTGTGTCTGCTCCTGGCTGCTTGCGCTGTTTTTGGATAAGGGGGCATCTTTTAGATACACCGGATCGCTCGAGGCGACACCCATGTGTCTGCGCGCTGATTGAGATTCTTCTAGGGTTTGATATCGATTGCGAGTTACATACTCAGGCTCTGCATCGTTAATGGGCTCTTGGGAAATATGGGGACGATGGTAGCGTATGGGCTGTGAATAGGCAGAACTATCGTTCTGCAGCGACTCAAACGAATTGTCGGAGGTCTGATCGTCCATGATGCCCTTAGGTTGTCATTAACAACGTGTATGCGCTCATTGTAAGCCCTCCGCTTCGTTTTGACAGGCCGCGTATATGGTATTTAAGGCACGGTTCAAAGAACTTTAGCTTCGTTAAAACCTTAGTCGACCAGACTTAGATATGCTTATAGAAATAGACTTAAAAAACTTTATATCAAAATGTATATATAAGAAATGGATGGGCATATATTAGAGCGTCAAAAGAAGTCCCTGCCACCTAGAAGATGGCTCGGCAGTCCCTTAAAGGAGTGGTAGTCATGGCAAGCATGGTTCCTTATCGTTCGGTTTTTGGTGTTCGTCCCTCTGCTAGCTCGTTGTTTGATCTCTTTGATGATATGAGCGACCTAGCGAACAGCTCGATTGCCTCTAAGGCGTTCCCCGTTGACGTTGAGGATAAGGGCGATGGCTATGAGGTCAAGGCTTATCTGACCGGCGTCGCCAAGGACGATATCGATGTCGAGCTTAACGAGGGCCGTCTGTCCATTAGCGTGAATGTCGAGGAAGACGAGGAGAACGAGGGTAAGAACTTCCTGCAGAAGGAGTTCAGCTCGTACAGCGCGACGCGCGGCGTGTACCTGAAGGATGCTTCGAGCGAGGGCCTTTCTGCAAAGTACGCTGACGGCATCCTTACCGTTACGGTTCCTAAGATTGTCGAGAAGAAGAACGTTACGAAGATTTCCATCGATTAAGGCTATCGGCTTTTAAAATCGGTGCCTACGTTAAGGGGGCTGGGAAGTGATTCCCAGCCCCCTTTGCTGTTTACTGTATGGTCATGGGCCGATATTGTCCGGCGGGACGTATCGTGAGTTTATGCAGCCCCTCAACGCGGGTGGCGGTGCTGCCAAGCTCGTTGTCGAGCGTTGCGTCGAGGGAGCTTGCGTAGCTTTTGACGGTCAGGCTTGGGCGATTGTTGTCTTGGCTAATGTGCATCGCGATAAGTTGCTCGGTGCGATCGGTTGCCAACGCGCGTGCGGCATCGGCGGCCTGATCGTTGGAGAGATGCCCTTTTACAGACAGGATACGTTCCTGAAGAAAGCGAGGATAGTCGCCTTGACGCAGCATGGTTACATCGTGGTTGCTTTCGAGTGCGAGAATGCGACAGTCCTTGAGCGTATCGATGGCATGCTTCGACAACTCGCCGGTGTCGGTGGCAAAGCCAATTGAATCACCCTGAGCGTCAAACCGGTAGCCGACGGGATTAACGACGTCGTGGGATGTCGAATATGTTTGAATGTGGACTCCGGCAATAGAGAGGGCGTCACCTGGGTCGAATTCCTCGACAGGTAGATGTGCGAGGCTTTCTTTGGACGTGAGCGTTCCTCTGCTGGAAAAGACTGGGCCATTCCAATGCTTGCACCATACCTCAAGCCCCTTGATGTGGTCGCTGTGTTCATGGGTGACAACAAGGGCGTACACGTCGTCTACCGACAGTCCGAGTTCCGCCATGCGTTTGAGCGTTTCGCGGCGAGACAGTCCGTCATCGACCATAATGAGCCCCTGCGGGCCCTCGATGAGTGCGCAGTTGCCTTTAGAGCCACTGCCGAGGATATGAAGGTGCAGACGAGACATAAGATTCCAAAGGATACAATGGGTGCGGACGAATAGAGGAGGAAGCAAATGCCTACGGTATCTCAGCATTATGGACACCATGCCGTGCCTGGGGCAGTCGATGAGACCCGGACGAGGCAGCAGGCTGCTCCTGTCGTGCTCATGGTATCAGGCGGCGCGGACTCGACGGCACTGCTTCTTATGGCGTGCACATCAAAGCTGGATATCCAAGACGGACGCGGTGTTGCCCCCATTGCTCGCGAGCGCCTGCATGTGCTGCATGTAAACCATCATCTGCGCGGCAAGGCGTCCGATGGCGACGAGGCCTTTGTGCGTGAGCTCTGCGCGAAATATGGTTTACCGCTGTGCGTGGAGCACGCTTATTTTGATGGGGAGTCGGGCAATATTGAGGCCGCGGCCCGCGAGGTGCGCTATGCCGCGGCGCGGAGGTATGTTCGCGAGCTCTGCGCCCAGACGGGGGCACCGCGAACGGCGGCTCGTATCTGCACCGCGCACACGTCTTCGGATCGCGCGGAAACGTTTTTGATGAACGCGATTAAGGGTTCAGGGCCCGCTGGCCTATCGAGCATTCCTCACCGGAGGAATATCGTGGTGCGCCCCTTGCTCGACCTAACTCATGGCGAGCTCGTGGGCTATCTACAGGTACATGGTCAGCCGTGGCGTGAGGACGAGAGCAATGAGGATATCTCGTATCTGCGAAACTACGTGCGCCATCGGGTAATGCCAGTGGTGGCACAGCGTAATGCGAGCGTGTGCAAGACGATTGGCGCCGCCTGCGAGATCCTTGGTGACGAAGATGCGTTTCTATCCCAGCTGTCGGCACAGGCGTTTCGAAGCTGCCTGCGCAAGGAGGCGGCGGGTGCGCTAGTGCTCGATGCCAGACGCCTTGCTGCGGCCGAGGTGGTAATCGCGCGGCGCATCGTGCGACTGGCGATCAAACGCATCGATCCGGACGCTCGTCCAGAGATGCGACATGTGGAGCGAGTCCTTTCCTGCGTTGCCGAGGGCGCAGGCTCGGTCACGCTTCCGGCGGGGATTGACGCACGCGTCGAATTTGGCATGCTGGCGTTTAAGGCTCCGGTGGCTCGCGAGGGCCTGGTCGCGGACTGGGTTACCGTACCCGGTCGTTTGCCGTTGGGCGGGGGACGTATGCTGGTCGCAGAGCCGATGGCCGTTGAACCGGGATGCGATATCGTGCGCCGCGCCCGTGAGCTTGCGGCTGCCGGGGAAGTGGCAGCTTTGGTAGACGCGGCTGCCCTGGGTTTTGCCGACAGCGATAGCGAGCGGATCCTGGCGGGCTCGCGTGGCGAGATCCCTGCCGAGGCGCGATTGGCGCGCCTATGGGTGGACGGTCCCGCACCGGGAGACGTGATGTGCCCGTTAGGAATGAGTGGCCGAAGCAAGAAGGTATCCGACTTGCTAGGAGAGGCTCGCATTCCCGTTTCCGAGCGCGCCGGCGTGCCCATGGTGAGGGCGGCGCCGGGAGGTGCCGTGGTGTGGGTCGCCGGAGTTCGCGCGGACGAACGCTTTAAGTGCACGGCGGCGACGCGTGTGGCCTATCTGCTTCGCGTGGTTGACGCGGATTAGCCCCTCGTACCAGCTTTTCTGTGCGGCGTTGACGGTATTCCAGCGCTGATGATGCGCGGGCTGGAAAATATACCCCGTGCGCTGCTAGAATGTGTAGTTCGCGTCCATACGGCGGTGTGTGGGCGATTAAGCACAAGAAAGGGTTGTCATGGCTTCTCAACATCCGGATATCGAGAAGGTTCTGTTTACGCAGGAGGATATCGAAGGTATCGTTTCTCGCCTGGGCGAGGAGATTACGCGCGACTACGCTGGTAAGGATCTGGTGTTGATCGCGGTTCTGCGCGGCGCCGTTGTCTTTATGGGCGACCTGATGCGCAAGATCGAGCTGCCGACCAACATCGATTTCATGGCTGTTTCGAGCTATGGCGACGGTGTGAAGTCTTCGGGCATCGTGCGTATCATTAAGGACCTGGATATCGACATCCGTGGTCGCGACGTGCTGATCGTCGAGGACATTCTGGACTCGGGCCTGACCCTCAAGTACCTGATGAAGAACCTCGAGAGCCGCAAGCCCGCTTCGCTGGAGGTCGCTGCCTTCCTGTGGAAGGACGTTGAGGACCGTACCTCGGCCATCACGCCCAAGTATGTTGGAACCCATTGCCCCGATGCCTTTGTGGTGGGCTACGGCCTCGACTATGCCGAGCGCTATCGCAACCTTCCGTATCTGGGCATTTTGAAACCGGAGGTTTATTCGTAAGATGCCCGACGACCGTAACGACAACAATCCCCAGACTCCCCGGGACCCAAAGATTCCGGGGATGCCCGGAGGCAAGAAGCCCACGCGTACGGGCTGGCTGTATTTTCTTTTGGCTTGCGCGCTTCTGGGCTATGCCTTCTTTAATATGGGTTCCGGCTTTGCCAACTCCAGCAATACCGTTAAGCTCGCGACGAGCGAGATGGTCAGTGCCATTAAGCAGGATCGCGTCGAAGATTTGACCTATACGGTTCAAGACGGAAGCGTGGCGGGGCATTACTGGAAGACGAAAAAGGACAAGGGCGATACGAGCGAGCTCAAGAGCTTCTCCTCGACCTATGTCGGCTCCGATTCGCTTGCCGAGCTTATGGCGGAGCACCCCGATACCAAGTACATCGTCAACACCAACGACCCCGATTTTTGGGGCGACCTGGCGATGAGCGTGCTGCCGACGATCGCCCTGATCGCCATCATGTTCTACTTTATGCGCCAGATGATGGGCGCCAATAACAGGAACATGCAGTTTGGCAAGACCAATGCCAAGACCAACGAGGCTACGCGTCCCAAGGTCAAGTTCGAGGACGTGGCCGGCGTGGACGAGGCCGTCGAGGAGCTCGAGGAGATCCGCGACTTCCTAAGCGATCCGGACCGCTATCGCAAACTGGGTGCCAAGATCCCGCGCGGCGTTTTGCTGGTGGGCCCTCCGGGTACCGGTAAGACGCTGCTGGCCAAGGCCGTTGCCGGCGAGGCGGGCGTGCCGTTCTTTAGCATCTCTGGTTCTGACTTTGTCGAGATGTTCGTGGGTGTCGGTGCCAGCCGCGTGCGCGACCTCTTTAAGGAGGCCAAGTCTCAGGCTCCGTCGATCATCTTTATTGACGAGATCGATGCCGTGGGACGTCAGCGCGGAGCCGGTCTGGGCGGCGGTCACGACGAGCGCGAGCAGACGCTCAACCAGCTGCTGGTCGAGATGGACGGTTTTGAGGAAAGCGAGTCGGTCATCCTGATCGCCGCAACCAATCGCCCCGATATTCTGGATCCGGCATTGCTGCGCCCCGGTCGTTTTGATCGTCAGGTCACGGTCGACCGTCCGGACGTAAAGGGTCGCGAGCAGATCTTGCGCGTACATGCCGAGAATAAGCCGATGGACGAGGACGTTAAGTTTGAGAAGCTCGCCCAGATGACCGTTGGCTTTACCGGTGCCGATCTGGCAAACCTGCTCAACGAATCTGCGCTGCTGGCCGCTCGCCGCCATCGTTCCGTGATCTCGATGGACGAGGTCGAGGAGTCGATGGAGCGCGTGATTGCCGGACCGCAACGCAAGGGTCGCGTGATGACCGAGGCCGAGCGCACCACGATTGCCTATCATGAGAGCGGTCACGCTTTGGTGGGTCACATCTTGGAGCACTCCGATCCGGTTCATAAGATTTCGATCGTCAGCCGCGGCCAGGCTCTGGGCTACACGTTGCAGCTTCCGCAGGAGGATCACTTCCTCAAGACCAAGAACGAGATGCTCGACGAGCTTGCCGTGTTCTTGGGCGGCCGCGTTGCCGAGGAGCTCATGTGCGATGACATCACGTCGGGCGCGAGCAACGACCTGGAGCGCGCGACCAAGATGGCACGCGAGATGGTCACGCGCCTGGGCATGAGCGAGGAACTCGGCACGCAAGTGTTTGGCGAGGCGCAGCATCAGGTGTTCCTTGGCCGCGATTACGCCGATCACCAGGATTACTCCGAGGAGACGGCGCGTCGCATCGATATCGAGGTCCAGCGCATTATGCGCGAGGCCCATCGCCGCGCGGTCGAGATTCTGGATGCCCGTCGCGATCAGCTTGATCTGATGGCGAAGGTGCTGCTTGAGCGCGAGACCGTCGAAGGCGACGCCGTGAATGCCCTGCTCGACAACGAGTGGGATGCCTACCTTGAGCGCGAGGGCGATATCCTGGCGGCCAAGGAGGAGCGCAATGCCAAGGCGGCCGGTATGCCGACCAAAAAGCGCGCGCCTCGTATGAGCGAGGAGGAGCTGGCGGCTGATGCCGCGGCTTTTGCGCAGGCGGCCATGCAGGAGGATGCCGAAGTGGCATCCGATGGCGCTGGCGATGACCATGCCGTCAACGCCGATGCCGACGCCGACGACGACAAATAGTCTTTGTGGCGAAAGCCTCCGCGGGGAAACCTGCGGAGGCTTTTTTTTAGCGATATGGGGCCATCTGTTGATTGGGGACAGACTTAAATGAGCGTTTTCACGCATTTAAGTCTGGCCCCAATTAACATTGCTGCGGCACTTTGCTCAACTAAAGCGTACAATACCGCCTATGCGAAAGGGGAACAGATGATCAACGAAACCATGTATGCTCGCGGTGCGGAAAGCTCCATCATCCGTGAGATTTTTAGCTATGGCCTTGAGCGCAAGGCGCAGATCGGTGCGGAAAACGTATTCGATTTTTCGCTGGGCAATCCGAGCGTTCCGGCACCCGCTGCTGTGGCGGAGTCCATTAAGAAGGCCCTGGAGCTGCCGAGCGACCAGCTGCACGGCTACACGCCCGCACCGGGCCTGCCGCAATGTCGTGCCGCTGTGGCCGAATCGCTCAACCGCCGCTTTGGCACGAGCTATGAGGGCAAAGACGTCTTTATGACGGTGGGTGCCGCGGCTTCGCTCACCTGCGCGCTCAACGCCGTTACGAATCCGGGCGACGAGGTTATTGTTATCGCCCCGTACTTTCCGGAGTATCGCGTTTGGATTGAGAAGGCCGGCTGCACGTGTGTCGAGGCGCTTGCCAACGAGGACACATTCCAGCTGAGCGTGGATAACGTATTCAAGGCGATCACCGACAAGACGGCAGCCGTCATTATCGACTCGCCCAACAACCCGACCGGTGCCGTATATACGCGCGACACGCTGACGCGACTGGCCAATGTTCTGCGCGAGGCCAACGCTCAGCGCGATCCCGAGAATCCGATTATGCTCATCTCGGATGAGCCGTACCGCGAGATCGTGTACGGTGCCGAGGTGCCTTGGGTGCCCTCGATCTACGAGCACACCATCGTGTGCTACTCGTATTCCAAGTCGCTGTCGCTGCCGGGTGAGCGCGTGGGGTGGATCTTGGTTCCCAACACCAATCCGCAGGCTGCCCGTCTGATGCCGGCCGTTGCCGGTGCCGCCCGTACGCTGGGCTTCGTGTGCGCGCCGGCGCTCTTTCAGCGCGTAATTATCGACTGCATCGATGAGCCGAGTGACGTTGAGGCCTATGCACGCAACCGCACCGCGCTTACCGACGCACTAGCGGAGTATGGCTACACCTATGTTGAGCCGGATGGCGCGTTCTACCTATGGGTGAAAGCATTGGAGCCCGATGCGAATGCGTTTTGCGAGCGCGCAAAGAAGTATGAGTTGCTTGCGGTTCCCTCGGACAGCTTTGGTATGCCGGGTTGGTTCCGCCTGGGCTATTGCGTGAGTTACGAAACGATTGTCAATTCGCTACCCGCTTGGAAACAGTTGGCGGACGAGTATCGTTAAAAGTAAAGCGCTCTGCCTACAATGTTTTACGTGAAACGGGGTTTGGTGTTAAGCCGGACCCCGTTGTCATGGACGTTGTGTCTTTGGGATGGAGTGGTTTTACGACTATCGAAGGCAATGCGTACAATGAATATAAGCGACGGCCGTGCCAGATAAGGAGACCTGATGCCCTACCTGCTTTCTTGTGACATTCATACCCATACGATGTTCTCTGCGCATGCATATTCGACCATTGAGGAGAATGTGTACTGGGCGGCAGAGCGTGGCCTGCAGGTGCTCGGGTCTGCCGACCATCTGAGCTCTATGGTTACGGCTTGTCCCAATGACCTGCGCAGTTACCAATTCTTTATCAACCAGGATATCTGGCCGCGCATTTGGAGCGGCGTGCTGGTGCTGCGTGGTGCCGAGGCCGATATCGTTTCGCTGGACGGAAGCCTGTTTGGCGAGGACACTCCTGTCACGCTCGATATCGCTGGCGATTCGTACAGTCGTCAGCATTCGCTGTTCGATTTGGTTACGCGTAATTTGGATTATTTGGTTGCAAGCGTGCATAATCCACAGATTGCTGAGGGCGCGACGCTGGCCCAGGCGACCGAGATGTATATCAATGCCCTGGAGCACCCCAAGGTGTTCATGCTGGGTCACACGGGGCGTTCGGGCGTGCCGTTCGATATCGACGAGGTGCTGTTGGCGGCTAAGGCCAAGCACAAGATTATCGAGATCAACAACCATAGTCTTGAACACGGTGTTGACACTGAGCATTGGGCCGTATGCCGCAAGATCGCTGAGCGCTGCGCCGAGCTGGGCGTGGGCATTGGCGTTTCGACCGATGCGCACATTGGCATGGCCATTGGTAAGCTCGATTACGCTCGCAAGATGCTCGACGAGATTCACTTCCCGTTGGATCTGATCGTGACGCGCGATCGCGAGACGCTGCTGCGCGAGATGGCGGCAGCCGGCGTGTGCGACCTGCGCAAGGGGATGTAGCGGAATTAATAAACCAAGAAAGGGGGCGGCCCAGACGGGTCGCCCCCTTTCTTGTCCCAAAAATCTACTGAGGTTGGTTAGCGGCGTTCGAGGACCGCTACGGTTTCGGTGTGGTCGGTATGGGGGAACATGTCGACGGGCGTGATCTTGAGCAGGCGATAGCCTTCGTCGAAGAGCTGATGCAGGTCGCGCTCTTGGGTCACGGGGTTGCAGCTGATATAGGTGATGCGGCGCGGCTTAAGTGCGCAGGCAGCTTCGAGGAACTCGGGGGTGGAGCCGGCGCGCGGCGGATCGATGGAAAGGACATCGATCCGCTCGTTGTTGTCGGCGGCATCTAGGATGTAATCGGTGGCATCGTCGGCCATAAACCATGCGTTGCGAGTAAGGCCGTTGAGCTCGGCGTTGCGACGTGCGTCAGCGATGCCGGCGTGGTTGCGCTCCACGCCAAGCAGCATAATGCCGATGCCCTTGTCCTGGGCGGCTTTGGCTGCGCACAGGCCGATGGTACCGCTGCCACAGTAGGCATCCATGAGCACATCGCCCTGGTGCAAATCCATGCCGTCGATAGCGAGCTGATAGAGCAGCTCGGTCTGTTGCGGGTTGGTCTGATAAAACGCGGTAGGGGAGATATCGAATTCGCAACCGAGCAGCTGGTCGCGCATGCACTCGGCGCCATATACAATGCGGGTTTCCTCGCCGAGGATGGCGTTGCCGGGACGTCCGTTGATGTTTTGGGCGACGGTGACGATGTGCGGATTGAGTGCGGCGACAGCCTCAAAGAACTCCTGCGCATGCGGCAAGTCGCGCTGAGCGGTCACGAGCGTGACCATGACCTGGTCGGTACGCCAGCCGCAGCGGACGACGGCATAGCGAAGCAAACCAAGATGCTTGTCCTCATTAAAGGCGGGAATATGCAGCCGCTCAGCTTCGCGTGCGATGCCGTTGAGAATCTGACGGGCACCCGGTGCCTCGACGGGGCATTCGGGTACGGCAACGATCTTGTGCGTGCCGCGCTCAAAGAAACCGCAACGGACAGCGCCCTCTCTGCCGGGGGCAAAGGGAGTGGCGGCCTTATGGCGAAACCCGCGCGGCGCAGGATATTTGCCCGGGTCGCCCAGGGTGACGCCCATACCGCGAATGGGGTCGACGCTAATACCCTCGCGCTCGCAAAGAGCAGCAAAAAGCTCCTCCATAACAGCCTGCTTAGCTGCCAACTGCTTTTTATAAGGACGATTGAGCGCCGTGCACCCCCCGCAAGCTTTCATGATCGGACAGGGAGACTTGGGATCCACAGCCTTACGCGCAGACGAAACCTGATCTATATGCGAGCGCTTGGAGCGAGTCTGAGATGCCTTGTCCTCGCTCCGACGAGAGCCGGGACGCTTGGCCTTAGCCTTGCCTTTGGCTGACTTGCCCTTCGCATCCTGAGACGACTTGGATTTCTTAGAAGATTTTTTCTCCTCCGACCCCTCAGCCGCCTCGATCAAAGCACGACGAGCCCTACGCTCCGCACGAGATTCTGCCATCAATAACTCCACTAATTCATGAATTAAAGCTGCAAGTATTGTACCGTGCCAAGCCAGCAGACGATATACAAGCGGTTTATTCGTGTCAGTGATAAGCCCAACGACGGTTGCCCGCCGCGTGAGGGGTGTGGGGGTTAAGTTTATCGCGAGTTCCGCACGAACAGGAGGCCACTTAATGTGGCCTCCGTCGTGAGCAGGACTGTAGAGCAGGAAACTTAACCCCCACACCCCTCACGCGGCGGGCAAACTCGCCTTGTGCTCTATCACGCTAAAGTGTATGATTCTGAACGTTACATGACTCACTTTACCTAACTAAAGTGTCATCAAGGGGGAATACCATGAACACCGATATGTCTCGTCGTCAGTTTGTTGGTCTAGCCGGCTCGCTCGCCACGGTGCTTGGCCTTGGTCTTGTCGGTTGCGGCGGTGGCGCCGGCAAGGGCTCCGCCGCTGGCTCTGCCGCGGCCAAGGATGTGAAGGGCGCTGCGGAGTCCAAGAAGCTCGTGGTGGGCTTTGATAAGTCCTATCCTCCGTATGGTTTTGTGGGCGACGATGGCGAGTACACCGGCTTTGATCTCGATTTGGCCAAGGCTGTTGCCGATAAGCAGGGCTGGGAGGTCAAATACGAGGCCATCGACTGGGATGCCAAGGATACGCTGCTCAACTCGGGCGCCATCAACTGTATCTGGAACGGCTTTACCATGGAGGGCCGCGAGGACGACTACACGTTCTCCGAGCCGTACATGCTCAACGAGCAGGTGCTGGTGGTAAAGAAGGATGCAGGCATCAAGAGCTGGGACGATCTTGCCGGCAAGACCGTGATTACCCAGACTGATTCCGCTGCACAGGATGTGCTCGAGGGCGACCAGAAGGATTTGGCCGCGACGTTTGCCACGCTCGATACCATCGGTGAGTACAACACGGCGTTTATGCAGCTCGAGAGTGGTGCAGTCGATGCCGTCGCCTGTGACCTCTCGATTGCCCAGTATCAGCTTGCCGCCAAGCCCGATGCCTATACACAGCTTGATGAGCCGCTGTCCAGCGAGCACTACGCCGTCGGCTTTAAGAAGGGCGACACCAAGTCGGCCGATGCCGTGACCGAGTCGCTCAAGGCACTCTATGAGGACGGCACGGTCAAGGACCTGTGTGATAAATATGCAGATTACGGTCTATCCTTCGACAACTGGGTTTTGAAATAATGTCTATCCAAGTCATGATGCAGATGCTTGGCCAGGGATTCTTGGTCAGTTTGCAGCTGTTTGTGCTGACGCTGCTCGGGTCGATTCCCCTGGGAATTCCCGTGGCGTTTATGCGCATGAGCAAGGTCGCGCCGCTGCGCTGGATTGCGCGCATCTACATTTCGGTCATGCGCGGTACGCCGCTCATGCTGCAGATGTTTGCCATCTACTTTGCCCCGTATTACGTGTTCGGCATCTCGCTCACGCCCGATTCCAAATGGACGGCGTGCGTTGTGGCGTTCATCATCAACTACGCCGGCTACTTTGCCGAGATCTATCGCTCGGGCTTGCAGTCGATTCCGCGCGGTCAATATGAGGCCGCCGAGGTGCTGGGCTATTCGCGCACGCAGACGTTTCTGTATATCGTGATGCCGCAGGTCGCCAAGCGTATTCTGCCGGCGATGGGCAACGAGATCATCACGCTGGTCAAGGACACGTCGCTGGCGTTTGCCATTGGCGTGGGTGAGATGTTCTCGACCGCCAAGGCGCTGGTTGCCTCGCAGGTGAGCATGGTGCCGTTTGCGATTGCGGCGCTGATCTACTGGGTCTTTAACTTTGTGGTCGAGATGCTGCTGGGCGCCGCCGAGAAAAAATTGGATTACTACCATGATTAATTCGGTAATGAATATAGCGAACGCGCGCAAGGCGTTTGGCGGCAATAAGGTGCTCAAGGATATCTCACTCGAGGTAAAGCGTGGCGAGGTTGTGGCGATTATCGGGCCTTCGGGTGGCGGTAAGTCCACGCTGCTGCGCTGCGCCACGCTGCTCGAGACGCTCGACGGTGGCTCGCTTTCGTTTGGCGACCTTGCCGTCGCGACGGATGCGGGTTCGGGCGCGGTGTACGCAAAGGGCGATGTGCCTAAACAGGCGCGCTCGCGGTTTGGTCTGGTGTTTCAGAACTACAATCTGTTCCCGCACTATACGGTGATGAAAAACATCACCGACGCTCCGGTTCGCGTACTCAAGCGTCCGCGCGAGCAGGCCGAAGCGCGTGCGCGTGAGTTGATCGCGCAGATGGGGCTTACGGGCAACGAGAACAAGGTGCCATGTGAGCTTTCGGGTGGTCAGCAACAGCGTGTGAGTATCGCCCGCGCCTTGGCGCTCGACCCGGAGATCTTGTTCTTTGACGAGCCGACTTCGGCGCTCGATCCCGAGCTAACGGCCGAGGTGCTGCGTGTCATTAAAGACCTTGCCGCGCAGAATATGACGATGGTGATCGTGACCCACGCAATGCAATTTGCGCGCGATGTTGCCGACCGCGTGGTCTTTATGGACGGCGGTCGCATTGTCGAGGAGGGTCCTGCCGAGCAGGTTATCGATCACCCGCGTGAGCAACGTACCCGTGAGTTCTTGAGCCGTATCGAGGGCTAGGCTCAGCTATATATTGAGAAAAAGCCGCCGCAGGTCTTACGGCCTGCGGCGGCTTTTATTTGTATCGATGGGGTTTAATAATCGCCTCGCACGTTTGCTCTGGCCTCTCGCCGTCTGTATTCATACGTGCGCCGAAAGGTGTGCATGGACAGGCGGATGCAAGGGTAGGGTGGTGGCATAGGACATTTGGAGGGTGAGTCGGCTCGGCTGCCGACCATGCTGCTCCCGGGACGGCACCGACCGCGAACTCTCCCCGTTGGCGTCGCGCATTGCGCGCGGCCCTGCAAGGAGGTCATCATGGGTGCTCCCAAGACCGGTAACGTAAGGAACGTGGTGCTCGTAGGCCAAGGCGGGGTGGGCAAGACTTCACTCGCCGAGGCCATGCTCCACCTTTCCGGCAAGACCGCCCGCCTGGGCGGCCACGACGGCACCAAGCCCACGCTTGACTATGACCCCGAAGAGGTCAAGCGTGCATTTTCCATCTCGACGACCATTGCGCCGATCGACTGGAAGGGCGCGCGCATCAACGTGCTCGATGCCCCGTGCTATCCCGATTTTATCGGCGACGCCTATGCCGCGATGAGCGTCTGCGAGACGGCTCTGTTTGTTGTCGACGCCGAGGCCGGCCCGCAGCCTACGACGGTTAAGCTCTGGTATGCCGCCGAGGACCTGCGTCTGGCGCGTGCGGTGTTCGTAAACCGTCTGTCGCGTTCCGAGGCCAGCTTTGCGACCACGATGGACCTGCTGCAGGAGCGCTTTGGTACGCGTCTGGGCGCCGTGACCCTTCCCTGGGGCGAGGGCGAGGACTTTGACGGCATCATCGACCTGGTGCGCATGAAGGCGCGCCATTGCAACGGCGCTGAAGCCGTTGAGTCGGAGATTCCTGAGGAGTATCGTACCCAGGCCGAACAGGCCCATGACCATCTGTGCGAGCTGGTGGCCGAGGCCGACGACGAGCTGATGATGAAATACCTGGAAGGCGAGGAGACGCTGACGCAGGAAGAGCTCGAGGGCCTGCTGTCGAAGGCGATCGCCGAGCGCATCTTTGTGCCGGTCTTTGCAGGCGATTGCATTAAGGAGCAGGGCGTCAACTCGCTGATGGACGACATCGCCACGTACTTCCCGGCGCCGACGGACTACGGCGAGATGCCGCTCATCGACGGCGATTCGCTCAAGATCTCGAGTGACGATGACCGCCCGGTGGCGTTTGTGTTTAAGACCCTGGCCGATCCGCAGCAGGGTCGCATCAGCTTTATCAAGGTGCTGACGGGCACGCTTGAGCCGGGCCTTGAGCTGGTCAATGCGCGCACGCGCAAGGGCGAGCGTCTGGCTCACCTGTATGTGATGTGCGGCCGCGACATGACCGAGGTCGGGCACGCGTATGCCGGCGATATCATCGTGGCGCCCAAGCTGGCTGCCGAGACGGGCGATACGCTCTCGATTACCGGTAAGGTCGAGGCTGCGGCGTTTAAGTTCCCCAACTCGCAGTACCGTATCGCCATCGAGGCCGAGAATCGCGGCGACGAAGAGAAGCTCTACACGTTTATCGAGAAGGCTTGCAAGGCCGATCCGACCATGAGCATCGACCGCGACGAGGAGACCGGCCAGACTATCATCTCCGCCGTGGGTGAGGCGCAGGTTTCGGTCCTGCTCAATCGCCTTGAGGATCGCACCAAGGTCGTGGCCAAGAGCGTGCCGATCCGTATTCCGTATCGCGAGACCATTCGCCGCACGGCAAGTGCCCAGGGTCGCCACAAGAAGCAGACTGGCGGTGCCGGTCAGTATGGCGACTGCTGGCTGCGCGTTGAGCCACTCATTGGGCCCGACGGCACGAGCGATGGCTATGAGTTTGTAGACGAGGTCGTGGGCGGTCGCATTCCGCGTTCGCTCATTCCCGCCGTGGACAAGGGCGTTCAGGAGACCATGAAGGACGGCATTATTGCCGGCTACCCGCTTACTGGCATCCGCGTGGCTGTGTACGACGGCTCGTATCACAGCGTCGACTCCAACGAGATGGCGTTCCGCGCGGCGGCTCGCATCGGCCTGCGCAAGGCATGCGCCGATGCCGACCCGGTGGTGCTGGAGCCCATCGAGGAAATCACGGTGACCATCCCCGAGAGCTACGCCGGCGCCGTGATGGGCGATATCTCGGCCTCGCGCGGTCGCGTGACGGGCATGGAGACCGATGAACGCGGCGACACCGTTGTTATTGCCCAGGCGCCGCTGGCCGAGCTGACGGATTATTCGACGCGTCTGCGCTCCATCACGCGCGGCACGGGCGACTTTACCATGAAGCCCGCCGGCTACGAGCAGGTGCCTTATGACGTTCAGGCCAAGCTGGTCGAGCGCTATGAGGAGGGTCGCGCCAAGTAGCGTGTGGCGTTGCCTGCAATGTAGGTGCTGACGAAAAGGCCGCCCTGGGTAACCGGGGCGGCCTTATTTGATCCCTTGGGGACGGAGGAAAACGGATCATTTTTTTGGTTACGGGAGGCGCGGTCGGCCCTAGTCTCCCGAGGCCTGATTGCGGCCGGTGGCGTAGTCGATCTGCACATGCGGCTGCAGGTTGTAGCAATATACGTGGAAGCAGAGGGTCTTGCCGTGGTCCTCGACCGATTGCGCCTCAAGGCGCACGCCACGGCAGACAAGCTCCTCCTCGTTATACATGGGCGTGACGCGATAGAGCACGTGGTTGCCCGTGTCGCGGATGTAGCCGAGGATCTGCTCTTCAAACGGCAGCATGCCCGTCTCGTTGAGATGGCGCGTGCCGGTGAGGAGATTTTTGCGGTTGGCGGTTTCGCCGCAGAGCGACCAGGCGATAAGGTGGCAGCGGTTATAGAGGCTCTGGCCCGGAATAAAGTCGTAGCGCTGCTGGTGCCAGCCGGCGGGGTGGATGCGCGAGATATCGCCGCGCTCGCCTTGACCGAGCGATTCGGGGCCCACGCAGGCGAGCGCTTTACGGGTGCGGCCCAAGCTGTCGAGCTTGGAGAACTTCTTAAAGCAGCCCTCTTCTGTGGCGCGCTCGTATTCATCGAGCGTGAATGATGGTGTGCCGAGCGGGTGCGTGCTATCGGCGCGCAGGGCAACATAGGGGTTACCCGCGTAGTCGGGAATACTGCTGAGGTATACGCCGCGGGCGCGGTCGAGATCGGGGTTTTCGACCTCGTCGATAGGGGTGGCGGCACTGTCCGCGGAGGCGTCGTCATCGGTGTCGCTCGCGGCGGAATCTGAGTCATCGCCAGAGTCTTGGCTATTTTGAGAGACCGAGGAGCTCGCTGTTCCCGATTCGAGTCGAGCGACCAGGTCTGCCTCGTCGTCGGTGCGGCTGGGACTCTCGCTTTGTTTTTCGGCCAGAGCCGCTGCCTGCTCATCGCTTTGCGGCGACAACAGCTTGGGCGCTCCGTCGAGCGACCCTGTGAACAGCGCAAACCCCAGCACCACGGCGGTGCCGATGGAAAGCACTTGCTTGTAAGCGGACTTGCGCGACATTGAGGCTCCTGGATGGACGGTTGGGAATCTACCAGTCTAGCAGGAGCCGGCAGAGGCCGTCCCGCCGAACAAATACTCAAGATTTGGAATAGACGCTGCTGATTCATTTGCCTCATATGGAGCTGCGGCGGTTGTGTATATGGGGCTGTCTGGCGTTTCCCCAGATAAAACCTGCCAAAATAAATCTGTCCCTTTTTGGCAGGTTACTGGTTCATGTTGCCGTGAATGTAGGGGGTGACCTCGGGGGAGATATGGTCGCAGCCCAGCTCGCGCAGCGCGGACTCGATGGCGGCGGGCAGCGGGGTTTTGCCCTCGGCATCGACGGCGTTGCCACCGAGGGCAGCAATCTTGGCGACATCTGCGGGTGCGGCCTCGATATGCATGCAGCCGCCGATTAAGCGCGCGCGTACCTGTGCCAGATCAAGATCGTGCAGGTAATCCTCGCAGGCGCGGATTAAATCGACCTTCTCGCGCGTAAGCTCCTCGCCCGTGGGGACGCGGGTGGCAAGACATGCTCCCGCCGGCAGGTTCCAAACGGGATAGCCCCATGCGCGCAGCAGCTCGCGCTCTTCGTCCTTGGTAAAGCCGACCTCCATAAGGGGTGAGCGTACGCCGAGCTCTTCTGCCGCACGCATGCCGGGGCGGTAGTCACCGCGATCGCTTGCATTGCTGCCATCGATGACGGTGGGAAAGCCGAGCGACTTGGCGTGGTTGACGATGGCGGTAAAGCCGGCGTGCTTGCAGTGGTAGCAGCGATTAGCATCGTTGCAGCCTACTTGGGGGAGCTGCAGCTGATCCACCGAAAGATTGAGCACGGGGAGCTTAAAATGCGGCCCCTCATTGGCCTGCCCATCAACGGACTGCTCAAACGAAGCCTGCTCGGGCGTGCCGATGAGCGGCGTGGTGAGATGGACGAGGAGGGTATTGGTAGGCATGACGCGGGCGCATACGGCGGCCAAAAAGCTGCTGTCAACGCCGCCGGAAAACCCGATAGCCACGCGCCCGTATGCCAAAAGCAGCTGCTCGAGCGTCGTGAGTTTGTCCTGAAGCTCCTCTGCAGGTGCAGTAGTGTCTGAAAGCATGAAACGATCCTTACCATTGAGTACTCGGTCGAAAACTATAATCCTACCGGGCTGCCTGTCATAAGACTTCCGCTTATGTAACGAAAGTGCAATATGCTATATACGTTATATACAAGTTTGTAAAGTGCGCTAGAGTGGCAGTAATGCAATCCGGTGAGGGGATCGATATGATCAAGGCTGTTATTTTTGACATGGACGGAACGCTGGTCGATACCGAGCGTTTGGGCATCAAGGCATGGAAGGCGGGCGCTGCCGAGCTGGGGGTCGCGATTGATGAAGCGCTGATCCATCAGTTTATCGGTCGCACGCTGCCCGATGTCATGGACATCCTTGATAAGCATTACGGCAGCCACGAAACCACCGAGGCGGTCTATGTCCGCCACAAGAAGATTCGCGACGAGATGGTCAAGACCGAACTGGAGCTTAAGGCCGGTGCCGCCGAGTGCCTAGACGAGCTGCTGGCTGCGGGCTATCACGTGGGCCTTGCGACGTCGTCGCGCCTCGCTACGGCCGAGCGCAACCTTAAGATGGTCGGTCTTTTTGACAAGTTTGAGACGGTGACCTGCGGCGAGGACGTCGTGCACGGCAAGCCCGACCCCGAGATGTATCTGCTCGCCTGTGAGCGTGCGGGCTTTGCTCCCGAGGAATGTGCCGTGGTCGAGGATTCGCGCAACGGCTGCGTCTCGGGTATTACGGCCGGCTGCCACGTCTTTGCCGTCCCCGATATCGTGCCGCTGCCGCAGGACGTGGTGGATGGCTGCGAGGCCGTGCTCGATACGTTGTTCGACCTTACGGCGGCGGTCAAGGCCGTGCGCTAGACAATTGCGGAGCTGAAACGAACAATCGGTTGACTTTGCGCTTAAGCAAAAGAGGTTCGGCAATAGTCGGCCCTCTTTTGCTTAAGTGGCGTTTTGGCATACTGGCTGACGTGCTATAGATACGCGCCGAGGTTGATGGCGGTGGCTTCGGCTTGGCTGCTCGCCTGGGTACTGGCGCGCTCCAAGAGGAACGGCCGCACGAGTTCCTGACGGTTGATGTCCTCGGCGGCTGTGACCGCAGTAACGGTTCGCGCTGCGGAACCAATGCGGATGTGCTTGGTTTTTGCCGGCGCCTTGTTCTCGATTTGCTCCATGAGCAGCTGGACACCCTTGCGGCCAATCTCGTAGCCCGGGGGTGCCACCGTGGTGAGGGGGACCGACCCGCTCCATGCAAGCGGGTTGCCGTCGCAGCCGGCCACACGAAGCTGCTCGGGGACGGAGATGCCTTTGTCGGTCAACGCCGAGATAACGCCCGAGGCCAATACATCGGTAAGGCCGATGACAAAATCGGGACGCTCGCCGGTAGAGCGCTCGGCAATCTGAGCGCCGATGCTGTAACCATCGGCAGCGGTATTCCATTCTCCGGCGTCAATGACCTCAATTTTGATATCGGGATGCAGGGCGAGGGCCTTGTGAATGCCAAGCACGCGCAGGGTGAGCTGCATAAATGCCGCTCTGCCCACAACGGTGATATGGTGTGCGCCGCGGGCGATGGCAAGCTCGGCGATAATGCGTCCCTGTGCCTCGTTGTCGGCGGCCACGTAGTAACCTGGCTCGGAACAGTGGATGTCCAGATGGACGATCGGCACGGGCATCTTGGTCATGGCGGGGTGCCAGTCGGGGGACGCCATGGGCTGGACCATGACGCCGGACATCTGCGTGCCCATAAAATAGCGCAGGTAGTGGTCCTCGAGGATGTCGTCGTTATCGGCGTTGGCGATGAGCAGGTCATAGCCGTGCTTGCGGGCCTCGTTATGGGCGCCGCTGGCAATTTGGAGCGAGAAGCCATGGTCGAGACGGGGGAGGACCAGGCCAAAGGACTTGGTGGCGCCGCCCGCGAGCTGACGAGCGCTTTGGTTGGGCAGGTAGCCAAGGCGATTGATGGTCTCGTTGATGAGCTTGAGGGTCTCGGGGCGCAGCTTTTCGGGGTGGTTGAGCGCGTTGGATACCGTGCCCAGCGAGACTCCTGCCTCGCGCGCGACGTCGCTGATTTTTACCTTTGCCATAGCGGCCCCTTTGATGCGTTTCAAGTACGAGTCAGATTGTAGCATCGCCCGTTCCCAGGGTGTCAAAACCCACCAATTAGGGGCAGGTTTATTTTGGCAGGTTTTATCTGGGCAAACACCGGAGTCCAGACCACACAAAGGTGCCTGTTCCCCTTTGTGGTGGTTTTGGCGCGGCTGGGCTGCGCGTTAAACAGTGGAGTGTCTACAATAGAAGCCGTTTTGATCGTAGATTGAAAGGCTTTGGTATGACTCGCGCTGTTTCTCGTCGTGATTTCCTGGGTTTGATCGCCGGTGCTGCAATGGTTGCGGCGAGCGGTTGCGCTGGCAGTGGCGCTGACAAGGGCTCTGCCGCCGGTTCTGCCGCGGTTGCGGGCGACGATATCAAGGGCGCCAAGCTCACCTTTGTGGGCGACGATGCCTTTGCGCCCTATCGCTATCTGGAGACGCAGTCGGACGGCAAGCAGAAGGTTGTCGGCCTGGATATCGCCATTGCCGACGAGATGGTCTCGCGCCTGGGCTTTTCTTACGACTTTGAGCCGCAGGACTTTGCCGCCACGCTTGCATCGGTGCAGAGCGATGACAAGGCCTTTACCATGGCGATGAGCTCCAACGAAGAGCGCGAGCAGACCTACGACTTCACGCGCGGCTACTATCAGCCGCTTGTGGGCGTTCTCACGCTCGGCGGCGATCCCGTCAAGCGCGTTGAGGACCTCGTCGGCAAGTCTATCGCCTGCACCACCGGTACCGTGCAGAACAAGTTCATCGCCAAGGTCATGCCCGATGCTGATATTCACACGTACGACGGTGGCGACCAGTGCCTGCAAGAGGTGCTCGCCGGGCGCATCGATGCCTACCTGTGTGACGGCGCCGAGGGCCAGTCCATGCGCGATGCGAATGAGGGCCTGGTGCTGGGCCTGCTCGATCGCTCCGAGACGAGCGATCACGTGGGCGTGTACCGCCTGATGGCCAAGAAGGGTGCCGGATTTGTCGCGGCGCTTGACGAATGCATCGGCGAGATGCTCGAGGACGGCACCATCGATGACTGCATCAAGCAGTATGTGGGCGCCGACTTCATGTGGAACGGCGACTATTCCGCTTCCGGTACGTCGACGGTTGCCGGAAAATAGCGAGCCGGTGAGGCGCGCGCCAAGGGCATGCTGATGAAGTTTGAACTGCTAGAACCATATATACCGATGTTTATGAGCGGCCTGGTCGTGACCTGTCAGGTGACGGCCGCCGCGCTGGCCCTAGCACTCGTCCTGGGCTTTCTCATTGCCGTGCTCAAGGTTTTGCCCTGTCGCCCATTGCGTGCGGTGCTCAACTGCTACACCTCTATCTTTCGCGGCGTGCCGCTCATCGTGTTGCTTTTTTTGGCGTACTTTGCGACGCCGCAGCTCACGGGCTTCAAAATTTCGATGTTTGCCGCCGGTGCCATTACGCTGGGGCTCAACGGCTCAGCGACGGTGTCCGAGACGGTGCGCGGTGGTATCGAGGGCGTTGACCGGGGGCAGTACGATGCCGCTCGGGCCATCGGGCTTCGCTATGTTCCCATGATGCGCAAGATCATCGTTCCGCAGGCGATGCGCTCGATTGCCCCTGCTCTGGTCAACGAAGTGATCACGGTCCTCAAGAGCTCCTCGCTGGTGGCAACCATCGGCCTGATGGATATGATGCGCGCCGCCCAGAGCGTGCAGGCGCTCACCTATCGAGCCTTTGAACCGTTTTTAGTGGTGGCCGTGGTCTACTACGTCATTGTTATGGCACTCACGGCCCTGGGCAATCGGCTCGAACGCCGCCTGCGTCCCTAGGGGAGTGCCAACCACAGCAAAGGTGCCTGTTACCGTTGTGGTGGTAGGGTGTGTGCATCGAGTGGTATCCAGTTTAAGATACCACTTCTGGTATATCAGCTTGCGTTTGTGTGAGTACAATACTCGGACGTTATACGTCTCAGCGCCCGTCGTGCGTGGGCGTTTTGCAGTCACGCGAGCGAAGGGATTTATCCTATGTGCGGAATTGTCGGCTACACCGGCTCTGATATTGCAAAGAACATTCTGGTCACGGGCCTTAAGCGTATGGAATATCGCGGTTATGACTCCTCGGGCGTCGCGCTCGAGGTGGGCGAGGGCGCCGCGGCTCACCTCGACGTCATCCGCCGCGTGGGTAAGGTTGCGGGCCTGGAGAGCGAGCTTTCCAATATCGACAGCGACGCTACCTGCGGTATCGGCCATACCCGCTGGGCCACTCACGGCAAGCCTTCCGTTGTCAACGCCCATCCCCACACCAGCTGCGATGGTCGCATCGCCATCGTCCACAACGGCATCATCGAGAACTTCGCCGAGCTGCGCGAAGAGCTGGAGGGCCGCGGCCATCACTTTAAGAGCGAGACCGATACCGAAGTTTTCGCGCACTTGATCGAAGAGGCCTATGCCGAGACGCGCGACCTGATGGCTTCCGTGCGCGAGGCCTGCACCCACGTGGTGGGCGCCTATGGCCTGGCCGCCGTGTGCGCCGACGAACCTGGCGTGATCGCCGTTGCCCGCAAGGACTCCCCGATTGTGGTCGGCGTGGGCGAGACCGGCTCCTACGTTGCCTCCGATGTGATCGCGCTTATCGATGCCACCCGCGATGTCGTGGTGCTCGAAGATGGTCAGTTTGCCAAGCTCACGCCCGCAGGCGTCGAGTATACCGACGAGGCCGGCAATGTGATTGAGCCCAAGATCACCCATATCGACTGGGACCTGGACATGGCCGAAAAGGGCGGTTATCCCGACTTTATGCTCAAGGAGATTCACGAGCAGCCGCGCGTGGTGCGCGACACGCTGGTGGGCCGCATGACCCCTGCCGGTGAGCTCGATATCGACGAGTTGGGCCTTTCGCTCGAGGAACTCAACGATATCGACCGCGTATATGTGATTGCCTGCGGCACCAGCTACCACGCCGGACTCATCGCCAAGAACCTTATTGAGGGCTGGGCTCGTATTCCTACCGAGGTTGAGGCGGCTAGCGAGTTCCGCTACCGCAACCCCATCATCACGCCGACGACGCTCGTCGTGGCCGTGTCCCAATCGGGCGAGACGGCCGACACCCTTGCCGCCATTCGCGATGCGCGCATCAAGGGCGCCAAGGTCTTTGGCATCACCAACGTGGTGGGCAGCCCGGTGGCGCGCGAAAGCGACGGCGTCATCTACACCAAGGCCAACAAGGAGATTGCGGTCGCCTCGACTAAGAGCTTCATCGGTCAGGTCGTGAGCCTCACGCTTTTGGCCTTGCTGCTGGCGCAGGTCAAGTACCGCTTGACCACCAAGCAGACGCGCATGCTGTTCCGCGAGCTTTCCGATACGGCCGAGCAGATCCAGTGGATCCTGGATACGCAGACCGAGGCCGTGCACGAGGCCGCGCTTGTGTGCAAGGACGCGCAGTCCGCGCTGTTTGTGGGTCGCGGCATGGGCGCCGCCATTTCTTATGAGGGCGCGCTTAAGCTCAAGGAGGTCAGCTACCTGCATGCCGAGGCATATGCCGCCGGCGAGATGAAGCACGGCCCCATCGCGCTGATCGATCCGGGTTTCCCTGTCATCGCGGTGGCAACCAAGAGCGCAACATACGATAAGACGGTGTCGAACCTCATGGAGTGCAAGGCTCGCGGCGCCAAGGTCATCGTCGTTGCTACCGAGGGCGACGAGGAAATCAACAAGATTGCCGACTGCATCATTCGCGTGCCGTCCGTCCGTGACGTGTTCAGCCCCATCACGGCGAGCGTTCCGCTGCAGCTGCTCGCCCGCGAGGTGGCCATCCTGCGCGGTTGCGACGTTGACCAGCCTCGTAACCTGGCGAAAAGCGTTACTGTCGAGTAATTGTTGTTCCGCCGTTCTGCCGAACGGCGGACCGGTCGACGCTGCGCGAGCCGCATTCACGCCAATCTGACGTTCAATTTCGAGGGCGCGACCAGAAGGTCAGCGCCCTCTCATTTCACGTCACCTTGGCGCAAATGCGGCTCGCTCACTGTTGACGACTGACATCGAGTGCTCTGTTGTCGAAACGCGCCAACAACAAGGCCCGGCTCCGTTGTGGCGGAGTCGGGCCTTGTTGCATTTGCCCAGATAAAACCTGCCGAAATAAACCTGTCCCTTTTTGGCAGGTTAGCGGAGCTTGCTGGTCTCGAAATACTTGGGATATTGGTCCAGGACCTCGGTCTGGTTGCGGAACATCATATGCAGGTGCTTGCTGACCAAAAAGCTCGCCTCGATGGGGTCGCGGCCGGCGATGGCGCGGCGGATTTGCTTGTGCTCGTTAACAATCTCCTGATTGTCGAGCCTCTGCGTGGCGGCGCGCAGCCAGCGGAAGCGCTCCAGGTCGGCATTGGTCGCCTCGAGCCACGACCACACGGTGCTGCGGCACGCGATGCTAAAGATCATGCGGTGCATGAGGTTGTCGCTTAAAAAGAATCCGATGCGATCCTCTTCGGCCATGGCCTTTTCCTGCAGCGCGATGGCTCGGTCGAGCTGCTCGATGCCTGCCGAGGTGGCACGGGCGCAGCACTCCACAATCACCTGTTTTTCCAGGTGTTCGCGAATGTAGCAGGCGCTCTCGGCAAAGGTGAGGTTGATGGGCGAGACATAGGTGCCGCTTTGGGGCACGGTGCGCACCAGGCTCTCTTGCGCCAGACGCACCAGTGCCTCGCGCACAGGGGTGCGCCCCATATCCAGGTCGTCGCAAAGCTGCTTGACGCCTAGCTTTTCGCCCGGCTTGTAGTCCAGGTAGACGATTTTGCGTCGAATGGTGTGGTAGGACTGGTCCTGTAGGCTCGTTTCCTGCTCGCCGACGTGCATCGATTCTTCCATAGCGCCTCGCAACTGTTCTATCAAACTCATATGTCAGTTGTTTATTATGCCGCGAACCAGCTCTCCGCGGTGGGTAATTCGGCTGTTGCCCGAGAACTATTGCGGCATCTTAGTCTGTATTTGCGCAGGGCTGTGCTCAACATTGCCGTATCATAAGCCGTCGCAAACGTGAAATAGAAAGAAGGAATCTCATATGCAACTGGCGAATATCGTACGCGAGCGCTGGAAAGGCGTCTTGTTCTGCCTGATCA
The DNA here is from genome assembly GCA_900541695.1 of uncultured Collinsella sp. Classification (GTDB taxonomy): domain Bacteria; phylum Actinomycetota; class Coriobacteriia; order Coriobacteriales; family Coriobacteriaceae; genus Collinsella. Next base: position 68,958 of record UQKL01000009.1, on the reverse strand, counting down.
TCGCCATTCCCGCGACGTTGCTCGGCAAACAAATTGAGGTGGTCGGCGGTCCGGTATTTGCCATTCTCTTTGGCATGGTCCTGGCGCTCGTCTTTCCCAAGAATCGTCGCGAACAGCTCGCCGCCGGTGTCACCTATACGTCTAAAAAAGTCTTGCAGTACGCGGTTATCCTGCTTGGCTTTGGCATGAACCTCTCCCAGATTCTGTCCAAGGGCGCCCAGTCGCTGCCGATTATCGTGGCGACGATCTCGACCTCGCTTGTCATCGCCGTCGTGCTCTGCCGCGTTATGAACGTGCCGGGCAAGATTGCGACGCTTGTGGGTGTGGGCTCGTCGATTTGCGGCGGTTCGGCCATCGCTGCGACCGCGCCCGTCATCGATGCCGACGATCGCGAGATTGCCCAAGCCATTTCGGTCATCTTCCTGTTTAACGTTATCGCGGCGCTCGTGTTTCCGACGCTCGGCGGCATGCTCGGGCTGACCAACGAGGGCTTTGGCCTGTTTGCCGGCACCGCCATCAACGACACCTCGTCGGTAACGGCTGCGGCGAGCGCCTGGGATAGCATGCATCCCGGCGCCAATGTGCTCGAAAGCGCCACAGTGGTTAAGCTCACCAGGACGCTGGCCATTATTCCCATTACATTGGCTCTCGCATGCTGGCAGATGCATCTGGCGCGCAAGGCCGGCGGCGACGCCAAAAGCACGTTCTCGCTTAAACGTGCGTTTCCCATGTTTGTGTTGTTCTTTGTGCTGGCGAGCGTGATCACCACGGTGCTTCAGCTTCCTGCGTCCATTACGGCGCCCATCAAGGAGCTGTCGAAGTTCTTTATCGTGATGGCCATGGCGGCTATTGGCTTTAATACCGATATCGTCGAGCTGGTCAAAAAGGGCGGCAAACCCATCGCGTTGGGCTTTTGCTGCTGGATTGGCATTGCATGCATGAGTTTGGGAATGCAGCACGTGCTGGGAATCTGGTAGAGAAGTAGCTGATTTGCGTGTTGCGTGCTGGCGAGCGCATACCTGCGGTGGAGCGATAGGAGCTCTTGCGGGTATGGCTTGTCCGCAGGTTGATAGGTCCCGAAGAGCTCTTATCGCCCCGCCAGGATGGCGATGCGGGGCAATTCATATACTCGCAGGACGGCGACTTTTGCCCTATAGTGTTTGGTGAGTAATATCGTTCAATTTTGAAACATTCGGTCGTGCGACCGTCGGCGGTTGCATGTCGCCGCGGACAGGGGCAAATCATGGATAGCGATGCCAAGCTGCAGATTCTGATTGAGGCATTGTCCGCAGCCGGAGTATCGGCGCTGGCAGTCGACGAGCGCGGTGGCGTTGTGATCTCGACTATGAGTGACGCGGCACTCGAGCAGGATATCGCCGCTTTTGTTTCCGAGCGTCTCGCTCGCGTGGGCGATGGGGCGCGCCTGGTGATGGGCCACGAGGGCGTGCGGTTGAGCTTGACGGTGCGCCCGACGGCCAAGGAGCGCGGAGCGCTTTGGGTGGTCGTGGCGCATGAGGTGCGCGCCGCTGTGACGCATGCGGGCATCGAGTGGCTCAATGCCGACGAAGTCGAGGCTCGCTACGCGTCGAGCACGTACGGCATCGTCGAAGATGCGGCGGCGGTCGCTGCCCCCGTACGTGGGAGCTATGCGCGTGGGGTGCCCCTTATGCTCGAGGGCGAGCTGGGCGCGGGGCAGGATCAGATTGCAAAACGCCTGTACCTGGATGGACCCTATGCCGATCAGCCCTTTGTGTCCGTTGCGCTCGATGAGCTTACGGATCGCGGCTGGCGCCATCTGCTCAAAAGTTCCGAATCGCCGCTATTCCAAACGGGGCTGACACTTTGCATGGGCGGCTGGCATGCTGTTGGCCCCCAACGTCTGCGCGAGCTCGTGTCCGCAATGATCGACACGGTGCTCGCAACTCGTTGCCATGTGGTGTTGACGGCAAACGATATGCCGGGCGGCGGCGAAAGCGATCAGGCTGCTTTTGTAACCGAGCGTCTGGCCTGTGCAGTGAGTGTGGCGCCGGCGATTGCCGAGCAGGGCGGCGCGTCGGAAAAGGTTGCGCGCTATCTGGGGTATCTGGCAGATATGTTTAAGACGGGTGCCCCCATGTTGTCCGCCGCCGCGGCAGAGACGCTCGATGCGTACCGTTGGCCCCGCAATTACCTGCAGCTGCGTGAAGTCTCTGAACGACTCTATATATTAGTGGGGGCGGGTACGGTGGAGCGTGCCGTGGCGAAAGAGGTGCTTGCCCAGGAGGACGTTATCAAGACCGCGACCTTTGGCGCCCCGGCGCTCGAAAGCGATTTGTACATCTTGCGTCCCCTGGCCGATACCGAGCGCGATGTCGCACGGTTGGTCCTGCAGCACCTTCACGGCAACAGGACACGTGCGGCAGAGGTGCTCGGTATAAGCCGCACGACTTTATGGCGCCTGCTGAAGGACAACGACCGCTGAGCGAGGCGCCGTGACCGCGTGCGGCGCGTGTGATACAGTCCAAAGAAGCATTGTTTCGATTGTGTTACGGCGTGCGGGGGAGTATGGCGGAGACTTCAAAAACGAACCGAACAAAGCGAAGTGCGGCGCCGGTCGGCCGGCGTACGACTTCGCGGACGTGGGGCAAAAGCGCCTCGGGGTTCGACGGCTCGTTCAAGCGCACAAAATATGGCTATCCTTCGGCAAGCGCTCGCTTGGCCATGCAGGCCGAGTCCTCGTTGTGGGGACGAAGGCGCGTGGTGGGCTCAAAGCTCAAGCACGATGGAACGCTTGGCTACATCAGCCGCGGTGCTGCCCGCCGTAGCGGCCTCAATCCTGCAGGCTGGCATCGTTACGTGCCGATCGTGGTCGTTGCCGCGATAATCGTCATCGCGCTCGCGGCGCTCGGATATGCCGGCGACGGCGCGAGTCTGGGCGCGATTTTCAAATCGCCTGAACTTGCGCATGCTGGCACGGAGCTTGTTGAAGGCGCACAAGACCAGACGGGTGTGGCGCCCCAGCGCGGTATGGTCGCAGCTGCTGCCACCATTGCCGATGCTCAAAAGGACGAGGACGAACAAGGCGACGGCGCCAAAACGACTCACACGAACGAAACGACGACAACTCCATCGGCAAGATAAGTTGCGAGTGGGGCAGCAAATATGGGACGGGGCCTTTTAGCTGCCCAAGACAGTGGCTCACTCGATGTCAGGCACCAACAGCGAGCGGGCCGCATTTGCGCCAAGGTGACGTGAAATGAGAGGGCGCTGACCTTTTGGTCGCGCCCTCGAAATTGAACGTCAGATTGGCGTTAATGCGGCTCGCGCAGCGTCAACGGGTCCGCCGTTCGTTAGAACGGCGGAACATACACCACGTTGTCGCGGCGAGGCTTGGCCTTGGGGAGTGCGTCCTCGGCGTAGCCCAGAATGCAGTTGCCAACACCGCGCAGGCTTCCGTCGGCGGGCAGGCCCCAGCTGGCCAGCAGCTCCAGGCCCTCGGGCGAATCGAAAACCTCGTGGGCGCGATGAATCCAGCACGAATCAACACCCAGCGCATAGGCAGCATTGAGCAGGTTGCCCATGGCAAGCGAACCGTCTTCCAGATGCGTGGGCACGCTGCGGTCGACCAGTACCACCACAACGGTTTTGGCACCGTAGAAGGGATCGCCGTTGCTGCCCATGACTTGCGCATTGAGTTGCGAGAGACGCTCGACGGTCGCGGGGTCGGTGACGGCGACGAACGTGACCGGCTGACGCCCCATGCCGCTCGGCGCGTACTGGCCTGCCTCGATAATGCGTGCGAGCTTTTCTGCCTCGACGGGGCGATCGCTGTAGTTGCGGCAGCTACGGCGATGGATGAGCGCTTCGATGGTCTCCATGGGTTCTCCTAGCGATGACGTTGCAGATGCTCCGTTCTTACCCGTCGTGCCGTAGCCGTAATCGCGCAGAGGGCCCAAACAGCAATAGCCACCAATCGGAAAAGTCGGCTTGCATAAAACTGCGGCAAGAATGTGAGAAACTGATGAGATGGTTAAACGTTTTATCCCGTCTACCCTGCGGTTTTTTACCACTTGCCTAAAACAGGGGCGCATATCAATTGATAAAGGTTTTACTAAAGGGGTACCAACGTTAATCAATGCGCTGTGGTGGCGCTGGGCCAGGAGGTAACTATCATGTTCCAGGCTGGAGATGTCGTCGAGACTGACTTCGAAGGATTTCTGAAGCTGCTGCGTTCCAAGACGCGCGCTTTCGTGTCGATCAACGATCACGAGTACTACATCACGCACACCGATGGCTATTGGCGTGTTCAGGATTGCGAGACCCTCAACGATAAGGGCCACTTTACTGATTGCTCCGAGCTGGTCAACACGGTCTGCGAGGTCGTCGAGCTACCTTGGATCTGCGGCAAGAGCCTGCACGACAGCTTTGCGGGCGCAACGGTCTACGAGGCCGTCGCTGCCTAACGGGCAAATACATCGCTATTCTCGCGTGACCGCCGGCGCCGCCCCCGCGCCGGCGGTCTTTTTTGTCGATATGCTTATGTAGAGCCGACCATAAACAACGAGCGTATTGACGATAGTCAAAACTCGGACTAATGTAGAGATATAAATTGGTCAAAACTCGGACTATCGAATGGTGGGAGAGATGAATAGTGCAGTTAGCCTGGTCGATTTCGACCGGATGCTTAACGGGCTTGACCGTATCTATTCGGAGTTCGCGCGTACCTGCGGTCTTTCGGACTGCGCCTACTGGATGCTCGTCGACGCGAGTGCAGCGGGCGGAAGCGTTGCCGTGAGTCGGCTGACGAGTGAATGGTTCTACAGCAAACAGACCATCAATTCGGCGATCAAGACGCTTAGGGCGCGAGGGCTTGCGACGTTGGAGTTTGCCGAGGGCAGTCGTAAGAACAAGGTTGTGCGATTGACCGAAGAAGGCGTGCGGTTTGCCAAGCGCTACGCGTTACCGGCGCAAAAAGCCGAGCAACAGGCATTCGAAGCGCTCGAGCCGTGGGAACAGCGCGAGATCATGCGCCTGGTCGGTAAATTCTCCCATGTTCTGAACGAAGAGTGCGAGGCATTTAAACGGCAAGTGGCCGCCGAGAACGAGGCTGACGATAAGGGCGAGGGGGACACATGCGACTCTTAATGAGGTTTATGAGGCCGTACCGCGGTCTGATTGCGGTGACGCTGTTTGCGGTGCTGATAGATAACGTCGGTACGCTGTTGGTTCCCACGATGCTGGCGAACATGGTCAACACCGGTATTACCACGGGCGATGTCGACTATATTTTACGTAACGGCCTGTACATGCTTATCGCGACCGGCATGGCCAGCGGCGGCACGGTGCTGGGCTGCTATCTTTCGGCGCGCCTGGCCGCCAACGTGGCCTGCGATATCCGCAATGCCGTGTACGACAAGTCGCTCGAGCTGTCCGCCAGCGACTTTGAGCGCTTTGGCACGGGTTCGATGATCACACGCTCGCTCAACGACATCAACGTGATTCAGCAAGCTGTCCTTCAGACGATTCAGCTGGTGTTGCCGGTGCCATTCTTGGCCGTGGCAGGCATCATTTTTGCTTGGTTCATCGATCCCGCCATGGGCACGCTGCTGGGCGTGGTGGTTGCGATCGTGCTGGTGGCGGCGGTCTTTACGGTGGCTAACGCCGCGCCGATTTTTATGCGCCTGCAGAGCTTTATCGACCGCATGAACGTGGTGCTGCGCGAGAACATCGTGGGCGTGCGCGTCATCCGCGCATTTAACAAGGAGCGCCACGAGGAGCAGCGCCTGGACGAGGTGTTTAGCGATTACGCGGCCAACGCCATCAAGGTCAACCACCTGTTTGTGGGCCTCGACAGCTCCAGCTTCTTTTTGATGAACATCGCCGAGGTGGCGGTGCTGTGGGTGGGCGGCAACCGCGTGGGCGTCCACGCCATGCAAATCGGCAGCATTTCGGCCGTGTTGGAATACGCGATCCTGATTCTTTTCTTTGTGATGATGGCGCAGATGGTGATTCTGACGCTTCCGCGCGCCGCGGCGTGCCTCAACCGTGCGCAGCAGGTGCTCGAAATCGAGCCGAGCATCGTGGACGGCAAGGCTACGCTGGGCGACGGGGCGCCTGAGTCCGCAGACGGAGCCGACGCGGTCGCCGTGTTCGATCATATGTCGTTTCGTTTTGACGACGCCGACGAGGACACGCTGTGCAATCTGAGCTTTACCTGTCGCCGCGGTCAGCCGACCGCGATCGTCGGCTCGACGGGCTCGGGCAAATCGACGGTGGCCAAGCTCCTGCTGCGCTTCCACGATGCCACCAAGGGCGCCATTCGCCTAGACGGCGTCGACCTGCGCGAGCTTTCGCAAGGCGAGATACGCGGGCGCATTGCCTATGTGCCGCAAAAGGCATGGCTGTTCTCGGGCACCGTGGCAAGCAATCTGCGCTTTGGCAATGAAGACGCAACTGAGGCCGACATGCTTCATGCGCTCCAGGTTGCCCAGAGCACCTTTGTGCTCGATCAGCCGCAGGGGCTCGATACGCCGGTATCCCAGGGCGGCACGAACTTTTCGGGCGGTCAGCGCCAGCGTTTGGCAATCGCCCGTGCGCTCATGAAGCATGCCGATCTGTATATCTTCGATGACAGTTTTTCGGCCCTGGACTTTAAGACCGATGCGGCACTGCGCCATGCGCTGCAGGACGAGACGCGCGATGCCGCGGTGCTCATCATCGCCCAGCGCATCTCGACGATCTTGCACGCCGACCAGATCGTCGTGCTCAAGGACGGCGAGGTTGTGGGCTTGGGCACGCATGGCGAGCTTATGGAAACCTGCGAGGTGTACCGCGCCATCGCGGAATCGCAGATGAAGGGAGGTGAGTAGCATGACCGAGGAGCTCAGGAAGCAGGCCAGCGTTGATGACGCCGTTGCCGCGGGACTGGTTGAGGAAACGGCTGCCGTAGCACCCGAGCTGGACGAGGCCGCCAAGGCTGCAGCCGAGCGCGAGGCTCGCCGCCAAGCGCTCTACGAGGAAAACGAACGCGCCGAGGACGAGCGCGCCCGCGCTGAGGCAGAGCGCATGCGCGATGTGGACGACGAGGACGAGGACGAGAAACCCCGCGACACCTGGGCGACGGTGCGCCGCCTGTGGAGCGAGGCTGCCGGTGACCATTGGCGCTTCTATATCGTGTTCGCGAGCATCGTGTTCTATGCCATCTTTAACACCGCTGCGCCGGCATATAGCGCCCGCGTGATCGATGAGCTGTGGGGCCACATTCAGGTGGCGTTTGCCAACGACACCACCTTCAACATCACCTGGGAGAACTGCGGCAGGACCATCTTCATCTACTTTATGATCTGGACGGCCGCTGCCTCGTTCTACGCGCTCCAGAGCTTTTTGATGTCGAGCGTGGCCGAACGCCTTAACCTGCACCTGCGTAACCGCATCGCTCAAAAGCTCAACCGTCTGCCGCTTGCCTTCTTTGATGCGCATCGTCCCGGCGAGGTCGTTAGCCGTGCGACCAACGACTTAGACAAGATGTCTGAGAGCATGCAGCGCGGCTTGCTGCAGCTTCTGGTGTCGATCGGTACCGTGGTGGGCGCCGTGAGCGTGATGTTCGTGTTTAGCGTGCCGCTCACGCTTGTCTTTTTGTTCTTTACGGCGCTTTCGCTGCTGGTGACGAAGGTCGTTTCGCGCCGCACGCACGATGTGACGGGCGAGCGCCAGGAGTGGGTGTCCAAGATTACGAGCGCGGTCGAGGAAGGCTACTCGGGCCGTCTGGTGATTCGTGCGTTCAACCGTGAGCGCCAGAGTTCTGCCGAGGTGCACGAGGCTTCGAAGGAGCTGGCGCGCGTGAGCACCAAGGCCGACTTCATGATTAACGCCGTCGGCCCCGCGGTGCGCTTTATCGGCCGCCTGGCGCAGATCGTGATTGCGCTGGTGGGCTGCAGCATGCTGGTTGCTGGCCACATGACCGTCGGCGTGTTCCAGGCGTTCTTCCAGTTTATCTACGAGGCATCCGAGCCCATGACGCAGCTGTCATTCACTTTCAACTCGCTGCAGAGCGCGCTGGCGAGTGCGGAGCGCGTGTTCGACCTGCTCGATGAGCCCGAGATGGAAGCCGATCCGTTGCCGGCGGCCGCCGCCAAGCTGCCGGGCAAGGTGGAGGGCCGTATTGCCTTTGAACACGTGCGTTTTGGCTATGCGCCCGACAAGCCGCTCATGCGCGACGTGTCGTTTACCGCCGAGCCGGGCCAAAAGATCGCGGTGGTGGGAACCACGGGTGCGGGTAAGACCACGCTCATCAATCTGCTCATGCGCTTCTACGAGATCGACGGTGGCCGCATTACCCTCGACGGTGTGGACACGAGCCGCATGGACCGCGGCGAGCTGCGCCAGCAGTTTGGCATGGTGTTGCAGGACGCCTGGCTGTTCGATGGCACCATTGCCGAGAACATCGCCTATGGCTGTCCCGAGGCGACGCGCGAGGAGATTGTCGCGGCCGCACGTGCCGCTCAGGTCGACTTCTTTGTGCGCACTATGCCGCAGGGTTACGACACGCGTGTGGCTAACGATGCCGAGAGCATCAGCCAGGGCCAACGTCAGCTGCTGACCATCGCGCGTGTGCTGCTCAACAACCCGGCGATCCTCATCCTGGACGAGGCGACGTCGAGTGTGGACACGCGCACCGAGCTCGCCATCGGCCGTGCTATGGACGCGCTCATGCGCGGGCGCACGAGCTTTGTGATCGCGCACCGTCTGTCGACGATCGTCGATGCCGACCTCATCCTGGTCATGGACCACGGCAATATCATCGAGCAGGGTACGCACAAGGAGCTGCTGGCTGCCGAGGGCGCTTACGCCGACCTCTACCTAAGCCAGTTCGCATAAGGTGACAAAGGGGCAGTCCCGCATGCCACATCGAAAAGAAGGCGCGCCGGGGGCGGATTCCCCAGCGCGCCTTTTGTGTTGGCGTTCATGCTGTGGCGGCTGCCCGCGGCCTTAGCGCTCGTCCACGAGCTTGGCGACGAGGGCTTTGAGCTCGGCCACCTCTTGCTCGAGTTCCTTGACGCGACGGGCGTTTTCGGTGATGCCCTGACGGTTGAGGGCGCTCTGCTCGGCGGCATCGTCGGGCATGTACTCGCGATGCTGCTTGGCGTCGAAGCTCTCCTCGAACACGCGGCAGCCGTTGCGCTTGATGATGCGCCCAGGCACACCCACGACGGTGCAGTTGTCGGGCACGTCCTTGACGACGACCGAGTTGCCGCCGATCTTGACGTTGTTGCCGATGCGAATGTTGCCGAGCACCTTGGCGCCCGTGCCCACGGTGACGTTGTTGCCCAGGGTGGGGTGGCGCTTGCCGGTCTCGTTGCCGGTGCCGCCGAGCGTAACGCCCTGGTAGAGCACGCAGTTGTCGCCCACGACGGTGGTTTCGCCGATGACGACGCCCATGGCGTGGTCGATAAAGAAATGCTTGCCGATTTGTGCGGCGGGATGAATCTCGACGCCGGTGATGTGGCGGGTGATTTGCGAGAGCACACGGGCGAGCGAGCGATGACCGTGCTCCCAGAGCCAGTGCTCGGGCACGTGGTTCCACTTGGCGTGCAGGCCAGGATAGGAAAGGAAGATGACCAGACCGCTTTGTGCGGCGGGGTCCTGCGCCTGGACGGTCTTGATGTCCTCGCGAATGGTATTGATAAAGCTCACCGGCCGCCCTCCCTTAGCGCCATGGCAATGCGATTCAATAAAGTATAGCGATTCGCTAGGGATTAGGAAGAACAATCTTGGCGGCTTTGCGCGACAGGTGTCAGTTATGCAAACTTGCTGGTAATGAAGTAAGACTTTTGAGGGGTTTGGCCCGTGCTCGCGCCGCAACCGTATACTGGTCAACTTGGACGTATCCGCGCCCACAACTGAGAGGTTTTACTTCATGGGTTTCATCAATTTCATTGCCGAGCTGCTTAAGGATCCGCGCGCTGCGATCGCCAGCTGGATCGCCGCCGGCCCGCTTATGGCCTACGGCTGCGTGTTCCTGATCATCTTCATTGAGACAGGCGTGGTGTTCTTCCCGTTCCTTCCCGGCGACTCGCTGCTGTTTGCCTCGGGCTTCTTTGCCCACAACGGCGGCTTTAACATCGTGGCGCTTCTGGCCACCGCATGGGCCGCAGCCATCCTGGGCGATCAGTGCAACTTTATGATCGGCCACTTCTTTGGCCGCAAGATCATCGCCTCGGGCAAGGTAAAGGCCATGACGCCCGAGCGCATCAAAAAGTCCGAGGATTTCCTGGATAAGTGGGGCCATCTGGCCATCTTCCTCGGCCGCTTCTTCCCGTTCATCCGCACCTTTGTGCCTTTTATCGCCGGCATGGGCGGCATGCATTGGCGCAACTTCGTTGTCTTTAACGTGCTGGGCGGCATTACCTGGTCGACGGTCTTTACGCTGCTGGGCTACTTCTTTGGCGGCATTCCCTTTGTGCAGGAGCACTTTGAGCTGCTGATTATCGGCATTGTCGCCGTGTCGATCATCCCGACCGTGGTCGGCTTGGTTAAGGCTAAGCTGGGCAAAAAGAACGCATAGCTCGAGCCGGCGCACAAATCGTGTCGTTGAGGCCCGTCACCGTTTACGGTGGCGGGCCTCTTTAGTTTCGGTCAAATGAAAATACTTTAGTTAGTTAAAGAAAAACGTTTTATCCGACGCGCGTGCGGAGTACAATCTCGTGCATGCGAATCGACGTGCCATTGGCTTTGATGCCGTTCGCGTGTCCCGTCCGGCTCTACGCTCCGGGCGTGCGACGTTGCGACGCGGTCGGCCTCGGTCCTTGCGTGCGAGTTCGCGAGTATGCAACTGTGTATGTAAGGAGCGACATATGACTGTCGAGAAGAAGGATATCGATTGGGGTAGCCTCGGCTTTGGCTACATGAAGACCGATTACAGCTACGAGGCTCATTGGAAGGACGGCGAGTGGGACGAGGGCGGCCTGACCACCGACCACACCTTGCATGTCTCCGAGTGCGGCGGCATCTTCCATTATTGCCAGGAGGTCTTTGAGGGCCTGAAGGCCTACACCGCCGAGGACGGCAGCATCGTCTGCTTCCGTCCCGACATGAACGCCGAGCGCATGTATAACTCTGCCCAGCGCCTCGAGATGCCCCCGTTCCCCAAGGATAAGTTTGTTGAGGCCGTCAAGCAGGTCGTTTCTGCCAACGCCGCTTGGGTTCCGCCCTTCGGTTCTGGTGCGACCCTGTACGTGCGTCCGTTTATGATCGGCTCCGGTGACGTGATCGGCGTGGCTCCCGCTCCTGAGTACACGTTCCGCATTCTCGTGACCCCGGTCGGTCCGTACTTTAAGGGCGGCCTCAAGCCCGTCAAGCTGCGCGTTTCCGAGTACGACCGCGCCGCACCGCACGGCACCGGCAATATCAAGGCCGGCCTGAACTACGCCATGTCCCTCAAGCCCACGATGGAGGCCCATCGCGAGGGTTATGCCGAGAACCTGTATCTCGACTCCGAGTCCCGCACCTATGTCGAGGAGACCGGTGGCGCGAACGTTCTGTTCGTGAAGGAGAACGGCACCCTCGTCGTTCCTCAGTCGCACACCGACTCCATCCTGCCCTCCATCACCCGTCGCTCGCTCGTTCAGGTTGCCGAGGATTTGGGCATGACCGTCGACCAGCGTCCCGTCGAGTGGGCCGAGGTCAAGGCCGGCACCTTTGTGGAATGCGGCCTGTGCGGCACCGCTGCCGTCATCTCCCCGGTGGGCGAGATCGACAACAAGGTCTACGGTGCCGATGAGACCGTGACCTTCCCGGCTGGCTGCACCGAGATCGGCCCCGTGATGAAGAAGCTTCGCGAGACCCTGACTGGTATTCAGTCCGGTGCTGTCGAGGATAAGCACAACTGGGTTTACACCGTCGCATAAGCTGCCTTGTATGTCCGGCCCGAGGGCAACCTACCTTTCCGGCGCGTCCTCGGACATGAAAGAACCTCCGCTGCGCACTTCGTGCGGCGGAGGTTCTTTCGTCCTGCGGAGTGCGCCGGAAAGGTAGGTTGCCCTCGGGACTGCGTTACCTCGGTACTGCCGTTACGGGCAATATAGATCTGAATTAAAGATGGTACGCGGCCTTTTGGCCGCGCTTTTGTTTTGCTTCGAGCCATGTGGGGGGTGGTGGCGACGTGCATTTTTGCGAGTATTCTGCAATCGAAGGCCCTTGCATACCGACCTCGGGCGAAAAATCGGGATTTATCGATGTTTTCTACGAATGATGGGCGGGGCTATGGGCTGATAGCGTTTGATTTGCAGGAATATTCGCGGTCTTTGGCATTTATCGTGGCGCTCGAAGCTGTCGGGCATGCTGAATACTCACAAAAATGCACGGCGCCTTGAGGGGGACCTTCGCGACAAAGGAAACCGCCCCGTCGAAGTATGCATTCGACGGGGCGGTTTATGCAAAAACGGTTGTGGATGCGTCAACGGCTCACTAGAACTTGACGGTTGGTGCCTGGCGGGCGGCCTCGGCGGCCTCGAAGCCCTGGCGCTCCTTAAACTGGAAGATGCCGGCAAAGATAACAGCCGGGAACGTCTGGATGGCGTTGTTGTAGCTGAGCACGCAATCGTTGTAGCTCTGGCGCGCGTAGCTCACCTTGTTCTCGGTGTCCTCGAGCGTGGACTGGAGCTGCGTAAAGTTGGTATTTGCCTTAAGGTCGGGGTAGGCCTCGGCGACGGCAAAGAGCTGGCGCAGCGCACCGGTCAGCACGTTGTCCGCTTCCATCTTGGCCTCGGGGGTGGTGGCGCTCACGGCGGCGTTGCGCGCGTTGACTACGGCGGCGAGCGTGTCCTGCTCGTGCTTGGCGTAGCCCTTGACGGTCTCGACCAGGTTAGGGATCAGGTCGTTGCGGCGCTGCAGCTGCGTGTCGATGTTCTGCCAGGCATTATCGATGCGATTGCGCTTGGTGACCATGTTGTTGTAGATGCCGGCGATGGCGCTGGCGATCACAACGACAACAACGATACCGATGATGACGGGAAGCATGATGTCTCCGTTTCGAATGGCAGCGGCGTTTTGCGCCGGCTGCCGTTGGTGTAACGCTACTAGTATACCCGCAACCTTTGGCGATACCGAACTTTCCGGTAAGCGTTATGTTTCCGCCAAGGAGGGGCCGCCAATATGGAACGGGTGGTACAGGTGTAAGATATGCGACAAATTAAGGAATGCTGTCTACACCTTGAGGATGGCGATATGGATGGACCTTCGCATCAAGAAAACCTATCGTGCCCTGTTCGATGCTTTTACCGAGCTCTTGGAAGAGCATCGGTTTGAGGATTTGACGGTTGCCATGCTTTGCGACCGGGCCCTGATTCGCCGCACGACGTTCTATAAGCATTTTCGCGATAAAAACGATTACTTTGCCTTCTATATCGATGAGCTTATGACGGGCTTGCCGCAAAACCGGACCGATGCAGCGGACGCGGAGCCGCTTGATGACGTACGGGCGCTTCGCCATGAGGTCTTTGACGATGCCATGAATATGATTCTGGCGCATGAGCAGCTCATGGATAACCTTTTGGCCAGCAGCATGTCGGGCATGCTGACCGGCATGATTTGCGACCGCATTGCGCGTTCCATCCGCGAGCGTGTGATGAGCTCGCTTGCCGAAGATGCCCTGGCGCCCGTTTCGCTCGAGACGACATCGGAGTTTATCGCCGGTGGCATTATTCGACTGTTCACAAATTGGTGGGAGTCGGGTCACGATCTTGAGCGTCGACCCGAGATAGCCGACGTGGTCGATGCGCTGTTTGAGCGCACCATGACGCCGGTGAATCACTAAGGTGGCGGAGAGAGGGGGATTCGAACCCCCGGAACGCTCTCGCGCTCAACGGTTTTCAAGACCGCCGCATTCAACCGCTCTGCCATCTCTCCGTGAGTCGTAATGATAGCATCGTTTTGAATTTGCAACAGGGAAGGCGAACGATGACGATCACCGAAATCGACGAGAAGTTCATGCGCGAGGCGCTGGCGGAGGCGCGCGCCGCCGCTGCGGTGGGCGAGGTACCGATTGGTGCCGTGGTAGTGCGCGCGGGCGAGATTGTCGCGAGGGCGCATAATCGCCGCGAGCTCGACCAGGATCCTTCGGCGCATGCCGAATTTTTGGCCCTGTGTGCCGCCGCTCAGACGCTTGGACGCTGGCGCCTTTCCGATTGCACGGTCTACGTGACGCTCGAGCCCTGCTGTATGTGCGCGGGGCTTATGGTTAACGCGCGCGTGGGGCGTTGCGCGTATGGCGCGACCGATGCCAAGGCGGGCGCGCTGGGTTCGCTGTACGACCTCAATGCCGATTCGCGCCTGAACCATCGGTTTAATGTGACCGCCGGCGTGCTGGCAGGCGAGTGCCGTGAAGTGCTGAGCAGCTATTTTGCTGGCCTGCGCGGTGTCGACGGCGTCGGTTGCGGTTTGAACCTTGAGGCGCATGCGTCTCACGCCGAGGCGCTCGCGGGTGTTGGAGATCTCACCGACGAGACGGTCGACTTTGGCCCCGTGCAGCGGCGGCCCCGCCGTGTGCTGCTGGCGATCGACTCCTTCAAGGGCAGCGTGTCGAGTGCGCAGGCGGAGGAGGCCGTTGCCGAAGGCGTGCGCCGTGTGTGGCCCGATGCCGAGCTGGGCGCTTTGCCGCTGGCAGATGGTGGCGAGGGAACGCTCGACGCCATCGCCGCACGCGGTGGCGAGCTTTCAACCTGCGAGGTTGCAGGCCCCTTGGACTATCGCGTGTCTGCCCGGATGCTGGTGGACGGCGAGCACGAGTCCGCGGTCATCGAGATGGCCGAGGCGGCGGGTATTGGGTATTCACCTTGCACGGAGTCGGCGGCGTTGGCGGCCACAACCTATGGCGTGGGCGAACTGATGCTTCGTGCGCTTCGCGCGGGTGCAAAGACTATCTATATTGGTCTGGGCGGCAGTGCCACCAACGACGGTGGCGCCGGCATGCTGCAGGCGCTGGGCGCCCACCTTGTCGATGAGTGTGGCTGCAATATCGCCCCCGGTCTCGCGGGCCTTGAACACGTGACGAGTATCGATTTGGCACCGGCGCTTCGGGCGCTGAATGGCGCGCGTATCATCGTGCTTTCCGATGTCGAGAATCCGCTCGTGGGGCGTCGAGGCGCACTGGCGGTGTTTGGCGGGCAGAAGGGTCTGCCGACGGGTGATGCCGAGGTGCTGAGCAGGTACGACAGCTGGATGGTCGGCTACGGCCGCCTGCTCGATGCAGCGATTACCGGGGCGCGGGCTCAGGGGTTGTTGCGCGTGCCCGAGGGTGCACGGACATTTGGCTCGGTGCTCGGCGTGCCCGGTGCCGGTGCTGCTGGCGGCCTGGGTGCCGCGCTGCTGGCGCTCGGGGCGGAGTTGCGTTCGGGCGTTGAGACGGTGCTCGATCTCGTGGGGTTTGATGAGCGCGTGCGTGATGTCGACCTGGTCATTACAGGCGAGGGCAATATGGACGAGCAATCCGCCGCCGGTAAGGCACCGGTGGGCGTGGCGCGTCGCGCCAAGCGATATGGCAAGTCGGTAGCCGCTGTCGTGGGCGGTCGTGCTGACAACCTGGATGCGGTGTATGGGCAGGGCATCGACCTGGTTTTGCCAGTCTGTCGCAGACCCATGGGCCTTGAGCTGGCGCTCGATTCCCAGGAAGCCATAACCAACCTCATCTGCGCCGGTGAATCCGCCGCCCGATCCTACGACCTCGGCCGACTCTAGTAAAATGATCGTTCGGTTTAGCTTGGATAGCCAAAAAGTAGTCAAAAAAGCCCTGTCCCAAACTAGCTATCTTGCCGTGGCGAGCGAGAGCGGGTAAGATATACCGAGCGCCTAGCGCGTTCGATGGGTTCGGATGACGACATGTTCCGAATCTGGTCAGGTCCGGAAGGAAGCAGCCATAAGGAGCCTCTGTCGGGCATCCGAATCCATCGAGTGCGCAGGCGCTTTTTGGTGCCGCGGCTACCCGCGAGTGCCGGCAGGGCGCTTGGTGTCTCGCTGGTCCTCGGCTTCGCCTGCGGGATCGCGCGACTACCAAGCGCCCTGCCGGCACTCGCGGGTAGCCGACCAAAACCGCCTGAAGGGTCACATTTATCTGATAATTGAATCCCTGGCGTTATGCCGCTCGCTGGCGTTGCCAAAACATCGGCTGCTACATGCCTTGGGCGCTAGCGAACGTCGCCCTTACATCTGTAACGAGTTGCTTACGCATCTCCAGGGCTCTCCGTACTATCATGAATCAGATTGAAGAGAGATGATGATAGGGAGCGCCTATACATGATTGAGCTGCTCAGGCGTTTTGGTGGCAAGTTTCGCCGCTATATGGTGATTGGCCCTGCGTGCAAGCTGATCGAAGTGATCTTTGACCTGCTTACGCCGCTCGTGATTGCCCAGATGATCGATAAGGGTATTGGCGTACACGATGTCAACGCCGTCGTCCACTACGGTATGCTGCTTGGCGCCATGGCTGTGATCGGCATTTCGTTTACGCTCGTCTGCCAAAAGATGGCGGCGCTCACCTCGCAGGGCATGGGCACCGACATTCGCGGCGCGCTCTACGAGCACATCAATAAGCTGAGCTATGCCGAGCTCGACCGCTTTGGCACGCCCTCGCTTATCACCCGCATCACCAACGACGTCAACCAGGTGCAGCTTGCCGTGGCGCTGGGCGTGCGCATGCTCATCCGCTGGCCCTTCTTGGCGGTGGGCTCTATGTGCGCGGCCCTTGCCATCGACCTTAAGCTCGGCATGATCTTTTTGATTTGCACGCCCGCCATTGGCTTGGTGTTTTGGTTTGTCATGGCGCGCTGCATTCCGTATTACAGGCAGCTGCAGGCAAAGCTCGACCGCATTGCGTTCATTTGCCGCGAGGGGCTTTCGGGCGCCCGCGTGGTTCGCGCCTTTGTGCGCGAAGATCACGAGCGTGAGCGCTTCGCCCAAGCCGCCGACGACCAGGCCCATACCGCCATCGCAGTGGGCAAGCTCTCGTCGATCCTTAACCCCGTCACGTTTTTGATGATGAACCTGGGCGTGTGCGCCATCCTGTGGGTGGGCGGCATCCAGGTCAACGTGGGTGAGCTTACGCAGGGCCAGGTCATGGCGTTTGTGAACTACATGACGCAGACCCTCACCTCCATCGTCTACGTCGCCAACCTGGTCGTTGTCTTTACCAAGGCGAGCGCCAGCGCGTCGCGTATCAACGAGGTGCTCAATTGTGAGCCGAGTATCACCGACGAGGGCAACCAGCCGGTCGCGCTGCCCGAGCCGAGCGAATTGGCGGGTGGCACTGTTCCGGTCCCTGCGTTGAGCTTTGACCATGCGAGCTTCTCGTTTGGCGCCGGCGCGGCAAATGCCGTGAGCGATGTGACCCTGGAACTGCCGCTGGGCAAGACGCTTGGCATTATCGGCGGCACGGGCAGCGGCAAGTCCACGCTCGTCTCGCTTATCCCGCGCCTGTACGATGCGAGCACCGGCAGCGTGTGCGTGATGGGTGCCGACGTGCGCGCCTGGCCGCTCGATCAGCTGCGCCACGTGGTCGCGACCGTACCGCAGCGCGCGTCGCTGGTGAGTGGCACCATCCGCAGCAACCTCGCCTGGCGCGACGAGGCGGCGACCGATGAGGAACTGTGGGCGGCGCTCGACATGGCGCAGGCCAGTGAGTTCGTGCGCAACAAGCCGCAGGGCTTAGATGCCCCGGTCGAGGCGGGCGGTAAGAACTTCAGCGGCGGCCAGCGCCAGCGCCTGACCATTGCGCGTGCCTTGGTGGGCTCGCCGCAGATTCTGATTATGGATGATTCCGCCTCGGCGCTCGACTTTAAGACCGACGCAGCGCTTCGCCATGCCATCCGCGCGCGCAGCGTGCGCGGTGCCGCCGAGGGCGGGCTGCCGCTCACGACCGTCATCGTGAGCCAGCGCGTCTCGACCGTGCGCGATGCCGACATGATCTGCGTGCTCGATCACGGTTCGGTCGCGGGCCTGGGCACGCATGATGGGCTGTACGCGACCTGCCAGCTCTACCGCGAAATCTGTCAGTCGCAGCTTCGCCGCGAGGAGCTCGAGGGTCAGCAGGGGAGTACGGCGCCCACACCCGCCCCGACTGCCCCCCTGCGCCAACTTGCTCAAAGGAGGGCTGCTAAATGAATCCGTACACTTCCTCCGGTTCGGTCGCCACGATGACGGCCAACGTATCCGGCAACGATAACCTCAACGACCTGGGTGACGGTCCGCGCCAGCCCGGCGATCCCGAGCGCTATCCCGTGGGTGCGGTGACTCGCCGCCTGATGGGCTACGTTCGTCCGCACCGTATTTCGTTTACGGCGTCGTTTGTGAGCGCCGCCATCTCGGTGATCCTGCAGCTCTACACGCCCATCCTCATCGGCGAGGGCATCGACCTGATCGTTGCCGCGGGCCAGGTGGACTTCGATGCGCTGCTGCCGCTCGTTACCAAACTCGCACTCGTCGTGGTGGGAGCCGCGGCTTTCCAGTGGCTGCAGGGCTACTGCGTTAACCGTCTGTCCTACGAGACGGTGCGCGACATGCGCGTGGAGGCGAGCGACAAGCTCAGCCGCATGCCGCTCAGCTTTATCGACAGCCATGCCCACGGCGACCTTATGAGCCGTGTGGTCAACGATGTCGACCAGGTGGGCGACGGTCTGCTGCAGGGCTTTACCCAGCTTTTCACCGGCGTTATCACCATCGTTGGCACGCTCGCGTTTATGCTCTCCATTAACCTGACCATGACGCTCGTGGTGGTGCTCGTCACGCCGCTTTCCATTTTTGCAGCCGGCGCCATCGCCAAGCTTTCCAACAAGAGCTTTACGGCACAGCAGCGCATCCAAGGCCAGCTTGGCGGTCATATTGAGGAGTATGTGGGCGAGCAAAAGCTGGTGGATGCGTTTGCCTACGGCCCCAACGCCCAAGCGCGCTTCGACGCGCTCAACGCCGAGCTCTATACGGCAGGTGAGCGCGCGCAGTTTATGGGTTCGCTTTCTAATCCCGGCACGCGCTTTATCAACAACATCATCTATGCCGTGGTCGCCGTGATCGGCTGCGCGGGCGTAATCACGGGCGTGCCGGCGGCGCTTACGGTGGGCGGCGTTCAGATATTCCTATCCTATGCTAACCAGTACACCAAGCCGTTCAACGAGGTTACCAACGTCATCACGCAAATCCAGACGGCGTATGCCTCGGCGCGCCGCATGTTTGCACTGCTCGATGCCCGCGAGCAGGAGCCCGATGCGCCAGATGCCGTAGAGCTTGCCGCCCCGCAGGGCGAGGTGACCTTTGAACACGTGGACTTTAGCTATGTGCCCGACCGCAAGCTGCTGCAGGATATCTGCATCGATGCCAAGCCCGGTACGCGCTTTGCCCTGGTCGGCCCCACGGGCTGCGGCAAGACGACGCTCATCAACCTGCTACTGCGCTTTTACGATATCGATGCTGGGCGCATCATGGTCGATGGCAAGGCTTCGCGCGATTACACGCGCTCGAGCCTGCGCCGTGCTTTTGGCATGGTACTGCAGGACACTTGGCTGTTCGAGGGCACGGTGGCGGACAACATCGCTTACGGTTGTCCGGGAGCCACGCGCGAGCAGGTTATCGAAGCCGCCGAGCGCGCTCATGCGCACAAGTTTATCGTGCAGCTGCCAGGCGGCTACGACACGGTGATCGGCGAGGACGGCGGCACGTTTAGCCAGGGTCAAAAGCAGCTGCTGTGCATCGCGCGCGTCATGCTCACCGATCCGGCGATTCTGCTGCTGGACGAGGCAACGTCGAGCATCGATACGCGTACTGAGCTGCAGGTGCAGGCGGCATTCGACGAGCTCATGGCTGGCCGCACGAGCTTTGTCGTGGCACACCGCCTGTCGACGATTCGCAACGCCGATTGCATCCTGGTAATGCGCGATGGCGAGATTATCGAGCGTGGCACGCACGACGAGCTGCTAGCGGCAGGCGGCTTCTACGCCGAACTCTACCGCAGCCAGTTTGCCCAGTAAGCAAGACGCGGGACGTGTGACGCAGCGCTAGGGCGCGAGCGTGTCAACGGGTGCAACGATGATGCCCTCGGGCGTCGTATGGACCGGCATGCCGAACCCGATGACGATGAGCTTGGCCGCGGGCGGTCTCTCGCCACGCTCGACAAGTTTGCGCTCGAGCCGAAGCAGGTTTGCAGATGCCTCGGGGATCTGCGGACTTCCGAGTTTTACTTCCACGGCAATCCAAGTTCCATCGCGCCTGTGTATAACGGCGTCGACCTCGAGATCGTCGGCGTCGTGGTAGTGGGACACCGATGAGTCATTTGCGGCTGCATAGACCTTAAGGTCGTGCAGGACGAGGGATTCGAAGAGCAGTCCCAGCGTCTTCGGGTCAGATGCCAATGACTCCGGATTTGCTCCGAGCAGCGCAACGGCAAGCGAAGGGTCGGCAAGGTGCCTTTTTGCGCTTTGCCGCAGCTTTACCGGCGACCTGAGCGCCGGATGCCAAGCCGGGATATCATCGATGATGTGTATTCTGCGCAAGGCATCCGTATAGCGCCGCAGCGTACTTCTCGATACATCACCGCCGAGGTCTTTCTCAAGAGACTTTTCGCCGGCAAGAGTGGATTCGTTGCGCGCAAGCGAAGACAGAAGGGCCCTGACTTTCTCCGGGTCACGCTTCACGCCGTCAACCCTCGAAACATCCGATTCGCAGACACCGTCGATGTAGGCAGCGGATATACGCATTGCATCGGCAGTCGTCTTGCCAACCGCCTGAGGCCAACCACCGCGACATAGCAAATCGGCGATATCGGCGATGCCGTTGATGGATCCAAGTGCCGCCTTGATGGGGCATCCGTTAAGCAGCGATTCGAGCGAGACCGCCCCTGAGGAAACCTCGAGTTCGGCCAGAGTCATTGTTTCCATGCGCAAGCGTGATATGCGCCCGATGCCGCTGTGCATCGGTTGGTCGGCATCGTTTGGTGTTGCTGACCCCGTAAGCAAAAACTGCCCTGGCTCACCGGTTCGACGATCGCATTCGAAACGTATTGCGTCCCACAGTTTTGGCTCTTCCTGCCACTCATCGATGAGTCTCGGCGTTGCGCCGACTATTGCTTGAGCTGGGTCGATCCTGGCAAGCTGCAGTGCGGCAAAGTCTCCGGCAGGGTCAGAGAGAGACAGCGATGATTCGGCGAATCGCTGGGCCGTAGTCGTCTTTCCGCACCACTTCGGTCCCTGAATGAGCACGGCACCAAAAATGCCAAGATCGCGTTCGATTGAGCGATCGATACATCTACTCATATACCTAGTCATCGTACTTCCCGCCATTCAAAGAAACATTTTGTTTTATAGCATCTTACCAGGGCGTAAAACATTTTGACGAAAAACCATGACACAATTTGACGGTATTTCGTGAAATAAATTGACGATACTATATGAAACAATTTGACGATGTTTTGTGAAACAGTTTTCCGGCCATCCGTGAAACACTCTGCGCCGGCTTCAATCCGAAGCACATATTGTCCGAAATCTGTCCAAAGATGTCGTCTGCGTCGCCAATCGACAGACGGTGGTTTACATCTGTCACGTTAGTACTAAGATATTCATCTAATAAATTGCATTAGCGGCTTTAGTTTTGGGGGAAACGAGCAACGTGACTATGACATGCTCTTTGGTGGTCAACAGCAAGAGCGGTAATACCAGGATGGTTTCGGGTGCGATCAAGCGCACTCTGCAGGCTGCGGGCGTTGAGTTTGTCCATGCCGCGGCGTTGAGCGACGATGCGGATGCAGATCAGGTTGCGCTCGAGGCGCAGGGCGCCTGCGCGGCCGACACAGTGCTCGTCGGTTTTTGGTGCGACAAGGGCGCGTGCACGCCTTCGGTCGCGGCGTTGCTCTCTGCCTTGCACGGCAAGCGCGTCTTCCTGTTTGGCACCTGCGGTTTTGGTGCCGACCAGAGCTATTACCAGCAGATTATTGATCGCGTAACTTCCAATTTGGCTGGGGATGCCGAGCTTGCGGGCTGGGCGATGTGCCAGGGCAAGATGGGCCCCGCGGTCAAGCAGCGCTACGAGGCCATGCTCGAGCAAGATCCCGAAAACGCCCGATTTAAGATGCTGCTCGACAACTGGGTTGCCGCGAAGGACCATCCCACCAAGGAAGACCTGGACAACATGGCTGCAGCCGCCAAGAAGGCCGTGCTGGGAGAGTAGCTTCGCCGTTCGCGGTCCTTCGTGCAAAACAATACAAATGTGAAAGCCTCGAGATTCTCGAGGCTTTTTTCGTGACACGAGGGCGCCCCTTTATTGATGGAAGGCCTAATAAGCTGATTGTTCTATGCCCGGATGTGCGCGGAGTGGGATGGGATTTCCGGATGGGTGGGGTTTCGGAAAATGCGTCCCGGAATTTGCCTTTGGAATGGGATGCGGTTTCCCGTTGAGGGTCTTGGCGGAAAGTGCGACCCGGAATTTGTGATCGGAGTGGGATGTGGTTTCCCGACGGGGGCACAAGCGGAAGCCGTATCCCACTCCGGACGTGAATTCTGGGACACGGTTCTCAGAGGGTTATGGGCTGCGAACTAGATGGGGCTGTCATAAAACTCCAGTAAAAGGGGTCGGAAATAAAGGGCACTTCCAGCAATTTGTTTTAATGTGGGGGGGGGCTACCATTATTTTAGTTCCGCAAAAAATCGAACCTTCTATGGGGAAGTTGCGTAGGGGGTTAGTTATAAGTATTGGATAAAACAGACTAATTTGGGGATAAATGACCACTTACGCCAAAATAAGTAGCATTTAGCGATAAAACATTGAAAAATGTGTAGCACATCGCTATGTTTTTATTACGAAAAGATTCCAAATTGGCTTATTTCGGACTCACTTTTCAAGCGCCTTGCGGTTCCTGTTGAAACTTGCTGACCTTTGGATGGGTCGAATAGGTCCTCAAGGGGGATGAATTATCACTTTGACGGCGCGTAGACTCAAACGATTTATTGCACTTTTGAGTAGCTTGGCGTTCGCGCTTGTCATAGCCCTTGCCGTTGTTTCTTTTGTGCCTCGCGCATTTGGATACACGCCCTTTGCTGTGCTTTCGGGCTCTATGGAACCCGAGCTTCCCGTTGGCTCCATGGTGTTTGTCCGCCAGGTTGAGCCAACGGATATTGCCGTGGGCGACAATGCAACCTTTTACCGATCGGACGGCGCCGTGGTGACGCACCAGGTGTACGAGATCGACCCTGCCGCGCAGATGATCGGCACG
Source organism: uncultured Collinsella sp. (assembly GCA_900541695.1). Lineage (GTDB taxonomy): Bacteria > Actinomycetota > Coriobacteriia > Coriobacteriales > Coriobacteriaceae > Collinsella. The sequence goes on along the minus strand of UQKL01000009.1, from coordinate 45,740 downwards.
CAGGGAATTGCGAACAAAAATGCAGACGGAAGCATCATGCACGATGCCGAGCAGACGCCTTTTTCGAGTGTTATCGGCACTGTTTCTTTTTGTGTCCCTTACCTGGGCTTCGTCAACGCATATTGCACGACGATGCCTGGTTTGCTTGTTGTGGTTGCCGTTCTGGCGCTGCTGATCACGGCGTCGATAGTGCTCGATCGGATGGTTCCCGACGAGCCTGCGGGCAAGCATGCCCGCGTGCATGCGAGGGAGCGGCGTTCATAGCGGCAGGGAAAAGCGTCGGCGGCGGTAGGGGCCGTTGCCGGGGAAGACGATTCTCGAAAGGAAGAGAACGATGGAAAACAAGAAGAAAAAGCGCTACGGCATCATTGCCGCCCTGCTGCTGTTGGTGCTGGCTGCCGGCGTGGGTACCTATGCATGGCTGACGGCGCAGTCGAGCCTGACCAACAACTTCACTACTGCGGGCATCAACCACCCCACCACTAATCCTGATAATCCGGATCAGCCGATTCCGGATGACAAGGCTAAGGTCAACGGCAATCTGACCGAGACTAACTGGGTTGCGGACTCCAAGCTCGCCCCTGGCGTGTCTGTTCCTAAGAATCCTAATGTCGGTATTGGCAAGGGGTCCGAAAACGCTTATGTGTACGTTTTCGTGAAGAACGAGACAGCGTCTGCTGGGACTGCTGATTCCAAGACGACTTACTTCACCATTAACAAGGGTTGGAAGGCCGTTGAGGCGACCGCTGTTGAGGGCGAACCGACTCATTATCTCGGTGGCCTTTTCGTTTATGTTGGCAATGAGACCGAGGCCACTCCGCTTATTGCCAGCAAGACCGAGGACAAGTGGACCGGTGAGCTGTTCAGCAATGTGACTACGCCCAAGGAGACCGAGCAAAAGGATTTCGCCAAGGATGCCAAGATGACGGTCAACTGCTTCGTTTACGCTGCAGACAGCACCACTGAGGGCTCGGCTGCGTCTGCTGAGGCTGCTGCCAAGGATTGGGCTAAGGACCTGTAGTAATCCAACCCCCTCCACCGAGATCCCGGTCCGCTCCCCACCCCCATTTTCGGGCCGGGATCTCGGTCCCCCCCTTATCGACGATTGGCGAACGTAATGCTCAACAATCTTTCCGACAATCAGAAACGTACCTTGGCGCTTGCCGCGATGGCGCTGTTGGCCCTGGCGTGTCTGTGCGGCACGCTGGCTTTTACCGTTGATATGGTTCCGGCGAACAACGTTCTATCGTTTGGCAGCGTGAAGGTACGAGTCTGCGAATACACCCTCAACGAGCAGGGCGAGGAGATTCCGTTTGAGCCCAACGAGCACGGGGACTATCCCGACACCAAGGCCGGGGGTTCTGACATCAGCCGCATTGTGCGCGTGGAGAACGCTGGCACGCAGCCTGAGTACGTTCGCGCGCGTCTGCGCATGACGTCGGTGGCGCCCGACGGTTCGAGCGCGGATGCTTCGGGCAGCGTTGCGTTTCATGTGAACGCGGGCGAGGGGTTCCCGTGGGTCGATGGCGGCGATGGGTGGTACTACTACCGCGGATTGGCCGGGCGTGGCGGCACGCTCGACCCCGGCGCCATGACGGAAAGCCTCATGGACTCGCTGCGCTTTGTGGACGACTACCACGATGCCGCGCGCGGCGGCTCATTCAGGCTCGATATCGATGTTCAGGCCGTGCAGGCCAAAAACCAGCAGGCAAGCGATACCGCCCTCGACGTACTTGACGTTGTGGGTTGGCCGGAGGCGAACTAGCCTATGAAGATCAAGAACATGAACCGGGGCGTGCTTAGCAGGCTAGTTGCCGTCGCGACGATTGCCATTTGCTGCGTTATGGCGCTGCCGACGGCGGTGCATGCCGAGGACGTGCCCGAGAACAAAAACGAATTCCACATCAAAAACGAGGCTGACTTTTTGTCGTGTGTGGCGCTGTCGCGCGAGCGCGATACGTCCGGCTGGCACGTTTATCTCGATAACGACATTGAGCTCGACAGCGACGACATGAAAGACATCGTTGTAAACACCGTTAAGCATCTGTCGTTTGGTAACAAGGAGCATCCGTTTAAGGGCGTGTTCGATGGTCAAAACCACACCGTTGAGGGCCTGAACTACGATAAAGACGCTTTTGACCCCGAGCGCGATACGGGATTTTTTGCCGAGACCAACGGTGCCACCATCAAAAACTTCCTGGTCAAGGACGCCAACGTGTGGGCGGACTTCCGCGGTGGCATTATCGTGGGCAAGGCCGTCAATACGCGTTTCGAAAACGTTATGGTCATGGAGAGCACGCTGCACGTGACCTGCGCCAACAATGCTCTCAACCTCATTACCAACGCAGGCTTTGAGGGCGGTCTCATCGCCGGCGAGCTCGACGGCTGTACCCTCTATAACTGCGAGGTACGTGGTGGCCGCGCCGTTAACAACACGACTTCGGGCGTGCAGGCGCTCGGCGGTGAGGGTCTGTATATGGCGGCGTTTGCCGGCTACGTTGAGAAATCGACTATCGAGTACTGCCGCGTGACGCCGACGCGTAAGGACGACGGCTCGATTGCCGAGAAGGGCATGACCGACGTCACCAATAAGTACGACGTGGCCATTGGCGCCCTGGGCGGCAACAACGTGTACGCCTCGGGCTTTGTGGGCTGCATGGCAGGTGACGCCAAGATCATCGACTGCTTCTCGACGGCCCAGTGCTACAGCTATGCCGCGTCGTACGTGGGCGTTGTCGCCGTGACGCGCGCGTGGGCGGGTGGCCTGGCGGGTCGTATTTTAACCAAAGAAGGCAATGAGCTCGTCCGCAGCCACTTTGCAGGTGACCTGAGCTCGCGTCAATACAACCCCATCGCCGTGATCCCCATCATCCAAAACGACGTGAACCTGGGCGGTATTGCTGCGCGCGCCAACAAGAGCGACGCCACGGTCACCGAGTGCTACTTTAAGCCGAGCGTGAGCCTAAACGGCAGCAGCCAGGGTACCGCGGCTAAGAAGAAGATCCCCTCTTTTGGCGGCGACGGTACCACCAAGGGCGACGGCTATGGCCCGTGGGACGACGAGCGCTATACCACGCGTGAGCTATGGGAAGAGCACGACTACGACTTCTGTGCCGGCACCATGCGCTCGACTGCCAATAACGATTATCTGGGCGGCGACCATGCAAACGAATGGGCGATGGATTACAAGCTGAATATCCCCGTGCATGGCCAAAGCGTTAAGGCGACGATCGATTTTCCCGGTGCGGGTACCGCGACTATTACGGCAACCAAACTCGGTATTGATCAGGCGACCTCGGATCCGTATGCCTTTGCCGTGAGCGCCGTGCTGGCGGGAACGGCTCAGGGCTTGGCCCAGGGCGATACATCGGTAACGTTTAAGCAGGATACCTCCGCAAAGCCTGATGGCCTGACCAAGGAGAACGGCGGCTACCGTTTTATGGGCTGGTTCCGCGAGCCCGGGGTTAAAGTGAACCGCATCGATCATGACAACAGCTGGTTTAACGGCAAGACCGATGACGCTGCGGTGACTGCCGGCAAGCAGGTCCAGAAGAGCGAGGCGCACGAGAAAACGTCAACCTATACCGCCGATAATGCCAAGGGGGTCGACGGTTTTAAGGGCAATGACCTGTTTATCGCTTCGTACGAGGCGCAGGTGCTGTTCTATAACGTCCAGGGCGAAACGCTCGATTGCCAGAGCGGCACTGCACACGACAAATCGGGCGATTGGTATCGCTACGGCGCGAAGCTCAACCCCGCCGCTCCTACCGATCGTGGCACGCTGTCTTCCAGCGCCACCTTTATCGGTTGGACAACGAAGCCGAGCGAAGAGGCTCAGATGAACGGTGGCTATGCAGCCATTACCTCGACCCAGCTCGCCGAGCTAAAAAATGCCGGTGCGTTCTATCCTGCCGGCACCGAGATCACTGTGCTTGGTCCTACCGATTTTTATCCGGTGTACACCGACTATGTGTCGAACATCATGACGGTGTTTGAGGGCAATGAGCAGGATGCAACCGACGATCAGACTCGGCGCGACGGTGTGGGCAAAACTGACGTTAAGGTTGAGACTGCAGAAGATGGCACAAGCGCGTATACCGTACAGGTGCTCGACGTATCCGGTAAAGCTATATCCGAGGAGGGCCAGCTGCCCGACGGCTATCGTTTCCTGGGTTGGTATGAAAACAAGGGAACCGAGGATGCCCCGCTCGAGGTGCGCGTAAGCCGCGACCCCAGCTATACGCTCCCCGCCGATGTCGATTTAACCGCGCCGCATACCTACATCGCCCGCTTTGAGTACCGAGTGGATTATTACGTTCGGGCTTATACCAACCATGAGTTTACGGACAGCAAGCTACTTTGTTCCGTTTGGAATCGCTATCAAACGCCCTTTGAGGAAAACGTCGGTAGTACCTTCGTGCGTGAAAACGTCGTCCACTGGGGCCCGGAGCATGTTGACCACGGTATAAAGGATAGTTATGAAACGTGTGGCACGCGCTTCACGAAGGAAACCCTTGTCGTGAGTCCCCTTAACGCGTACTCGCACAACGTTAAAAACGATACGGGAGCCGATACTCTAAAAAATCTCTATGCCGATACCGATTTTCCAGGCGCTGCAACGCTAAGCGATACTTGGACTTCGGCTTCGCTGAACGTAACGGTCAAACCGGTGAATGATCGCTATCGCCTGAATTTCTGGACGCTTGAGCGCGATGGTGAATATTGGACATATGTGAAAAATCCCATCGAGAGCATGGTGCGTACAGATAAGAAGTACTACGTTCGCGCGATGATTACCACGGACGTTAATTTCTACAACAAGGGCGATAATGTCGTGAGGACTGCCACGCGGCGCTATGAGAGTAACTTGCTGCAGACCAAGGTGAACGGGGCGGATCCGACGTTCACGTATTACTACCCGCATGTTAATAAGTCGGTTAAAGTGGCCGAAAAGACAGAAGATGGTGAGAAGGGATCGTATGAGAGCCCCCTGACCCTCGAAGCTTCCCCGACCGATGCCGACATGGCCGTGCCGGGCTATAAGTTCCTGGGCTGGATTTCGACCGCCGAGGTCCAGAAGGGTTCTGACGTCTGGAAGTATATCTACGATGTCGAGGGCGATTCCTTCACCACTTCTGACCCGGATAAGGCCGAACCGTATCTGGTGAAACCAGATTTTAAGGTCACCCAGTGGCAGGATGCCTATCCGGTGTACGCGAAGTACGATGTTAGGTACACCACCAACCTGTATCGCGCCGGTTTTAAGGGCACGGACAAGGTCAATGTGCCTAGGTACGACATCGATCCCGTTATCAACGCGGGCACCGACCCTGCTACGGCAACGGTGACCCCTGACGTCACGACTCCGGTTTATAAAGCAGGCGGTGAGCTGTATAAGTTGCAGAAGGTTGAGATCGAGCTTCCGAATGGCGAAGCTGAAGAGATCGAACCTAACGGCGATAACTCGTATTCCCATCAGGTGGAACCCGGCGGGGCCTATACATTTGTGGCGTACTATTCGCCGTTGGCGGTCGTGTACCATCTCAATGCCAAAGATGTTGACGGCAAAGTTGCTCAGCAAGGCGATATGCTCGGCAACCTTGATGGCAGCATCCCGAAGCCCACTTATGACGTCAGCGCTATCGATAGGGATACAGGAGGTGCGTTCAACGCCTTCGTGGGCTGGACGGAAGCCAAGCCGGCACCTGGCAAGGGCTATGTCGCTTGGTCGGAGGGTATCCGCATGGTGAGTGCTTCTACCGTGGTCAGGGCCCCCATGGAGCTGTACCCGGTCTACCGTCCCAGCCTGGTTACCGTTCAATCGAACATCGACTCAAATCTCGCGAATCCTGCTCTTGTCCGCGGTCTCGGCCGTACTGATTCCGGCGACCAGATTTCTCTTGAGGTCAAGGCTGTCAAGGAGGTTGTGGGCATTGACGGCACCAAGTACGACTTTGCCGGCTGGTCGCGCGACTATGATTCCGATGGCAAATACACCCTGTTGACCGATGACGAGAAGTATCCCCTCGAGGGCAGCGAGCCCTTTGAGAGCGTGACCTACACCGCGGTGTACAAGATCGCGCCGTATAAGGTTCGCTATCACGGTGTCGACGGGTCGGTCGTCTTTACGGCGACGGTCGACTCGGACGGCGAGCGCGCGACGGGCGCCGGCTTTGTCCATAACGTCGATGTTCCCAAGGTGGATGAGAGCGGCAACCCGGTCTATGACAACGACGGCAATCCCGAGATGGAGAAAAAGTCCGTGGCATACGACCCGGACGCCCACTCCAAGATCGTCGCGCTGCTCGATGAACGGGCGGCCAGCGGTGACGTGCGCGAACTCTTCCTGGAGTGGCGATATGTGCCTGACGGTGGCGCTGCGAAGTCTTGGGATGAGTTTAAGGACGAGTCGGTTAAGGGCGACATGGACCTGTATCCCGTGACGTATCGCGTGGTCGCCAAGGATACATCAGACCCCGAGAACCACGTAACCATGACCACCGCGCAGCTTAAATGGCTGCTCGATCCCAACGCCGCCAACACAGTCGACAATAGCGCCGACAAAGCACCCTTTAAGGTCTGCTTTGCTGAGCCGTTTATGGGGACGCAGCTGACTGTTACCGTTAAGCGGGCGAGCTACGGTCCTGATGCGTCCATGACGGAGGAACCCGTTAACGACCAGTATGTCTCGCTCTACAGCTTGGGCTCGGGTAACGGTTCGTTCGACTTGGCCAACCGCCTGGAGTCCAAGAAGACGGGCGAAGGCAAGCAAGGCGACGGCAATGCCGTGTTCGACTTCGCCAAGACCCATGCGCTGACGATCGTCAAAAAGACCACCGATGCCAGCGCCATGGGACAAACGTTCCGCTTTAAGGTGGCACGCAAGGCGTCGGAGGATTCTCCTGCCGAGACGCGCATGGTCGAGGTGAAAGTTAGCGAGAGGCGCGACGAAGACGGCGAGACCTGGTATGTCGGCAGCGTGCAATTTGCCGCGCCGACGGGCATCTATACCGTCGAGGAAGACACGAATTGGGCATGGCGCTACGAGGGCGAGCTGAGCACGCCGGGCAAGGCGCCCGGTAAATCTGCCGAGCTGACGATTTCGTCTGCTTCGAGCGCGGGCGATGCGGTGGTGACGTGCGTCAACACGCGCGCGAATGACAAATGGGTCGATGGCAGCTCGCGTGCCAAGAATGTTTGGGAAAACGGCACGCTGAGGAGGGAGGACTAGGATGACTAAGCGCAAGCAGATCGTTGCCCTCCTTGTTGGTGTTCTCCTGTTGGCTGGCGCCGCCGGTACCTTTGCGTGGCTTTCGGTTACGGGGGTGCTGGTCAACGAGTTTGGCTTTGGTTCGGTGGCACCTTCGGTGGACGAGAACCTCAATGACAACGTGAAGAGCGACGTCACGATTACAAACAAGGGCTCGGCCCCGGCATACCTGCGTGTTGCGGTGGATATCTACTGGCAGGACCAGGATGGCGCGCGCCTGTGGGATGAGCCGGTTGCCGGCACCGACTACGTCATTGACTGGGGCAGTGTGTCCACGGCATCTGCTTCCAACAGAGCCGCCTCTTGGGTTGTCGCGTCCGACGGATTCTACTACTGGACGTCTCCCGTTTCACCGATGGACAAAACCGATGTGCTCATCAAGAGCGTGACTGAGCATAAAGCAGGTGGGAAGAACCTGGTCGTTGACATTTCGACCCAGGCAATTCAATCCACGCCCGACGATGCAGTTGCAGAGGCATGGGGCTGTGCAGTCGAGGACGGCGTGCTGGTGCCGCCGCATGGGGGTGCGTAAGTATGGCTTTCCCAATTCGCAAAGACGTTGCGACTTCCTTGCGCTGCGTGGTCGCGGCCATTTTCTGCATTGTCGCGCTCGCCGCGCCTGCTCGTGCGTTTGCCGACGCTCCCGCGATTGCCTATGACGGAAATGCGCGACAGTTGACGGTCTCGGGAGCGACGGGCTCTTCGGGGGAGCCCGATCTGTTTTTGGCCTTTAAAGATCTGATGCCCGGCGATGTGCGCGAGCAGCAGATCGAGGTTCGTGCCACGGGCGTAAAGTCCCAGGTACGCGTGTTTGTGCGGGCCGTTGTCGATCACGAGACGGCACACCTGCTGTCGCCCATTACCTTGACAGCGTCGGCGGGCGATGCGTCTGCCGGTTGGCTCCAGACGGGAACGCCGGGCAGCGTGTTTGCCTATCCCACGCAGGTCGCAACGTTTGCGAGCGATGGCAGCACGGTGCTCAATTTGCAACTAAGTGTCCCGACGTCGGTAGGCAACGAGCTTGCCGACGCAAACAAGACCATTCGCTGGGAGATTACCGCCGAGGACGACGGCGAGAAGATCCCCGTGCAGTCTGCTGGCAGCAAGAAGCCCGGCTTGCTCGGTCTCGTGGCAACGGGCGACAGCACACTCACGTTGCTTTTGGTGTTGCTGACGCTTGCAATCATCGCATTTATAGCCGCGCTTCTTTTGTCCCGGAGGAACAAGCGCTAGGTCCATCTTCTAAACGCAACGCCCTCCCGGGCGGCGGGCACGAAGTTCCCTGCTCTACAGTCCTGCACAAGAAGAAGGCCACATTAAGTGGCCTTCTTTGCGTGCGGAACTCGCGATGAACTTCGAGCCCGCCGCTCGGGAGGGTGTCTCTTTATTGATAGAAGGCCTAATAAGCTGATGATTTCATGCCTGGATGTATACGGAGTGGGACGGGCTTTCCGGATGGGCGGGGTTTCGAAAAGTGTGTCCCAGAATCGGCGCTCAGAGTGGTCCCCACTTTCCGGTTGATGTCTTGTCCGGAAACTACGTCCCGGAATTAAGGCTTGGAATGGGATGCACTTTCCGCTTGAGAGCCTTAGCGGAAAGTGCGACCCGGAATTTACTCTTGAAGTGGGATGCGCTTTCCCGACAGGCCCTCAAGTGGAAACTGCGTCCCATTCCGAAGGCAGATTCCGGGATACACTTTCCGAATACAAAGAAGGCCACTTAATGTGGCCTTCAACTTATATATGTTGCGGATGCTTTCATGACAAGCCGCGCTTCAACACCGAGGCGTCTGCCCGGCGACGCGGAATGTAAGGTTCATCGCGAGTTCCGCACGAGCCGGAGAGCACTTAATGTGCTCTCCGTGCGAGCAGGACTGTCCGAGCAGGGAACCTTACGTTTCGCGCCGCCGGGCAGACGAACCAGTTAAGACGTGTCGCTATTTGATCTTGGTTGTACCCGGTGCCAGGTTGGGGTCGGTCTCGTTGGCCTCGGTCTGGAAGTGCTCGGTATACACGTTCTTGCCGTCGCGGAACATCTCGTAGTACTGCATCTTGGCGTAATCCTCGCGTGCCTTGGTGGCAGCCGCGACGGCGTCGTCGTCACCGGTGACGTTGGAGGAGAGCGCCCAGCGCAGGCTGGCGTCCTCGTAGCCGACGGAGTTGATGGCGGGCAGCGACTCGCGCAGCGTCATGTGCGCTTTCTGGTAGTCGGAGAGAGGTGCGCCGATCAGCTGCATCAGCTGGGTGGACAGATAGTTGGTGGACAGGTCGTCGACCTCGCTTGTCTGGTCGCAGCCGGCAACGTCGTAGTTGGCCCAAATGATGTAGTCGGTCTGCCACAAGCGCTCCTGGTGGGTGGCGTCATCCTCGTCGGTAAACCACTTGTCGTTGAACTTGGACGGGAAGAACGGCTGATGGTCGCCCCAGAACACCACGACCACCTTGCGATCGAGTTTGTTCAGGGCGTTGAGGAAGTAGCGCAGCGCCTGGTCGGACTGCTCAATGCACGAGACGTACTCGTCGACATCGGACAACGTGCCGTCCTCGACAGTCTTGGCGTCCAGGTCGGTCGTGTCGATGTTCAGGTGCATCTGCTTATCTGCCGGCAGTAGACCCGTATCGTAGCCCGAGTGGTTCTGCATGGTCACGTCGAAGATAAACTGCGGATCGGCGTTCTGGTCGAGCAGCTCAAGAATCTTGTCGTAGGTAGCCTGGTCGGTCACCATACCGCGCAGGGTGTCGGCGCCCTGGAAATCGTTGATAGACAGGAACTGGTCAAAGCCAAAGTCCTTGTAGACGTTCTCGCGGTTCCAGTTGGTCGCGTGGTTGGGGTGCATGGCCGTGGTGGAATAGCCGAGCGATTTGAATTGCTCTGCCAGGTTCCCGGTCGTTTCCATGTTGTAGATGGTGTAGGGGTACACGCCCGAGCCCAGGTTGGCCATGGAGTTGCCGGTCATAAACTCAAACTCGGTATTGGCGGTGCCGCCGCCGTAGGCGCTCACGTAGAGCTTACCGCGGCTGAGGCAGTTGGGCAGGTTCTTAAAGTACTGCGGGCCCTCGTAGCCGGCGCGCATATTCTGGTAGATCGACAGATCCGAGAAGGTCTCGTTCATGATGGCGATGACCGTGGGCTTCTCGCTGTCGAACTGCTCCTTTGCGGCGGCGCGCTCGTCGCTCTTGGCCGCGTCGGACTTGTCGTAGGCCTTGGCGTACTTTTTGAGCGTGGCCTTGGCATCGTCGACGGAGTAGTCGGCGGGTTTGGGCGGCTTGATGGACTGCGCTGCGCTAATGAAAGCGGGCAGGTAGCCCTCGCGCCAGTAGCTCTCGAGCGGGCGCCAGGTGTAGACGGTGATGCCGAGGGTGTTGTAGTAGTCGATAAGCGTGACGTGCGCGGTCACGCCGCCCAGGCACAGCACGGCGACGAGCAGGTTGGTGAGCAGCATGCGCTTGGCGTTGGCGGCGCCCTTCTGACGGTGCGGTGCCACCAGGCCGGCGTACTCGCATAGCAGCATGGCGATGGCGGTAAAGCCCATGGACAGCACGCAGAACAGTGAGATCGAGAAGGTGTAGCCGGTGCCGGCGACCGCGGCGGCGGTGGAGATGGCCGAAAGGTCGCCCGGCTGGATGGGCATGGATTTAAACGTGATGACGAAGAACTCGGCAATGCCCAGGACAAAGAGGGCAAAGGCCAGGACCGCGGGAGCTGCGCCGTGGCGCTGGAACAGGAAGAACAGGCCGACCATGAGCGTGGTGATGATGGCCCACTCGAGCAGGATGCACAGGGGGTAGACCCAGGTAAAGTCGTGGTTGGACGAGACCTCCATGCCCAGCAGCGCAAAGACGCCGGCGAGCAGCAGGCACAAGACGGCGGCGACGAGCGGTTTGCCCACAAAGGCGCCGCGCAGGCGGGCGAGCTTGCCGGTGGGGGCGGGGGCGTCGGGCCCGGCGAACGCAAAGACGCGCGGGGCGATGCGGTCGCGGGCGATGCTGGCCCAAGCGCAGCCGGTGAGGATGGCGTTGGTCAGGATGAGCATTACGAAGGCGAGCGGCTCGTTTTGCGCGACGAGGCCAATGGCGCTCCAAATGGTCAAAAAGAGCTGGAACAGGCCGAAGGCGACGCTCCACCCAAGAGCGCTTTTGGCAACGGTGCCCGACTGAGCGCGAATGGCCTTGGCCTCGCGCAAAACAAGGTAGACGGTCGCCGCAAGACCGACGAGCGAGATGGCGGCAGCGAACATGCTGAGACTCCTCACAAACTTAAAACCTACGAAAGCGGGGGTTTACCCGATTGTTACCAAGATATGCGCTGCAATTGGTGGCTGCGCACAACAACCAGCCATATTAACGCGCACGTGTGGCGGTGTGGCGCAATGTAGTGGCGACCTGCGCGATAATGGACGGGAATTACACGGAAACGTAAAGGCTTCTTAAAGAAATGGCAGGGATGAGGCTATGAGCGAGCAGGTTTGCACCAAGGCTGTGGATACGCACGGCTATCCGGTCGAGACTACGGGCAACGTGGTGCTGGACATCTTGGAGCATCGCTCGTCTACGCGTGCCTTTGCGCGTGATGACGACGACCGCCCCGTGGCGGTGACCGACGAGCAGCGTGCGGCGATCCTGCATGCGGCGAGTCGCGCGCCGTCGGCGGGCGCCATGATGATGTATTCCATCGTAAGCATTCGCGAGCAGGCTACGCTGGACCGTCTGGCCGACCTGTGCGACCACCAGCCTATGATTGCCAAGGCACCCTGGGCACTAATATTTGTGGTCGATTATGCCAAGTGGATCGATCTGTTTGAGCACGTGGGCTGCTTTGAGCCCGAGTTTGTCGAGCGCACGGGCAAGGCGCCCCGCCGCGCGCCGGGTTTGGGCGACTTTGCCATCGCGGCCCAGGACGCCGTGATCGCTGCGCAAAACGCCGTGGTTGCCGCCGAGGCCCTGGGCCTGGGGAGCTGCTACATTGGCGACATCGTGGAGAACGCCGAGGAAGTTGCCGAGCTGCTCGATCTGCCGCCCTATACCATGCCGCTGTCGATGCTCATCATCGGCACGCCCCGTAAGGAGCGCCCGGCGATCGCGCATCCCGTGGTGAACCTGGTGCACGAGGAGCGCTATCGCCGCGCCGATGCCGCGACCATGGATGCGCAGGTGGCCGAGATGGACGCGATGTTCCGTCCGCATGCCCGCGAGGTGGGCGAGCGCGTGGTGGATATCTACACCCGCAAACACACTAGTCCCTTTATGGCCGAGATGAGCCGCTCCATGGAGTGGTGGTTCAAAAACTGGCTCGGAAAATGACGAATGTGACAAGGGGACGGTCCCTTTGTCACATTCCATATCGCCGCGGTAGCCTAAAGACTGTATAAATCTTTATCTAGCTGGGAAAACAGTGCATTAAAACATGGGCCGATTACCTATAATCCCTTCGAACGTTAAAGTTGGGAGGAAACCGGCTTATGGAACAAAAGGCCAAGGAGGCAGCCTCGCACGCTGCGATTCCTGTGAGCATCTCGGCGATGCTCGTCACGCTGGGCGTGGTGTACGGCGATATCGGCACCAGCCCTATGTATGTAACCAAGGCGCTCGTTGCCGGCAACGGCGGCATCGGAAGTGTGACGGAGGAGTTCGTGCTTGGCGCGCTCTCCCTTGTCGTGTGGACGGTCACGCTGCTGACCACCATCAAGTATGTGCTCATCTCGCTGCGCGCCGATAACCATGGTGAGGGCGGCATCTTTGCCCTGTACAGCCTGGTCAAGCGCTGCGGCAAGTGGCTTATCATCCCCGCCATGCTGGGTGGCGCCGCGCTGCTCGCCGACGGCATCCTGACGCCGGCCGTTACCGTTACCACGGCCATCGAGGGCCTGCGCACCATCCCGGCGGTCCATGCCGTGCTGGGCGATGACCAGGGCCGCGTCGTCGCCATTACGCTCGCCATCATCATCGCGCTCTTCTTGGTACAGCGCATCGGTACGGCCAAGATCGGTCACGCCTTTGGCCCCATCATGACGCTGTGGTTTCTGTTCCTGGGCGGTACGGGTCTGTTCTTTGTCTTCCAACACCCCGCCGTGCTGCTGTGCCTCAACCCGGTGCGCGGCATCGCCTTTTTGCTAAGCCCCAACAACCACGCGGGCATCATGATTCTGGGCAGCTGCTTCCTCGCCACCACCGGTGCCGAGGCGCTCTACTCCGACATGGGCCACGTCGGCCGCGGCAACATCTACGCCACCTGGCCGTTCGTTAAGTGCTGCTTGCTGCTTTCCTATATGGGCCAGGGTGCTTGGCTTATGAACAACGCTGCCAACCCCGAGCTCATGGGCATTGCCGACCTCAATCCGTTCTACCAGATGCTCGCCCCGGGCCTGCGCCCGTTTGCCGTCGGCCTTTCCACCATCGCGGCCATCATCGCCTCGCAGGCGCTCATCACCGGCGCATTCTCGCTGGTGTCCGAGGCCAGCCGCCTGGACCTTATGCCGCACATGCAGGTCTTCTACCCTGCCGAGACCAAGGGCCAGCTCTACATCCCCATGGTCAACAACGTCATGCTTGTCGGCTGCGTCATCGTGGTGCTGCTGTTCCAGAACTCGGCGCATATGGAAGCCGCCTACGGCCTTGCCATTACGCTGACTATGATGTGCACCACGCTGCTGCTCTTCTTCTACCTGCACGAGGAGCGCAAGCTCAAGGTTACTCCGTGGATCTTCGCTGCCTTCTTCCTTTTGCTCGAAGGCTTCTTCTTCGTAAGCTCGCTCACCAAGTTCTTCCACGGCGGCTACTTCACCATCCTCATGGCTGCACTCATCATGGGCATTATGGTGTGCTGGTACAACGGCACGGCGGTCGAGCAGCGCCAGTTTACGCTGCTGCCGCTGCGCAGCTACCTGCCGCAGCTCAAGCGCCTGCGTGACGACGACCGTTACGAGCGCATGAGCGACAACGTCGTGTACCTGACCAAGGACGCCCATACCGACTACATCGACCGCGATATCGTCTATTCGATCTTGGACAAGCATCCCAAGCGCGCCCGCGCCTGGTGGTTTGTGAATGTCGAGACCATGGACGAACCGCACACCTTTGCCTATTCGGTCGAGACGTTCGGCACCGACTACGTGTTCCGCGTGCATCTGTACCTGGGCTACAAGATCAACCAGCGCGTCAATGCCTACCTGCGTCAGGTTGTTCAGGACCTGGCTGCCACCGGCGAGCTGCCGCCGCAGACGCATGACTACTCGGTCTACAAGGATCCGGGTAACATCGGTACGTTCAAGTTCGTCCTGATCCGTAAGCTTCTGGCGCCCGAAAGCGATGTGGAGCCCAGCGAGCGTACGGCCATCACGCTCAAGTACATCATTCGCCGCGCCGCCGGCACGCCTGCACGCTGGTACGGCCTGGAGAACTCCAACGTGAGCTTTGAGTACGTGCCGCTGTTCACCAAGTTCAAGGCCGTGAACAAGATGCAGCGCCTGGCTCCCAACGAGCGGCCGTAGACGTCGGCGGCTACACGGAGTTGGTTTTTGATGGATAAGCATGAGGCCGGGGAGGTAAACATGGATACAAAGGCGCTCGATGGCCGTGAGGCGGTGGTCGAAATGATGCGTGAGGCGCGTGTCGACGCTGCCGAAGATCGGTTCTTTACGAATCGGGCCAACATGGACATGGCCGATCGCGTAATTTCGATCGTGGCACTGGTATTTGGAGCGGTGTGCGTGTGTGCCCTGCTCGCGCACGTGCTGTTTGTCTAGCGACTGCCGGTCGTAGAAGGCTTTACACTTAGAACCACCACGAGGGAAAACCACCACAAAGGTGCCTGTCCCCTTTGTGGTGGTTTTTGTTTTTGAGGGAGGGGTACGGTGTCTATGGACGTCCGTGCGGACGGCGATATTGCCGATAACTTTTGGTGGCGGCGCACAACGCTGACGCGCCGCACTCCTCTGTATGACGCCTGCGTATCGGCGGGGCTGCTGGTCGCAGCGACGATTGTGGGCGCGCTGCTCGACCATCCGGGTCTCGCGCCGAGCATCATGATCGTCTATGTGTTCGCCGTTCAGCTGTGCGCATTCTTTACCTGGAGTCGCCTGTATTGCTTGCTGAGCTCGGCTGCCGCCGTGGCGCTCTACAACTTCTTGTTTGTCGACCCGCGCTACTCGCTGTCGCTTATCGACCGCGTCTATCCCGGCATGTTCTTCATCATGTTCGTGGTCTCGCTTGTGTCGAGCTCGATTGCGTTGGCCCTGCGCCGCGCCTTGGCGCAGGCTGCCGCCAGCGACCGTCGCACGCATATGGTGCTCGAGACTAACCGCATGCTGCAGCGGTGCGCCGACCAGCAGCAAATTATCCATGCCATGGCAACGCAGCTGGCGCGTCTTTCGGGCTGTCCGGTCGTGTGGTACAGCGCCGACGCCGACGATGATGACCTGCTGCCGCGTGCGACATACACGGCCGTGGGCGATGCCGCGCCGGTGCACGAACTGGCGCCGCAGATGCCGCCGCGGCTCTCGGCGTCCGCCTATGTGGGAACGCCGCTCGATGCCACCTACGGCGGCTCGGCGTTCTACGGCATCTACCTGACCGTGCGCTCGGGCGACACCATGGTGCGCGCGGGCGATCCCGCCTCGGTGGTGGGCGTGTTGGCTATCGTTGCCGAGCCCGACGTGCTGACGCACGAGGAGCGGACACTTTCCGATGCCATCGTGAGCGAAGGCGAGCTGGCACTCGATCGCGCCCGCGCCATGGAGGCCCGCGAGGAGGCGGCGGTGCTCGCCAAAAACGAGCAGCTGCGCGCCAACCTGCTGCGCTCCATCTCGCACGACCTGCGCACGCCGCTCACCAGTATTTCGGGCAATGCCGATGTGCTGCTCGACCAGGGCTCGACCGGCACCGCCGTGCTCGATAGCCAGACGCGCCGCGGCATGCTTCTGTCCATTCGCTCGGATGCGCAATGGCTCAACGCCACCGTCGAGAACCTGCTCGCCATCACCAAGCTCGAGGGCGGCGGTATGCGCCTGTCGACCACGCTCGAGCTCATGGACGATATCGTCGAGGAGGCGCTGCGCCACGTGAACCCTGCCGTGCGCGAGCACGACCTTAAGGTGGTGGCGTGCGATGAGCCGGCGCTCGTCAACGTCGATGCGCGCCTGATGGTGCAGCTGGTGGTCAATCTGGTGAACAACGCCATCACCTATACGCCCACAGGCTCGCATATCGTGATCTCGATTAGCGTCGACGATGGTCGCGTGGCGTGCTCGGTGGCCGATGATGGTCCGGGTATCGCACCCGAGGATCGCGAGCGGATCTTTGAGTCGTTCTATACCGCCAACCATGGTCTGGCCGACAGCCACCGCAGCGTGGGCCTGGGTCTTTCGCTCTGCCGCTCCATTGCGTTGGCGCATGGCGGTAGCATAGAGGTTGCCGCGGCGGACCCGCACGGTTCGGTCTTTACGATTGAGCTTCCCGCCGCCGACGTTTCGTTTGATAAGGAGTAGCGCTGTGTCGAACTCTGCCGTAAAACCGCTCATCTTGGTCGTTGAGGACGACCCAGCTGTTCGCAACCTTATCGTTGCCGCGCTCGAGGCGCACGGCTTGCGCCATATGGCCGTGGAGACCGCCCATGCCGCCATCGCCGCCGCCTCGTCGCAGGCGCCGAGCATTGTGCTGCTCGATCTGGGCCTGCCCGATATGGACGGCGTCAAGGTGGTGGAGTCGGTGCGCGCATGGTCGGGCATGCCGATCATTGTGGTCTCGGCACGCAGCGAGGATGCGGACAAGATTCGCGCACTCGATGCCGGCGCCGACGACTATCTGACCAAGCCGTTTTCGGTCGAGGAACTGCTCGCGCGCATTCGCACGACGCTTAGGCGTCTTTCGTATGCGCAAACGGGTGGCGTTGCCTCCGAGGGCTCGTTCGATACCGGTGAGCTGCATATCGATTTTGATGCCGGCATCGCCACGATGGATGGCGAGGAGCTGCATCTGACGCCGATCGAGTACAAGCTCCTGTGCCTGCTGGCGCATAACGCCGACAAGGTGCTGACGCACCAGTTTATCCTGCACGAGATTTGGGGCACGGCAACTAAGAGCGATCTGGCGAGCTTGCGTGTCTTTATGGGCACGCTGCGCAAGAAGATCGAGTCCGACCCCGCGCATCCGCGCTATATCCAAACGCATGTGGGTATCGGTTACCGATTGGTCACCCAAGGCTAGAACGGCGTCCGCCATCCCACTATGAGTTGCGGTGAAATAGTTCCTGTTTGGGCCTTTGCCAGGCATTTTTAGGAACTATTCCACCGCAACTTTGTTTATTTGCCCTTGGGCTTGCTGGCGTAGAACTTCTTCTTTTTGGGCTTGCCGGCGCAGACAGGCTTGCCGTCGCCGCGCGGCCCTCGGTCGCCGGTCTGCGCGTGCGCGGGCGCCGTTGCGCGAGGCTTGCGGGCTTCGGGGTTGCGCAGCTCCTCGGTTCGCTCGGCAATTTCCTCAGCGCTAAAGCCGGCCTCGGCCATGGCGTCCTCGATGGGCAGGCGGCGCACGATATAGCAATGGTGCACCTTCTGGTTGCGCGCAAAGTCCTCGGGGATGGTCTGCGCCGTAATGTCCTCCAGCACGACGCCCGCGTGCGCGAGCTTGCGCGTTTCGGGGCGGAAACCGCGCAGGTTGCAGCTAAAGATGGCGTGCCCGCCCTGTGCGAGCAGGCGAGATACGCCGGCCAAAAGCTCAACATGGTCGCGCTGGACATCCCAGGTGCGGCGGCCCATCTTGGACGAGTTCGAAAACGTGGGCGGGTCGACAAAGATCAGATCCCAGCGGTTGCGCGTCTGGCGCTGGTCGCGAATCCAGGCGAGCACGTCATCGCGCACAAAGTGATACTGCGGCCCCACAAAGCCGTTCTGTCGCATGTTGCGCTCGGCCCAGTCCAGATAGGTGTTGGAAAGGTCGACCGTCACAGTTTCCTCGACGCCGCCGTCTGCCGCATAGCAGGTGGCGGTGCCGGTGTAGGCAAACAGGTTGAGGAAGCGGCGCGCCTGCTTGGCGTGCTCGCGTACCAGGTTGCGGGTGACGCGGTGGTCCAGGAAGATGCCCACATCCAGGTAGTCGTCAAAGTTGACGGCAAAGGTGAGTCCGCCCTCTTCGATGAGCGGCAGGCGACGGCGCGCGATGTTGGCGCGCTCGCCCGATGCGCCCTTGCCGGCGCCCTGCTTGCCGTACTGCGAGCCGCCGCGCGAACGCATGCGGGCCTTGGCGTGCACGTGCTCGGCCGGGACATCCAGGATACGCGGCGCGATGGCCAGAATGTCGAGCATACGGGCCTGGGCCAGTGCGGGATCGATGGTCTTGGGCGCGGCGTATTCGGCGATGACGAGCCAGCGGCCCGGCGTCTGCGGGCAGCCCTCGTACAGGTCGATGGCGGCGGAGTAGTCGGGCAGGTCGGCATCGTAGACGCGGTAGCAGCTCACGCCCTCGCGCTTGGCCCACTTGCGGCGCAGACGGGCATTCTTGCGCAGGCGGTTGGCGAACTGCTCGGACTCCGGGATGAGCACGGGCAGCGGCTTGCCGTCGCCCAGGTCGAGCGTGGCGGCAGGTTCGGGCATGGGGGTGTTGGCGGCTTCGTCCACGGCGTCCGCGGTCTGTTTCTCGGCATCTGCGCTGGTCGCAGCTTCGAATGCCGCGGCGGCGTGGTCGAGCGAGGGCCAAACATCAAGAGCCGCCTCCTCGTTATTGGGCATGACGGCGATGGAGCGCGCAGGCTCGGCATGGAGCGCGCGGGCCATAAGTCCATCGCGGGTGAGCGCGGCGACCGGCGCGGCGGTAAGCTCGGGCGCGCGGCGCAGCTCGCCGATGAGTGTCATGGCGTCGTGCATGAGCGAAAGCGGGGTCTCGGTGGTATCTGCGACCACGGCGGCACCGGCGACGGCGCCCGCGTGGTCCAGCACGGTGGCGGACTTGGCGGCGCAAAAGTCGACAAAACGCTTGTAGCCGGCACACTTGACCATGCGCTCAGCGGTCTTGCGGGCGGCGGGGTCAACATCCACGGCAACGATGCGCGCCTGGCGCCCGCGTGCCGCCGTCTTGCGCTCGCGCGCCTCGGCAAGCAGCTGCTCCCACAGGGCGGCATCATGCAGCTGCCAGCCCTCAAAACCCCAGTGCTCGCGTGCAAAACCCGGGGCGCGGTCAGTCAGAATGTTCACGGCTTCCAGCAGCAGACCGCCGCCGGCGCACGAGGCGTCGACCAGCGTGGGCAGGGCTTCGTTTTCGTAATCGTCGGCCGTCAGCTCGCGCTCGCATAGCGCGGTCCAGCCGACCTGCGCCAGCACCAGGGCGGCGTAGTCGGGGCGCAGCACGTGCGCGCCCTCGCCGGCGCGGGTCGCTGCGGGCGGCAGGCGTTTGAACAGCGGGTCGCCCGAAAGGTCCAGGCTGATGCTCGCGCGGCGCTGGCGCAGCGAAAGCAGTAGGTGAACATCGGGGTCGGCGGCATCGACGTCGGCGCGACGGCCCGTGGTCTCGGCCAGGCGGTCGCACAGCGCGTCCTTGGCGCGCAGGGCCGAGAAGCGCGTGTTGCGCAGCTGCTCGGTCACGCCGCGGGCGGTAATGGCGATGGTGGCGCCGGGGCGGACGATGCTCTCCCAGGCGATGTCGTAAACGCCATCGTACAGCTCGTCGGCATCCTGCGCCTCAAAGCGCCCGAGTACCACGAACACGCGGCTCGCCAGGCGCGACCGCAGACAGGCGCGGTAGCCTTCTTCGAGCTCGCCCTCAAACGTGGCGCGGCCCCTCAGCCGGCGAACATGCGAAAGCCCGAGGCGTTTAAGCTCATCGGCGAGTGCGGACTCAAAGCCCTCGGGGCAGCTTGCGTAAAATTCCATGGGTGACCTCTCTGGTTGCGTCGCTCCATTATATGATGGATGCTTCGTTTGCCCTTATCCTCGAAAGGAACCCATATGATTGATGCGTGTCCCGAACCCGCTGTGCTCTTTTTTGACGTGGACGGCACGCTGACGTCGTTCGATCCCGACGATATGACCGATAAGGACTTCAATGCAGTCCATCCGTCGAAGTCCGTTATCGATGCATTTGGTCGCCTGCGCAATGCGGGTCACCGGGCATTTATCTGCACGGGTCGCCCCTTGTGGCTGATTGCCGATGGCCTGCGCGCGCTGAACCCGGCGGGTATCGTTGCCATGGCGGGGGCGACGCTCGAGGTCGAGGGCCGCGTGGTGCATGAGGACTGCTTTGACGAAGACATTGTTGAGGAGCTTGCGCATCGCGTTGTGGATGCCGGCATCGAGGTTTTTTTCGAGTCCAATGCTGCGACCTTTGCGCTGGAGCCTGTGGGCGTTGAGCGCTCGTCTTTAATTGGTACCTCTGTGGTGCACAGCGCCGAGGAGATGCGCATCGACGGCAGCTTGCGCGTGGGCAAGGTATGCCTCAATGTGCCCAGTTTGGCTCGCGTAGCCAACGATGACGGCTTTATCGATCGCGAGTTTGAGCTGTGCAATACCGGCGGCCAGAACCGCGAGCTGAGCCCCAGGGGCATTGACAAGGGCGTGGGCGTGGCGCGAGCGCTGGCGTATCTGGGCCGCGAGGGAAATGCGCGCACCTTTGGCTTTGGCGATTCGGGCAACGACCTGGGCATGCTTGCTGCCGTCGAGACGGCCGTGGCCATGGGCAACGCCATGTCCGAGGTCAAGGCGGTCGCCGACTACGTGACCGACGATGTTGCACACGACGGTACCGTCACAGCGATGCAGCATTTCGGCCTCATCTAATGAATCCCGCGTTCTGACGTTTGCTCAAACTGCGACTCTTTGCTTTTGCATGCTCAATCGATTTATCAATCCAAACACTGAGGTGTTTATACCGTTCGCCGAGAAGATAAAAAACCGCAGTTCACGCCTTGATAAACGTAGGTAAAGTGTTTAGCAGTTTATCGGCCGTATGCTAACGAAAGGAATCAGGCAGATGGCAATCAAGGTGTTCGCTGACGGTGCAAACCTCGAGGGCATGCTCGACATGTACGAGAACGGCAACGTTCAGGGTTTCACGACCAACCCGTCCCTTATGAAGAAGGGCGGCGTGACGGATTACCGCGCGTTTGCCAAGGAGGTCCTGGCCCACATCACCGATGTATCCGTGTCGTTTGAGGTCTTTGCCGACGACGTCGAGACCATGGAGGTCGAGGCTCGCGAGATCGCCACCTGGGCCGAGAACGTCTACGTCAAGATTCCGTGCGTGACCACCAAGGGCGAGTCCACCGCCGAGCTGGTGCGCAAGCTTTCGGCCGACGGCATCAAGGTCAACGTCACCACCATCTTTACACCCGAGCAGGTCGATGAGATGGTCGAGGCCGTTGACGCCGAGACGCCGTCCATTATTTCGCTCTTTGCCGGCCGCATCGCCGATACCGGCGTCGATCCCATTCCGTTTATGACGGAGTCGGTCAAGAAGGCCGCCGCCAAGCCCAACTGCGAGGTCCTGTGGGCGTCCACACGCGAGCTCGTCAATATTTACCAGGCCGAGGCCTGCGGCTGCCAGATTATTACGGTGCCCAACAGCATTCTGGCCAAGCGCAAGAACATCGGTCGTGATCCGTACGAGGTCTCGCTCGATACCGTTCGCGGCTTTGCCAAAGATATCGCGGCACTCGGTTTCCATATCCTGCCGTAACGTGAGCACTGGCTGCTCCGAGGGTTGTTCGCCCCGGCCTTTCCTTTCCTCTATCGCTCACTCGCTTCGCGAGGGTCGCGCCAGGCAAAGGAAAGGCCGGGGCTGCCGACACGAACTTGCCAGTAGGTTGGTGATTGGTTTCCATATCCTGCCGTGGGCAAAGGTACCCCCGCCTGCGCCGTGCAAAATTGAGAGTATTCAGCAAGGTAAAGGCTTTTACCAGCTAGATAAAGCACGGAACAGCCCCCGTTTTGGCTCTGACGACGCTAAAACGGGGGCTGTTTTTGCTTTTTCGCCTCTGAGGGGCATCCGGAACGGCGGAATTTGCAGAATACTCGCGATTTTGCACGTCGCTACCGGGGGGACCCTTGCTTTGGCGGTTTACTTCCCCTGCACCATGGTCAGGGAGATCTTTTTGCGGTCGCGGTCGACCTTCTCTACCCACACCTTTACCGTGTCGCCGACGCGTACCACGTCGCTCGGGTGCTTGACAAAGCGGTTGGCCAGCTTGGAGATGTGTACGAGGCCGTCCTGGTGCACGCCGACGTCGACGAACGCGCCAAAGTCGACGACGTTGCGCACCGTGCCCTTGAGTTCCATGCCGGGCTCCAGGTCGTCGATGGAAAGCGCCGAGCGGCTAAAGACCACCTCGGGCGCGTCGTCGCGCGGGTCGCGCCCGGGCTTCTTGAGCTCATTGACGATGTCGATGAGCGTGAGGGTGCCGCAGTCCAGGTCGCTTGCCAGTGCCGAGATGCTGCCCAGACGGCGCTCGATGTCGGGCACGCCGCCGCGGCTGAGCTCGCTGGCTTTAACGCCGGCGCGTTCCAGGACGGACGTGGCCACCTCGTAGCTCTCGGGGTGGACGCTCGTCGCGTCGAGCGGGTTCTTGCCGCCGCTGATGCGCAGGAAGCCCGCGGCGTTGAGATATGCCTTGGGCCCCAGCTTGGGGACCTTCTTAAGCTGACGGCGATCGGTAAAGGCGCCGTTTTCCTCGCGGTAGGCCACGATGTTCTTGGCCACGCTCGGCGTAATGCCCGATACATATCTCAGCAGGCTCGCGCTTGCGGTGTTCACGTCGACGCCTACGCGGTTGACGACGTCTTCCACCACGTGGCCCAGGGTGCGCGAGAGCTCGGCCTGGTCAAGGTCGTGCTGGTACTGGCCCACGCCGATGGACTGGGGCGGAATCTTGACGAGCTCTGCCAGCGGGTCCTGCAGGCGGCGGCCCAGGCTCATGGCGCCGCGCACGGTGACGTCCAGGTCGGGATACTCCAGGCTGGCGAGCTCGGAGGCGGAGTACACCGACGCGCCGGCCTCGTTGACGATGGTGTATCGCAGTCCGGGTGCCTGCTCGGCAATGAACTCCGAGACGACTTCTTCGGTCTCGCGGCTGGCGGTGCCGTTGCCGATGACGATGGTGTTGACGCTGTCCTTCTTGACGAGGCGGGCGAGCTCGCGCTTGGTGCCGGCGACGTCGTGGCGCGGCTTGGTGGGGTAGACCACGCCGTGGTCGAGCAGCTTGCCGGTTTCGTCCATGACGGCGACCTTGCAGCCCGTGCGGTAGCCCGGGTCGAGCGCGAGCACGCGGGCGCCGCGCACGGGGCGTGCCGAGAGCAAGCCTTCGAGATTCTTGGCAAAGACGTTGATGGCTTCGGTCTGGGCACGAACGGTGAGCTTGGCGCGGGCCTCGCGCTCCAGCGAAGGGGCCATGAGGCGCTTGTAACCGTCGGCGATGGCGGCGTCAAAGACGGGCGCGAACACGCCTTGGCGGCG
The DNA here is from genome assembly GCA_900541695.1 of uncultured Collinsella sp. Lineage (GTDB taxonomy): Bacteria > Actinomycetota > Coriobacteriia > Coriobacteriales > Coriobacteriaceae > Collinsella. The sequence goes on along the minus strand of UQKL01000009.1, from coordinate 22,043 downwards.
GGGCCAACGGCTGCCGAGGCGCGCCGTCGCGACAGCACCGTCGACGTTCACGTGCACGCGGAGTTTGCCCTCGCGCTCACCGCGGTCGATAGCCAGCACGCGGTGGTTGGGTATACGGCGCAGCGGCTCGTCAAAGTTGTAGTAGGGCTCGTAGGGAGTCTTTTCGGCGGGGTCGGTGGCCTCGACGACGATGTCGGCGGTGTTTTGCGTAAAGGCGCGCAGGTCGGCGACGTTCTCGGGATCTTCGGCTACCGTCTCGGCCACGATGTCGGCGGCGCCGGCGAGCGCCTTCTCGGGCGTGTCGAAGCCGGCCTCCTCGTTGACGTATGCCGCGGCGGCGTCGAGTGCGCTGCCCTTGGCCGAGGCCTGCATGATGATCATGTTGGCGAGCGGCTCCAGGCCGGCCTCGCGGGCCTTTTGCGCGCGGGTCATGCGCTTTTTGCGGTAGGGCTTGTAGAGGTCCTCGACACGCTGGAGCTGCGTGGCCTCGCGAATCTGCTGTTCGAGTTCGGGCGTGAGCTTGCCCTGGGCGTCGATGAGCAGAATGACGTCCTCTTTGCGCTGCTCAAGATTGCGCAGGTAGGACAGGCGCTCGTCGAGCGCGCGCAGGGCGACGTCGTCCATGCCGCCCGTTGCTTCCTTGCGGTAGCGCGAGATAAAGGGGATGGTGTTGCCCTCATCGATGAGCTTGACGGCAGCCTCGACGTTGGCGGCCTTAAGGTTGAGCTCGCAGGCGAGCTGGGCGATAAGATCCATGGGACTCCTTGCGTTTAAGGTGCGTTTGCGGCACAGAGCTACCAAGGATACCACCCGTCCCAAAAGACTGTTTTGGGGCCGCGCCATGAAAACGGCCTATCTACTACGTTTAACCCGTATGGGTCGACCATTCCCCGGTTTTCCGAGAATACGCAAGCCGTCTACCTGCGGTTTTAATTTCGCAAAATTCGGCATGGTTGAGGGTAATCGGTTAAACGTAGTAGATAGGCCCATTTCGTGGCGAACGAATCAAGCCGAGATGCAAAAAGGCCCCCGTCTCAGAAAAATCGTCGTCAAGGTAGCAAAATGCCCCGCGGGCAGGAGGCTGCTCGCGGGGCAAAGAAGAGGGGCATATTTGTGGCGGACCGAGGGGTTCAGCATGGGGTTTCTGCCGCGGCCGCTCTTAAGGCATTACAGTTCGACGAGCTGGCCGGTCTCGGCGGCCTCCTTGATGGCGTTGAGAAGCGTGAGCGTCTTAACGTTGTCGGCGGGGGTTACGACGGGCTCGACCTCGCGGCGAACGACCTTCACAAAGTGCTTGAGCTGCATCTTGTGCGGCAGCGCCGGGTCCACAGCCGGGATTTCCATCTGCAGCGGCTTGTGCCAGTTGGAGGCGCCGTCGTAGGAGAACTGGTGTAGGCGGGGCAGCGAAAGGGCGCCCTTAGTGCCGCCGATAAAGTAGGCGTCGGCGTCGAAGGGGCGGTACTGCGGATCCTCGCGAGCGGTGGCCTCCCAGTTCCAGGGGCTGGCGGTGGCGTCGGAGATGGTCATGCTCGCAAGCGCGCCATCGGCAAAACGGACGTTGACCACGGCGGAGTCCTCGGTCTCAAAACCGCGGGCGGCGCTGGACTGCATGCCCTGGACGGCAACGGGCTCGCCCAACAGATAGCGGAGCAGGTCGACATCGTGCACCAGGTTGACCAGGATCGGGCCGGCACCCTTCTTGCGGCGCCACTCGACATCGAAATACTCGTCGTTCTTATAGATCATGTAGTGGAAGCTCGATACGGTGAGCTTGCCCAGCTCGCCGGACTCGATGATCTCCTTGGCCTTGTTGACAAAGGGGTTGTGGCGACGGTGCTGACCCACGAGCACGGGCACGCCGGCGGTCTCGGCCTCGGCGGCGAAGGCCTGGGCATCCTCAAGATCGTTGGAGATCGGCTTTTCGACCAGCGGCACGATGTTGCGCTTCACAGCCTCGCGGGCAACGCCCAGGTGCAGGTCGTTGGGGGTGGCGATAATGACGGCCTCGGGCTTGACCTCGTCCATCATCTGGGCGGGATCGGTGTAAAACGGCACGCCGGCGGCCTCGGCCGTGGCGCGGGCGCCCTCAAAGGCGTCGGCGATGGCGACGAGCTCGGCCTCGGGCTCCTCGGTGACAAAGCGGATGTGGTTGCGGCCCATGGCGCCGGCGCCGATAACGGCAATGCGGACGGGGTTGAGCTCAGACATTTCGACTCCTTAATACTGGTGGCCGGTGGAATGCGACAAAGGGGCTGTCCCTTTGTCGCATCGGTAAAACTAGGCGGACTTCTTCTTGCTGTCGGAGACCATCATGTAGACGGTGAGCACGACGGCGATGGCGGCGATCACAATGGCGCCGTAGAAGGACTGCTGGTAGGCGGCGCTGCCAGCCTCGGCGTGATACAGCACGGCGGTGATGGGCTGGCTGATCCAGGTGGAAGCGGCATAGCCCAAAAACATGATGCCGTAGTTGACGCCGATGTTGCTGGTGCCGAAGGCGCCACCGGTGAGCGGCGGGTAGATGACGAGCAGGGCGCCAAAGCTAAAGCCGAGCAGGGCGAGCGCCACAAAGAACATACTCTGCGTAAAGCTCATCGACATGATGACGAGTGCGACGATGGTGACGACAAGGCTGATGAGCAGCGACTTATAGGCGCCGAGCTTGTCGATGATCTGGCCAAAGGACAGACGACCAACCAGGTTGGCGCAGGTGTTGACGGAGACCACTACACCGCCGAGGGCGACGGCCGCGGCGCTCGTGGGGTCGGCGAAAAGCTGGACGGCGGCGATGGAGGCAACCTTGCCCACGAGCAGGGTGCCCGCGGTGGCGGCAAAGGCGAAGGTGACGATGAGGACCCAGAAGCGCGGGGTCTTGACCATCTCGCCTGGGGTGAGGTCGCCGAAGGTGCCGGCATGCGCGCCGCCCTTGGGGGCCTCGAAGCCCTCGGGCAGCCAGCCGGCCTCGGGGGCCTTCAGGAACAGGGCGGAGGCGGCGATCGTCACAAAGAAGATGACGCCGAGTGCCTTGAGGGCGCCAAAGATGCCCAGGCTCGGGATAAGCAGCGAGGCGAGCACCGGGGACAGCACGGCGGGGCCGGCGGTCGAAGCGGCCAGGGTGATGCCGGAGGCGAGGCCCTTCTTGTCAATGAACCACTTTTGGCCGGTGGTGAGCGCCGGGTTGTAGCCCAGACCGTTGCCGATGGCGGCGACGAGCGAGAACCACAGGTAGAACTGCCACGGCTCGGTGACGGTGCCGGACATGAACCAGCCCAGGCCGTAGCACACGGCGGCAGCGATCACGACGTTGCGCGGACCGATCTTGTCGGAGATGCGGCCGGCGAAGATGCCCGTCACGGCCATGATGGTCTGGAAGACCGGGAACGCCCAGGTAAGGGCGCTCGACCACTCGGGGTAGACGGCGAGCAGGTTCTTGCTCACGACGGAATACAGCGCGATGGAGCTGATGAAGAACATGGTGACGCACGCGGCGGAAAGCACGACGGCGCGATCCTTGTTGGAGTTGGTGGAAGCCATTGGACTCTTTCTAATCGATACGGGGGAGGAGCGGGCGTGTCCGCGGGACCTCCCTGCCAGGTTGGTTTACTGGTCGGTCGGCTTGGCGACACCGGACTCATCGGACCAAAGCTCGACACCCTTGTTCTTAAGGTAGTTGTCGGCATAGGCGCGACGGCCGCCGGGCTTGGCGGTGAGGTCGCCCATCATGTTGGAGAAGCCGCCGTCGACCTTGATGGCATCGCCGGTGGTAAAGTCCGAGCGCTTGGACGCCAGGAACATGACGGCGTTGGCGATATCGCTGACCTCGCCGATGCGGCGCGTGGCGATCAGACGGCTGCGGCTCTTTTCGACCTCGGGGTCGGCGTAGAAGTTGGCCGACATCGGGGTCTTAACGAAGCAGGGCTCGACGCAGTTGGAGCGGACGCCGTAGGGGCCCCACTCGGCGGCGAGCATCTTGGACATCATGTTGACGCCGGCCTTGGTGGAGCTGTACACGCCCGAGAACGTCTCGGGGGAGTGGCTGGCGACGGTCGAGATGTGCACCAGGCGGCCCTGGCCGGCCTTGATCATCTCGCGACCAAAGCGCTGCGAGGTGATGAAGTAGCCGGTGAGATTGACGTTGAGCACCTGCTCCCAGTCGCTTAGCGGCAGGTCCTCCATGGCGGCGAAGCGCAGGATGCCGGCGGTGTTGACGAGGACGTCGACGCGGCCGAAGTTGGCGATGGTGGCGTCGACGGCAGCCTGAACCTCGGCCTCGTCAGTGGCGTTCATCTTGTAACCCTCGGCGTGGATGCCAAACTCGGCAGCGAGGTCGGCGGCAGCGGCCTTGACCTTTTCCTCGTCCAGATCGAGTAGGACGACGTTGGCGCCATTGCGGGCGAACTCGCGGCAGATCTCGGCGCCCATACCGCCGAGCGCGCCAGTCACGGCGCAGACATCGCCCTCGAGCTTAAGCCAATTGCTCATAGGAACTTCCCTTCTTGTGCCTCCCGGTGGGCCGCTCCCATTAATCGACCCACGTGGTTTTCGCTGGTTATCGTATGCTTTGCATTTGCGCAGGTGAATTGCATATTTGTTAGAATTGCGTTAACCGTAGGTTTACACTGTGCGATGCAGTTTATTCTCAATTGAGCGCGTGACCTGCGAAAACAACCCCCTGTGGCACCATGCGGTCACAGGCGCGAAAACGGGAGATTGACGTGTACGATCGACGACTCGAGGCCATATCGGCTGCCGCGGAGCTGGGAAGCTTCTCGCGTGCGGCGGCAAAATTGCGTGTGTCGACTCCGGCGCTCGTCAAGCAGGTGTCGGGCTTCGAGGCCGAGTTCGGCATCACGCTGTTCGAACGCTCGCACTCAGGCGTTAAGGTGACGCCGGCCGGCGCACTACTGGTGGACGACGCGCGCTCGATCATGCGGCAGTCCGAGGACGCACTGCGCCGTGCCCGACGTGCGGCGGGCGACGGCGGTGCCGTGCGCCTGGGCGTGTCGATGATGTGTCCGGGGCGCCAAACGCTTTCGATGTGGACGGGCATCCACGATCTGGAGCCGTCGCTGCGATTTGAGATTGTGCCGGTAAGCGACCTCTACGACGAGCGCGAATCCGTCATGCGCAGCCTTGGTCGCGAGGTGGATGTAGTGCAGTCGAGTTTTTCGACGTCGCGCTGGGGTGATGCCTGCCAAAAGCTCCGCATCGTCAACGTACCGTTTTATATTGATGTGCCGCGCACGAGCCCGCTTGCGCGCAAGACGCGCATCACAGTTGCCGACCTGGAGGGCATGCGCCTGCGCGTGCTCCGTCACGGCAACGACGCCATGGACAGCCTGCGCATCGACCTTTTGGCCGACGGCGGCGTGGACGTGATCGACGTGGATAGCTTTGACTTTGCGCTTTTTAACGAGGCGGAGGAAAAGGGCGACGCGGTGCTCACTTGCGGGGCGTGGTCGGGCGTGCACCCGGCTTTTGTAGGCGTGCCGTTCCTATGCGGTCGAGAGGTGCCAGTCTTTCTGCACTACCCGCTCGAGCCCACCCTCCAAGTCCAAAAATTCGTCAACGCCATGGCCCAACTCCTCAACTAGCTCATTTGGCGCGGGTAGTCTTTTTGGGACGGGGCTTTTTTAGCTACCCAATCTGGTGCCGTCGAAGCATGACGCCGTATTTGGCACAGGGTAGCTAAAAAGCCCCGTTCCAAAAAGACTAACAAAACGAGGCCCTGGTCAAACGGCCAGGGCCTCACTAACTTTCATTCCGCTCCAAACGACGGACTGATTGCGCGCAGGAGGGTGCCCCGGGGTCGGCGGGGTATTTCCTCCGCGCGCAGTTTCGCAGCGCAGCGAGAATGTTTGAGCACGGAGGAATTACCCCGCCGACCCCGGGGCACCCTCCGTCAGTAACTGGTCCTACTCGAGCTCAAACGCACCCGTGTACAGCTGGTAGTAATACCCGCGCTTGTCGATCAGCTCGTCGTGGTTGCCGCGCTCGATGATGCGGCCGTGATCCAGACAGATGATCGCGTCGGAGTTGCGCACGGTGGACAAGCGGTGCGCGATGACAAACGTCGTGCGGCCCTCCATGAGCTTGTCCATGCCCGCCTGCACGATGGCCTCGGTGCGGGTGTCGATGGAACTCGTTGCTTCGTCCAGAATCATTGCCGGCGGATCGGCGACGGCGGCGCGCGCGATTGAAATCAGCTGGCGCTGGCCCTGCGATAGCTGGGCGCCGTTGCCGGTGAGCATGGTGTCATAGCCGTCGGGCAGGCGGGTGATAAAGTCGTCCGCGCCCGCGAGCTTTGCCGCCGCGATGCACTCCTCGTCGGTGGCGTCTAGGTTGCCGTAGCGGATGTTATCCATCACGGTGCCGGTGAACAGGTTCACGTCCTGCAGCACGACGCCCAGGCTTCGGCGCAGGTCGGCCTTGCGGATCTTGTTGACGTTGATGCCGTCGTAGCGGATCTTGCCGTCGGCGATGTCGTAGAAGCGGTTGATGAGGTTGGTGATGGTCGTCTTGCCGGCACCGGTTGCGCCGACAAACGCGACCTTCTGGCCCGGCTTGGCAAACACAGACACGCCGTGCAGCACCTCGTGGTCGGGCGTGTAACCAAAGTCCACGTTGTCCATAACCAGATCGCCGCGCAGCGGCACGTACTCGATCTCGCCGGTTGCGCGGTGCGGATGTTTCCATGCCCACATGCCGGTGTGGTGGTCAGCCTCCTCGAACTCCCAAGTCTCGGGGTTCACCTGTGCGTTGACGAGCGTCACGTAGCCTTCGTCGGCCTCGGGCTTCTCGTCGATGAGCTCAAAGATGCGGTCGGCGCCGGCGAGGCCCATGACCACGGCGTTGATCTGCTGCGAGATCTGGCCGATCTGTCCGCAGAACTGCTTGGTCATGTTGAGGAACGGCACCACGACGGCGATGGACAGCGCCATGCCCGAGATACTCAGGTTGGGCACGCCCAGCGCCAGGAAAATGCCGCCCGCCAGTGCGACCAGCACGTAGAGCAGGTTGCCCAGGTTCATAAGGATGGGCATGAGGATGTTGGCGTACATGTTGGCCTTCTGGGAGACCTCGAAGAGCTTTTCGTTGCGCTCGTCAAAATCGGCCTCGGCGGCAGACTCGTGGCAGAACGCCTTGACGACCTTCTGGCCGTTCATGACCTCCTCGATATGGCCCTCGACCACGCCAAGCTCGGTCTGCTGCGCAATGAAGAAGCGCGCGGAGTTGGATCCGAGCAGCTTGGTCATAAAGGTCATAAAGGCGACGCCGGCGATGATGACCAAGCACATCCACACGCTGTAGTACAGCATGATAAAGAACACCGTGACGATGATGATGATCGTCATGAGCAGGTTGGGCAGCGACTGGCTGATCATCTGACGCAGCGTGTCGATGTCGTTGGTGTAGTGGCTCATGATATCGCCGCGCTGGTGCGTGTCGAAGTAGCGGATCGGCAGGTCCTGCATGCGGTTGAACATCATCTCGCGCAGCTTCTCGAGCGAGCCCTGCGTGACGATAGCCATGGCGCGGTTCCAGAAGAGCGAGGACAGGACGCCGACGCCGTAGATGCAGGCGAGGGTGGTCACGAGCTGTGCGATCTTGGGCTGTGCGGCTTCCCAATCGCCCGACTGCCACGATTCGCTAATAATTTGCAGGGCGCTCTGCAGGAAGGTCGCGCCGATGGAGTTGATGATGGCGCAGAGCACCACGCCGGCGACGACGAGGGGCAAAAGCACAGGATAGAAGCCAAAGAGCGTCTTGATGAGGCGCGACATGGTGCCGCCCTTGCGGTTGAGCGCGCGCTCGGCGGTCGTTGCCTTACTCATGTGCCTCGCCTCCTTCCTGGGTCTGAGCTTGCGTTACGGATGCCTCGGTGTCGGCCTCGACGGCCCCTTCGCCCTCGGCAGACATCTTGTTTTGCGAGGTAAAAGTCTCGCGGTAGATCTCGCTCGTCTTAAGCAGCTCGTCGTGGTTACCGATCTGCGCGATGCGGCCGCCCTCCATGACGATGATGCGGTCTGCGTCCTGCACGGAGCTGATGCGCTGGGCGATGATGAGCTTGGTCGTGTTGGGCAGATAGCTTGCCAACCCTGCGCGAATCTTGGCGTCGGTCTTGGTGTCGACGGCGCTGGTGGAGTCGTCCAGGATCAAGATCTTGGGGCGACGCAGCAGGGCGCGCGCAATGCACAGGCGCTGCTTCTGACCGCCGGAAACATTGGAGCCGCCCTGTTCGATCCAGGTGTCATAGCCCTTGGGGAAGCCATCGACAAACTCATCGGCGCAGGCCAGATGTGCCGCCTCGCGGACTTCCTCGTCGGTGGCGTTCGGGTCGCCCCAGCGCAGGTTTTCGGCAATGGTGCCGCTAAACAGTACGTTTTTCTGCAGCACCATGGCCACCTGGTGGCGCAGGGCGTCCAAGTCGTAGTCGCGCACGTCCATGCCGCCCACGCGCACGGTGCCCTCGGTGGCGTCGTACAGGCGGGCGATGAGGTTGACGAGCGTGGACTTGGCCGAGCCGGTGCCGCCGATGATGCCGATGGTCTCGCCGCTCTTAATGTGCAGGTCAATATCGTCGAGCGCCTGGCGCTTCGCGTGCGCGGAATACTTAAAGCTCACGTGGTCAAAGTCGATGGAGCCGTCGGCAACCTCGAGTACGGGCTCGGCGGGATTGGCGATCGTGGGCTCGGCGGCCAGCACCTCGGTAATGCGGTGTGCCGATTCGTCGGCCATGGTCACCATGGCAAAGATCATCGACAGCTGCATCAGGCTCATAAGGATCTGGAAGCCATAGGTAAAGATCGAGGAGAGCTGGCCCACGTCGAACAGCGTGCCCTGGCTCGTGATGATGAGCTTGGAGCCCAGGTAGATGATGACGACAAATGCGCCGTTGACGCAGATGTTCATCATGGGGTTGTTAAAGGCCAGCAGCTTCTCGGCGCGGGTGAAGTCCATCTGGACGTCGCGTGCGGCGGTCGCGAACTTCTCCTTCTCTAAGTCTTCGCGCACGTAGCTCTTGACCACGCGCATGCCGGTGACGTTTTCCTCGACGGACTCGTTAAGGGCGTCGTACTTGTGGAACACGCGCGAGAAGATGGGGCGCACCTTAAAGATGATAAAGAACAGTCCAAAGCCCAGCAGCGGAATGATGATCAGGTAGACCATGGCGACGCTGCCGCCCATGATAAATGCCATGGTAAAGGCGAAGATCAATACCAACGGCGCGCGCACGGCGATACGGATGATCATCATAAAGGCCTGCTGCACGTTGTTGATGTCGGTGGTCAGGCGCGTGACGAGCGAGGAGCTCGAGAACTCATCGATGTTGGCAAAGCTGAACGTCTGGATCTTGTAGAACAGGTCGTGACGCAGGTTCTTGGCGAAGCCGCAGCTCGCATGGCTGCAGGTGACGCCGGCAGCGGCGCCAAAAGCAAGCGATGTCAGCGCGATGAGCACCAAAAGGCCTGCGGTGGGAAGCATCTCGGCTACGGTGGCGCCGTCTTTGATGGCGTCGATCAGGTTGGCGGTGATAAATGGAATCAGCATCTCGCAGAGCACCTCGCCAAGCACGAGCAACGGCGTGGCAACGGTGACTTTCATATAGTCGCGGATGCTGCCCATGAGGGTTTTAATCATCCAGTTCCTCCCAGGTTACACGGATTTTCTCGAGCATTTCGGCGAGTTGCTCGCGCTCGTCGTGGGTGAGGGCGCTAAAGGCCTGCTCTCTAAAGCGAATGCGGGCGGCCTGCTCAACGCGGGCCTTTTCCCACCCCGCTTCGGTTAGGCGTATGGTGAGCTGCCGGCGGTCTTTGGGATTGCGACTGCGTTCGATGATGCCGCCCATTTCGAGCTTGGACAGGATCTCGGAAAGGGATCCCGGCTTGAGGTCGAAGTGCATGCCGAGTTCTTGCTGGGAAAGCTCGCCGGTGGGCTGCTTGGCGAGCAGGCAGACGATGGGCGCCTTGCCGGACACGCCCCCGCCATGAAAGTGCATGTAATGGCCGCAAAAGCCCAGGCCGCTCAGGATGCGCTTGGCGAGTTTGTCTTCGGCGCTGACCGCTTCGGGTATGTCTACCGGTTGCGACGGGTCACCGCCGGGCTCATGTGGAAGGACGAGTGGTTCAACACACATATCTAAGCTTCGCTCCTTTCTTTAGTTAGGTAGTGGAATTGTTTTGTGCCTAACTAATCTAGGAGCATGGTAAATAAATGTCAAGGTACCAAACTTATTAAGTTACGGCGTTTTGCCAAACGCCGTAACCGCTCGACGCTGCAAGCGTTCCTAAGCGGCAATCTGGCGTTCAATCGTCGGGCATGGCCACAAGGCCTATGCCCTCCTCTTTCACGCCACCTTACTCGCTTAGGAACGCTTTCGCTGTCCGTCCTCAACCTGTGATTCCGCCACGGTCCGCTTCGGTGCATGTTGATCCCTTGGGGACGGAGGAAAAGGGATCATTTTGGGCTGCGGTGACACCCTTCCGAAGTTGCTTTGCCCAAAACTATGCCGGATTACTACGATGAATTCGAAATCTCAGACCTCGGCATTGTTTTTCGGAAAATCACAAGCTGTCTACCTGCGGTTTTTGCTGGAGTGCAATTCGTTGTGGTTGGAGACTGGCGGTTTATCGTAGTAATCCGGCATAGTTTTGGAATGGTAGTAAATAGATGGCAGCTACTGTGCCGCTACCGCCGCGATTTGCCTCCCATTTCCGAAACCTTTCCGCAACAATTTGCACTTCGCACCGCTCGCCTCCGCTCGCAACGTCCCCTGCGCTACACTTAGTCGCACTGTGGCGCTGCCGCGCCGCGCCCGAAACAAGGGAGACCCTCATGAAGAATACCCAGCTGCTGCTGATCAACGATATGTGCGGTTACGGCAAGGTCGCGCTTTCTGCAATGCTGCCGGTGCTGTCGCACATGGGCTATCGCATTCACAACCTGCCGACGGCCCTCGTTTCCGATACGCTCAACTACCCCAAGTTCTACATCCACGACACCACGGAGTATGTCCGCCGGAGCCTCGCTATCTGGGAGGAGCTCGGCTTTGAGTTCGACGCCATCTCGACTGGCTTTATCGTGACCGAGGAAGAGACGCGCATTATTTCGGACTTCTGCCACCGTCGCGCGCAAAAGGGCACCAAGGTGTTCGTCGACCCCATCATGGGCGACAACGGCAAGCTCTACGCCGGCGTGCCCGAGTCCACGATCGGTCTCATGAGGCACCTGCTCGAGTGCGCCGACTACGCGGTGCCTAACTACACCGAGGCCTGTCTGCTCACCGATACGCCTATTGCCGAGCAAATCACGCCCGATGAGGGCCGCGTTCTTGTGGACGCCGTGCGTGCCCTGGGTGCCAAGTCGGTGGTCATTACGAGCGCCGTGGTCAATGGCACGAACGCGGTTATCGGTTACGACCATGTAGCGGGGGAGTACTTCACGATTCCCTTTGAGCTCATTCCGGTGTATTTCCCGGGCACGGGCGACACGTTCTCGGCGGTGCTCGTCGGCCGCGTTATGGCAGGTTGGAGTCTGCAGCGCGCGACGTCCGATGCCATGCGTGTGGTGGCTGAGCTTATCGAGCGCAATGCCGACCAAGAGGACAAGTCGGCCGGCCTTCCCATCGAGGCCTGCTTGGACGTGATCGACCATGAGTAACGCTGGCGAGGGCGGCATCAAGCCTGCAGGCGAGAGCAAGCCGCTCGGCGCGCCGCGTGGCAAGCGTCCGCGTATCCGCGTGAGCTGCGTGGACCAGCTGGGAACGTGCCGTTGCCACCATGGTCACAAGCCGGGCGACGTTTTTGACTTCGACCGCGATCGCGGCAAGATGTGCGCCATGGCTTGCCATGTGGGCTTTCTCTATATCGATATCCTGCGCTATGGCGGAACCGTGCCTGGCAACGAGCCTGGTACGGCAAAGTTCTGCTGCCCCGAGGTCGATACGCTGAACGTCTGGCTTGCCGAGATCGTTGACGAGTAGTCGAGCGCAATGTGACAAAGGGGCAGCCCCTTTGACACATTCGCCGGTGATGCCCCTCCTTTTGCTTATAATTTCAAATCTCTGCATTTCATCCGATTTTAGGTTCTAAAAATTCTGCGTTTCATTGATAATCAAGCGTATAAAACTTTGCATTTCATTTGATGACACCGAGGGGAGAGCCTATGCTGCGCAGGAAAATAGCGGCAGAGCTGGAGCGTTGGCTGAAGTCTTCCGAGCAAAAGGCCTTGTTCATTACGGGTTCTCGCCAGATTGGCAAAAGCTATTCGATTCGCGCATTTGGCAAAGCCAACCATGCAACCTACATCGAGCTTAACCTCATGGAAAACCGCCAGGCAAAAGATGCTCTTCTCGAGGCGCGGAATGCCGATGATTTCATCAGCAGGGTGACGCTTCTTTCGGGAAAGTCGATTGCGCCAGGCAAAACGCTCGTGTTTATCGATGAGGTCCAAGAGGCCCCCGACATCATGACGATGGCAAAGTTCCTTGTTGAGGACGGGAGGTGCCGCTGGGCGTTTTCGGGGTCAATGCTCGGGACTCAGTTCAAGGGCGTCAGGTCCTATCCCGTGGGGTATGTCCACGAGCTTAGGATGTTCCCGCTCGATTTTGAGGAGTTTTGCTGGGCAACCGGGGTGAGCGAGGGGGCTCGCCAAACGATACGTGACGCGTGTATCAGCGAGAGGCCCGTTCCTGATTACATTCATGACGCGATGATGGCAAACTTCAGGACCTATACCGTTGTCGGCGGAATGCCGGAGGTCGTGCAGCGTTTCCTTGACACGCAGGGCGACCTTGCCTCTGTTCGTCAGCTACAGTCAGAGCTCAACGAACAGTACCGGCGGGATATCTCCAAGTATGCAAGCGGGCGATCCCTTCAGGTGCAGAGCATTTACGATCAGCTCCCTATTATGCTCGAGGGCGAAAACAAGCGCTTCGTGCTCAATTCCATTGACCCCAAGGCTCACTACGAGAAGTATCAGCGAGATTTTGTATGGCTTGTCGATGCCGGCGTTGCTCTCAAAGCCGATATCGTAACCGAGCCAAAATCGCCCTTGCTCAAGACGGCACGGCCATCGCAGTTCAAGCTATATCAATCGGATACGGGCATGTTGATGGCGCGCTACCCCGTCGGAGTCGCCCAAGCGGCGTATCTTGATAGCAAGGAGCCCAATCTGGGCGGCATTTACGAAAACGTGGTGGCCCAGCAGCTGGCTGCCCAAAATCGCCAGCTTTACTACTATCAGACAAAAAAGCGCGGTGAAGTGGACTTTGTGGTCGATGGACCGGATGGGACGGCTGTTCCGATCGAGGTTAAATCGGGCTCCTATTACCACGCGCACGCTGCGCTCGGTCATGTGCTTGATACGGCTGAATATGGCGTAAGGCTCGGGATTGTTTTCTCGAGAGGCAACGTTGAGCGCAACGGAGCGGTTCTCTATTTGCCGCTATATGCGACCTGGGCCCTTTCGGATGTTTTGGGCGACTCCTGCGCCGAGGGGATAAAGCTGGAGGTCAAGCCGGTCTAGGGCTAGTCCCGGATGTGACAAAGGCGTGGCCCGCGACCTCGATTGCCTACAGCTGCTCGAGCATAGCGGTGCAGCCGTCGAGTACGTCGCGGTAGGTGGCATCGAAATTGCCGGTGTACCAGGGGTCGGCCACGTCGCCGGGGCGCTCGGTCCAATCGAGCATGCGCGTAATCTTGCCGTCGGGGTCGTCGCCAAAGATGCGACGCAGGCCACGCGCGTTCTCGTCGTCCATATAGACAATGTGGTCCCAGTCGCCATACTCCGCGCGACGCACCTGACGTGCACGATGTGCGACGACGGGAATCCCGACCTCGCGCAGCTTGGCAACGGTACCGTGGTGTGGCGGGTTGCCGATCTCCTCGGTCGAGGTCGCAGCGGAGTCAATGACAAACTCGCCCGCGCGCCCGGCGCGCCGCACCAGCTCGGTAAACACCGACTCAGCCATCGTCGAGCGACAGATGTTCCCATGACAGATAAACAGTACGCGGTGCATATGCGGTTTCCTTTCTAGGCGGTCGCGCAGGGCTTACAGACTGCTCTTGAGGCAGTCTGCTCCAATAAAGCCCGCTGCGTACAAGGGGAGGTGGCGTAGCTCGCGCCCGTCATCGGTTTCGCTGCGGAAAAAATTGTTCTCGGACAAAATGTAGGCATATGGCGATCGGGCTTTGTCCATGAACGACCCGAGGGTTCTCGCGCGCACGTTGCGTGCGGACTTTACCTCGACGGGCACGATTTCCATACGGTCGGTCTGAAGTAGAAAATCGAGCTCGCCGGTCGTCTTCCAAGACGACGGCGGCACCCAGTAATACGTCTGCAAGCTGTTACCCGAAAATGCTTGCATGACCGAGTTTTCCGCCAGGGCGCCTCGGAAGTCGGAAGATAGCGCTATGGCGGAATCTTCTTTGAGGTCGAGCCAGAGCCTCGGGTTGATGCCGAGTTTGTAGAACATGAGGCCGGTATCGAGAAGATAGACCTTAAAGAAACTTCCATCTTCGTCGTCGAAGGGAACGAGGGGAGGCTCGATGCCTTCGGTCAGGTTGTTGACCGATATGATACCGGCGCCTTCGAGCCAGTCGAGCGGCTCGATAAGCTTGGCGCGACGGCCTCCGCGTTCGACCTCGGAGTACTTGAATTTTTTTGTGGACGATCTCAGCAGCTGGGACGGAATGGAGCGCCAGACCTTGCGTGCCGCCACGCCGCTGATCCCGTTTTCGGGGTCGGTCATATCGGCGGTATAGGTCTCGTTGATTTCGCGCTGCTCGACGCGCGCATCCTCGATGGATAACGCCTTGCGATATGCGTTGACGGCGGCGGGCATGCCGCCCACGATCTGGTATCGATGAAACAGGCTGAGCGCGGCTTGGTGCGCGGCGTAGGTCTCGAGCGTGCCGGCGTGGGTACGAATGGCATCGGCCATCTGCTCCTCATCGAGCGCCCAGAGAAACTCCTCGAACGACATAGGATGCATGGTCTCTTGACGAACGCCGCTGGGAAAAGGCAGCTTACGTTTGCGCGTGGCGACGCCGAGCTGACTGCCGGTCGCGCATATGCGCCAGCCCGAACCCGAAAAAAAGCGAAGCGAGTTGAGCGCCCGTTCGCAGAGCTGCACCTCGTCAAACAGGATGAAGGTGGTTTCTTTGCGAATGGGGGCGCGTTTATAGTCTGAAATCCGCGCCACGATGGTGTCAACGTCGTCGGTGGGACAATCGAACAGCGGAGCGATCAGCTCAAGATCGGTCTGAAAGTCGAGTTTGACAAACGCATCGCCGGCGATTCGCCTGCCGATTTCCTCGGCAGCGTACGTTTTGCCTACGCGTCGCGCACCACGGATGAGGAGGGGGCGTGAGGCGTCCTTTGTCGCCCATGATTCGATAACGGACTCGATTGATCTGCGCATGGGGCCGCCTTTCCAATTTCGTGTACTTCAGATACATAGTTTAGTACGATTTCATGTACTTGAAATACACGAAATAATAGAAAAGCGTGTATCTCAAATACACGAAATTGCACTGCTGAAGCTTCCAGGCGGATAAACATACTCATATTGGGCGGTTTTCACCGGTTACTCGCCACCTTGGGCTATGTTTGCCCCTATGCCCGTATTGAGGGCCGTGCTGATTGACGACGGCGCTCCCAGCGAGCCAGCTTAATCGTCACCAGCGTGAGGGCCCAGGCCACAAGCGAGAACGCGGCGCCCACTGCGCCCACGTACGCAATGCCAACGCTGCTTACCACGGCGCCGCCCACTGCGGTGCCAAACGAGATGCCGACGTTAAACGCCATGGGCTCAACCGAACTTGCGAGTACCATCGACTTGGGATGGCGGCTGCGTGCCACGTCCATAAAGTGCGTGATGCATGAGACCGAGAACAGGTACATGAGCATCGCCAGGCTAAAGACAAAGACCAGCGCGAGCGGCATGGCGGCGCCCACGGCAAACAGCCCGAGCAGTGCCGCCGCCTGCAGCACAAACGTAACCAGCAGCGCCTTCATGCCAAAACGCGCATCGATCCATCCGCCCAGGATGTTCGAGATCAGGCAGAACACGCCATAGGCCATAAGTGTGGTGCTCGCCTGAACGGTATCCATGCCCAGCACCTGCTCCAGATAAGGCGTCACGTAGCCGTAGAATACGTAGACCGAGCCCACGCCAAACAAGAAGATGAGCATGCCGGTGATGATACTCGGCTCGCGTAGTAGCCCCGCCTGCTCGCGGAAGGTGGCGGGCTCATCGGTCTGCCCGGCGCGAGGCATAAACGCCACGAGCGCGCTACAGATCAAAACGGCAAAGGTCAGCGTGCCGTACATGGCCACGTGCCAATCGAGTGTGTCGGCCACAAACTTGCCAATCGAGGTCACAAAGACCATCGCCACGGAAAACGCGCCGTACACGACCGAGATGGCAAGTGAGGTTTGCTGCGGGGATAGCAGCTCAGGGATGTACGTCACGCCCACGGCGAGCAGCGCACCCGAGACAGAGCCCAGGACAATGCGTGAGATAAACAGCACCTGGAAGTTGGGAGCCAACGCCATGACCAGGTTGCCGAGCACAAAGACGACGCTATAGCACACGAGCAGCTGGTAGCGGCGGAATCGCCCCGTGCTGAGCGCGAGCACCGGCGTCGCGATAGCGTAGACGAGCGCAAACACGCTGATGAGCTGGCCCGCAGTGGCAAGTGATATGCCGAGTTCCGTTGCCAAGTCGCTTTCGATGCCGATGACCACGAACTCGGAGCAGCCGAGCGAGAATCCCAACAGCACGAGCAGCGCCAGGCAGAGCTTGGTGCGCGCGGGGGAGAGCGCGGCGGCGGTTGGCTTACTTTTAGGCGTGGTTGCGGCGGTCAAGGTTGTCACTCCAATGTCGCATGAATAAGCGGGATTCAATCCCTGCAACTCTAACAGAATGTGACAAAGGGGCAGTCCCTTTGTCACATGGAGGGCTTGCCTGTATAGTCGCAATACAGGCGAAGATGGTCTCAGGTACATCGCGGGCGGCAGGAGATCCCATGGGTATGCACACGACAAAGGTTGCAGTGGGCGAGGGCAAGTTTGCGCTCGAGGCCCAGCTGACGGTGACGCCGCGAGGCATGGCGGTGTACGCCTGCTCGCCGGAGTTTGCGCACCTGGGCGCCACGGCGCAGGCCATTCCGCGCCCCGAGCCCGGCCGTACGGCAACGGTGAGCATCCTGGCCGTTCCGTGCCATCGAGACGAGATCCCGGCGCACGATATCGCGGCGGCGCTGGCCACGCGCTTTGGCGTGCCGGTAGTTGCAAGCACGGGTTTTCATGTTGAACAAGCGAGCGGTGACGACCTGCAGCGCGTGCTCGACACCACCAAGGAGCTCATCGCCGCGCTCGAGGAAGCCGCAGCCCGCATTCTGCGCGCCGGCTGGGATGAGGGCGGTGCGGGCGCCGAGGTCGTGGCGGTCGATGCTGCGACCGGCGAGGCGCTTGGCCCCGTCGACCGCATCGAGGCCCATGCTGGTGAGGGCATCCTGCATCAGGCATTTCTGACGCTTTTGGTCGAGGGCCGGGGCGAAGACGCGCGCCTGCTGCTCTGTCGCCGCAGTCCGCTCAAGCGCCTGTGGGGCGGGGTGCTGGCCGATAGCTGCGCCGGCCATCCGCTCCCCGGGGAAGACGTCGCGGCCGCCACGGCGCGCCGCATCAACAAAGAGCTCGGCATTACGCGCGAGCCCGATCAGCTCAAGCACCTCGGACACGTGGTGTACCGCGAGGACCACGGCGACGGTCGCTGCGAGTGCGAATGGTGCGAGGTCTACCTTGCCCATGTTGAGCCGGGCGAGCTGCATATCAACCAAGAGGAGATCTCGGAGGTGCGTCGCGTTGCTCCGTCCGAGCTCAAAGGCTACCTGCAGGGTCACCCCGAGCAGCTGGCCCCCTGGCTCCGTGAGGCCCTCGGCGACCCATTCATTCGCACGGTCCTCGCTATGTAAAAAAGACAGTCCCTTTGTCACATCCAAACCGTCACAACATTCGGCGAAAATCTCGAAAACGAGGAAAAGCGTCGAATGTTGTGACGGTTTTTGTCTAGGGAATCGCTTCTCATCCAAAAAATCCGCTTGACTGTATTGCCGCAACACAGCGCAACGTAAGGGGTGTCCGATAACGGGCGCCCCTTTTTAAGCGGCAACATGGCTGCGAATTCGGAGCGCCCCCAACAAGAAAGGTGGGGAGATGGAAGCGGAAAAGAAGGCGTTTAAGATCACCAAGCGCGAAATTGGCTTTGTGCTGGGTATCGTTGTCTTTTTGCTGGTGAAGTTTCTTCCTTTGGCGGAGCTGAGCTCGACGGTCGAGCTCACGGTCGGCGGTCAGACCTGTCTGGCACTGACGCTCGCCACGGTGGTGTTCTGGGCATGCGGCGTGGCACAGCCGGGCTTTGTGGGCCTGCTCTACTGCGCACTGCTCGTCCTGTTCAAGGTGTGCGTGGACGACACGGGCGCCGCGAGCATCTCGGCGACGGTCGCCTCCACGTTTAGCTCGTGGACCAAGGCCACCATGTGGCTCGTCATCGGCGCCTACCTCATCGCCAGCGCGGTCAAGGAGTCGGGCCTGGGCGAGCGCATCGCCTACGCGTTCATGCTCAAGTTCGTGCGCGACGCCAAGTCGCTCATCATCTCGATCTTCGCGCTCACCTTTGTGCTGTCGCTGCTGATCCCGCATCCGTTCCCCCGCGCCTTCCTCATCCTCGCCGTCGTCTCGGTCATTGCCGAGTCCGCCGGCTACGGTGACGACGACAAGGGCAAGCTCGGCTTCCTCGTGTTTGCCGCTGCCGCCCCGGGTTCCATGTTCTTCCTGACGGGCGACTCCACGCTTAACCCGCTCGTTGCGCAGTACAGTGCCGAGGCCGGCGGCATGAGCCCGTCCTTCGTCGACTGGTTCCTGTACATGAGCGTGCCTATGCTGGTTGCGCTGCTGTGCACCCTGTTCCTGGGCCTTTTCCTCTTTAAGCCCAGCAAGGAGCTCGTCTACGATCGCGAGCAGATCGTGGCCAAGCAGGCCGCGCTCGGCAAGCTCTCCGTCAAGGAGATCCGCACCATCGTGTGGCTTGTCATCGCCATCGCGCTGTGGCTCACCGTCTCGGGCGACTATATCGGCTGGGTCACCCTGGCCATTGGCGTTGCTCTCGCCATGCCCATCATCGGCGAAGTCCTCACTCCCGCCAGCTGGAACGCTGTCGACATCAAGTCCCTCATGTTCCTGACGGCCGCCATGGCCGTGGGCTCCGTGGGCGGTGCCACCGGCATGAACGCCTGGATCGCCGACGTCGTGCTCCCCAGCTCCGTGCCCGAGAACATCTTCCTGTTCGCCCTGCTCGTCGCTGCGCTTTCCATGATCATCCACATGTTCATGGGCTCGGTCATGGCCGTGCTCGGCGTGTGCGTGCCGGCATTTATCAGCTTTGCCGCCGGCTCCAGCGTGAGCCCACTCGCCGTGGCGCTCATCGTCTTCACGTCCATCAACATCCACTACATCCTGCCGTTCCATAACCTGCCGATCCTTATCGGCGAAGGCAAGGACGCCGGCGGCTACACCTCCAAAGAGGCTATGCGCATGGGCATCCCCCTCACCGCGGTCGTCTTTGTCGTCGTGCTGGTCGAGGCCGCCTGGTTCCACCTCTTTGGCCTGATGTAAGCGGTCGAGCGCCCCGGCTGTAAGCAGCCAAGCGCTTGAACTTCGAGTGGTCGAGCGCTCCATTTGTGAGCGCCGCGGCCCCATTACGTTACCCCGTCCGGCGGCACCCCGTCGCCGGACACTCTCCCGAAAGGAGTACGCCATGTCCACTACCGATGCTTCCCAGATCCACGACCTGCGTTCCGCGCTCGACTTTTTGCGTGAGATGCCGGGCCAGCTGCTCGAGACCGACACCCAGGTCGATCCCGATGCCGAGGTCTCGGGCGTCTACCGTCACGTCGGTGCTGGCGGCACCGTCATGCGCCCGACCAAAGAGGGTCCGGCGATGGTCTTCAACAACGTCAAGGGCTTTGACGACGCCAAGGTCTGCATCGGTATGCTTGCCAGCCGCAAGCGCGTTGCCGCCCTGCTCGACCTGGACGAGGAGCACCTGGGCCTCGAGATCGGCAAGCGCTTCGAGAACCTGATCGCCCCCGAGCAGATCGCCGAGGGCAAGCACGTCGACTGCCAGGAGGTCGTGTACAAGGCGACCGACGAGGGCTTTGACCTGCGCAAGATCGTTCCCGCTCCCACCAACACGCCCGTTGACGGCGGCCCCTACATCACCATGGGCCTCGCCTATGGCACGAGCCCCGATGGCACCCAGTCCGACGTAACCATCCACCGCTTCTCCTGCGTCGACAAGGACAAGCTCGCCATGTGGATCACCCCGGGCAGCCGTCACCTGGGTGCGTTCTTTGACGAGTACTGCCAGCGCGGCGAGGATATGCCCATCTCCATCTCCATCGGCCTGGACCCCGCCGTGTACATGTGCTGCGGCTTCGAGGCTCCCACCACGCCGCTCGGCTTCAACGAGCTGCAGATCGCCGGCGCCCTGCGCGGCCGCGCCGTCGAGCTTGCCGACTGCGTCACCGTTCCGCAGAAGTGCATTGCCAATGCCGAGTACGTGCTCGAGGGCTACCTCATGCACGACGAGACCATCAACGAGGATGTCAACGGCCACGGCTACGCCATGCCCGAGTTCCCCGGCTACACCGGTGGCGCCAAGGTCTGCCCGGTGATCAAGATCACCGCCGTCACCACGCGCGTCAACCCCATTATGGAGAGCTGCATCGGCCCTTCGCACGAGCACGTGTCCATGGCTGGTATCCCCACCGAGGCCTCCATCTACAAGATGGTCGAGACCGCTATCCCGGGCCGCCTGCTCAACGTTCACGCCGCTCCCTGCGGTGGCGGCAAGTTCGTTGCCATCATGCAGTTCAAGAAGTCGAGCAAAAATGACGAGGGCCGTCAGCGCAACGCCGCCATGCTCGCCTTCTCGGCGTTCTCCGAGCTCAAGCACGTCATCCTTGTCGACGAGGATGTCGACATCTTCGATATGAGCGACGTGATGTGGGCCATGACCACGCGCTTCCAGGCCGACGTGGACCTCATCACCATCCCCGGTTGCCACTGCCACGTGCTCGATCCGTCCAACGACCCCGCGTTCGATCCTTCGATCCGCGAGCACGGTATCGCCTGCAAGGCCATCTTCGACTGCACGGTTCCGTTTAACCTCAAGAAGAACTTCATCCGCTCGCAGTTCATGGAGATCGATGAAGAGAAGTGGGCCGCCGAGCTCGCCTTCTAGTAAGTAGCCCTACCAAGTAGTTAAGGAGTTGTCATGCCTGAGTCTTCTGTTCGTCCCCGTCGCATTGTCGTTGGCGTGTCTGGCGCCAGCGGTGCGGCACTGGGCCTTGAATGCCTCAAATGCCTGCGCCAGGCCGGCGCTGAGTCGGCGCTTGTCGTCACGCGCGGGGGAGAGATCACCATCGAGCAGGAGCTCGGCATGACGCTCGACGAGTTTGCGTGCTATGCCGATGTGGTCTACGACAACAAGAACATTGGCGCTGCCATCGCAAGCGGCACCTATCCGGTCGACGGCATGATCGTGGCTCCCTGCTCCATGAAGACGCTCGCCGGCATCGCGAGCGGCTACAGCGAAAACCTGTTGCTGCGTGCGGCCGATGTGCAGATGAAAGAGCAGCGCCGCCTGGTGCTTATGGTGCGCGAGACGCCCTTCAGTGCGATCCATGTCGACAACATGGCACGCCTGGCGCGCGTGCCGGGCGTCATGCTCATGCCGCCCATGCTCACGTTTTACAACGGCCCCGCCACGCTCGATGAGGCGGTGCATCACATCGCCGCCAAGGCACTCGAGGCCGTCGGCGTGTCGTGCGCCAACTATAAGCGCTGGTCATAGGCATCTTTAGGGTAGGATACGAGTAGTGTTTGAGCCCGCTGCCCCTGTGGGCGGCGGGCTTTTCGTGTCAAAGGGTGTGTCGGGAGGACCTATGCAGACGGGTATGTATGCGATTAGCGAG
>UQKL01000008.1 GCA_900541695.1 uncultured Collinsella sp. | reverse complement strand
ATCCTGTTCTCGATGTGCATCCTCGAGGAGATGCAGTGGAAGCGCACCCGCTACATCACCTCGGCCGACTTCTTCCATGGCACCCTCGAGCTCGTGGAGCCCGGCGTCCCGGTCTTCTTGTTCATGGGCGAGGACGAGAACCGCAAGCTCGACGAGCGCGTCCGCGCCTTCCTCAACCGCGGCGTGACCGGCGACACCGACATCAACATCATCGACACCGCCGAGTTCGCGATCCCCGGCCTTGACGACGAGTTCCGCGTCATCGTGTCTCCGTGGATCCTCTCCTCGCTGATCACCGATCGCCTTGCCGCTTACTACGAGACGGTCACCAAGCACAACCTCAACTACCGTCGCTACTATCACCAGTTCGACTACTAAGAGCAAATAACGTTTGTGTAATCGGGCCTCGCTCCTATATGGAACGGGGCCTCGCTTGGGTTGGAGAGTAATTATGAGCTATCCCCAGCTTGCCGTCATGAATATCAGCCATCGTTATTTTGACCTTGAGGAGTTCTTTTCTTCGGCGTCGGCTTCGGGCTACACGTGTTGCGAGCTTTGGACCGGGGCGATGCATCTGTATGTCGATTGCCATGGATACGATTCGCTCGAGCAGGTGCGGGAGCTATCACAGCGGTATGGGGTTCGGATTGTGGGGCTTTGTCCCGAACAGAACAATCCCAAGCCGTGGAATATCGCGGCGCGCGGGAATGAGGCGCGCACTCGCACGCTCGCGTACTTTAAGAACGTTGTGGATATCGCGGCGGAACTTGGAGCCGAGCAGGTCATGGTCTCGAGCGGCTGGGCATTTTTGAACGAGCCGATCGAGGACGCGTGGGGTCGCAGCGCCTCGATGCTGCGTGCGATTGCCGAGCATGCGGGAGAGCGCGGCGTGCGACTGGTGCTCGAGGCCCTACAGCCGGTTGAGTCGATGATCGTGAACTCGGCGGCCGATACGAAGCGCATGATCGAGGCAGTTGATCATCCGGCACTTAAGGCGTGTCTGGATTTGGGCGCTATGGCGGTGGCGGGGGATACCATCGACGATTATTTTGATCTGCTTGGCGATGATGTCGCCCACGTGCATTTTGTCGATGTTGCGGCAGATGGCACGACGCATCTTGCCTGGGGTGACGGCGACCGCGATATGCGCGCCGACCTGGATAGGCTGGTGGCGCGCGGCTATCGCGGAGTTGTTTCGGCCGAGACCTATGATTGGCGCTATTTCGCCAATCCCGCGGCAGCCGACGCTCAGGTTATGGCGGAGTACCGACGCGCGATTGGCGCCTAAGTGGGACAGGGCGCCGAGTTGGCGTTTGACGCTTTTTGAGAAACGGGACGTGCTTTCCGCTTGAGGCTTCTGGCGGAAAGCACGTCCCAGAACAGGCGCTCAGAATAGGACACACTTTCCGCTGAGGACCTCAACCGGAAACCGCATCCCAGTTTTTGGCTGGCGGGCGGGACACGCTTTCCCCTATGTTTCCAAATGAATACGCTATGAGCCGAGGAGGACGATTCTCCCCGCAAACACTCTAGTATGCTAAAGTACCCAGAAGACCGGCGGAGCTATGCCGGTCTTCTGTTCTATACGAGACACAGCATGAGGAGGCTCACCAGATGACGGCCACACCGTGGGGATTCCGGGACATATTGCCCGAGGAGGCTCAGGCGCGCGAGGAGATCGCATGTACGGTGAAGGGCTGCTTTAGGGAGCATCATTACCTGCCGGTTGAAACGCCGCTGCTCGAGGACAAGGGTTCGCTCGAGGAAGGCGGCCGCATTGCGGACACGCCGTTTAAGCTCTTTGATGATGACGGTCGCCTGCTGGTGGTCCGTCCCGACAACACGCTGCCGATCGTGCGCCTGGTTTCGACCCGCATGCGCGCGGCCGACTTGCCTCTGCGCTTACGTTACGAGGCGCCGGTGGTTCGTGAGTGCCAACGCAATGCCGGTGGCTCGCGTCAGTTTACGCAGTTGGGCTTTGAGCTCATCGGCGCGGGAGATACCTCGGGCGATGTTGAGATTGTCTCGCTCGTTGCTGAGGCCGTACGCGAGCTGGCACTTCCCGATGCACGTATTATCGCGGGCAGCGTGCGTCCTTTTAAGGAATTGCTCGCGGTATGCGAGGATCGTGAGCTGGCTGCCGAGGCCCTGCGCTGCGTGCATGCCAACGACTTTGTGGGCCTCGATGCCCGCGTGGCTGCTAGCGCCGAGTCCGATGCCGTCAAGGCCGCCATTAGCGAGCTGCCGCGCCTGCACGGTGGTGCCGAGGTGCTCGACCGCGTGGATGCGCTGCTGGAGGCCGCCGGTATCGCCGCGCCGTTGACGCGCGAGATGCGTGCCCTGGTCGATGGCCTGGCGCCCGAGGACGCCCAGGTGCTGTCGTTCGACTTCTCCATCATGAACTCTTTCGATTACTACACGGGCCTGGTCTTTAAGGCCTATGCCGGCGGCCTGCCCGATCCGGTCGGTTCGGGCGGACGCTACGACTCCATCTTTACCGGCGCATTTGGCGACGGCATCGAGGTGCCGGCGGCGGGCTTCGCCTTTTCGCTCGAGCGCCTGGAGGCCGCGCGCACCTCGGCCGAGGACGCCGCTTCCGATGGCGATCACGCCGTGGGTCGTGGCGTCGAGGGTCCGCTTCGCATCGCCGTGCCCAAGGGCTCGCTCAAGGCCGACACGCTCGACGTGCTCGAGGCCGCGGGCTTGGATGTCTCGGAGCTGCGCGACCCCGGCCGTCACCTGATCGTGCGCGGCCGCGACACGCGTGCCGGCGAGGGCGCGGTCGGCGATATCGAGTTTGTCATCGTGCGTCCCAGCGACGCGCCCGCCTTTGTGGGCTGCGGCGGTGCCGACTGCGGCATCTGCGGCTGGGACTCGCTCATCGAGGCCGACCTCAACCTGCTACAGCTGGTCGATCTGGGCTACGGCCTGTGCACCTTTATCGAGGCGGAGCCCGCATGGCGCGCCGGTCAGGCCGAGCGCAACTATGCCCGTCGCGGGTCGCTTCGCGTGGCAACCAAATACCCGCGCATCGCGAGTGCCTGGTATGCCGAGCGCGGCGTGAACGCCGACATCGTTTCGCTGCATGGCAATATTGAGCTGGGGCCCATCGTCGGCATGACCGATCGCATCGTAGACATTACCGCCACGGGCGCTACGCTGCGCGATAACGACCTGGTCATTACCGGGCGCATCATGGACTGCACGGCCCGCTTCTTTGTCAATCCGGGCGCCGCACGCCTGGATCCGCGCGTGCGCAACCTGGCCGATCGCCTGGCTGCGGCTGTTAAGGACAAGCATTTTGAGCCCGTCGCGGGCTCGGCACAATAGCGCGAGCGCGCACGGGCGCCCCAACGTCCGGGCTGCGGGCCGATTGGCGCCGCCGCCCGGCCTCTCGTTTTTCGAACACAACCTCGACCGATAGGGGATACCGATATGAAGACCATTAAGCTTGCTCCCGGTGAGCGCCTCGTTACCAACCAGCTCAACCGCAAGGGCGTCCTGCCGCAAAACATCGTCGACGCCGCCCGCGATATCGTGGCCAACGTGCGTGCTAACGGCGATGCCGCGGTGTGCGATTACTGTCAGCGTTTTGACGGTGTTGAGCTGCAGAGCTTCCGCCTGCCGCAAGAGCAGATCGATGCCGCGCTTGAGGGCCTCGACCCGGCCTTTGTCGCCGCGCTCGAGAAGGCCGCGCGTCAGATTCGCGAGTTCCACCAGCGCGAGGTCGAGCAGAGCTGGTTTACCACGCGTGCGGATGGCACGATGCTCGGCGTTAAGGTGACCCCGCTCGCGGCGGCCGGCATCTACGTGCCGGGCGGTCGCGCGCAGTATCCCTCCACCGTGCTCATGAATGCCATTCCCGCAAAGGTCGCCGGCGTCAAGCGCGTGGTTATGGTGACCCCGCCGCAAAAGGACGGCCTTATCAGCCCCTACACGCTCGCCGCGGCAAAGCTCGGCGGAGTGGACGAAATCTATATGGTGGGCGGCGCCCAGGCCGTGGCCGCGCTGGCGTACGGCACCGAGACTATTCCGCGCGTCGACAAGATTACCGGTCCGGGCAACGCCTTTGTTGCCGCTGCCAAGCAGATCGTCTCCGGCGATGTGGGCATCGACATGGTCGCTGGCCCGTCCGAGGTCTGCGTGCTGGCCGATGCCACGGCCAAGCCCATGGTGGTCGCGGCAGACCTGATGGCCCAGGCCGAGCACGATCCGCTGGCAGCCTGCTATCTGGTGACTTGCGACGAGCAGTTTGCGCGCGAGGTCGAGGCCGGCATCGACATCCTGGTGGCGCAGTCGCCGCGTGCCGAGATCACGCGCGCCTCGTTCGATAACGAAGGCACTATCGTGGTGGCCGCCGACATGACTGCCGCCGTCGAGGCGGTGAACACCGTGGCGCCCGAGCACCTGGAGCTGCACTGCAAGGATGCGATGGGCCTGCTCGGCGGCATTCGCAACGCCGGCGCCATCTTCGTGGGCGCTTGGAGCTCCGAGCCGCTCGGCGATTATGTTGCCGGTCCCAACCACACGCTGCCGACCGGCGGCACGGCCATGTTCTCAAACCCGCTTTCGGTGGAGGAGTTCGTCAAGCGCTCGAGCGTCATTTGCTATACACCCGAGGGCCTGCTCTCCGACGCTCCCGCTACGCAGCGCCTGGCCGAGGCCGAGGGCCTGTGGGCGCACGCGCTTTCTGCCGCCCTGCGTCGTCGCGTGCTGGAGCAGGGCGAGGATGCCGTGAGTGCCGAGTCGCTGGCCGCGGCCGACCTGACCAAGGTCGCCTGGCCGGGCGACGCCGTGGCGACGGTTGCCGAGGGCGTGGACCTGACGGCGGCTGCGGGCGCGGATGGCGCCGGTGTGACCGGTGGGGAGGCCTAATATGGCCGAACTCACGCCGCGCATGAAGGAACTCGTCCAGCCCTATCTGGCAGGCATCGAGCCCTACGATCCCAACTTTACGCCCACGCGCATCAACCTTTCGGCCAACGAGAACACCTATCCCGTGCCGGCCGGCGTGCGCGAGGCGGTCGACGCCGCCCTGGCTGCCACGCCGCTCAACCGCTATCCCGATCCCATGTCCAACGACCTGCGCGACGAGCTAGCCGCCTGGCATGGCGTGACGCGCGAGAATATCTGCGTGGGCAACGGTGGCGACGAACTGCTCTATAACTACCTGCTGGCGTTTGGCGGCGCGGGGAGGACCCTGCTCAACTGCCCGCCGTGCTTTAGCGAGTATGCGTTCTTTGCGTCTCTGTGCCAGACTGAAGTGCGCGATGTGTGGCGCGACCCGGCGACCTTTGAGCTCGACCAAGCGGCTGTGCTCGCAGCGGCGCCCGAGTGCAACCTGGCAATCGTGACCTCGCCCAATAATCCCACGGGCGATGTGGTGCCGCTCGACTTTGTCGCGGCCCTGTGCGATGCATGCCCCGGCATGGTGATGGTCGACGAGGCCTATGTTGAGTTTGCCGACGATTCGTTTGGCGCGGCAACCACGGCGCAAGGCCTTATCGCCGAGCATCTCAACCTGGTGATTCTGCACACGCTGTCCAAGGCGTTCGGCGCCGCCGGCACGCGTCTGGGCTATGTGATCGCGGCACCCGAGGTCATCGATGTGTTCGCGGCGATTCGCCAGATCTACTCGGTCAATGTGCTGAGCCAGGCGGCGGCGCTTGCCTGCGTGCGTGCGCGCGATGCGTATGCGCCCGTGGTGGCACAAGTTACATCCGAGCGCGAGTGCGAGTTGTGCGCCCTGCGTGCAATGGCTGCCGAGGGCATGCCCGTGGAGGCATGGCCGAGCGCGGCGAACTTTGTGCTCGTGCGCACGCCGCATGCCACGCGCGTGCGCGAGCGTCTGCGTGATGAGTATTCGATTTTGGTGCGCGACTTTAGCTATGCGCCGGGCCTTGCGGACTGTCTGCGCATCACTGTGGGTACGCCGCAGGAAAACGACGAGGTGCTGGCTGCGTTTGCCGCGCTGGTGAAGGAGGAGATGTAGATGGGCCGTTATGCCGAGGTGACCCGCAAGACGGGTGAGACCGACATTGTCGTCAAGCTCGACCTGGATGGAACCGGTACGTGCGATATCTCGACCGGCGTGCCGTTTTTCGACCACATGCTCAACGCCTTTGGCCGCCATGGCCTGTTCGATTTGACGGTGCATGCGGTGGGCGATGTTGAGGTCGATGCGCATCATACCGTCGAGGACACGGGTATTGTGCTGGGCGAGGCGTTCTGCCAGGCGCTGGGCGACAAGGCGGGCATTACACGCTTTGCCGACGCGGCGATTGCCATGGACGAGACGCTCGTGATGGCCGCCGTGGATATCTCGGGCCGCGGGCAGGCCTATTGCGAGCTGCCCGTGCCAACCGAGCGCGTGGGCACCTTCGATACCGAGCTGGCTGTCGAGTTCTTCTACGCTTTTGCGCGCGACGCCAAGCTCACACTGCATGTGCGCGAACTGGCGGGCGGCAACTCGCATCACATTATCGAGGCCGCCTTTAAGGCCGTGGGCCGCACAATGCGCCGCGCCTGCGAGCTCGATCCCCGCGTGCAGGGCATCCCCAGCACCAAGGGCTCGCTGTAACCTGCCAAAAAGGGACAGGTTTTGAATGGGGAAAGGGAGGGTCGCGTGGGCGAACCGAAGATCGTGGTGGTCGACTACCATAAGGGTAACTTGTCGAGCGTCGTGCGCGGGCTTGTGCGCGCCGGTGCCGCTGCCTGCACGTCGGACGATCCGGAGCAGATCTGCAACGCCGACGGCCTGGTCATCCCGGGCGTGGGCGCGTTCTATGACGCGATCGCCTTTATGCGCCAGAGCGGTGAGGAGGCGGCTGTGCTCGACGCCGTTGCCGCCGGAACTCCGCTGCTCGGCATCTGCCTGGGCCTTCAGCTATTTTTTGAGCGCGGCAACGAGGGCGTGCCGGCGGACGAGGGCGCGATTGCCGGCGGTAACGCCCCCGAGCAGGCTGGCAGTCCCTGGGTCGATGGGCTGGGCATTATGCGCGGCTCGTGCACGCGCTTGGAGTCGAGTCGCCTTAAGGTGCCGCACGTGGGCTGGGACCAGGTGCACATGACGCCCGCCGGTGCGGCCGATCCACTGCTTGCCGGTTTTGCCGAGGGTGCCAACATGTATTTCACCCACAGCTATGCGGTGGCCGACGATGCCGATGCCGCCGATGTGCTGGCGCGCACGCACTATATGCGGAGTTTCCCGTGCATCGTGCGCCACGGCAACGTGTGGGGCTGCCAGTTCCATCCCGAGAAATCCTCCGCGCTGGGTCAGCGCATCCTTAAGAATTTCGTCAGCATCGTCGAGGAGGTCGGCCGATGATTCTGTTTCCCGCAATCGATTTGATCGGCGGCAAGGTCGTGCGCTTGGAGCGCGGCGACCGGAGCCGCTGCAAGGTATATTCCGACGACCCCGTGGCCGTCGCCCGCTCCTTTGCCGAGCAGGGCGCAAGCTGGGTGCATGTCGTCGACCTGTCCGCTGCCTTTGGCGAGGACGAGGACGCGTGCGCTGCCAACTCGGCAGCGATCGAGGCCATCTGCGGCGTCGATGGTCTGTCCGTGGATGTGGGCGGCGGCGTTCGCTCGCTCGCGCGCATCGACGAGCTGGCCGGCTATGGCGCTCGCCGCATTGCACTGGGTACCGTGCTGGTGACCGAGCCGGGTTTTGCCGAGGTGGCAGCCCAAGGCTTTGGTGGGCTACTGGTGGCAGACATCGCCGCGCGCGACGGCCAGGTCAAGGTGAACGGCTGGCGCGACGGCGCGGGTATGGCGCTCGACGATGCCGTGGCGCAGCTTTCCGAGCTGGGCTTTAAGCACCTGGTCTATACCGATATCGCGCGCGACGGCATGCAGACGGGCATCGATGTGGCGGCGTATCGCCATGTTGCCAAGGTCGCGGGCTTTCCTGTCGTGGCTTCGGGCGGCATCTCTACGCTCGACGACATTCGCGCGCTGGCTGCGGTGGGTGAGGATGCTATTGAGGGCGCCATTACCGGCCGTGCGCTCTACGAAGGCAACTTTACGCTGGCCCAGGTGCTGGCCGCCGCCCGAGGGGAGGAGTAGCCCATGCTTACCAAACGCGTGATTCCCTGTCTGGATGTTAAGGACGGCCGCGTGGTCAAGGGCGTCAACTTTGTGAGCCTGCGCGATGCGGGCGACCCGGTGGAGCTGGCCCGCGCCTACGACCGCGAAGGTGCGGACGAGGTCGTATTTTTGGACATTACCGCGACGAGTGACAACCGTGCGACGACCATCGAGATGGCGGCGCACGCAGCCGAGGAGCTCGCTATTCCCTATACCGTGGGCGGCGGCTTTCGCGACTTGGCGGGCATGCGGACCATGGTTGCCGCCGGTGCCGACAAGGTGTCGCTCAACTCGGCGGCCGTGCGTGACCCGTCGCTGATTAGCCAGGCTGCCGCGGCTTTTGGCAGTCAGGCCGTGGTCGTGGCGATCGATGCCAAGCGCGTCGGTTTGCCCGGAGAGCCGGGTGCCGACAAGTGGGAGGTCTTCACGGCGGGCGGCCGCAACGCCACGGGTATCGACGCGGTGGCGTGGGCCGAGGAAGCGGCTCGTCGCGGCGCCGGCGAGATCTTGCTGACCAGTATGGATCGCGACGGCACCAAGGCCGGCTTTGACCTGGCACTCACCCGTGCCGTGGCGCGCGCGGTGCCGATTCCCGTTATTGCGAGCGGCGGCGTGGGCACGCTCGAGCATTTTGCCGAGGGCGTGATCGAGGGCGAAGCCGATGCCGTGCTGGCGGCCAGCGTCTTTCACTTTGGGACCTTCAGCATTCGCCAGGTGAAGGAGTATATGGCGTCGCAGGGTATTCCTGTGAGGTTGGACTTCTAATGCTGCGGCTTGCCCAGGCACCCGACCTTTCGGCTCCAACCCTCCTCGCGTACTTAAGTACGCGTCGTCGGGCTTGTCGCTCGTAATCTCGGGCACCTGGACAACCCTCGCCGACCTGCGAAGTTTGAATTTGGGAAGAGAAATGGAAGAGATAACCGATCCTTCAAAGCTTACATACGACGCCAAGGGGCTGATTCCTTGTGTTGTTCAGCAGTATGACACCGGCGAGGTGCTTATGGTTGCCTGGATGAACGAGGAGTCGGTGGGGTTGACGCTCAAGACCGGCACCACGTGGTTTTGGAGCCGTAGCCGCCAGGAGCTCTGGAACAAGGGAGCGACGAGCGGCAATATGCAGGAGGTCAAGGAACTCTGGGCCGACTGCGATAGCGATACGCTGCTGGTCAAGGTCGACTCGCCGGGTCCGGCCTGCCACACCGGCAACCGTACCTGCTTCTTTAAGAAACTCGCGTAGGGCGGGCGCTCGACTAAGCGCTTGGCCAACCAGAAAGGATTGAACCATGGGTGTGCGCACTGCGAATGTTCAGGATGGAAATATCGGTGAGACGCTGACGGGGTTGGCCGAGGTGATTCATGGTCGTCGCGACGCATCGCCGCAGGAGAGCTACACCGCTCGCCTGTTGACCGACGTCGAGGACGAGCTGCTCAAGAAGCTTGCCGAGGAGGCGAGCGAGGTCATCATGGCCTGTAAGGATAACGACCACGATCACATTCGCTACGAGGCCGGCGACCTGGTCTACCACCTGCTCGTGACGCTTGAGCGCTACGGCATCACCCTCGACGAACTGGCCGGCGAACTCAACGCCCGCCGCCACTAGTCATTGGGGACGTTCTTAAACGACTAGTCGTTTGGGACAGTCTTTGCCGGCGCTGCCAAATAGCATGCCCAATTACTACGATGAAACTGGATCTGCTGACCACACGTCGATTTTGAGCAAATCGTCAACGCTTCTACCTGCGGTTTTATTTTCCACATTAAGCCGATGGTCGGAGGTTTGCGGTTCATCGTAGTAAACGGGCGTTCTTTTTGGCGGGCGGTGTTGCACGGGCGTCGGTGGTGAGCAAAACGACCTGTTTTCCTCCGTCCCCAAGGGGTCATTTGTGAAGAGTGTCCCCAACGACTAGTCTTAGGCGAGGGGCGTGGGCTCCCATTCTCCGGTGAGGTGGGGGATGTCGAAGGTTCGATAGCTACAGTCGTAGGCGTGGGCCTGGGCCTCGCGGATGTTCCAGCAGATGTCGCAGGCGCGGTGTGCGTCCGAGCCAAAGGCGATGGGTACCTCGGCGTGGGCGAAGCAACGCAACAGCCCCGTCGAGGGGTAATAGTCGTCGAGGCCCTTGCGCGGCGCGGCGGTCGAGACTTCGACACGGCGACCCGTATCGTGGGCGCATTCGGCCATCTGCTCCCAAAGCGGCGCCGGGTCAAAGTCGGGCGCAAAGCCTTCCTTCGAAAAGCGCATGACCAGGTCGGGATGGGCCATTACGTCAAAGTTGAGTGAGCTTTCGCAAGCACGGCACCAGTCATCGACATAGCGCTCCCACACGCCGCGCACGCCCAGGTTTTCCCAAACATGCAGGTTGGTGTCATCATCGATCCAGCCGCAGCGCGAATCGGGTGTATCGGGGCGAGCGACGTTTTCCGTTCCCGCCGCACCCGCGGCACCGGCCATGATATCGCCGGGGTTGCCAATCCAATGTACGCTGCCCAGGCGCACGACGGCGCCTTCGGACCAGCGCTCAACCAAAGGCTCGCAGCCTTCGTACCAATCGCACTCAAAGCCATAGATAAGCTCGAGCTCCGGCGCGATCTGCGCGGTAAGCTTGCGGGCATCCTCGAAAGCCAGACGATGTGCCGGCAGGTTGCCCTCGACAACCTGCACTTCGCAATTGGAATCCATGCTGGCAGGCAGGGTAAGGTGATCGGTCGAGACCATGGCACGGCAACCGGCTGCAGCAGCGGCGCGAACGTTGTCCTCAAACGAGGCGTGTCCGTCCGAGAACGAGGTGTGGGTATGGCAATCGACCAGCGGGCAAGCAGGCATGGCGGCTCCTTTGCGTCAAGCGAATCCGCTCCATTGTAACGGCGCGGTCCTCGATGCGACGAGCGCGCCGGGGTGCCGGTTTCTTGCGGACAGGGAAAATCGCGCTCATCGCGCTCCGCCACATCCACGCCGCCCGCGATGTGTTAGCGTTTGGGTGAACAAAACGAGCCCGTGCGGAAAGGAGCCGGACCGTATGCCATGCGATACCACATCCCCGCTGTCTCGCGAGACCGATGCGCCCGAAACTATCGTCAAACTGGAGTGCGACATCGATGACGCGTCGCCTGAGGTGCTTGCCTACGCTGCCGATTGCCTGCGCAAGGCCGGCGCCCGCGAAGTGCATTGGTTGCCGCTTTACTGCAAAAAGGGCCGTCCCGGCTGGCAGTTGCAGGTAATCTGTACCCACGAGGATATCGAGCGCCTGCAGACGATTGTCTTTTTGGAAACCACGACCAATGGCATCCGCCGCCAGGTTATGGAGCGCGTTTGCCTACCACGCCGCTTTGAGCGCGTAACAACGCCATGGGGCGAGGTGTCCGTCAAGGTGGCGACTTTGCCCGACGGCAGCGAGCGCGCGGCGCCCGAGTACGAAGACTGCGCCCGCCTTGCCCGCGAGCACAATGTGCCGCTCCAACGCGTGATGCAGGCGGCCCAGAGCGCGGCACTGCGATTTGAGTAACGCGGCTGGCGGCACGCCACGCCCAGCTCCATCAACCCCACCCGAAAGGACCACCATGAAATACCTCATCGCCTCCGACATCCACGGCTCGGCATACTGGACCGAGCGCCTGGTCGCCGCCATCGAGTCCGAGCAGCCCGACCGCATCGTCCTGCTGGGCGACCTGCTCTATCACGGTCCGCGTAACGACCCGCCGCGCGATTACGCTCCCAAGCGTGTGATTCCGCTGCTCAATGCCCTGGCCGACCGCATCATCGCGGTGCGCGGCAACTGTGACGCCGAGGTCGACCAGATGGTGCTCGATTTCCCGGTCATGGCCGACTACGCCACGCTGTTTGACGAGACCGGCCGTGAGCTGTTCCTGACGCACGGCCACGTCTTTGGCGCCGGCATGCACAACAGCGTCGACCACGCGCCCGCGCTGCCCGAGGGCTCCGCGCTCGTCTACGGCCATACGCACATCAAGGTCAACGAGGAGAGCGCCGCGCACCCGGGCCTGTGGCTCTTCAATCCCGGCAGCGTGAGCATTCCCAAGGACGGTACGCATAGCTACGGCATCTACGAGGGCGGCGTGTTCCGTCACGTGGTCCTGGAGGAGGAATAACTATGGCGCAGCACATGGCTCAGCAAAATGCCGAGGGTTCGCGCGACCTGTCCACGCTGGTCGACGCGTCGGCCGAGCTGCAGCATCTGGTGCAGACTATCTGGCGTCTGCGTCAGCCCGATGGCTGCCCGTGGGATCGCGAGCAGACGCATCAGAGCATCGGCAAGAACATGATCGAGGAAGCCTACGAGGCGCTCGATTGCATCGAGGCCGATGATGCCACGCATCTGCGCGAGGAGCTCGGCGACGTGCTCATGCAGGTAGTACTGCATGCGCAGATTGCGGCGGACGCCGGCGAGTTTACGCTGGCCGACGTGGCGCGCGATATCGACGCCAAGCTCATCCGCCGCCACCCACACGTGTTTGGCGATGCGGACGCCGAGAGCTCCGACGAGGTGCTCAAGATTTGGGATGAGGTCAAGCTTGCCGAGAAGGTTGCCAAGGACAAGGCCGTGGCAGCGGGCGAAGCTGCGCCCGAGGGTCTGCTCGACGGCGTGCCCACGCATCTGCCGGCGCTGATGCAGGCGCAGAAGGTGTCGCGCAAGGCGGCTGCCGTGGGCTTTGAGTGGGAGACGGTCCAGGATGTGTGGGACGAGGTAGCTGAGGAGCGTGCCGAGTTTGAGGCCGAGGAGCCCGGCTCGCCCGAGCGCGAGATGGAGTTTGGCGACCTGCTCTTTGCCCTAGTCAACGTTGCGCGCAAAGAAGGAATCGACGCCGAGAGCGCCCTTCGCGCCAGCACGGCAAAGTTCCGCCGTCGCTGGGCTGCGATGGAGGCCGCCGTGCACGAGGCGGGCGATGACCTCGCCGCCTGCTCAACCGCTCAACTCAACGACCTGTGGGACCAAGCAAAAGCAAGCGAGTGAGGCCTGCGTCTCTCACGGCATCCATTCGTAGAGAGGTCTCTACAAGCAAAAAGCCATATACAACGGAAGATGTGCCAGCTGTGCTTCGGCATCCCACTCGAGTTGTTTAGGGTGCAACACGTAAGCCATCCCAATCTTCTTGTTAAAGCGCGCGCGGAATCGGTCGAGGGAGATGGTTCCGTATCTGCGTGGCGACTTAACTTCGATGGGGCTGATGCGCGGCTTTCCGGCGGCATTGACATAGGGTCGGGTAACGAGGAAGTCGATTTCCATGCGCTCCTCCCCCTCCTTCTTTCCGCTTTGGGAATAAAAGAAGAGTCTGTATCCATTGGCCTTTAGAGATTGGGCAACGTAGTTTTCGGTAAGCATTCCTTCGTTCAATCCGATGTCGCCGCGAAGCACGGCCCTGTAAACGTCTTCATCGGTATCGTTGTTGTCAGAGAAGGCAAGCGTTACAAGCAGGCCGGTGTCCGCCATGTAGCACTTGAGGGCCGTTTGCTCCATGCTGAGTGAAAGGCCCACGCTCGGTTCGCTTGCGGCATAGCAGATATTGGCAATTCGCGCGTCTGCCAGCCAAAAGAAGGCTTCTTCGTAGGTGCGCATGCGTGCGTTTTTATCAAGTGAGGAAAGCTTGAATCGTTTTTCGTGCCTAGAGAGCTGACCCGGGATGCCATCGAGTACGGAGACGACTTTGAATTCGTAACCGGTTGCAAAACGAGAGATATCGTTGCGATAGAGCTGGACGATTCGGCGCTTCGAAGCGTCGACGGGCGCAAAAGCGCGCTGTTCAACATAGATGGATACCGGCTCAGGCATGCCGCCTACGAGCATGTATTCGCGCATAAGGGAGAGCGCTCTGCGATGTAGGGCATCGGGGAGCGGCTTCATCTTGTTAAAACTCATGCGAATGAGATCGGCCAGCCCCTTTTCGTCCATGCCCCAAAGAAACTCCTCAAAGTCGAGGGGCTCAAGTTCCAGAGACTCTTCCTCGGATGGGATGACGATATCTTTAATGTTCTGCTTGATGCTGAGCAGGGATCCAGTTTCGATGTAGTCGTAACGTCCGTCTGCAACGAGATACTTGATGAGTCCGCGTGCTTGCGGGTACATCTGGACCTCGTCAAAGACGATAAGCGTCTCGTGTTCATAGAGTTTGACGTTATAGAAAACCGAGAGATAGAGGAAGAGCGAGTCGAAGTCAGTGCGATAGTCCTCAAAATATTGCTTAACTTCGGCAGGTGCTTGAAAGAAATCAATGACAAGGCAGGACTTGTATTCGGTTTCTCCAAACGTGCGGGCAAGCGTGCTCTTGCCGACGCGGCGGGCTCCTTCAATAAGAAGTGCTGTTTTACCAGCGCTTTCATGCTTCCATTTTAGTAGTTTGTCATAGGCTTTTCGTTTAAGCATGGCTACCTCGTACACGATATCCAGAACTTTTATAACCTGATTATGCACGATATCCAGAACTTCAGACCCTTAGAATTGCACGATATCCAGAACTTTGAACGATGTAAAAGCACATTATTGGCTCTTTCATTCGCAAGCCAGGTAAAGACGGTATGCCGATAGAAGAATTTAATGGGGGGGCGACCTCTAGAGATGAATGCTCGGTGCAAAAACAAGCGCCCCAAAGAATGATTTCTCCAATTCATATGTATCCCTCGGCTAACTTAGGGCATAATGCAAAAAGTGCGACATGGCTAACTTACGGAGGCGCACCAATGGTGCACAGTCGGCCAGTCGCTTGCATCAACCGTTTCCAAGTGAGAGGGAGACAACATGAGTGACATTTTGGATGTCTACGGTCGCGAGGTGCTCGACAGCCGCGGCAACCCCACCGTAGAGGTCGAGGTCGTGCTCGAGGACGGCAGCTTCGGTCGCGCGATGGTGCCTTCGGGCGCTTCGACCGGCGCCTTTGAGGCATGCGAGTTGCGCGACGGCGACAAAGGTCGCTATCTGGGCAAGGGCGTCTCGCAGGCCGTCGAGCACGTCAACAACGAGTGCGCCGATGCCGTCGTGGGCCTCGATGCCTTCGACCAGCGTGCCGTCGATGCCGCGCTGATCGCCGCCGACGGTACGCCCAACAAGACCAAGCTCGGCGCTAACGCCATCTTGGGCGTGTCGCTGGCCGTTGCCCGCGCTGCGGCAGAGTCGGCGGGTCTTTCGCTGTACCAGTACCTGGGCGGCGTCAACGCTCACCTGCTGCCCACGCCCATGATGAACATCCTCAACGGTGGCATGCATGCCGACAACAACGTTGACTTCCAGGAGTTCATGATCATGCCCGTGGGTGCTCCGAGCTTTGCCGAGGGCCTGCGCTGGTGCGCCGAGGTCTACCACACCCTCAAGGGCGTGCTGCACGAGGCCGGCCTTGGCGGCGGCGTGGGCGACGAGGGCGGCTTCGCGCCCAACCTCAAGACCAATGCCGAGCCGTTCGAGTACATTACCAAGGCCGTCGAGAAGGCTGGCTTTAAGCCCGGCGTCGACTTCATGTACGCCATGGATCCGGCCTCGACCGAGTTCTACAACGCCGAGACCGGTATGTACGAGCTCAAGGGCGAGGGTGTTGAGTACACGAGCGCCCAGATGGTCGATTACTGGGAGAAGCTCGTCGACACCTACCCCATTATCTCCATCGAGGACGGCATGGCCGAGGAGGACTGGGATGGCTGGGTCGAGCTGACCCGTCGCATCGGCAACAAGGTGCAGCTGGTGGGCGACGACCTGTTCG
The DNA here is from genome assembly GCA_900541695.1 of uncultured Collinsella sp. Lineage (GTDB taxonomy): Bacteria > Actinomycetota > Coriobacteriia > Coriobacteriales > Coriobacteriaceae > Collinsella. The sequence goes on along the minus strand of UQKL01000008.1, from coordinate 78,769 downwards.
TTACCAACACCGAGCGCCTCAAGAAGGGCATCGAACTGGGCGCTGCCAACGCGATTCTGGTCAAGGTCAACCAGATCGGTACGCTCACCGAGTCGCTCGAGGCCATCGAGACCGCCAAGGAGGCCGGCTACGCCTGCATCGTGAGTCACCGCTCCGGCGAGACCGAGGATTCCACGATCGCCGACCTGGTCGTGGGCGTCAATGCCGGCCAGATTAAGTCGGGTGCCCCGTGCCGTAGCGACCGTATCGCCAAGTACAACCAGCTCATCCGTATCGAGGACGAGCTCGAGGGCAGCGCGCGCTACGCCGGCAAGTCTGCGTTCTACAACATCCGCTAAACAAGTGGTGCCCGTGGGGGCGGGGTTGACTCGGCTCCGCTCCACTTCTGATGGTCGCCATTGGGCGCTGGGCCGTGTGGCTCAGCGCCTTTTTTATGTCGAGCAAAGGCTGGCGAAGGCGGTGCGGGTGCTCGTGCTATAACTAAGGGACTTAGCGCAAACAAACCTCAACCGCACAAGGCGCACATGGATCAGATTTACGACAACAGGTACTATTCCGCCGGTTCGCGTGAGCCGTCGTCTCGTCGTGCGCGTACCGCGCAGCTTGGCGGGTCTGGTTATGCTGGTGCTGATCGCTCCAGGTATAGCTCGCCGGCGACTTCGCATCCCAATGTTCAGCCAAATAGTTCCTCGGATAGTCCGGTGCGCCCATCGCGTTCCGCGCATGCGTCGCGCCCTTCGACCCAGACGTCCGACAAGCCGCGCCGTCCCTCAAGCCGTCTTTCGGGCTCGGACTTCATGCACTACGCCAACGACAACGCAGTGGTCAAGGCGATCTACGACTTTACCCACGGTCCTCAGCGAGGGCTATTCATCGGCATTGTCGTTGCCCTGGTGCTCGTGAGCCTGTATTTCCCCGTGCGCGATCTGTACGTGGCAAAGCGTTCGAGCGATATCTTGGCCAAGCAGGTCGAGATTCGTCAGCAATACAATGATGAGCTGCAAAAAAGCGTCGACAAACTGCTCTCGGAGGAGGGCATTAAGGATGCGGCGTCCGAGGATCTGGGCCTGGTGATGCCCGGCGAGAAGAGGGTTGAAGTGCAGGGCCTGGACGACGATTCGGATTCGTCTTCGAGCAAGAAGTCGTCGAACGCCAAGAAGGCCAGCGAAGTTGCCAAGGAAATCGAAGAAGTCGGTAAGGACGCCCCGTGGTACATCCAGGCGCTCGACATGCTGTTTGGGTTTAACGGTGTCGAGGGCCAGACGGTCGTGTCCAACGGCAAATAGCGCCCGGAGGGGAGCCCGCAATGGCAGATTGCAAACGATATAAGGTGGCGGCGATCGATCTGGGAACGGTGTCGTCGCGACTGGTGCTGGCGCAGGTCGAGGGCGGGGCGATCGTGGAATCGTCCAAGCATACCGAGATTACCGACCTGGGCGAGGGTGTGGACGCGACGGGTCGCTTTTGCGAGGCGGCGGTCGAGCGCGTGCTCGCTGCATGCCGCATGTTTGTGGACGAGGCGCGTGCCTTTGGGGCCGCGTGCATTTGCACCACATGCACGAGCGCCGCGCGCGATGCATCCAATGCCGCACTGCTGCTGGACGGTCTGCGTGAGCTGGGGCTCGAACCGCAGGTGATTCCGGGCGAGGTCGAGGCGCGCCTGACGTTTTTTGGCGTGTCGCACGACTTTGCCGGCGAGCGCATCATTGTTGCCGATTCGGGCGGCGGATCCACGGAGCTCGCGACGGGCGTCTATGCGCCGGAGCGTGGGGTCTTTGCGCTGGAGGGCACGCGTTCGCTGGACATCGGTTGTCGCCGCGTGACGGAGCGGTTCTTCTCGGCGCTGCCGCCTGCGGACGGCGAGCTTGCTGCTGCTGCCAACTGGGCCGGCGAGCAGTTCGCTGCCTATTTTGAGGGCCTGCCCGTCGATTTTGAGCGTGCCGAGCGCTTGGTCGCGGTGGGCGGCACCGTTACCACGCTCGTGGCACTGGTTCACGAGCTGGAGCCGTACGACTCGAGCTTTGTGCACCTGCGCGAGCTTTCGATGGAACAGATTTCGGCCGCTATCGAGCGCATGTCCGCGCTGGACGCGGACAGCATCGCCGCGCTGCCGGGCGTGCAGCCCAAGCGTGCGGGCGTGATCTTGGCTGGCGCCGTGGTGATTCGCGAGCTCATGCGTGCCGGCGGCTACAAGACGCTCACCGTAAGCGAGAATAGCCTACTCGCCGGCATGGCCGCCACCATCAACGAGACTCTCGACGGTGCAACCCCCACCATCGCCTGGACCCCGAGTCTGAGCGCTCTTTAACCGTCTCCCTCTGAGTTACGGTGAAATAGTTCCTAAATGGGCCGGTAAACGGTATAACCAGGATCTATTCCACCGCAGCTTAGAGTCCCACCGGCATCTAAAAGAAACGAGCCCGCATCCCTGGGGGACACGGGCTCGTAAGCGTCATATGGTAGGGGCGGTGGGACGTCCGCGTATTTGCTGCGCAAATCCGCACCGGCTTCGGTCGCCTGCCGGCGCCCTCGCCGGCTCGCTGCGGACGCTGCGCGTCCGCTTGACGCTCGCCCCCTCGCGGGTTCGATTCCCACCGGCGTCCAAAAGAAAGGAGCCCGCATTCCCTGGGGGACACGGGCTCGTAGGCAATACATGGTAGGGGCGGTGGGACTCGAACCCACAATCCTTGCGGCGAGAGATTTTAAGTCTCCTGCGTATGCCAATTCCGCCACGCCCCCGTGAGACTAGAAGTCTAGCACAAGCCGTCCGTTACGCGTTGACGGCCATCGAGTGTTGGCCCGACTTCTCCAGGAACTCCTGGAACTTGGCTTCGTCGCCCTTGTTCTTGTACTGCAGGGCTAGCAGGTATTCCAGGCGGCAGCTCTTGACCTTGTCGTCGCCGGCCTCCTCGAGCATGCGCTCGAGCTCGGGAATGTCGTTGTGGCGCTTGAGGATCATCGTGTCGTACATCAGTTGGCATTCGTGCGCGACTGCCTCGGCCTGGCCGCCCTCAAAGCCCTTGATCTCGTGCAGGAGCTCCTTGGACTTTTTGCGGTCCTCCTGGCCAACGTAGTAGTTAAAGGCTTTGATCACCAGGTCGACGCGCTGCATTTTAGGCAGATTGAGCCCCAGCAGCAAATCGAACATCTCGTCGGCGCGCTTGTGGTCCTCGCGCAGCAGATAGGAGTTCAGGCGCAGGTAGTCGCGGTTATAGCGCGGGTACAGCATGCTGGTGAGTTTGCCATCGAGCAAACGATTGAACTCGTCCCACTGCTTCGCAGCCATAAGCTGCTGCAGGCGCTTAAACGTGGTGCGTTTTTTGACGCTAAAGAATACCGACACGGCGATGCAAATAATGACGACGGCGGTCCAGAGGGTGCGGGAATCGGGCATATTGGGGTCCTTAGTCGCTCATAAAGCGAGCGGTATGACAACATGTACTAGATGTATTATACGCAGCGCGCAAGCAAACTGGCATAAAAGCTCATCGAGGCCGAGTGCCATCGCTCGCTGCGGTACACTTACCTAAAGTAAACCATGAAGGGAGACATTACCTATGAAGAAGATCGTTTTGGCTTGCGGCGCTGGCGCTGCTACTTCCACGCTCGTTGCCCAGAAGGTCGCCACCATGCTCGACGCCAACGGTTACGCCGACAAGTACGAGATCGTGCAGTGCGCCATCTCCGAGGCCAAGGACGTTTGCGACGAGGGCGCCGACCTGCTGATCGCCACCACCGTTGCCCCCGAGGGCCTTACCTGCCCGTACGTGAGCGGCGTGCCCTTCATGACCGGCATGAACCGCGTCGCTGCCGAGAAGGCCGTTCTTGACGTCATGGCTCAGTAGGCGCTGACTGCATGAGTGAGCAGAACGCCAATCCGGTCGAGCTCTTTGGTATGCGCGTTGCCCATGTGGGCATTAACGCCGCCAGCCCGGCAGACGCCTTGGAGATCGCGGAGCTGTTCTCGACGATGATGGGTCTGCCCGTTATCGAGACCCCGGTTTCGTACTTTAACGATTCGCTGGTCGAGGTCATGAAGCAGAATGGTCGTGGCACCAAGGGCCACATCGGCTTTGCCGTCAACGACATCGATGCGGCCGAGAAGTGGTTTGCCGAGCGCGGACTCGAGGTCAATGAGGAGTCGCGTGTGCTGCTGCCCGACGGTGGCACCAAGCTCGTGTACTTTAAGCGCGAGTTCGCCGGCTTCGCCGTGCACCTGTGCCGCGAGTAGCGCACAAGCTGCCATAGCTAGCAAAAAGGGATAGGGCCGCGTGGCCTTATCCCTTTATTTATGCCGAGGGGCTTCCTATCGTGGCAGGCGAATCGTAAAGCGGCTGCCGACCCCTTCGACCGAGGTCACACCGATGACGCCGCCGTGGCTGTCGACGATCCACTTGGCGATCGCAAGCCCCAGACCCGAACCCTGTGCGCCGGCATCGCGCGCGTTGTCGGCACGGTAGAACCGCTCGAACGCGTGAGCTGCGGATTCCTGGTTCATGCCGATGCCCTCGTCCTCAACACTTATGTCGATCGTGCCCGCGCCCGCATCTGGCGTTATGCCAAATGTGACGGTCGTTCCCACATCCGAGTACTTGGCGGCGTTTTGCACGATCACGCGCAGAGCCTGCTTCACGAGCGCCACGTCGACGGGCGCGTCGCAGCGCGGGTCGCTGGCAAGCGCAGCGTCAGAAGCCAGCCGATACGTGTGCTCGGTATCGATCATCTGCGATTCTTCGCATACCTCGCTGACCAGTGCAGCCAAGTTGGTATGCGCGCGCCGCAGGACCGTGCGCCCGGCATCGCCGCGTGCCAAAAACAGCAGCTGCTCCACAAGCTCTTGCATGTGCTCGCTTTCGGCTTTAAGGGACGCGATGGATTCCGCCAGCACGTCCGGGTCGTCCTTACCCCAGCGGTCGAGCATGTTCACGTAGCCCTGAATCACCGCGATGGGCGTGCGCAGCTCGTGGCTCGCGTCGTTGACAAAGCGCATCTGCTGCAGTTTGGCCTCTTGCATCTGGCGCAGCAGGCGGTTGAGTGCGACCTCGATGCTTGCCAGGTCGGCGTCGCCGGTGGTGACGCTCGGCGAGTCGACGCTTGCGCGCTCGATGGCCTGCTCCAGTGTTTCCATTTTGCCGCCGGCGAGTTGCATGCGGCCGAGTTCGTCCACGCGCAGGGCCAGATCGTTGAGCGGCGCCATGGTGCGGCGCACGCGGCGGGCGCCGCCGAGCATGTTGAGCACGCTGATGACCTGCCAACCCACAACGACAAGGTAGAGAGGCCATAGCGTGACGAGGTCCTGCGCGAGGGGGAAAGTCTTGGTGGTACGCGCAAGCTCGACGGTATAGGTGAGTGTTGTCAGGTCCCAGCCGCGCGCGGGCGTCAGCGTCATGCCGCGAACGGTGGCGCTGGGGATCCATCCCGCGGTAAACGCGCCGTCGGGCAGCGTCTGGTTGTATCCATAGACAAGGATCGCCGCCGCAATCACCACCAGCAGCAGGTCGAGCCAGACGTAGCTCATCAGGCGGCGCCACATATAGCTCCAGTTGATGGCGCGGGCGATGGAGGTGACGCGCTTGGCCTCGGCGTTACGCGCGGCAGACATAGCCCACCCCGCGCACGGTCTGGATGATGCGGACGCCGCCGGCGTCCTCGATCTTGGCGCGTAGATGCGCGATGTGCACGTCGACGTTGTTGGTGTCGCCCATGTATTCGTAGCCCAGCGCTTCGTGCGCGATGCGTTCGCGCGTGAGCACGGTCTCGGCATGCGCCATAAGCAGGGCGAGGACGTCGAACTCGCGGGCCGTGAGCGCGATGGGCGAGCCGCCGACCGTGACTTCGCGGCGGTCGGGGTCGAGCGCAACCGAGCCCACGGCGAGCGTGGCGGGGGAGAGCGAGGCGGAAACCTGGGTCGAGTCACTGACCGGGGGCATCGCAGTGGCGCCGACACCCGTGCCGCCTGCCGCGCCCGTCCCGATGCCGCCAACGCCCGAAGCCGCCCGCACGGCCTCCGAGCGCTTCAACGCCACGCGGATCCGTGCGAACAGCTCCTCAATCGCAAACGGCTTGGTCAGGTAATCGTCGGCGCCGGCATCGAGCCCGGCCACCTTGTCCATCACGGCATCGCGCGCGGTGACCATGATCACCGGCACATCCTTGTGCTTGCGGACGCGCCGCAGGACCTCCATGCCGTTGAGCTGCGGCAACAGCACATCGAGCAGAATAAGATCGTAGTTGCGCTCCAGCGCCAGGTCCACGGCGGTGCGGCCATCGGCGGCGTGTTCCACCTGGTAGCCCTCGTGCTCCAGCTCGAGCGTCACAAAGCGGGCGATTTTCTCCTCGTCCTCTACGATCAGGATCCGTGCCATGCGTGCCCCCGTCTGCGATTACTTGTCGTCGTTCAGATTTTGCTTGATGTCGTTCGCGGCATCGGCGGCGTGATTCATAAGGTTGTTGATGCTGCCGGGCACGTCGCCGTCGCTGTCGATGCGGTAGCGCATGCCAAAGAACAGGCCAATCAGCATCAGCCAAATCGTAACGCCCCAGGCAAACAGGGCGATGATGGGGATCAGGATGGGGATGTTGAGGATGATCGCATCGCGGCGCGTGGCGATAAACTTGGTGTCCAGGCTCAGGCGGAAGAGCTTTTTGAGGTACTCCCATACGCTGTCCATCTTCTTGGAGAAGTCGGTCTTTTCGCTCGACTTCTCGTAGGCGGCCTGCGCGGCGACCATCTCGGCTGAGGGCTCATCGACTGGCGCGGACTCGGTGGCGGCGTGCGCCGACGTGGTCTGCGTCTTGCCCTGCGACTCGAGCCAAATGATGGCGTCCAGAACGTTGCCGTCGGCGGCGTCGAGCGCGGCCTTGGCATCGGTGTAGCTCACGTTGCACTTGGTGCGGATGGTTTCAACTTTTTCGAGGTCGTCCATGACCTGTCCTTTCGTTCGATGGGCGCGACGCCGGGCGATTTGCCCGGGCGCGAGCGTTGCGTTCGGCGGTCTGCGTTGCGCGGCGCCGCCCCGCCCTTGGTCGAACTCTATAGTGCAGGTTATAGATTAAGCGATTCTTGAGCCAAGATTAATGTTGGATGAGTTTTTGGGTTGGGCGGAGGCCAAGCGCGCGGGGCGCCCGGAGCTCAGGCGTAAATTTGTGTCCGCACGGCGAGATATACTTTTAACCATGTTGAGGGGCGTGACAGGACAAGGTTGCCCGGCGTCCGCGAAATCAGGGGGGCCGCCGTGCCGCATGGCGCAAACGAGTGGGGTCCCGACGCAAACAGGAGGTCATACGTGCATATCTACGCTATGAGTGACATTCACGGATGCTTGGACGCCTTTAAAACGTCGCTTTCCACCGTCGACCTCGATGCCGAGGATTCCAAGCTGGTTTTGCTTGGCGATTACTGCGACCGAGGTCCCGATTCGCTCGGGGTCTTCGAGCTCATCATGGACCTGCAAAAGCGCTACGGCGATCGCGTCGTGGCGCTGCGCGGCAACCACGAGGAGATGTTTCTCGAGTACATTGACGAGGTGAAGGACCCCAATTTCACGCAGGCATGGATACTTGCCGACAGCAATCTGGCAACGGCCAAGAGCTTCTTAGACGCCGAGGCATTCAAGCACGTTAAGCACCTTTTGAGGCTCAGGGAGTTCGAGGAGGCCTACGCTTTTACGGTTGAGCGCATAATGGCCGAGCACGCGGACATAATCGCGTGGGTTCGCAAACTCCCTTACTTTTACGAGAGTCCTTTCGGCCAGGTCTTTGTGCACGCCGGCATTGACGAGGGGGCCGGGGAGTACTGGAAGCTCGGCACGGCTGACGAGTCGTTTACCATGATGCCGCCCGATTGCGTGGGATGTAAGTTCTATCTGGATGTTATCGCCGGGCACATCAACACCGAGGCGGTCTCGGGCATCACGGGCTACCGCGGTATATGGCATGACGGAGCCAGCCATTACTACATCGATGGGAACGTAGTTCAGCACGGTGAGGTCGTCGTGCTGAACTACGATTCGGAGACAGGGAAGTACAGCGGGCAAGGGCTGGAGTAGGTTGGCGGGCGATTATTTGTCTGCTTCTTTACGCATTGCTTCTTTACGCAGTGCTGCTTCAAGCCATTTGTTCATCGCTCCAGAGGGATATGGTTGCCATCCTTTATTTTTTGGTTTGAGTTGAATTTTAATGTCGCTAGAGAAAGAATGGCGCAGCCGTAGTTCTAGCGCGTTCAGGTCGTTCCTATCACACTCCTTAATATGCTGATACAGGCAATGATATTCGTGCTGCTCGTTGCCTAAGGCATGGGCGACATCAAGGTATGCGAGGAAGGAAATGAGTACGTGCCATTGTTGGTTTAAAAATCGTTCGCCATTCTCTCCTTTAATTAAAAAGGGATCAAAGGCATCGATTTCTGCAACCGTATCTTTATCGAAGTAAAAATGATAGTGCTGCTGATCGTCGGTGCGGCGCTTGAGCACAAGGTAGAAAGTGGCGTCATCTGCTGATGCATGTATGCCATTATCTTCACACCAGGCATTCCATGTATTGTTTTTGAGAGCAGCTTCCATCCCCTTAAGTTTGTTTTCATCAAGACCATTTAGAGTGAGCACTGTCTCACCAAGCTTGTAGGCATCGTCCTTGGTGCAGCTTTCAGGTTTATTGCACAGAGCGACAAAGCCCTTGACGCCTATTGGTTCGCTATATGGCTTTTCGATCGGGGGTACGCTGTTGCGCGCGCTGTCGACACGGTTGAAAAAGTCCCGAATATTGTTCAAATCGGCGAGCTTGGTTTCGTTCATATCTGGATTCCTTTCTTATCAGGAAATATGCCTCATTATAGGCATGCCTGCGGTCGTAGCAGCTAGGGGCGCCAGTGCTAGTGAGGGTTCCAGAGAAGGAAGCGGCGCGCCCTCGGGGCAGCAAAGAATCAAGGTCTAATACTTTTCCGGAGAAGTGAACGAGCTAAATCGGACCCCGAAGCATCGACACTTTGAGCGTGTCGTTTCCTGCGGTTTTGGCGTTGGAATCCTGCGATTTTTGCCGTCGAAAAATGTGGATGCTTCAGGGGTCTAAAAACAGCCGTTCACTTCTCGGGAAAAGTATTAGACCTCGATAGCGGGGGATGGGGTGCCGGTGCAAAACGGCGTCAAGGGTTGGTCGAGCAGGCGGTTTCTTCATTGATGTCCGCACGACATGTGACACTTACCCTGTCGCCCTGCTCTGCCGCGGCGGCATGTACCTGAACAACGACCCTCTAAGGAGCTCGATAGTAATGAGTGACAACACCAAGCATCTCGCAAAGAAGTGCGTCAAGGACGCGGGGCCGTGCCTCGCGCTGTGCCTTGCCGGCGCAGCGGTCGCGCTGCTGGCTGTTCTGGGGCCATTCGACGTGCTCCGAAGTGCCGTCTCTCTACACATTAGCATGGCCCTTGCCGGCGCCATGATGACCGGCGGCGTGCTCGATCTGGTTTTTTGGGTGCTCGATCCGTTTGGATGGAAGAACGAGGGGTAGGCCCCAAAGGATGGGAGGGCTGGAACGGTTAGCTTAGTGATCGTGCAGAATGTGGGCTAGCGACTTACAGGGAAGTGGTAATCCGATGACGGTCTATGTGACGGGCGATATTCACGGCGGCGTCGACATGCAAAAGCTGCGCGACTGGGATCTTGGGGATAGTTTGACGAGTGATGACTATCTGATTGTCGCGGGCGACTTTGGCTTTCCGTGGGATTTCTCTGCCGAGGAGTGCGCCGATATCGCTTGGCTGGAGTCGCGCCCCTATACCGTGCTGTTCGTCGACGGCAACCACGAGCGTTTCGATCACTGGGCGGAGCGTTCCATGGAGCTGTGGCACGGTGGGCTGACGCAGCGCCTGTCGGGCACCTCTCCCATACGGCGCCTGACGCGTGGCGAGGTTTTTGAGCTCGACAACTCAACGATCTTTACTATGGGCGGTGCCACGAGCGTGGACAAGGAATACCGCATTCCGTATTCCAGCTGGTGGCCACAGGAGCTGCCGGACGAGCGCAACTTTGAGGAGGCACGGACAAAGCTCGACAGCGTGGGCTGGAAGGTCGACTACGTAATCACCCACACCTGCTCTACGCACATGCTTTCGCCCACGCTCTATCCGGCGCCCGGCTGGGATTGCCCCGGCGTTGATCGACTTACGGCGTTTTTCGATGAGCTGGAAGATCGCTTGGACTACAAGCGCTGGTACTACGGCCATTTTCATCGCGACGCCAACCCGGCCGAGCGCCATACCGTGCTCTACGACTGCATCGTTCGCCTGGGCGACGAACTTCAACCCTGGGATGTTGCGTAGGGGCGGAGTGAGCGGCTACTCGGCTGTTATGGCGATGTTCTCCCGGTGCGCGTGGATAACACCCCAGCTAAAGTGCTCGACCAATTGCTCGGCGGTGCGCGGCGTGGTGTCCGGCGCGATGCCTGTTTGCCCGGCGAGCCAGCCCAGCAGTGCCTCGGATGTGCCAAAGCGAGCGCGGAGCTCGCCCAGGTCCAGATCGCGGTCGCGCTTGGAAAGGCGGCGGCCGTCCGGTGACATGAGCAGCGGAATATGTGCGTAGTGCGGAGTGGGAAGTCCCAGCAGATGCTGCAGATAGATCTGGCGCGGCGTGGAGCCAAGCAGGTCGCATCCGCGTACGATCTCGGTAACACCCATGGCGGCGTCATCGACCACCACGGCCAGCTGATAGGCAAACACGCCGTCGCTGCGGCGCACCAAAAAGTCGCCGCACTCGGTGGCGAGCGCTTCGCATTGGGCACCATACGTGCGGTCCACGAATTCGACCACATCGTCTGCGAGGTCGTCGACGGCGGGCACGCGCAGGCGCGTGGCCGGGGCGCGCAGGGCACTGCGGCGGGCGACCTCCTCGGCAGAAAGGCCTCTGCAGGCGCCACGGTAGATGGGCGTGCCGTCGCTGGCATGCGGCGCGCTTGCGGTGTGGAGCTCGGCGCGCGTGCAAAAACAGGGGTAGGTGAGGCCGGCGTCCTGCAGCTGGTGCAGGGCGTCCTCGTACAGATCCAGGCGATCGTGCTGGTAGTAGGGGCCTTCGTCCCACTCCAGTCCCAGCCAGGCTAGGTCGTCGATGAGCTGGGCGGCAAGTTCCGGGCGCTTACAGCGATTGTCCAGGTCCTCGATGCGCAACACGATGCTGCCGCCCTGGCTGCGGGCCGAAAGCCATGCGCACAGGCAGCTGAACACGTTGCCCAGGTGCATACGGCCCGAGGGCGACGGGGCAAAGCGGCCCACGACGGGGGCGGAGGCGGGCTGCGTCGTTAGCGCGTCCGCGGCGGGCGTTGCTATGTTGCGTGCGTTGATATCCATGCGGACGAGTATAGCGCGGGGCACGAAGGGGAGGCGTCACTGTGGTCCACAAGTTATCGAGGCCCCGCATTGCGTATAGCGGGCCGCAGGCTCGGTGCTTTGGTTCCTGTCCATCAACTCGGCACCTTAGACGACAGAACCCCCGGCAGCTCTTCGCAACTGCCGGGGGTTCCGCGGAAAAGGGGGACATGATCCTCAAGCGAACGGCAAAGGGGCAAACCGTTTTCGCTCAATTGCTTTATGCCCCTCGGCTGGCGGCTCAATCAGCGCATGTCGCGCCCACACAAAGCCGCTACACCTGTGACGGAGCTATGAAGTGGTATCTATTGCTGGCGCGGGACTCGGCCAAAGAGCGTTCCAAACGACTAGTCATTTAAGAACGTCCCCAATGACTAGCTGCTGGCGGCGGGCGTAACTTTTGTCCCAATTGACGCCCCGCTTGCCTAGACGGTCGTGTCGTACGCTCGCAAACGTGGGACAATAACGCTGTTGGTACCACAGATAAAGGATGTGCCCATGAACACCCTCGCCGCCAAAGTCAGCCGGCAGCGCCGCCCGTTTGCGCGATTTGCTTCCATTTGCGCGCTCGTAGCGTGCGCACTGCTGCTGTTGCCCGCCGTAGCACGTGCCGACGGCTACTCCATGACCCAAACCTATATCGGTGCCACGGTCGAGGCCGACGGTTCGCTGACCGTTGTCGAGGGACGCCAGTTTGATTTCGATGACGACATCAACGGCGTGTTTTGGGAGATCAATGCGGACACCAACCAGCAGGGCGGCGCGGCGGGTGTCGACGTGCTGAGCGTCGAGGAAGAGGACACCGCGTTCAACAAAGTCGATAGCGCAAACAAGGGTGACTCTGGCGTCTACACGGTCGAGCAGTCCGACGGCGGCGTAAAGATCAAGGTTTTCAGCCCCCACGAGAGCGGCGATAGCGTGATCTATTACGTGAGCTACACCATGACCGGTGCGGTCATGAACTGGGCCGATACCGCTGAGCTCTACTGGAAATTTGTAGGTGACGGCTGGTCCGCGGATTCCGACGATGTCGAGATGGAAGTGTACTTCGCAAATGCCGCTGCCGGGACGGCGGCCGTCAAGGGCGATAACTTCCGCGCATGGGGCCACGGTCCGCTGACGGGCGACGTGTCACTCGATGAGGACGAGCCCATGGTCACCTATACCATTCCCTGCGTGCATCAGGGCGAATTCGCCGAGGCACGCATCGCCTTCCCCAGCGACTGGGTGCCATGGCTTTCCGCCTCGAGCGAGGAGCGCATGTCAACGATCCTGAGCGAAGAGAAGGCGTGGGCCGACGAGGCTAACGCCCGCCGCGCTCACGCTCGCATGATTGCCAATGTACTTGCCGTACTAAGTGTTGTCGCGGCGGTGGCCTTTACCGGCACAATCGTTGTGCTCAAGCTGCGCCGCCGCAAGCCCAAGCCGCTTTTCCAGGACGAATATTTCCGCGATGTGCCTTCGGCCGACCATCCCGCCGTGCTTTCGGCCCTCATGAGCTGGAACGAGGTGCCCGATCAGGCATATATCGCCACGCTCATGAAGCTCACTGACGACCGTGTGATCAAGCTGGAACAGGCGACCGTGACTAAGGCTAAGAAGGGTCTGTTGGGGCGTGAAAAAGAAGAGCAGACGTATCGCGTGACGGTGAGTGATGCGGGTTGGAAGTCGGCCAAGGGCATTGACCACATGGTGCTCAAGGTCTTCTTTGCCGGTGCTAAGCCCGACGAGAACGGTGACCGTTCGCGCACGTTCGACGAGCTGCAGCACTACGTCAAGCAGCACGCTACACCCGTGGGCGACAAGCTCGAGGACTATCAGAACACCGTTAAGGGCAAGCTGGCCGATAGCGAGTACGTTGCCTCGGACGGCATTGTCGCAATGGTGTTTTGCCTGGTTCTTGGTATTCTGATCGCTTGTATTCCCGCGGGATCCATCTTCTTTACCGACGGCGCACAGGCGAACATTATCGCCGCGGTTATCTCGGTGCCGATTGTGCTGGTGGGTATTGGCGTGGGCCTTACGTTCCGCCGCTTTACGCCGGAGGGCGCCGAGGTGGCGGCTCGCTGCAAGGCGCTCAAGCATTGGCTTGAGGATTTCACGCGCCTAAAGGAAGCCGTTCCGGGCGATCTGGTACTGTGGAATAAACTTCTGGTGATGGGTGCGGCGCTGGGTGTTTCGAAGGAAGTCCTGCGTCAGCTTGCCGAGGCTGTTCCTCCCGAGGTGCGCGAGGCCGACGGTTTCTACGACAATTACCCCTGCTACTGGTGGTACTACCATCATTACGGTACCGAGTCGCCGCTCGATTCGTTCGACGGCGTGTATCACGAGAGCATCCGTGAGCTGGCATCGAGCTCCGACAGCTCGGGCGGCGGCGGAGGCGGCGGCTTCTCGGGCGGCGGAGGCGGCGGCGTCGGCGGAGGCGGCGGTGGAACGTTCTAACGGTCGTAAGCTATGGGATGGGCTTTTCTCGACAGCCGTCGGGGAAAGCCCATCCCTTTTTATGCGCTACCTACGAAGACTGTCCCCAACGACTAGTCACTGGGGACGTTCCTAAATGACTAGGTATGGCTGCTGGGCCTAGGCTGTTAGGTCGAGTTCGTAGAGGAAGCTTTCGCGCGGCATGTCGTGACGGCGCTCTTCGCGGTTGGCGCGGTGCGTGGCCGTGCGCTTAAAGCCATGCAGCTCGTAGAACTTCCACGAGCAGTTGGAGTCGGTGTACAGGTGCGCCCTCGTCGCCCCGCGCGAGGATAGGTACGAGACTGCGGCGTCGAGCAACACCGAGCCAACGCCCAGGCCATGGACGTCGCGATCTACGGCAAGCAGCGTGACCTCGTTGTCGTGTGGCAACGGGCTGCTTTCGAGCAGGCGGTTGTTGGTTCGGATGGTTGCGCGCACAAACGAGAGATACTCGGCGCAGGCATCGGGCTCCAGCTCGCGCATTTGCGATAGCAGTGCGCGTTCGGTATCCAGCCAATGTTCCTTAACGGTGGCGCCGGAGCTCTGTCCCGCACGCGCGAGCGCAATGCCGCGCGCCTGACCGTCGATTACGGCAACCTGCGAAAACGTCGAAGACGAAAGGCAATAGGCGAGGTCGCACGCGGCCTCGAGGCGGTTGTACTCATCGTTATCCGAATTGTTATGCCAAAGCTGCTGCAGAATCAACGCGATGGCGTCGAAGTCTTCGGTATCAAACGGTCGGTAGAGAACCCGCGAGACCATGGTGCCTCTTTCTTTTGCGGATGCATATCGAGCACAGTTCTACCACGCTATTGGCATCTAATTATGGTGCCCCTGTGTTCCATGAACTCACCGTGCCCGGTGCCGTGCCCATCCCCTCCGCTCGCAAACTTTTTCTGCATATGCGCCCGTTGCGGGGTGCATCGATGCGCTCGATGCGCTACATTGAATCAGTATTTTCAATGCCGCTGCGCGAGCGCTGCAGATCGACGTATCACCGGCTCACAGAGCACGGCGGCGTACCAGACAGGAGGACTGCATGGGATCTGATGTGAAGATCGCACGCGCGTTGATCTCGGTTACCGATAAGACGGGCGTCGTCGATTTCGCACGGACGCTGGTCGATGACTTTGGCGTCGAGATCATCTCTACGGGCGGCACGGCTCGTGCCATCGAGGACGCGGGCGTCCCCGTAACCCCCATCGAGGAGTTCACGGGCTATCCCGAGATGATGGACGGCCGCGTTAAGACCCTGCACCCCAAGGTTCACGGCGCGCTGCTGGCCCGCCGCGATTCCGAGCAGCACATGCAGGAGGCTGCTCAGCACGGCATTAAGCTGATCGACCTGGTCGTCGTCAACCTGTACGAGTTCGAGAAGACCGTCGCCAACCCCGAGGTCACCTTCGCGGACGCCATCGAGCACATCGACATCGGTGGCCCCTCCATGCTGCGCTCTGCCGCCAAGAACGCCGCGAGCGTTACCGTCATCTCCGACCCGGCCGACTATGATGCCGTCCTGGCCGAGATGCACGAGACCGGTGGCTGCACCACGCTTTCCACCCGTCGTCGCCTGCAGGTGAAGGTCTACCAGACCACCGCCGCCTACGACACGGCCATCTCCCGCTGGCTTGCCGCTCAGGCAAGCGACGTGGCGGACACCTCTGCCAAGCTCGAGATCTCGCTGGAGAAGGTCGACGACCTGCGCTATGGCGAGAATCCTCAGCAGAAGGCCACGGTCTATCGCTTTGCCGAGGGCTGCGAGAATACCGCGAGCTCGCAGTTCCCGCTCGTGGGCTCCGAGCAGATCCAGGGCAAGCCGCTCAGCTACAACAACTATCTGGATGCCGACGCCGCTTGGAGCCTGGTCCGCGAGTTCGACGAGCCGGCCTGCGTGATCCTCAAGCATCAGAACCCCTGCGGCTCCGCCGTGGCCGAGGACATCACGGCCGCCTACGACCGCGCCTTCGCCTGCGATCCCAAGAGCGCCTTCGGCGGCATCATCGCCTGCAACCGCGAGGTTCCCTATGAGCTGGTTGAGCACTTTGCCGATCAGAACAAGCAGTTCGTCGAGGTTATCATCGCTCCGAGCTACACTGCCGAGGCGCTCGAGCGCATGGCCAAGCGCCCCAACCTGCGCGTGCTGGCCACCGGCGGCGTGGACCACGGCGCCCAGGTGGAGCTGCGCTCCGTCGACGGCGGCATGCTGGTGCAGGAGGTCGACCACGTGACCGAGGATCCTGCGACCTTTACGTTCCCCACCGACCGCAAGCCCACCGACGCCGAGATGGCCGAGCTCGAGTTTGCCTGGAAGGTCTGCAAGGGCGTCAAGTCCAACGCCATCCTGGTCTCCAAGGATAAGGCCGGCATTGGCATGGGCCCGGGTCAGCCTAACCGCGTTGACTCCGCACTGCTTGCCTGCGAGCGCGCCGAGGACTTCTGCGAGCGCGAGGGCGTGGAGAAGGGCGGCTTTGCCTGTGCAAGCGACGCGTTCTTCCCGTTCCGCGACAACGTCGACGTGCTTGCCGCGCACGGCGTGACCTGCATCATCCAGCCCGGCGGCTCCAAGCGCGATGACGAGAGCATCCAGGCCTGCAACGAGCACGGCATTGCGATGGTGTTTACGGGGGCCCGTCACTTCCGTCACTAATATCGTTACGCGGTTTTACCAAACCGCGTAACTGCTCGACGCTGCGCCGGCCCCAAGCACCTCATCTCGCCGCTCAAACCGTCGCTCGCGTACAGAAGTACGCGTCGCTCCTCTTTCGCGGCGACCTGAGGCACTTGGGTCCGGCTCGCTGGCTTATGCTCCACCATCGGTATTGGCTCGCCCCGAACTAAAGCTATCTATTGCCGTCCGTGCCGGTTGGTGCGGGCGGCTTTTTTGGGTATAACGGTGCGGTGTATGTTTTTGAGAAAGGTTGGATATGGCCGTTGTGGATGATGCCGAGCTGTTTGGCAATGCCGAGGATCAGCGTGCGTACGAGGACTTTTGCGCCAATCAGGAGGCGGTCGAGAAGTTTACGCTCGACAAGCCCGCGCTTGTCTGCCGTTGGCGCATGTCCAACAAAAAGGTGCCCATGCTCAACCGCCACATTCGCGCGCTGTCCGAGCGCCTGGTGCAGGGCGAGCCGCTTACCCATAACATGCTCAGCTGGGCCAAACAGCACGTTGAGTGGTCGCTTGCCGAGGGCGATTACACTGCGCGCGACGGCGTGCTCATGCTGGTGATCGACATCAACGGCAACGCCGCCATGACGGTGGGGGAGTACGAGCCGCTCGCCGATACGTCGGCCAAGGCGCTGCGTGCCCGCTCCGCCGAGGCTCGCTCCGAGGCCGACGAGACCGGCGTGGCGCCCGAGCTGCTCGCCGCCGTCAACAACGGCGAGCTTGCCTTTGTGGCGCCGGCGGACGAGTTCCTGTGCGGCACGGCGACGCTCATCGAGCAACTGGCCCAGACCAAGGGCATCCCGGTCACGCGCGTAGACATTCCCGCGCAGCTTAAGGGCGCGCTGTTCCTGGTGAGCGACGAGCACGGCGTGGTCCCCGCAACCGAGGCCGACGCCGCCGAGGCCGACGCCGCGACGGTCGCCTTCTTCGCCGAAGGCTACGAAAAGCTCCGTGCCCGTCGCTAAATGATTTTTCTGGGACGGGGATTAAAGAATCATTTTGGTTCCCGCCACCGCTGCGAGTGCGAGGCGGACAAAACGCCCCCGCTCGCGAACAGTTCTGTCACCTTGGCGACGTGCGTGGCGCGCACCTGCAGTTTCGCAGCCATAATGGTGGCAAGACAACCAAGAGGGGAGCGGAATCCATGGCGCTAATCTATATCGTTGAGGACGACGAGCCCATTCGTCGTGAGCTTGTCGACATCCTTGCCCGCGCCGGGTTTGAAATCGAGGCCTGCGAATCGTTCGAGCATGTCTCGCGCGATATTCTCGCCGCCGCGCCCGACCTGGTGCTGCTCGACCTCACGCTTCCCGTCAAGGACGGCCAGCATATCTGCCACGAGGTTCGCCGCGAATCCGAGGTCCCCATCATCGTCCTCACCTCGCGCACGCCCGAGATCGACGAGGTCATGGCTATGACGCTCGGCGCGGACGACTTTGTGTCCAAGCCCTACAGCGCCCGTGTGCTCGTGGCGCGCATCAATGCCCTGCTGCGTCGCACCGCGGCGGCGGGCGAGCGCAGCGCGCTCGTCCACAAGGGGCTGGAACTCGACCTCGCCCGCTCCGCGGTCACCAACACGCAAACCGGCGACAGTACCGAGCTCACCAAAAACGAGCTGCGCATCCTCTCTTTGCTCCTGAGCCGCGCGGGCAAGATTGTCTCGCGCTCGGCCATCATGCAGGACCTGTGGGACTCCGATGCTTTCGTGGACGACAACACGCTTACCGTCAACATCAACCGCCTGCGCACCACGCTCGAAAAAATCGGCATCAAGGGGTATTTGACGACGCACCGCGGTCAGGGCTATTCGGTCTAGGGGCCGGTCATGTCGTTTGCTAAGTTTTTTAAAGATGCGCTGCTTCCCGCCGCCGTGTGGACGTGCGGCGTGCTGCTGAGCTGCTTTGTGCTGACGGTCGCCGGCGCACCCGTTTCTATCGTGGTCGTGGCGGTTGGCGTGTCCTTTATCTTCGGTATGCTCGGCATCGTGATCGAGTATGCGCGCCGCCGCCGTTTTCTGCGCCAGCTGGAGCGTGCGGCAGAGGAGCTCGAGAGTCCCACATGGGTGCAGGAGATGGTGCAATGCCCGACCTATGCCGAGGGCGAGCTCGAGTACGAGGTCTTGCGCCGGGTGGGCAAAGCCGCTTGCGACGAGGTTGCCGAAGGCCGGCGTCAGACCGATGACTATCGTGACTATATCGAGAGCTGGGTCCACGAGGCCAAGCTGCCCCTGGCGGCGGCTCACCTGATTTTGGAAAACCTGGATGGCAGCGAAGACGACCTGTCGCGCGTGGATGACCTGGGCCGTGAGCTGGCTCGCGTGGAGCGCTATATCGACCAGGCGCTGTACTACGCGCGCTCGGAAGTCGTGGAGCGCGACTACCTGATTCGCCGTTGGGATCTCAAGACCTTGGTGACGGGCGCGATTAAGGCCAACGCGCGTGAGCTCATCGCGGCGCACGTGGCCCCGGTGTGCGAGAACCTCGACTTCGAGGTCTTTACCGACGAGAAGTGGCTCGAGTTTATTCTGGGCCAGCTTATTCAGAACAGTATTAAATATGCGCGCGAGGACGGCGCGAAGATCGTGTTTTCGGGCGCGTTGCTGGACGAGGGCCTGGCGAGCGAACGCATCGAGCTCACTGTCGCGGACAACGGCTGCGGCGTGAGCGCGGCCGACCTGCCGCGCGTGTTCGAGAAGGGCTTTACCGGCGACAACGGCCGCACCACCAAGCGCGCAACGGGCATCGGCCTCTACCTGGTGGCGCGCCTCTGCTCCAAGATGGGCATCGACGTCACCGCGGCATCCGAGCCCGGCAAAGGCTTTGTCGTCACGTTTGCCTTCTCGACCAACAAGTTTCAATACTTTGAGTAGTCGTCGCGGTGTAACGTCCCGGAGCGTCATTCACGTTAAGACAATTATCCCAAACGGGATAATTCCATCATGATGTGCTATGATTATCCCGTTTGGGATAATCATAGGGGATTAGCATGCAAGACTGGAATGAGCGAACGATTTTTGACCCAGCTGAACTCGGTGCATATTTGCGTGAGCGCCGGAAGAAGCTCGGTTATACCCAACGCGATGTGGCTGATTTCAACCAGTGCAGTTTGCGCTTTGTGAGCGAGCTTGAGCGTGGAAAGGCGGGTGCCAATCTTCGCCAAACCCTTCAAATCGCTAACAGCTTGGGGGTCGATTTGATCCTGAGGGAGAGGGGCGACGGCTCATGGCATTAAAGGTTTATCGTGAGTATCGGGGAACGTTTGAGCTGGTCGGAGAATTTGAGAGGGCCGACCCCGTAAACGAGACGTTTGCATATGATGAGGGATATCTTGAACGCGACGATGCTGCCGCACTCTCAGCTTCTCTTCCCTTGCGACATGAGCCATATGCCAGCAATGAGTTTTCGGCCTTCTTTTCGGGCATGCTTCCCGAGGGCCCGGTTCGGCATGAGCTGTCGATGCGTTTTCAAATCCCCCAGTCAGACTATTTATCGATGCTCGAGCGTTTGGGCGATGAGTGCGTTGGTGCCTTGAGGTTTCTCGGCGATGAGAAATCGAGCTACGATCCGGGCTATCGTCCTCTGCAAGACGAGGATTTTGAGGCACTTTCTAAGGCGGAAGTGTTTGAGATTGCAAATGATATGCAGGATTCGAGGCTGTCGTTGGCGGGCGCTCAGTCTAAAACCGGTTGGTTTTTACCGCGCGGTAAAGATGCAAAAAAGGCCGGGTCGGGGGATTGGATGCTGCCGCTCGGCTCTGCCCCCTCGACTCACATAGTCAAGATTGCTTCAACTAAACATCCGGATTTGCCGTTCAACGAATTAATTTGCATGACGGCAGCGTCTGCTGCTGGGCTTGAAATTGCCCGTTCAGAAGCTTCGGATACGATTCCTGGTGCGTTCTTTTCCGAGCGTTATGACAGAATCTGGAGCAATGAGCCGCCGTCGATGAGCGGATTCGATGTGCCTCTGAGGCTGCATCAGGAGGATTTTTGCCAAGCGGTTGGCTGGCCTTCGTATATGAAATACGAGACACGTCCCGATAGCTGCTATATGGCTCTTTGCGGCCGATTGATAAGAGAGCAATCGTCTAACGTAATTGCTGATACTCAAATGTTCGCTCGTCAGGTAATGGTCGATTATGCGTTGGGGAATTACGACTCGCATCTCAAGAACCATTCGTTTCTTTATAGTCCGAGTTGGCGGGAAAAGAGGTTGGCCCCTGCATACGATATTGTTTGCACGACGATAATGGGATACGACCATAATCTTGGGATTGATATTGGGGATCACCGGGTGATCGATGGGGTGACTCCTGAAGATTTCGAATTCATGTCTCAAGATTTGCATCTGCCACTCAAGATGATCAAGAACATCGCGGCGGAAGTGGCTGAAGAGGTGTCTGCCCAGCTTGCAGAACTTGCCTCTGCAACCGGAGATTTGGGTCGGGTCGCTCTGAAAATTCAGACGGATTCCGTTGAGAGAATGAGGGTTCTGGAGCAATTCTCAGCCTAAAGCAAAGCGGGGCCACCGTAATGGTGGTCCCGCTCTTGGAAGACTTGGGCACGTGGGCTTGCGCTCCGCGATGCGTTAGGCGTACGTTTGCTACTTCACGACCAAGATGTCGCAGTCGGTGTTGCGCAGCAGGAACGTCGAAATTGAACCCAGGAGTGCATACTTGATCGAGGACAGGCCACGAGCGCCGCAGAGCACCAGGTCGGGCTTGACCACGTCGAGCATCTCGTCTTTGAGCGTCTCGCGAATGCGGCCGGCGCGAATCATGACCTCGACCTCGGGAATGTCGGGATTGGCCTTGGCCTCTTCGAGCTGCTTGGCGATGGAGTTCTTAAATGCCTCCTCTAGGCCGTTGACCAGATCGACCGGATAGGAACCGGCGCTCTCGAGTGCCGTGGAATCGATAACGTGGCCGATAATCAGCTTGGCGCCGTTGTTCGCGGCGACCTTGATGGCGCGTGCGAGCACAAAATCCTGCTGCTCAGTACCGTCGAGTGAAACAAATACCTTGGTGTAGCCCTCGTTCATGGTTTCCTCCTTGGTCTATCGCACGGGCGTGGGGCTCGTGCATCGGGCGGGCGCGGATGCGTGGCCGCCGGACACTTTATCTTGTTGCAGTTATACCCAAGGATTTGGGTTTGACCGCTCGCAATTCTGTGAACGGGCGAGTTTTTTGGTAAGGGTAGGCGCAGGCGCGCCGCCAACGGTTGATAATGGGATATCGCCCGCACCGTCCGCAGAACAATATCGGCGGGTGTCTAACGAGGGGGTCCCTTTGGATATCATCGAGCTTCTAAAATCTGCCTTCATGGGCCTGGTCGAGGGCATCACCGAATGGCTGCCTGTTTCGTCGACCGGTCACATGATCTTGGTGGACGAGTTCGTCAAGATGAACGTGAGCGAGACGTTCTGGAATATGTTCCTGGTCGTGATTCAGCTTGGCGCCATTTTGGCTGTCTGCGTCCTGTTCTTCTACGACCTCAACCCGTTTTCTCCCAGCAAGGGCAAGGAGGGTCGTCGCGACACCTGGGTACTGTGGGGCAAGATTGTGCTCGGCTGTATTCCCGCCGCGGCGATCGGTCTGCCGCTTAACGACTGGATGGAGGAGCATTTCTATAATGCTCCCGTCGTGGCGCTGGCGCTCATTGTGTACGGCGTGCTGTTTATCGTGATCGAGAACTGGCGCGCGAACAAGCGCGACCAGGCTGCTCTTGCCGGTTCGTTTGGTTCGCGTGCCGTGGTGGCGGGCGGACGCCCCGCTGGTGCGCATTTTGCCACTCCCGCTGCGGCTGCCGCTTCAGACGATGACGATAACCTGGACTTTGGCTCCATCACTACGCTCGAGGATCTGAGCTGGAAGACCGCGCTGGGTATCGGTTGCTTCCAAGTGCTTTCGCTGATTCCGGGCACATCGCGCTCCGGCTCCACGATCATCGGCGGCCTGCTGCTGGGCTGCACGCGCTCGGTGGCGTCTAAGTTCACGTTCTTCCTGGCCATTCCCGTCATGTTTGGTGCGAGTGCGCTCAAGCTGGTCAAGTACTTTATTAAGGGCGGCACGTTCGGCACCAACGAAATCGCCATCCTGGGCGTGGGCTGCGTCGTCGCCTTTGTGGTGTCGCTCATTGCCATCAAGTGGCTTATGGGCTTCGTGCGGCGTCACGACTTCAAGTGCTTCGGCGTCTACCGCATCATCCTGGGCATCGTGGTTCTCGCGTACTTCTTTGTCCTGGAGCCGATGCTCGGCCTCTAACTTAGTTGACGCTGCGCGACGGCCAGGGCGACAACTTGTCATTCAAAGGGGGTGGCATGACCAAAAGGTCTATGCCGCCCTCTTTTCATGCCAATTTGTTCGCCCTGGCCGCCGCTCGCTACCGTGGCCATGACATCGGCGGTTCCGTGATTGTCAATAGATTGGTGCAAAGCAACCTGACCCCATTGCGCCAAATCCGCTGGGGCGGGTCTGACGGTGGCGCACGGAGTCGTGGTGTGATTTGCGCCGGTGTCCGCGCGGCTCGGTATACTGGTACGGCTCAAACTATGGCGCTGCCCGCAGGCGCGCCGTCCGTCAGATGAGGAGTCGCCCATGACCCAGCCCCTGCCCTGGGAAAAGAACGCCGCGGTACCCGTGCCGCCCGCGCCGGAACCCGTGCCGCTCGATGCATGCACCGCCCCTGCAGCGCCGGAGCCCGAGCTCGTCCCGCTCGACATCTACGACGCCCCCGCGCCGGCGCCCAAGCCCGCCAAGCCGCTCGTCGACATTGACAGCCTTAATCCCGCCCAGCGCGAGGCGGTCCTGTCCACCGAGGGTCCGTTGCTGGTGCTCGCCGGCGCCGGCTCGGGCAAGACCCGCGTCTTGACCTTCCGCATCGCACATATGCTCGGCGATCTGGGCGTTAAGCCTTGGCAGGTTCTTGCCATCACGTTTACCAACAAGGCCGCGGCCGAGATGCGCGAGCGTCTGGCGGCGCTCATTCCCAGCGGCACCCGCGGCATGTGGGTGTGCACCTTCCATGCCATGTGCGTGCGCATGCTGCGTGAGGACGCCGACTTGCTGGGCTATACCGGTCAGTTCACCATCTACGATGATGATGACTCAAAGCGCATGGTGCGTGACATTATGCAGGCGCTCGGCATCGAGCAAAAGCAGTTCCCCATCAACATGATCCGCAGCAAGATCAGCTCGGCCAAAAACGCCATGATCGGCCCCGAGGACATGCTCAAGAGCGCCGATAGCCCCAACGACAAAAAGGCCGCGCAGGTCTACCTAGAGCTGGAGCGCCGCCTGCGCGCCGCCAATGCGATGGACTTTGACGACCTGCTCGTGCGCGCGCTCGAGCTGCTGCGCACCCGTCCCGAGGTGCTCGATAAGTACCAAGAGCGCTTCCGCTACATTAGCGTCGACGAGTATCAGGACACCAACCACGTCCAGTACGAAATCGCCAACCTGCTGGCCGCTAAGTACCAAAACCTCATGGTCGTGGGCGACGATGACCAGTCCATTTACAGCTGGCGTGGCGCCGACATCACCAACATCCTGGACTTTGAGAAGGATTTTAAAAACTGCAAGACCGTCAAGCTGGAGCAGAACTATCGCTCTACGGGTCACATCCTGAGCGCCGCCAACGCCGTGGTGCGCCACAACTCGCAGCGCAAGGACAAGCGCCTGTTTACGGCCGAGGGCGATGGCGAGAAGATCCAGGCCTTCCAGGCGAGCGACGAACGCGACGAGGGTCGCTGGATTGCCGGCGAGATCGAGAAACTGCATGCCAAAGGCACGAGCTACGACGACATCGCCGTGTTCTATCGCACCAACGCCCAGTCGCGTATCCTCGAAGATATGTTCCTGCGCGCGGGCGTGCCCTACAAGATCGTGGGCGGCACGCGATTCTTCGACCGTGCCGAGATCCGCGACGTCATGGCCTACCTTAAGATGATCGTGAACCCGGCCGACGAGATGAGCGTCAAGCGCGTCATCAACACACCGCGCCGCGGCATCGGTTCCACCTCGATCCAAAAGATCGAGCAGCTGGCGCGCGACAACCGCTGCTCGTTCTTCCAGGCTTGCGAGATCGCGTGTGCCGAAACCGGCATGTTTAGCGCCAAGGTGCGCAACGGCCTGTCGAGCTTTGTGTCGCTGGTGCGCGAGGGTCGCCGCATGGACGGCGAGCTCAAGGACGTTGTCGAGATGATTGTCGATAAGACGGGCCTACTGCAGGCTTTCCGCGCCGAGGGCACCATGGAGTCCGAGAGCCGCGCCGAGAACATCCAGGAATTCCTGGGCGTCGCTGCCGAATTTGAGGAGACGCACGAGGACATCGAGGGTACGCTCGAGAGCTTGGAAGAGCTGCGCGCAGCCGGTGTTGCCGACGTGCCTGCCGGCGCCGAGCCCGAGCCCGTCGTGGTGAGCGCGCCTGCGCCCGAACCGGGGCCATCTGCCCCGGCATCCTCGTTTGAGGCACTCGTCGGCGCGCGCGATGCCGCGGGCTCCAATCCGCTCGATAGTCTGGCTGCTCCGGCGCTGTCTCCGCAGGATGCCCTGGCTGCTGCCATCGCGGGCAACGCGTATGCCGCGCCGACGGAGATGCCGGCGGGTGCCGTGCATGCCGACGAGATTGAGCGCACCTACGGTCCGCTCACCTGTAAGGCGCTGCCGGCACTCATGGAGTGGCTGGCCCTGCGCTCCGACTTGGATTCCCTGGCCGGCGAGACGCATGCCATCACCATGATGACCATCCACTCCGCCAAGGGCCTGGAGTTCCCGGCGGTGTTCGTGGCCGGCATGGAGGAGGGCATCTTCCCGCACGTGCACGACTTTGGCGGCAGCGATGACCCGGGTAAGCTTGAGGAGGAGCGTCGCCTGGCCTACGTCGCCATCACGCGCGCCCGCAAGCGCCTGTTCCTGACCTATGCGGCCACGCGTCGCACCTACGGCTCGACCTCTGCCAACCCGCGCTCGCGCTTCCTCAATGAGATTCCGTTTGAGGATATCGAGTTTAGCGGTATCGGTTCTGCCGGTTTTGAAGGCACGGGCTGGGAGAAGCGCGGCGACCGTCACGGCACCTTTGGCTCGGGCATGGGTTCGGATATGTATGGCGGCAAGGTGTTTGGCTCGCATACGCGCTCGACCGGCGGTTCCGGTTCGCGCGGTGGATCGAGCTTTGACGATTTCTTTGGCGGCAGCAGCTACGGGACCGAGCGCCATCGTGGGGTCTCGCCCGACGCCGGCCGTGTTGCCTCGACCTTTGGCTCGGGCGCGCCGCGAGCCAAAAAGCCGTCGTCCAAGGTGTCCCCGACGGTGGAGCGCAAGGTCGATCGCGCCAGCGCATCGCAGGACTTTGCCGCGGGCGATACCGTGAGCCATAAGACCTTTGGCACGGGTACCGTGATCTCGGTCGCCGGAGACATGATCGAGGTCCAGTTCGAAAAGACCGGCCAGACCAAAAAGCTGATGAAGGGCTTTGCGCCGATCGTCAAGCTGTCGTGATCCTGGCGGACCTGGGCGGGCGTATAGGGCAACATCGCCTGCTCGGGCAGTCCTGCGCAAGACGGAGAGCACATTAAGTGCTCTCCTTTGCGTGCGGAACTCGCGATCGATGTTGCCCTATACGCCCGCCCAGGTCCTTGGGTAACGGTGCTTGCGAACGTCGCTCTGCTCGTTCGCTTTTTGATCTGGAGAGCCGGGTGGGCTGATAAATAGATATGAGCAGGGGCTCTTCCGTTGATGAACGGAAGAGCCCCTTGTTGCTTTTTGATTGTCGTAACTAGTCAGAGGTTCGCCGGGGCGGGGCGCGGGGTTTGGTCGATCGCGAGCTCCGCACGAGCCGGACTGTCCGAGCAGGCGACCAGACCCCGCGCTCCGTCCCGGCGAGCGCTTGGGGACCGGTGACCTACAGGTGGCTGATAATCAGTTCCATATTGCCCTCGAGCTCGATCTTGTCCACGGTGCTGGGGGCTAGCAGATGGCTTCCCTTGTGGACGGGGTCGCCGCAGACGGTGCCTTTGCCGTCGATGACTGACAGGCACATGAAGGGCCAGTGCTGGTCGAGGGTCTTGCTGCCGTCGACGCGCACGCGATCGACGGTGTAGCAGGGGTTGGATTCGAGTTCGGTCACGTCGTCGATCTCGGGTGCGGTCACGGTGCCGTCGGTCGGAGCCTGAACATCAAAGTCGATGCAATCCAGGCTCTGCTCAATGTGCAGTGGACGCAGTTTGCCGTCGGTGCCGGGGCGGTCGTAGTCGTACAGGCGATAGGTCACATCGCTCGACTGCTGCGTCTCCAAAATGAGCGTGCCGGTCTTGATGGCGTGCACGGTACCGGAGTCAATCTGGAAAAAGTCGCCCTTGTGGATCGGCAGCACGTTGAGCATGTCGTCCCAGCGGCCGTCCTTGATCATCTGTGCGGCCTCAGCGCGGTCCTTTGCGCGCTGACCGACGATGATCGTGGCGCCGGGCTCGCAGTCCAGTACATACCAGCACTCGGTTTTGCCCAGGCTGCCGTTCTCGTGCTCGGCGGCGTACTCGTCATTGGGATGAATCTGGATCGAAAGGTCGTCCTTGGCGTCTAGAATCTTAATGAGCAGCGGGAACTCCTTGCCCTCGCAGTTACCAAAGAGCTCGCGGTGCTCGGCCCACAGCCACGAAAGCGTGTGACCGGCGTACGGGCCCTCCGCGATCTGGCAGTCGCCGTTGGGGTGGGCCGAGATAGCCCAACACTCACCGATGGGACCCTCGGGAATGTCGTAACCAAATACGGTTTCGAGCTGGCGGCCGCCCCAGATCTTCTCGTGGAAAATCGGCGTGAGTTTAATCAAATCGGACATGTGCATACTCCCATAAGGTTGTGCGGGTGCCGCGTAAGACAGCTCAAAACGAGCACCCACCGGATTACAAAACTAGGCCAGCGTTACGTTGTGCAGCTCAAAGCGGTCGCCTACGTTGTGCGAGATAGAATATTCAAACGCGGTGCCGCTATCCAAGAAGCCAATCTGGTTGAGTTCGAGCAGGGGAGAGCCGGGTTTGGTATCCAGGCGCTCAGCCTCTTCCTCAGTTGCCGCGACGGCGCGAATGGTACGGTGGAAACTCGAGATCTTGAGTCCGCACTGCTCGCGGATGAAGCTGTAGACCGACGCGTACAGGTCTTTTTTCTTAAGACCCGGAATCAGCTCGAGTGGCATATAGGTGTACTCAATAACGATGGGCTGACCATCGACCTCGCGTACGCGCACGATGTGATAGGCAAAGTCGTCTTCGGCCATTCCCAGCTGGGTCGCAACCTCTGCCGGCGGATTGACGATCGAGAAATCGTAGACCACCGAGGTCACTTTCTCCCCGCGATGCTCGTACGAAAAGCCTTGGGCACGGTCGTTCTTGCCTTGGAAAAACACCTGGCCGGGAAGCCCCGCCGTGTCCTTGACGTAGGTGCCCGATCCGCGCCGGCTGGTAATAAGGCCCTCCTCGGTGATCTGCTCGATCGCGCGCTTGACGGTGATCTTGGAAACGCCATACAGCTCGCAAAACTCAACGACGGTGGGCAACTTATCGCCCGGCTTAAGGGCGCCGTCCTCGATGCTTCGACGGATATCTGCAGCTATCGCCTCGTATTTGGGAATCATGCAATCCTCCCTTCATATTTGCGTTGAAATAAAGAGAGTATACCTACTTAAAAAGCATCCATATGGCTTTCATCAAAGAAGTTCGATAAAGAAAAATAAAAAAGACGCTTTACATAATAAATTAGAGCGCTATAGTTACAGACAACAAGCGAGATGCATTGGCGTTTGCTTGTGCTGTTTGGGGACGGATTTGTTTTGGCGGGCAGGGTATCCAGATACCTGGTGCGCGCCCGCGCCGGATAACCTGCCAAAGCAAACCCGTCTCCAACCGGAAGCTCTAGAACACGAAAGCGAGGACTTTGATGGCACAGTATCAGCTGCCCAACGACTTCTTCTTTGGCGCTGCTATGTCCGGCCCGCAGACTGAGGGTCAGTGGAACCAGGGCGGCAAGCTCGAGAACCTGTGGGACACCTGGTCCATCCAGGATCTGGGTTCGTTCTACAACCGCGTTGGCTCTTACGCCGGCAATGACTTTATGGCCAAGTACCAGGAAGACCTTCGCATTTTGAAGGACTTGGGTCTGGATACCTATCGCACTTCCATCCAGTGGAGCCGTCTGCTCGATGCCGACGGCAACCTCAACGAGGAAGGTGCCGCGTGGTATCACGAGTTGTTCCGCGCCTCTCGCGAAGCCGGCTTGGAGCCGTTTGTCAACTTGTACCACTTTGACATGCCCACCTACCTCTTTAACCGTGGCGGCTGGGAGAGCCGTGAGGTTGTCGAGGCTTACGCACATTACGCCGACGTCGCCTTCCACGAGTTTGGCCAGGAGATTAAGTACTGGTTCACCTTTAACGAGCCCATCGTCGAGCCCGAGCAGCGCTATCAGGAGGGCGTGTGGTTCCCGCAGCTCCACGACTTCAACCGCGCCCGCACCGTGCAGTATCACATCTCGCTGGCGCACGCGCTGGCCGTGGCCAACTATCGTCGCGCCTATGACGAGGGCGCTATTCGCGCCGATGCCAAGATCGGCATGATCAACTGCTTTACCCCGGTCTACACCAAGGAGAACCCCAGCGAGGCGGACCTCGAGGCCGTGCGTATGACCAGCGGCATCAACAACCGCTGGTGGCTCGACCTCATTACCAAGGGCGAGCTTCCCGCCGACGTGCTCGACAGCCTGGCCGAGGGCGGCGTTAAGCTTCCGTTCCGTGCCGGCGACCAAGAGATTCTTAAGCAGGGTGTTGTCGACTGGCTCGGTTGCAACTACTACCACCCCACGCGCGTTCAGGCGCCGGCGAGCAAGATCGACCAGTACGGTCTGCCGCACTTTGCCGACGAGTACGTGTGGCCCGACGCCGTTATGAACGAGAGCCGCGGCTGGGAGATCTACCCGCAGGGCCTCTACGACTTTGGCATGGACTGCGCTAAGAACTACCCCGATCTTGAGTGGTTCGTTTCCGAGAACGGCATCGGCATCATGGACGAATACAAGAACCGAGACGCCGAAGGAACCATCCAGGATGACTACCGCGTCGACTTTGTACGCCAGCACCTGGAGTGGGTTGCCAAGGCAATTGCCGAGGGCGCCAAGTGCCGTGGATACCATTATTGGGCCGTCATCGATAACTGGTCTTGGGCGAATGCCTTTAAGAACCGTTACGGTTTTGTCGAGGTCGACCTTATGGACGGCTACAAGCGCCGCCTTAAGAAGTCGGCAGCTTGGCTCAAGCAGGTCGCCACGACTCACGTGGTTGATTAGCGAACGGGCGAACGCCCAGACCGCGCGCCGCTGCGCGCAACACATGGCACATCTGGTGGCAGAGGGCGACAGACCACCGTGCGCATAGGAAAAGGCCGGATTTGAAAGTTAGGAGCAATCATGGCCAGTGACAACGGAAAGAGCTTCCTCGACAAGTTTGCCGAGGTCTCTGCGAAGGTGGGAAACCAGGTTCACCTGCGTTCCCTGCGTGACGCCTTCGCGACCATCACGCCGCTCTATATCCTTGCGGGTATCGCGGTTCTTATCAACAACGTCGTGTTCCCTCTGTTCCCGCTCGATGCGGCGGGTCTTGCCAATCTTCAGACGTGGGGTTCGGCAATTACGCTGGGCACCCTCAACGTCTCTGCAATTATCTTGGCCGGATTGATTGGCTACAGCCTCGCTAAGAACAAGCGTTTCGATAACCCGCTCGCTTGCGTGGTCGTCGCTATCTCTGCTTTCGTCATCATGATGCCGCAGCAGATCACCGCCACGCTTGCCGCCACGAGCCCGCTGCTCACCGACAAGATCACCTCCGCCGAGGTCACGGGCGCCCTTTCGACCGCCAACACCGGCACCAACGGTCTGTTCTCGGCTATTATCATCGCCCTGCTTTCCGTCTCGCTCTTCATCAAGATTTCTGGCATCGAGAAGCTCAAGGTTAAGCTGGGCGAGGGCGTGCCCCCCGCGGTTTCCAACTCCTTCAACGTCATGATCCCGATGCTGCTCAACCTCTCGGTCTTCGCTCTTGCCGCAGCTCTGCTCGCCGTATGCGCCGGCACCGATCTGTGCGCCATCATCTCCACGTGCATCTCCAACCCGCTCAAGAGCATCATGAACGCCGGTCCGTGGGCTGTTATCCTCATCTACACCCTTGCTAACCTGCTGTTCTGCGTCGGTATTCACCAGTCCACCATCTCTGGCGCTACCGTCGAGCCGATCCTAACCATGCTCATCGTCGACAACATGGCTACCTTTGCCGCCGGTGGCACCATCCAGCCCGATCACTACATGAACATGCAGATCGTTAACAGCTTCGCCCTCATCGGCGGCTCGGGCTGCACCCTCATGCTCCTGCTCGACACGCTCCTGTTCTCCAAGAACAAGGCTTCCGAGACCGTTTCCAAGATGGCTATCCTGCCTGGTCTGTTCAACATCAACGAGCCGGTTATCTACGGTTACCCCATCGTGTACAACCTGCCGCTCATGATCCCGTTCGTTCTTCTTCCCGATCTGTTCATCGGCATCACCTATGGCCTTACCTGCGCAGGCATCATCAGCCCCTGCATCGCCCAGGTGCCCTGGACCATGCCTCCCGTCATCAATGCCCTGCTCGCTACGGGCTTTGACTGGCGCGCCGGCGTGTGGCAGGCTATCGAGATTGTCATTGGCATGGCCGTCTACCTGCCCTTTATGAAGATTTCCGAGAAGGCAATCGCCAAGCAGGAGGCTCTCGCCGAGTAGAACGCCTAACGTTCGTCCCTTTCACCTTTGCGGGCGCCGGTACGCGGTGCCGGTGCCCGCAGCTCTCTCCCTTGTGTAAAGATGCAGGGGGGTGGGCACAATAGCCGCAAGGAATAAAACCAGTTGTCGTCTGCGCGCCGCGCAGTTATAAGGAGGAAACCATGAAGAAGATCATGCTCTGCTGCAATGCCGGTATGTCCACGAGCCTGCTGGTCCAGAAGATGCAGGCCGAGGTTGCAAACCGTGGTCTGGATATTGAGGTCGAGGCTCGTCCCATGAACGAGACCCACGATCACCTGGACGAGTGCGACATGTTGCTGCTTGGTCCGCAGATCGGCTACACCAAGGGCGATTTTGAGAAGGAGGCCGCCGGCCGCTTCCCGGTCGAGGTTATCAACATGGTCGACTACGGCCGCATGAACGCTGCCGGCATCATCGACCACTGCGTCAGCGTGATGGGCTAGGTGCTCTGCATGGAGGATATGAACGAACTGCAGATGACCTGCTTTGAGATCATCAGCTACGTCGGTACCGCCAAGAGCATGTACATCAATGCCGTGCAAAAGGCCAAGGAGGGCGATTTTGACGCCGCCGAGGAGCTTATCAAGCAGGGCGACGAGGCCTATAACGGTGGCCACGATGTTCACATGGGGCTTCTGAAGAAGGAGGCCAACGGCGAACGTAACGGCGAGGCCCCGTTGATTTTGCTGCATGCCGAGGACCAGATGGCCGGCACCGAGACCATGCGCGTCATGGCGACGGAGCTCATCGAGGTTCACAAGCAGCTGCAGGCACTTCAGGCCTAGTCGGCGTTATCGCCGCGACGGACCGTGCGGTCCAACAGACAACATAGTCCCTTTGACGGGCGCCGGGAGCCTCCGCCTCCCGGCGCCTTTATTTTTGGGGATGGTCTTGCGCGGCCTGTTGGGCAGCCAATTGCGTTACCCCAGATAAAACCTGCCAAAACAAACCTGTCCCTTTTTGGTGGGTTTTTGCCTTGAGAGCGGTACCATACAGGCAATGTTTAAACGAGAAAGGTGGGCTCCCATGGAACCTAAGCAGTACTACATCGGCATCGACGTCGGCGGTACCTCGGTCAAGGAGGGTCTGTTTGATGAGGACGGAAACCTGCTTGCCAAGGCCAGCGTGCCTACGCCTCCTATCGTTGACGCTGCGGGCTTTGCCGCGGTGACCGAGGCTATCGACCAGGTGGTCGCCAAGGCGCAGATTCCGCGCGCCTTTGTGGCAGGCATTGGCCTGGCCGTTCCGTGCCCCATTCCGGCGTCGGGCGATGCCAAGGTCAAGGCCAACATTGCCATTAACCTGCCCAAGCTGAGGATCGCCATTCAGGAGCACTGTCCCGACGCGGTCGTTAAGTACGAGAACGATGCCAACGCCGCCGCTATGGGCGAGGCCTGGCTCGGTTCTGCCAGGGGCGTGCAGAACGTGGTGATGGTCACCATCGGTACCGGCGTGGGCGGCGGCGTTATCGTCAACGGTGACGTGGTATCGGGCGTTGTGGGTGCTGGCGGCGAGATTGGCCACATGTGCCTGAACCCGGCCGAGGAGCGCACCTGCGGCTGCGGCGGCCATGGCCACCTTGAGCAGTATTCCAGCGCCACCGGCGTGGTGAGCAACTACCTTGCCGAGTGCGAGAAAGCGGGCGTCGAGCCCATCGAGCTCACCGGTCCCTCTGATTCCAAGGACGTGTTCCAGGCCTGCCGCGAGGGCGACAAGCTTGCGCTGGCCGCGGCCGATACCATGGCCGACTATCTCGGTCGCGCACTGGCGCTTATTGCCAACGTGGTTGATCCCGAGATGTTCCTCATCGGCGGTGGCGCCTCCGCCTCGGCCGATGTCTACCTCGACAAGGCTCGCGAGTACTTCCAGCGCTACGCGCTCTCTGCCTCGCGCGAGACGCCCATTAAGGTCGCTTCGCTCGGAAATGACGCCGGTATCATCGGTGCCGCCTACGTAGCCCTGCGCGCCGCCGGTAAATAGCTGGTGCAAGGGGGACAGGTTACTTTGCACCAACATGGTGCAAAAGGGACAGCCTTGGCCCCCGTGCCTGCGCCCCAAAATATACCGTGGCCCTTCCGTCTGCGAAGGCTCGGCATCGGCGTGCTACCATAGCTACGTCCAAGTACACATATCAAGTGGAGGATATCCATGGCAAACGTTCTTGTCTTTGGTCACCAGAACCCCGATAACGACGCCATCATGAGCGCCGTCGTCCTGTCCCAGCTGCTCAACCAGGTTGAGTATGCCGGCAACACCTACGAGGCCTGCGCCCTGGGCCAACTTCCGGCCGAGTCCGCCAAGCTGCTCGCCGATGCCGGTATTGCCGAGCCCCGCGTGATCGATTCCGTCGAGGCCGGTCAGCTCGTCGTCCTCACCGACCACAACGAGTCTGCCCAGTCCGTCGCCGGCCTTAAGGACGCCACGGTCTTTGGCGTCGTCGACCATCACCGCATCGGCGACTTCGAGACTGCCGGCCCGCTGCACTACATCTGCCTGCCCTGGGGCTCCAGCTGCACCATCGTCACCAAGCTCGCCGGCGTGCTCGGCGTTGAGCTTTCCGACGTTCAGGCCAAGCTGCTGCTCTCGGCCATGATGACCGATACGCTCATGCTCAAGAGCCCCACCACCACCGATGTCGATCGTGCCGTCGCCGCCAAGCTCGGTGAGCAGGTGGGCGTCGACCCGGTCAAGTTTGGCATGGAAGTCTTCCTCACCCGCCCGTCCGGCTCCTTCACCGCAGCCGAGATGGTCGGCAACGACATCAAGATGTTCGAGCCCGCCGGCAAGAAGCTGCTCATCGGCCAGTACGAGACTGTCGACAAGACCCGCGCACTCGGCATGATCGACGAGATTCGCAAGGCCATGCGCGCCTACGCCGCCGAGAAGGGTGCCGACGGCATCGTCCTGTGCATCACTGACATCATGGAGGAGGGCTCGCAGGTCCTGCTCGAGGGCGAGACCGAGGCCGCTCAGAAGGGCCTGGGCATTGCCGACGAGCACGACGGCGTCTGGATGCCGGGCGTCCTCTCCCGTAAGAAGCAGGTCGCTGCCCCCATCATGGCCGCCTGCTAGGTTTAGTTGACCAAACGCCACGACCGGACCGCGGACGCCCCGCGCTCCGGTCGTTTTTTGTGCACGGCGCCGCGTCGTCTCTTGGACAGGTATGCCCGTGCCGTTGGGCAAATAATGTTCAACCTGTGGTTCCGCTTTTCGGCCACGCCTGCGTGCTTGTCGTGCAGGGTAGGCTAGATGCAAGCGTAATACGTTAGAGCGCGGCGCCGCCACTTGGGCGGGCCGTGCTTTTTTAAGACGGGAGCTTTCCCGTGAAAGGAGCCGCCCATGGCAGCAACTGAGCAGCTGTTCAACGTTCGTGAGCGCAAGCGCTTTGAACGTCACGACATCTGGGAGCGCATCGCCGAGAACGGCACGATTTCCG
Organism: uncultured Collinsella sp.; assembly: GCA_900541695.1. Lineage (GTDB taxonomy): Bacteria > Actinomycetota > Coriobacteriia > Coriobacteriales > Coriobacteriaceae > Collinsella. The sequence goes on along the minus strand of UQKL01000008.1, from coordinate 44,041 downwards.
CCGCCGTCATGGTCTTCGCCGCCATCGCCGCCGTCATTTGCGCCAATACCGATGCCTACGAGGCCGTCCATCACTTTTTGGAGACCCCGCTGTATGTGGGTCTGGGAAACCTTACGGCCGGTCTCACCGTTGAGCTTTTCGTCAACGACTTCCTCATGGCGATTTTCTTTTTGTTGGTGGGCATTGAGCTTAAGTACGAGATGACGGTCGGCGAGCTCAAGAATCCGCGTCAGGCCATGCTTCCCATGCTGGCGGCCGTGGGCGGTGTCGTCGTTCCCGCCTGCATCTACCTGATCTTTAACCATGCCGGCGCGCACAACGGCTGGGCCATTCCCATGGCAACCGATATTGCCTTTGCGCTGGGCGTGCTGTCGCTTTTGGGCAACCGCGTGCCCAACGGCGTGCGCGTGTTCTTCTCGACGCTCGCCATCGCCGACGACCTGATCTCCATCGCCGCCATCGCCATCTTCTACGGTCAGAGCCCCAATCCGTTTTGGTTGGGCGCCGCCGCGCTTGTGACCTGCGCGCTCGTGTGGCTTAACAAGACGCAGCATTACCGCCTTGCCCCGTATTCGGTACTGGGGCTGCTGCTGTGGTTCTGTATGTTCAAGAGCGGCGTGCACGCCACGCTTGCTGGCGTTATCTTGGCCTTTACCATCCCGGCCAAGTGCGGCGTCAAGCTCGATAGCCTCACCGATTGGTTGGGCGAGTGCCTGCCGCTGCTCGATGACCGCTACGACGACGAGGCGCACATCTTGGGCCAGCATGACTTTACCGTCTCGACCACCAGGGTCGAGCGCGTCATGCACCGCGTGACCCCGCCGCTCATCCGCATGGAGCGTCTGATCTCCACACCGGTCAACTTTGTGATTCTGCCGATCTTTGCGTTCGTGAACGCACAGGTTCGCCTGGTAGGCGTGGATATGAGCACGTTGCTCACCGACCCGGTGACGCTCGGCGTGTACTTTGGCATGCTGCTGGGCAAGCCGATTGGTATTTTTGGCATGACATTTGCCCTGGTCAAGCTCAAGGCTTGCCAGTTGCCGCGCAACGTCAACTGGCACATGATTGCCGGTGTGGGCATTCTGGGCGGCATCGGCTTTACGATGTCGATCCTCATCAGCGGCCTCGCTTTCCCGACGGCCGAGTTTGAGGTTCTTGCCGCCAAGGCTGCCATTCTTGCCGGTTCGGTCACCGCGGCCGTGCTCGGCATGATCTACATGAGTGTGGTCTGCAAGCACCCCGCGCCCAAGAACGAGTAAAAGCTCGAAAAAAGACACCAGAACCGGTTTGGATGCGTTCGAAACTCGGATCCGAGCGCTACTGGCCCCCTGCCAGATACCCCCCCCGTGGTCAAAAAACGCCGTTTGTGAGTACTGTCACAAACGGCGTTTCATTTTACGCACTAAAAATAATGGACAACTACATGCTGCTTGTACGTTAACGAGTAGCCGGTAGATTAGAAAATGACAATAAGGTCCTTAAAAAGAGGGCGAACGAGGCCAAAAAGGGCTGTTTTTGCCAAAAATCGCTGCCACTAAAAAAGTAACAGTACTCATATTTGCGCTTTTTTGAACACAAGCCCTAAAACAAGCCTCGCCAGGGTCGGGAAACGGGCCAAATGCCGGCCTCGAGGCTTATTCCACGGTGCCGTAGACGGCGCCCCAGCCGTGGGCGGCCAAGGCGGAGTTGAGCTGGTCGCAAAGCGATTGGCGGTCGTAGTAGCCGGGCGGTAGCAGGTTGACGATTTCCATGAGGTCGGGCGCCAGGTCCAAGATCTCGGCCTGTACGATCAGATCTAGGCGGTCGATGGCGTGGCGATCGTAAAACAGTCCGTCGACCAGGCGCTGCAGGTCGCCGAATTCCTCGGCCTGGAACGATCCGTACTCCATAGTGCCTCCTTGGGCGCCCCACGCCGGCATGCGCGGCGATTCGTAATTTATTGCGATGTACTTAATCTATCACGGCTTCATAACGTTGCGGCGGTGGCGGTCTATACTTAGACGAACTGCAACGTCCCGCTTCGCGAAAGGTCGCACCCATGCAGACGATCTACCAGAAGATGGAAACCACCGAACTCGATGCCGCTATCGAGGCACTCAAAGCCGAGGTCGCCGAGGTCAAGGCCAAGGGCCTGGCGCTCGACATGGCCCGCGGCAAGCCGTCGCCCTCCCAGGTGGACATCTCTCGACCCATGCTCGATATCCTCAACGCCGACGCCGATCTGCACGATGGCAACGTCGACTGCTCCAACTACGGCTGCTTTGAGGGTATTCCCTCGGCACGCAAGTTGGCAGGGGAGTTCCTGGGCTGTCCCGCCGAGCAGACGCTCGTACTGGGTTCGTCGAGCCTGCTGATTGAGCACGACATCGCCGGCATGTTCTGGCGCTGTGGCTCGTGCGGCAGCGAGCCCTGGGAGGCTTACGAGGCCGCGCACGACGGCAAGAAGGTCAAGTTCCTGTGCCCCGTTCCCGGCTACGATCGCCACTTTGGCATCACCGCCGACTTGGGCATCGAGAACGTCCCCGTCGCGATGACCGACAACGGCCCCGACATGGACGAGATCGAGCGCCTCGTTGCCGCCGACGACTCCATTAAGGGCATCTGGTGCGTGCCCAAGTATTCCAACCCCACGGGCATCACCTTTAGCGAGGACACTGTGCGCCGCCTGGTCGAGATGCCCACGGCCGCGCCCGATTTCCGCATCTTCTGGGACAACGCTTACTGCGTGCACGATCTGTACGACGAGACCGACGAGCTCGCCAACATCTTCGATCTTGCCCGCGCGGCGGGCACCGAGGACCGCGTGGTGGCCTTTGCCTCGACGTCCAAGATCACCTTCCCGGGCGCCGGCATCGGCTTTATCGGTGCGAGCCCCGCGGTCATCGCCGAGTTCTCCAAGCGCCTGAAGGCCGGCCTCATCAGCGCCGACAAGCTCAACCAGCTGCGTCACGTGCGCTTCCTTCCTACCATCGAGGCGGTCAAGGAGCACATGAAAAAGCATGCTGAGTTCCTGCGTCCGCGCTTTGAGGCCGTCGAGCGCAAGCTCACCGAGGGCTTGGGCGACGCGGGCTGCGCCACCTGGACGCACCCCCGCGGCGGCTACTTTGTGAGCTTCGATGGCCCCGAGGGCTCGGCCCAGAAGGTCGCCGCGCTTTGCGCCGACCTGGGCGTCAAGCTCACGCCGGCCGGTGCTACCTGGCCCTATGGCAAGGACCCGCGCGACACCAACATCCGCATCGCGCCGAGCTATCCCACGGTCGAGGACCTGGAGGCCGCGCTCGATGTGCTGGTGCTGGCCGTTAAGCTCGTCGCTGCCGAGCTTGCGCGTGCCGAGCGCGCCTAACGCGCGGCTTCCCGTACTATCCGCACTTTCGATACGTAAAGGAGCATATACATGGATTTGGGTATTTCCACCAACCCCTCGCCAGAGCTCTACACCATTAAGGTAACCGGCGAGATCGATATCTCTAACGCCGATAGCCTGCGCAATGCCATCGACCTGGCGCTCGAGCAGCCCACTGAGGCCGTTGAGCTCGATTTTGCCCAGGTGAGCTACATCGACTCGACGGGCATTGGCGTGCTCGTGGGCGCCGCGCACCACGCGGTCGACCACGGCAAGCGCTTTAGCTGCACCAATGTGCAGCCCCCGGTGATGCGCGTGGTTCAGCTGTTGGGTGTCGACCAGGAGATTTCGATCACCGCTGCATAATCTTTGCCCCCAAAAGGGCATGCCGTTTGGCATATGTTTGTGATGCGCTCGGACGTTTTGGCGTCCGGGCGCTATACTTGACCGAATGAATAGACGAGTTCCGGCCGAATGGCGCGGTGCGGGCTCGACTCACATCGAGCCTTGGAGGTATGTGTGTTTGGTATTGGAGAGGGTGAGCTCGCGATCATCGTGGTCTTCGGCTTTTTGCTGTTTGGCCCGGATAAGCTCCCGCAGATGGGCCGCACAATCGGCCGTGCCATCCGTCAGTTCCGCGAGACGCAGGAAAAGATGACGGCCGTTGTTCAGTCCGAGATTATCGATCCGGTGAGCGAGGCCGCGTCGGCCCCGGTCAAGCCCAAGAAGGCTGCCGTCGATGACGATTCCGATGCGGACGAGGGTGCCGTCGAGACGGCTGCGCCCGCAAAGAAGGAGACTTTTGCCGAGCGCCGTGCCCGCCTTGCCGCCGAGAAGGCTGCGAGCGAGGGTGCCACCGAGGGCGAAGGCGCTGCTGATGAGGCCGAGAGCGCCGAGTCCGCCAAGGCCGAGCCTGCCGCTGCCGTCGCCGAGCCCGAGCCTGCTGCAGAGCCGGAGCCCGAGCCCGAGCCGGCAGAGCCCACGACGGCTGACCTCTACGCCCGTCGTCCCCGTAAGCGCAAGGCTGTCGTCGACCAGCTCGCTCGCGAGCTCGAGGCCGAGGACGACGCCGCTGCCGCCGACGCCCCGAAGGGAGGCGATGAGTAATGCCTATCGGACCTGCGCGTATGCCGCTCTTCGATCACCTGGGAGAGCTCCGTCGCCGCCTGACCATCGTGGTCGTGTCGGTGTTCGCCGCCGCTATCGTGCTGTATTTCGCCACGCCTGTGGTGCTCGACATCCTGGAAGATCCCATCCGCTCCTTTGTGCCGGACGGTAAGTTCTACATCACTACCACGCTCGGCGGCTTTGGCTTGCGCTTCTCGCTGGCCATCAAGATGGCCGTGGTCATGTGCACGCCCATGATCATCTGGCAGATTCTGGCGTTCTTCCTGCCGGCGCTTCGCCCCAACGAGCGCAAGTGGGTCGTGCCCACGGTGCTCGCCTCGACGGTGCTGTTCTTCCTGGGTGCCATCTTCTGCTACTTCATCATCATTCCTGCGGGCTTTGAGTGGCTCATCGGCGAGACCTCGGCCGTCGCTACGGCACTGCCCGATCTGGAGAACTACGTCAACATGGAGCTGCTCTTTATGATCGGCTTTGGCGTGGCGTTTGAGCTGCCGCTCATCATCTTCTATCTGTCCGTCTTCCACATCGTGTCCTACGCTGCTTTCCGCGGTGCCTGGCGTTATGTATACGTTGGCCTGCTCGTGGGTTCGGCTGTGATCACGCCCGACGGCTCGCCCGTTACGCTGGGTCTCATGTATGGCGCCCTGCTCTCGCTCTACGAGATTTCGCTCGCCATCGCCCGTGTGGTCATTACCGCGCGCGAGGGCAAGGAGGGCTTGTTTGTGAGCCGTCTGGACCTGTTCTCGGACGACGAGGACGACGAGGAGTAAAACGGTATGCACGAAGTTGGCATTGTCAACGGCATACTCGATACAGTGATTCGCGCGGCGCGTGGGGCGGGGGCCTCGCGCGCCGTTTTGGTGACGCTGCGTATCGGGGATATGACCGAGGTCGTGCGCGAGGCGCTCGACTTTGCCTGGGAGACGTTTCGCGACGAGGACCCGCTCACGCGCGGCTGCGAGCTTGCTGTGGAGGAAGTCCATCCACAAAGCGAGTGCCTGGACTGCGGCGAGGTCTTTGAGCACGACCGCTTCCATTGCCGCTGTCCCCAGTGTGGCGGCGCCAACGTGCGTCTGCTGCACGGCCGCGAGCTCGACATCGCCAGTATCGAAATCGAAACCCCCGACGATTAACCCGCCAGCCACCTGGGGACAGGGTACAAAGGGGCTAAAGTAAGGAGCGCTAAGTATGGCCGAGAAAACGATTGATATCGCGTCGCCGATCCTGTCGCGCAACGAGCGCCTGGCAGATCAGCTGCGTCAGCGATTTAATGAGACAGGCACCTATGTGATCAACGTCTTGTCGAGCCCCGGTTCGGGCAAGACCACCACGATCCTGGGCACCAACGAGCGCCTGCGCGACAAGGCCGGCCTGCGCTGTGCCGTCATCGAGGGCGATATCGCCTCGGATGTCGACGCCATCACCATGAAGGAAGCCGGCATGCCCGCCATCCAGATCAACACGGGCGGCCTGTGCCACCTCGAGGGTAACATGATCATGGAGGCCGTTGACGCGTTCGACCAGGCGGTGGGCCTTCAAAACATCGACGTCATCTTTATCGAAAACGTGGGCAACCTGGTCTGCCCGGTCGACTTTGACCTGGGCGAGAACCTGTCCATCATGATCCTCTCGGTGCCCGAGGGCGACGACAAGCCCATCAAGTACCCGGGCATCTTCCAGCACGCCGGCGCACAGCTGCTCAACAAGGTCGACGTGGCCCCGGCTTTCGATTTTGACATGGATGGGTATACTAAGACACTCGATGACCTCAATCCGCAGGCGCCGCGGTTTGCCGTGAGCGCGCGCAAGGGCGAGGGCATGGATGCCTGGTGCGATTGGCTCATCGGGCAGATCGAGCAAGCAAGGGCGTAAATCGGCCGCCATACGGGCGGGCGTAGCCGCAGAGACACGAGATAGGAGCCTCTTTTGAAGCTCATCATCGCCGAGAAAAACGACGCCGCGCGTCAGATCGCCGAGCGTCTGTCCACGGGTAAGCCCAAAAAGGACAAGGTGTACAACACCGCCATCTACCGCTTTGAGTGGAAGGGCGAGGAGTGCGTGACGATCGGCCTTGCCGGTCACATCCTTGCGCCTGATTTTTGCGACAGCGTGCTGTTCGATAAAAAGCTGGGCTGGTATTCGGTCACCGAGGACGGCGAGATGCTGCCGGCCGACATGCCCGATGGCCTGGCGCGTCCGCCTTACGACACCAAGCGTAAGCCGTTCCTTGCCGATGGCATCTCCATTAAGGGCTGGAAGCTCGAGAGTCTGCCTTACCTCACCTGGGCGCCCGTCATTAAGTTGCCGGCTGAGAAAGAGCTCATTCGCTCGCTTAAGAACCTCGCCAAAAAGTCCGACAGCGTCATCATTGCCACGGACTTCGATCGCGAGGGCGAGCTGATCGGTTCGGACGCCCTCAACAAGGTGCGCGAGGTGGCGCCCGACTTGCCGGTCGCCCGCGCCCAGTATTCTTCGTTTACCAAGGCCGAGATCACGCAGGCCTTCGATAACCTTGTCTCGCTCGACCAGAACCTGGCCGACGCCGGCGAGAGCCGTCAGCACATCGACCTCATTTGGGGTGCGGTGCTGACGCGCTACCTGACGCTCGCCAAGTTTGGCGGCTTTGGTAACGTGCGCTCCGCCGGCCGCGTGCAGACGCCGACGCTTGCCCTGGTGGTCGAGCGCGAGCGCGAGCGCATGGCGTTTGTGCCCGAGGACTATTGGCAGATTCGCGGCATGGGTGCCGCGCAGGGCGCTGCCGAGGACGATCGCTTTAAGATCGCGCACAAGACGGCGCGCTTTACCGACAAGGATGCTGCTGAGACGGCGTACGGCCATGTTGACGGCGTCGCGACGGCAACCGTCGCCGCGGTGACCAAGCGCTCGCGCAAGCAGCAGCCGCCCACGCCGTTTGCGACCACCTCGCTGCAGGCTGCCGCCGCGGCCGAGGGCATCTCGCCTGCGCGTACCATGCGCATCGCTGAGTCCCTCTACATGGCCGGTCTCATCAGCTACCCGCGTGTCGACAATACCGTGTACCCCGCGACGCTCGATCTGGGCGCCGTGGTGAGCGACCTGGCAAAGATCAACCCGGCGCTGGCGCCCGTATGCAAAAAGGTGCTTGCCGGCCCCATGAAGCCTACGCGCGGCAAAGTCGAGACCACCGACCACCCGCCTATCTATCCCACGGGCGAGGGCGATCCGTCCACGCTCGACGGCGGCCAGCGCAAGCTCTACGACCTCATCGCCCGCCGCTTCCTGGCGACGCTCATGGGTCCCGCGACCATCGAGAACACCAAGCTCGAGCTCGATGTGAACGGCGAGCCGTTCGTGGCTTCGGGCGATGTGCTCGTGACCCCGGGCTTCCGCGAGGCGTACCCGTACGGCCTTAAGCGCGACGAGCAGATGCCGCCGCTGGAGCAGGGCGACACGGTCGACGTGTTCGACATTAAGCTCGAGGCCAAGCAGACCGAGCCGCCCGCGCGCTACAGCCAGGGCAAGCTCGTGCAGGAGATGGAGAAGCGCGGCCTGGGTACTAAGTCCACGCGCGCGAGCATCATCGAGCGCCTGTATGCCGTGCGCTACCTCAAAAATGATCCCGTGGAGCCGAGCCAGCTGGGTATCGCCATTATCGATGCGCTGTCGCAGTTTGCCCCGCGCATCACGAGCCCCGACATGACCAGCGAGCTCGACGGTGACATGACCCGCGTGGAGCGCGGTGAGGACACCGAAGAGCATGTCGTGACGCACTCGCGCGCGCTGCTGGCCGGCGTGCTCGACGAGCTGCTCAAGCATACGCAGGAGCTGGGCGACGCTATCAGCGACGCCGTCACGGCCGATGCGCGCGTGGGCGCCTGCCCCAAGTGCGGCAAGGACCTGGTTATGAAGACGAGCGCCAAGACCCGTGGCAGCTTTATCGGCTGCATGGGCTGGCCCGACTGCGACGTGACTTATCCGGTGCCGAGCGGCGTCAAGGTAAGCCCGCTCGAGGGCGAGGCGGCCGTGTGCCCCGAGTGCGGCGCGCCGCGCATTAAGTGCCAGCCGTTCCGCCAGAAGGCCTTCGAGATTTGCGTGAACCCCACATGCCCCACCAACTACGAGCCCGACCTTAAGGTGGGCGAGTGCAAGGTGTGTGCCGAGGCCGGACGCCATGGCGATCTGATTGCACACAAGAGCGAGAAGAGCGGCAAGCGCTTTATCCGCTGCACCAACTATGACGATTGCGGCGTGAGCTATCCGCTGCCGGCGCGTGGCAAGCTCGAGGCGACGGGCGAGACCTGTCCCGAGTGCGGCGCCCCCATCGTGGTGGTCAACACGGCGCGCGGTCCGTGGCGTATCTGCGTCAACATGGACTGCCCGACCAAGGAGAAGAAGCCCGCCCGCGGCCGCAAGACTGCGACCAAGGCGAGCACGGCGAAGAAAACCACGGCAGCAAAGAAGACTTCGACCGCCAAGAAGTCGACTGCCAAGAAGGCTGCCGCCAAGAAGACGACTACCAAAAAGACCGCTGCCGGCAAGTAACCGAGCACATATCCGAGCACATATAGACACGGCGGGGCCGGGCGCGCAAATGCAAATGCGCGCCCGGCCCCACTTCTAAGTTGCGGTGAAATAGGGACTGTTTTTGCTGGCAAAAGGCCTAACTAATCTCTATTTCACCGCAAGTTTTGATCAGTTGTTGGGATTAGTTCACCTCGACGGGCTTGGCGCCGGGATAACGGTCCTCAAAGTCTAGGCGGTACTTATTGTCATTGGTGCCCGCCACGTTGTCGCGTGACAGCGGCGCCACGATCTCATTCTTGTGGTCCGCGGGCTTTGCGTACTTCAGGCTGATCTCCCAGGCATCGCAGATCGCGTCAATGCGGTGGTCCAGGTCGTCATACAGGGCAACGATGTCTTTCCAGGAGCTGTAGTTCTTGGAGCTCGTCGGGACGTCCAGGTCCTCGACGATGTCGTAATACTGCTCGATGGTGTCCTCCGTGCGCTCGGCGACGTCGGCGAGATTTTGACGGGCGGTGCGATCTTCTTCCAGATAGCTGCCATTGAAGGCCTGCGCGCAGGCGCGGACCTGGCTATCGAGATCTTCGAGCAGATCGTAGTATTCGCTCAGGCGACGGTAGAGGTTCTGCTCGGAGAGGGTTGCTTCGCCGTCGTCCTCGTCGTCCTCGTCGTCATCATCGTAGAGGCTATTGGGGTCGTCGAGAGGCTTGAGGTCATCATCGTCAACATCATGGTGCAGCTTAGTAATCTCGGCAGTCGTTTGCGTGGCGGCGTTGTCGAAAGGCTTGATCACAAAAAAGATGACCAAGGCGATGATAATTGCCACGAGCACAACGATAACGGCGATAAGCGCCTTGGTGCTGCTCTTTTTGGCGGCGGGGGCCTGTGGTGAATCAGGCGCGTACGTAGATGCCGGTTGCTGTTGGGGCGGGGTGTCCGCGACGGGTATGCGCTGCGTCGTTTCGACCGCTGCGGGGCTGGCGGCGGGGTCGGGGCGATAGGCGAGGGAGTCGTCCGGCTTAGCTTGCGGCGTATCGAGGAAGCCGGTCTGCTCAAACGCGGGTTGGCCATTGCTTGCGGTTGTCTGCTCAACGGGTGCACCGCATGAGGTGCAGAACTTGGCATCATCTGCAAGAAGTTTGCCGCACGAGGCGCAATACCGAGACATTGCCACTCCTTTCGCCACATTTCAAATCAATACGACGATTATACCCAGCGCTCAAAAAAGTCGGCAGCTAGGGACGTTCCTTTTCTGCCGGCACTTTAGGAACGTCCCTAGCTGTCGCCTAGTCATTTAAGAGCGTCCCCAATGACTACCCAATGACTAGGCCCGATTTGGGGCGCGCCTGCCCCTGGGGTATCATGGCTTGGTTGATATATCTGCATTTACGCGCCTTATAGGAAGGGGCTGCGCTCATGGCTTTTGAGCCCGCTCAACATAGCTTTATCACGCTCGAGGGCGTCGATGGTGCCGGCAAGTCCACGCAGGCGCGTCTGCTTGCCCGCGCGCTCGAACTCGCTGGCTACCAGGTTGTGAGCCTGCGCGAGCCGGGCGGCACCGCCATCAGCGAAAAGATCCGCGCTCTGCTGCTCGACCCCGCCAATACGGCGATGGGCGACACCTGCGAGTTGCTGCTCTACGAGGCGGCGCGCGCTCAGTTGGTGCACGAGGTCATAGCTCCCGCCCTCGCGGCCGGCAAGGTGGTCCTGTGCGACCGCTTCTACGATTCCACGACCTGCTACCAGGCATTTGCCGACGGCCTCGATCGCCAGATAGTGTGCGATGCCAATAACCTGGCCGTCGCGGGAACACACCCGGCGCTCACGCTCGTCTACCACATCACGCCCGAGCAGGCGGCGCTACGCATGGCAGCCCGTGGCGCGGCAGATCGCATGGAGGAAAAAGGCATGACATTCCAGGAGCGTGTTTACCAGGGATTTTGCGCCATTGCTGCCGAGGAGCCAAACCGCGTAAAGCTCATCGACGCCACTGCGACCGTCGAGGAAGTCTTCGAGAAGACGGTCGAGCAGATTCGCGCGTACGGTCTCGTCATTTCGCAAGATGCTGTCGTCGCCGCGCTTGCCAAGGAGGCCGAGTAACATGGCCCCCGCTCAGGCAAGCCTGCTGGCCAAGCTCGACACCCAAGAGCGCGTTCGCGATTTTTTGACCAACGCCGTCGCCAGCGGCCGCGCATCGCACGCCTACCTGTTTTTGGGCGCTCCCGGTGCCGGCAAGCTCGATGCCGCATGGGCGCTCGCCCAGGCCTTCCTGTGCGAGCAGGACGGCTGCGGCTCATGCGATAGCTGCGTGCGCGTCGCCCGCCATACGCACCCCGACGTGCACTATTACACGCCCGAGAGCGCCACGGGCTACCTTATCGCCCAGACACGCGAGCTGCTCGACGACGTGCCCCTGGCGCCCATCCGTGCCAAGGCCAAGGTCTACATCATTGACCGTGCCGAGCAGCTGCGCGCCAACACCGCCAACGCATTGCTCAAAACTCTCGAGGAGCCGCCCGAGGGCGTTATGTTCATCCTGCTGGGCACCTCGGCAGACGTGATGCTGCCCACTATCGTGAGTCGTTGCCAGTGCGTGCCGTTTCGGCTGGTATCGCCCGCCGTCGCCGCGCAGGCCGTGAGCCGCGCCACCGGTCAGGACCCTGCGCGTTGCCGCATGGCCGTCGCCGTGGCGGGAAGCCCCACGCGTGGCATCGAGTTCCTCAAGAGCGCCGAGCGCCAGGACGCCCGCCGTCAGATGGTTCGCGCCATCGATTCGCTTATCGCCGCCGACGAGGCCGACGTGCTCAGCCGCGCCAAGTCACTCATCGTCGCCGTTAAGGCGCCGCTCGCCGAGGTCAAGTCCACACAGGAAAAGGTGCTCGAGCAAAACGCCGACTACCTGTCGCGTGGAGCATTGAAGCAGCTTGAGGACCGCAACAAGCGCGAACTCAACGCGCGCGAGCGTTCGGGTATCATGGAAGCGCTGGCGAGCGCGCGGACGCTCATGCGCGACGTGCTGCTGACGCTTCAGGACAAGGCAGCCGACGTGGTGAACGAAGACGTGCGCGACACGATCGGTCGGCTTGCCGCCGCGACCAATGTTGCGGGTGCCACACGGGCGCTCGAGGCAGTCGCGACCGCCGAGCGCAACATCGCCAGAAACGTTACTCCCCAGCTGGCCATCGAGGTCATGCTGTTCGATATCAGGAAGGCACTGAAATGCCGTTAGTTGTACCCGTTAAGTTTACCTACGCCTCGCGCGACCTGTGGTTCGATCCGCAGGATTTGGATATCCTCGAGGCCGATTATGCCATTTGCTCCACCGAGCGCGGAACCGAGATCGGCCTGGTCACGGCCGATCCCTTCGAGGTGCCGCAAGATGAGATCGGCCAGCCGCTCAAGCCCGTGCTGCGCGTGGCGAGCGACATCGACCTGCAGCTTGCCGACGACCTGGCCATCCAGGGCGACGAGGCGATGGTCGATTTCCGCCGTCTGGTCAAAGAGCTCGACCTCGAGATGAAGCCGGTCGGCGTCGAGTACCTGTTTGGCGGCGAGAAGGCCGTGTTCTACTTTGCGGCCGAGGAGCGCGTCGATTTCCGTCAGCTCGTCAAGGACCTGTCCTCGACGCTGCACATTCGCGTCGACATGCGCCAGATCGGCGTGCGCGACGAGACCCGCCTGGTGGGCGGCTATGCCCAGTGCGGCCAGGAGCTCTGCTGCACGCGCTTTGGCGGACAGTTTGAGCCCGTCTCGATTCGCATGGCAAAAGAGCAGGACCTGCCGCTCAACTCGTCCAAGATCAGTGGCGTTTGCGGCCGCCTGATGTGCTGCCTGCGCTATGAGTTCGAGGCGTACAAGGACTTTAAGAGCCGTGCGCCCAAAAAGAAGACGCTCATCGATACGCCGCTTGGCAAGGCGCGTATCCAGGAATATGACACGCCGCGTGAGCAGCTGGTGCTGCGCCTGGAGAACGGCAAGGTCTTTAAGGTCAACCTGGCCGATATGACGTGCTCGGAGGGCTGCAAAAAGAAGGCCGCCGAGCAGGGCTGCAACTGCCGCCCCGACTGCGTGACGCGCGACGTGCTCGAGCGCATCGAGTCGCCCGAGATGCGCCTGGCGCTCATGGAGCTCGATCGCGAGAACGGCGTCGACGTGGGCGATGGCCTGTCGAGTGCCGACCGTCTGGCCGGTACGTCGATGCCCAAGCGCCGTCGCCGCGATGCCGAATCCGATGCTCGCTCCGGTCAGGGTCAGGGCGAGGGTCGTGGCCGCGGAAAGGGCCGCGGCAAGGCCGAGGCGCTCGAGGCCGAGGGGGCGGCCGATGGCCGTCGCCGCCGCAAGCGCACGGCGTCCGTCGACAATGGCGAGACCGCGGGCAAGAACGCTTCCCGCGAGCGCGAGGCTCACCAGCCCCAGCAGCAAAACCGCGGCGGTGGCATGAACCCCACGCGCCGTCGCCGCCGTCACCTGTCGAGCGAGGAGCGCGAGGACGCCTTCCGCGCCGCAGCCGCTCGCGAAGCCGGTGCCGCTCCCAAGGGCGCCTCGGCTTCCGACGCGCCTGCCGACAAGGGCGGCAAGCCGCGTGGCGAGGAGGAGCGCGTGCCGCGTCCGCGCCGTCGCCATTCCTCGGGCACGCAGCAGAAGCCCTCGGTTCCTTCCGTGGCCGATCAGGTTTCGGACGGTGAAGTCAAGGTCACGCGCCGTCGCCCTGGAGACGGCGGAGGAGCTGCCGCCAAGGCTTCGCGCGGCGGTACTCGCGACGAGCGCGAACCGCGTGAGGATCGCGGTGGCGAGGGCTCGACCGACCAGGGTCAAAAGCGTCGCCGTCGCCGTCGCTCCCGCAAGCCGCGCCAGGACGGTGGTGAAGGCTCGACTCACACCTCGTCCGCACCGCAACCGCCTGCCGGCGAATAACGTCCGTAAGCGGATGTGACTCGCCTGACCCTAGCACCTCTGGGTATCATGGCTCTACACCGACAACCCTCCCTTCGCCTTCGCGTAGGGAGGGTTGTGTCATGAAGAGGCATTTGAATGTGTTGAGTCGCTTGCAGGGTGCAGGCACCCTACCGTTTGCGGACGAATTGCTACCGCTTGCCGAGCGCGCGACGTACGAGGCACTTGAGGCGTTGTCGCCCACGCGATGCGCCGGCTGCGAGCGTTCCGGTGCGTTGATCTGCCAGGATTGTCTGGCATCGCTCGTGCTCATCGATCCGTGCCATAGCTGCATCCGATGTGGCGCCCCGTTTGGGGATTTACTGTGCACCGAGTGTTCGGTCGAGGGCACGTCTTCGGCAATGGCCGAGGCGCTCGATCGCTGCCTGGCGTGTGCCGTCTACGCACATCCGCTGCCGCGCATCATCAAGGCGTACAAGGATGCGGGCGAGCGCCGCCTGGCACCGTATCTGGCGGAGCTACTCTACGACACCGTCTTACATGCCCAGGTGGCAGCCCCCGATCGCTACGGCGGTGTGCTGTCCGGCGCCGACGCGGTGGTATTTGTGCCCGCGACTGCGGCAGCGTTTCGGCGGCGTGGATTCGACCATATGGAAGCAATCGCGCGCTCGTTTTGCGATCTTTCGGGTGTGTCGTTGCTGGACGCCCTGGTCAAATACGGTCACGGTGACCAGCGAGAGCTCGGTCGCGATGAGCGCCGGGAACATGCCCGGGGCATGTACGAGACGGTCGAAGATGTGCACGGCTGTCGTTTGCTGCTCATCGACGATGTCATTACCACGGGTGCGACCATGGCGGCGGCCTCGGCAGAGCTCAAGCGTGCCGGCGCCGCGGCAGTCGATGGCCTCGCTATCGTACGCGTCTGGTAGGGGTGGTTTTGTGGCAGTGAAGATAGCGCGGCGTGACGAGCCGACAAGCGAGCAACTGGCTTCCTCCGTAATCCTGACCGGCACCTCGGCGCTGCGCATGATGCGCGCCGAGCGCCGACAAATGGGTTACATCAGCTGGAGGGACCTCGATCCCGATGAAGAGCGCCGTGTGCTGCACGCATCGTCGCCCTCGGCCGAGGACATCTATCTTCCCGATTTGGTGAGGATCGGGGCCGTGAGCGGCGAGGTCCAAGAAGACCTGTGTCTACTGGTGGGGTCTGCAAAGCAGCGTCGCCGCATGCCTGGTGCAAGCTGGTCCGTTTGTTCTGCAGGACTGCCGGTTGGTTCGATTCTGGAGGTGGAGCCGGGGGTGTACAGCTTGTCTCCCGAGGCCCTCTGCGTAGCCGTTGCGCGCGAAGTCGGCTGTATCCAGGCATTTGCCCTGGCCCAGGAGCTGTGCTCCAAGATTTCGCTGAGCGATCGCGGGCAGTATTTGCCTCCCTACAGCTCGCCTACCGTGAACAGGCTTGCAAAGGATAAGGACCAGCCGTCAGATGTGGGCTACTTTGAGGTAGAGCCAGTGCTGACGCCCGATCGCCTGGCAGATTACCTTGCGGCATGCAAGGGGAGCGCGGCCAAGCAGCTGCGGCGGCTGTGCCCCTTTCTGTCGGAAAACCTGCGCTCACCCATGGAATGCATCATGCTTGCCATGTTTTCGCTTCCGTTTTCCTATGGCGGATTTGCCTGCGGTCCCTTTAAGACCGACCACAAGATCGAGTTCAACGACCGAGCGCAGGCGATCTCGGGGATGCCGTATGCGGTTTGCGATGCCCATCAGGAAGCAGCCCGGTTTGACCTGGAATACAACGGTGAGCTGGGCCATTCCTCCCGGAGGGGACGTATCCATGATGAAAAACGCAACACGGGCTTGATTACTATGGGAATCGAGGTCGCGACGGTCAACAACGAAATGCTCTGCGACATGGAAGCGATGGAAGCGCTCGCATGGCGCATCCACCAACGTATGGGTAAGCGATATCGCAACCGTGTTGACGCTTGCAGAAAGAAACAAGAGGCGCTATTTAACACGCTGCGGGCGTGTTTTGGGCTTAAACCCGCCTAGCAATGCTCTGAAACAGGGGGTTGAATACATGCTCTGGCCAAAATATAGCAAATATGAGTACTGCTACAAATTCGGTAACAGCAAAATCAGGGATTTTGGGACTAGAAGATGGCGTAAATCAGAAAGATATTAAACAAATGTGGAATACCCTGGCATCAATCTGACGTTATAGAGAGTGAAAACTGTTTGCAGAGCCAAAAATTCCTGCCACTAATTTGATAACAGTACTCATATTTGCTATTTTTTGGCCACGCGCCCCAAGACGAGCGCGTCGGGGCTCTCCATGGGGAGCTACGGGCTCAATCAGAGCGCGTGCAGCCCGCCCCGACCTGCGAAATCTGTGCTCGCGATGCGAATAACGTCCCTAACCTTAAACTATAGCTTGAACTTAGCTATAATGCCCTACGTTCCTGCCAGGCTGTGGTTGCGGACGGACGAAATGCCCATCCTAGTCCAAGACAGACGCGGTCAAAGGGATCCACGTAAGCGACCGCGTGCGCGCGGCGCGATCATGGCGCGTCCTAGATGTAAGCCGCACCGTCCGTTCTACTTTCTTTGGGGCAATACCGCCTCGCGGGCGAGCGGGCCAGTCGTGAAGGTGGCTGCGGCCTCCCGAGCAAACGCCCCGGTGCGCAAGTGTGGGGTCAAATACCAGGTCAGCTGGTGGGAACAACCCGATATTCCGTGCAGGGAACGGATTGTATACGACACAGAAGGCAGGGTAGTGGACATGGTGAGGGGCAGCTTGATGCATGCGGCTCGGTTAGGTGCTGGGACCGCGGTGGTCATTGCCGTTTTGGGCCTGAGTGGATGTGCGTTCAATCCACTGTCCACGTTCACGACGCCCACGATCGACCAGATCGAGCGCGAGACCGTTACCCCCACGGTATCGGACGATGCCCTGGTCACGCCGGGAACCCTGACGGTCGCCCTCGATACTTCCGATGCCCCGCAAGCCATGCAGGATGCCGACGGAAACCTCACGGGCTATGCGGTCGATGCCGCTCGTGCCCTTGCATGCCGCATGGGTCTCAAAGTCGCCTTTGTCGATGCGTCCTCGGCCGATTCCGCGCTCAGCGATAAAAAGGCCGACATCTTTATTGGCGACGCCAGGTCTACGGACGGCGATATCAGCTCACTTGGCACCTGTCTGTACGACGCCCCCGCCGTATTCGGCAAGAGCAGTGACGGCGAGTCGCTGAGCGTTTCCACCGAAACGCTTAACACCGCTACCCTGGGCGTTCAGACCTCCTCGGCCTCGCAGGAGGCGCTCGCCAAGCAAAGCATCACCGCCAACCAAAAGACCTTCTCCAACATCAATGAGTGCTTTGAGGCGCTCGAGTCGGGCGAGGTCGATTACGTGATCTGTGATTCCACGGCTGGTGGCTACCTCGCGCGTCTGATGAGCCAGATCTCCTATGTCGGTACGCTCGAGGCGCCCTCCACGCTTGGCGTCGCAGGCCTAAGCTCTAACGATGAGCTGTGCCGTGCCGCGAGCGATGCCCTCGATGGCATCACGGTCGATGGCACGCTCGAGGCAGTCCACTGCGTCTGGTACGGACAGATGCCCTATGACCTTACCGCCAAGACCGTTTCGGGGGCCAATGTGCAGGCATCCGACTCCACGTCCAACGAGACCGAGTCCTCCGATGGCGACGCCTCTGATAACAACGGCGACAGTCCGTCGTCTAGCCAGGAGGGCGCCATCACCGACGATGACATCAACAAGCTCAATAGCTAGTTATTGGTAGGGGTGGCGTCTGCCATACACCGAACAAGGCGCTTCTTCACGGTTTCAACACGCATAGCCGGGTCTCCCTAATAGGGGAGCCCGGCTTTTCTATTTTGGTAAAAACGGCAGGTAAAAGCTGATTTCCAGGAGAAAAACTAGCTTTGCCGACGCCTTCCTATAGCGCACTTTGCCACGGAAAAGTGCGAGACTTCGGTATGCGGTATCAAGCAATCGTTATTCGGGTCTTTGGGAATTCGGGTGATTAAATGCACGGCAATGGGTACATAGCCAGTACAGTAAGTCCCCGAGGCAGATTGGAGCCACGTATGGATATCAAGGTTTCTGGACGCAAGACGACGGTAACCGATGCTCTGCGTGCGCATGTGGATGAGAAGATCGGCGAGGCGCTCAAGGTTTTCGATATCGAGCCCATGACAGTCGACGTCGTGCTTCGTTATGAGAAGAACCCCTCGAACCCCAACCCGGCAATCGTCGAGGTCACGGTTCGTGTCCGCGGTTCTGTGATTCGCGTTGCCGAGCACGGCGCAGATATGTATGCTGCCATCGACCTCTCCGCCGATAAGGTCACCCGCCAGCTGCGCAAGTTCAAGACCAAGGTCGTGGACAACCGCCAGGGTGGTGCCAGTGCCGCGGATGTCGCGCCGGTCGAGCGCGTTGAGGATCTGGCCGACCTGCTGCTGCCCGAGGAGGACGACGACCTGCTCGTCCGCGAGAAGGTCATCGATGTCACCCCGATGACCGAGGAGCAGGCGCTGGTGCAGACCGATTTGCTGGGCCACGACTTCTACGTGTTCGAGAACGCGACGACCGGTCTCATCAATGTGGTGTATCACCGTAAGAATGGTGGATATGGCATCATCAAGCCCCGCATCGAAACACTTGACGAGTAAAATACGTTAACTTGCATGAGTTAACGGTTGGCGGCCATCCCATGCGGGTGGCCGCCTTTTTACGTAAGGAGTCGCTTTGATGGACAAGGCCGCATCCGCCGGTCATTCGAACCGTTGCCGCATCGTCGTCGATACCTGCTGCGACTTTAGCCCCGAGGTCGCCGCGAACCTCGATGTCGATATCCTGGGTTTCCCTTTCATTATCGATGGCGAGGAGCGCACAGACGACATCTGGTCGAGCATGAGCCCTAAGGAGTTCTACGACCGCATGCGCGCCGGTGCCCGCGTGTCCACCTCGGCTGTGTCGCTCGGTCGCTATATCGAGTTTTTTACCGAGTGCGCCAAAGAGGGCACGCCCACGGTCTACCTGTGCTTTACCTCGGCGCTGTCGTCGAGCTACAACTCCGCGTGCCAGGCGGCAGATGTCGTGCGCGCCGAGTATCCCAACTTTGAGCTCTACGTGGTCGACAACGCTCTGCCCTGCGCGACCGGTGCGCTCTTGGCGCTCGAGGCCGTGCGCCAGCGTTCGGCGGGACTGACCGCCAAGCAGCTGGTCGATTGGGCAAACGAGGCAAAGACCTACGTGCACGGCTACTTTACGCTCGAGAGCTTCGACGCACTGGCTGCCGGCGGCCGCATTCCTCCCGCGGCGGCGCAGCTCACGGCAAAGCTCGACGTCAAGCCCGAGCTCTCCTACGACCTGGCCGGCTCGCTGTCGCTGATCGGCGTCAACCGCGGCCGCAAGAAGGCGCTCAAGTCCATCCTCAAGTCGTTCCGCGAGAACTACGTGCCCGATCGCACCATGCCCATCGCCATCATGACGGCCGATGCCGAAAAGGATGGTGACTGGCTCGAAGCCGCCATCCGCAAGGAGGAGGGTTGCGCCGACGTCACGATCATTCGCGGCTCCGTGGGTCCCACCATCGGCTCGCACGTGGGCCCCGGCATGGTGGGCTGCGCGTTTTGGGGTAAGAACCGCGCCGACAAGGCGTCGCTTTCCGACCGTATCGCCCGCCGTGTGCGCGGTCAGTAGGCAAGTAACGCGGCCGTAATCGATCCCAACTCACAGCCCAAACGCTGGCACCGAGTATTCAACCTGGTAATAACACCCAACCCAAAAGGAAAGGCTTCATGGCAAACAAGCTCTCCGTCGCATTCATCGGCACCGGAATTATGGGTGCCCCCATCGCCGGCCACATTCTGGACGCTGGCTATCCCGTCACGGTCAACAACCGCACCAAGTCCAAGGCTGCAGCGCTCGTTGAGCGCGGTGCCGTCTGGGCCGATACGCCGGCGGATGCCGCGGCGAACGCCGACGTCGTCTTTACCATGGTGGGTTATCCCTCCGAGGTCGAGGAGCTCTACCTGGCGGGCGACGGCCTGCTCGCGTGCACTAAGCCCGGCGCGGTGCTGATCGACCTCACTACGAGCTCGCCCGAGCTCGCCCGTGACATTGCCGAGGCCGCCCAGGTTTCCGGCCGCATGGCGTTTGACTGTCCCGTCACCGGCGGCGAGTCGGGTGCTATCGCCGGCACGCTTACGGCTATCGTTGGCGCTACCGAGAACGACATCGCTCCGGTCCGCGATATCCTTTCCACCTTTGCGGCAACCATCTGCTGCTTCGATGGTGCCGGCAAGGGCCAGGCTGCCAAGCTCGCCAACCAGGTGTCGCTGGGCGCCTGCATGGTCGGCATGGCAGACGCCATGGCATTTGCCGAGCTGAGCGGCCTTGACCTGGAGAAGACCCGCCAGATGATCCTGGGCGGCACCGGCAAGTCCGGTGCCATGGAGAGCCTGGCCCCCAAGGCGCTCGACGGCGACTACAAGCCCGGCTTTATGGTCGAGCACTTCATTAAGGACCTGCGCCTGGCCCTTGCCTACGCCGACGACCGCGAGCTCGCGCTGCCCGGTGCCGACGTGGCCTTTACGCTCTACGATATGCTTGACGCCATCGGTGGCGCCAAGCTGGGCACCCAGGCCATCACGGTCCTCTACAAGGAGGAGGCCGACGCCATCGCCGCCGGTCTGGACTGGTCGCAGTATCGCCCCGAGGAGCACGGTGCCCACGAGGACGGTTGCGGTTGCGGCGAGCACGGCGACGACCATGAGTGCGGTTGCGGCCACCATCACGGCGAGGACCACGAGTGCTGCGGCGGCCACGGCCATGATGACGGCCACGAGTGCTGCTGCGGCCACCATCACGGGGAGTAGCGCCCATGAGCTGGACGTTCGTGGTGCTTGCGCTTGTGCTCTTTCTCTTTGCGATTTACATCGGCTTTCTGTGCGGCCAGTGGGCGTGCGAAAAGCGCGTGATCACCAAGCGCGACTACTGGATTGCCAACTTTGCAGGAGCGGCGGCAGTCGTCCTGCTGACCTGGGTGTTCTCGCTGTTCCCGCTGGTGCAGTTTGCGCCGATCGGCTGGCTCGGTGGCTTTATCGCCGGCCTTAAGATGAGCTTTGGCGAGTCCGTCGGTCCGTGGCGCAAGCACGACGAGGTCTTTAACGTCAACAAGGCTCATCGAGCCGCCGCCGACGCGGGCGATGCCGAGGAACGCCGCCGTGCGCGTCGTAATGGCGCTGCCGACCGACAGCTCATCTCGGTCACCGATGACAGCAAGGGTGCTGGCAAGCACGCTAAGAAATAGTAAAAAGAGGTAACTATGGCAGAAAACAAAGACGAACAGCTCACCGACGAGGAGCTGGCACAGCTTCAGTTGGCAGAGGAGAACGAGAATGCCGTCGACCGTCTGGTCCAGGAGCTCGGCTGCCCCACGCGCCGCATCCGCCAGTTTGCCGCCCGCGTGCTGCACCTGCTCGCCGAGCGCGATCCGCAGCGCGTCGTGCCCTGCGTCACCGCGCTGATCGAGGCGCTCGACCGCCCCGAGGCTCAGACCCGCTGGGAGGCCCTCGATGCCCTGACGGCGCTTGCCACCACCTGTCCCGAGCAGCTGGGCGATGCCTTTGAGGGCGCCGAGACCGCGCTGTTCGACGAGATTTCCTCCACGTTGCGCTATGCCGCCTTCCGCCTGCTGTGCGTGTGGGGCGCCACGAGCATCGAGCGTTCGCGCGAGGCTTGGCCCATCCTGGACGAGGCCATTCAGTGCTACCACGGCGACCTCGAGTATCGCGACATGCTCGGTTGCCTGTACGAGTTTGGCCAGGGCGAGATCGGCGCCGAGGTCGCCGAGAAGCTTGCGCTGCGCCTTAAGTTTGATGCCGAGAACGGCAAGGGCAGCTATCTCAAGGCCCGTTCGAGCGAGATTTGCGAAATGCTTGTTAAACGCTTTGACCTTGATCTCTCCAAAAAGAAGAAGCGTGCTAGCGTTAAAAAATCTGACGACGCCGAAAACGAGGAGTAACAGATTATGGCGCACGATGTAGTCCTGATTCCCGGTGACGGTATCGGTCCCGAGATTACGCAGGCCATGTGCCGCGTGGTCGAGGCCACCGGTGTCCAGATCAATTGGAATGTCCAGGAGGCCGGTGCCGGCGTCATGGACGAGTTTGGCACGCCGCTGCCCCAGCACGTGCTCGATGCGGTCGCCGAGACCAAGGTTGCCATCAAGGGCCCCATCACCACGCCGGTCGGCACGGGTTTCCGCAGCGTTAACGTGGCCCTGCGCAAGCACTTCGACCTGTACGCCTGCGTGCGCCCCTGCCTGTCGCAGCCGGGCGACGGCTCGCGCTTCCGCGACGTCGACCTGGTCATCGTGCGTGAGAACACCGAGGACCTCTACGCCGGGATCGAGTTCGATGAGGGCGCTGCCGAGGTCGAGGAGCTCTCACAGCTTGTCGAGCGCTCGGGTCAGAAGACCTTCGCCGCCGATTCCGCCATCTCAATTAAGCCCATCTCCATCGCCAAGAGCCGCCGCATTGTGGAGTACGCCTTTGAGTACGCCCGCCGCTGCGGCCGTAAAAAGGTGACGGCCGTGCACAAGGCCAACATTATGAAGGCGACCGATGGCCTGTTCCTGCGCGTTGCGCGCGAGGTGGCCGCCAACTATCCCGATATTGAGTTCAACGACAAGATCGTCGACGCCACCTGCATGGGCCTGGTCCAGAACCCCAACGACTTCGATGTCCTGGTGCTGCCCAACCTGTACGGCGATATCGTCAGCGACCTGTGCGCCGGCCTGGTAGGTGGCCTGGGTATGGCCCCCGGCTCCAACATCGGTGCCGACTGCGCCATCTTCGAGGCAACGCATGGCTCCGCGCCCGATATCGCTGGCCAGGATATCGCCAACCCCACGGCCGAGATTCTGTCTGCGGCTATGATGCTCGATCATCTGGGCGAGAACGATGCGGCCAATCGTATCCGCGCCGCCGTGTCCGCCACGCTCGACGAGGGTAAGCAGGTTACCGGCGACGTGCGTCGTGCCCAGACCGGCTCCGTCGAGGGCGCCGTGGGCACGCAGGCCTTTGCCGATGCCGTTATCGCGCACCTGGCCTAAGACATGCAGGCTGCAAACGCCTAAATAGTACTTAAGTGTTTGCGTATAACCTAAGAATCAATACGCCCGGCACTCTGTCGGGCGTATTCTATTGAAGACTATGTTTCCTAACAAGGAGTAACTGATATGGGTCTGATTCAAAAGAAGGACGAGAAGGACGAGATCGACGGCATCCAGATCATCGAGCGCGGCGAAGGCCCCGACGGTGACGAGGACGAGAAGATCGATCTGGTCGCCGGTACGTCTGCCGAGCACATTGCCGCCGGCACGACGGCCGAGGAGGAGGACGCCCGACTGGAGGCTCAGATTGCCGCGGATGCCGCTGACGAGAATCTGATGCCCGAGGCCCAGGATGAGGACGACGATATTCTGGGTTCCGATGAAGACGACCGCGCATCCAAGCACAAGAAGACGATGATTGCCGCCTTCGTGGTTGCAGTCGTGATCGCTGCTGTGGTCGGCTTCTTTATCGGCAACGGCGGCTTTGGCGGCAAGGGTGTTGGCTCGGCGACCCTCACCGAGGACCAGCTCGATTCGACCGTGGCAAGCTACAGCTACAACGGCAAGAAGAGCGACATCACCGCGCGCGAGGCCATTGAGAGCCAGTACAGCCTCGACACCGTCAAGGATGGCGATGGCAACTACACCGCTCCCTCTGCCGACGTCATCCTGTCCTACGTGCGCAACAAGATCCTGCTCGACGCTGCCGAGGACGAGGGCATCACCGTCTCTTCTAAGGAGATGAAGAAGTACGCCGAGGATTCCATCGGCACTTCGGACTACAAGACCATGGCCACGCAGTATGGCGTGTCCAAGGACCAGGCCAAGCAGATCGTCCGTCAGTCCGCGACGCTGCAGAAGCTCTACAAGAAGAAGGTGGGCGATAGCTCCGCAAGCATGCCGACCGCCCCGACCGAGCCTGCTGACGGCAACGAGGAGACCGCGAGCAAGGACTACGCCGATTACATCATCAAACTTGCCGGCGACGAGTGGGATAGCGAAAAGGGCACCTGGAAGGACGCCGATAGCACCTACGCTAAGGCCTTCGCTGACGATGCCTTTACGGCTGATAGCGCTACCTACAAGCAGGCCATGACCGCCTATTACACCGCCTACCAGCAGTACTCTTCGCAGGCTTCGAGCGCCAGCTCCAAGTGGACCGAGTATGCTAACGGCCTGTATGCTAAGGCCAACATCAGCATCTATGGTCTGTTTGCATAAAGATCTGTCTGAGCCGCCGAGCGCGTAACCGAAATATCTGAATAAGCCCGCTAGAACGGATGTTGTTCTAGCGGGCTATTTGCGTTTAGGCGCTGGTGGCTAAATTATGCCTATCAATCTTTAAGTCCAAAAAGGTTATCGGCTTCATCGTCAGGCATATATTCCAGTACATCGCCCGGTTGGCAGTCGAGTGCCCGGCATATCGCGTCAAGAGTTGAAAAACGTATGGCAGAAACCTTACCCGTCTTAATGCGTGACATATTGACCTGGGAGATGCCCACGCGTCCCGCAAGCTCTTTGGATGAGATCTTGCGTTCGGCGAGCATGCGGTCAAGCCGCAGAATAATCATGGATTCCCCCTAGAGCAACTTGTCATCTTGTTTTTGCAGGATATACCCGTAGCGGAAGATGCTGGCAATCAGGCAAATAATCAGGCCCGCAAAGAGCATGGAGGGCTCGAATAACTGGCCGGCGAACGCATCCGTAAAGCTGCCGCCAAATCCTGAGAGTATCATTCCCGTGATTACGGCACCAAGAAGCCTCACGGCAACGCCGCCGATAAGGAATAAATGTCCTACTCGACGAAGTGTCTGGTTACATTCAAGGTCAAAGGGCCTGCCTTCCTTTTCAATGTTTAAGAAAAGCCTGCGCACGCTTAGCGCGATGGTAAGCGCGAGGCATGTCATCAAGAGGCTCCCTATGGCAGTGTGACCATCGTGTGCGACGAGCATAAGTGGGGTCTGCGCATCGGTACCGACGATAGCCAGGCACGGCCCTTCGCCGCCTTGAAGTTCTACGGATTGGAGACACGACCCTTGGGAGAGGCTAGGCAATACGAGTAGAAGGTCAATCGCAATGACTGCGAGAAGTCCCAGAGCGAGCGCCACGGTGGTGCAGATTGTGGCCCATTTGCAGATGCGAGTGAGCTTCCTCAGATCGGCTATTGCCTGTTCACGGTCGATGGCTTCATTCGATTTGGATACGTTCCAGCGGATCATAGCTCCTCCAACCAATGTCTTGGATGATACTTGTATCTTATATCATATTTAATGATAAACGATAAACAATTACAGATTAGAGTAAGTAATGTTTGTGAGACGAATAGCGAGAGCTATGGCTCATTTTGGGTGTCGGAGTTTGGCGCGCGGGGGATGAGGACAAATGTCAAAACTTCCCTTGATCGCGCAAGCGCTCCATCGCGCTTCCCTAATTCATCTGGGAAAACAACTGCAAACGATTGCAAGTAACCGGTGAACGGTCGAAACCTACCGTTCACCGATAATCTCAAAACTGGTTCTAACTGGTATTAAGTCAAAAAGACCAATTCACATATCTTCACAATGACCTGCAATTTTTCTTCACGCTATTTTTAGCCGCCCTGCGTTGTTTAGACAAAGGAAAAGATCCGATCTTTTGCCAAAGCATTTCGGAACGGTTTCAAAACCGCAGGTAGAAGTGTTAACGACCGGTAAACGGTCGATTTATCACCGTGAGCGGTGCAAAAACGTTTTACCGTATGAATCAAGGAAAGCGACCTCTTCTGGGGTGATATAGTGACAACAACACGTCGCGTGGTTACTACCAGTTTAGAAACCACTGGTCTTCAAAGAACGCTTTCCAAGAAGCTTTAAGGGCGAGCGCCCGCTGGCTTCCGAAAATCATCGGACTCAGATTGTACACACCTTCGGAAGGGAAATTTGAATGGTTGGCTTTATTCTTACCGGTCATGGACAGTTCGCACCCGGCCTTGCAAGCGCTATCGCGATGGTTGCCGGCGACCAGCCTGCTTTTACCGTCGTTCCTTTTGAGGGCGACCAGGCCGCATCCTACGGTGAGGATCTCCGCGCCGCTATTACCGCCATGCGCGAGGAGTGCGATGGCGTGCTCGTCTTTACCGACCTGCTTGGCGGCACCCCGTTCAACCAGTCGATGATGATTGCCCAGGATGTCGACAACGTCGAGGTTCTGACTGGCACCAACCTTCCCATGGTTATTGAGCTTCTGTTCCTCCGCGGCAATGCCACGCTCGCCGAGCTTGGCGAGCAGGCCGTGACCGTTGGCCAGACGGGCGTCACCGCCCAGACGGTCGCATCCGTTGCCGGCTCCGAGGAAGAGGATATCTTCGGCGACGAGGACGGCATCTAATGGCCGATTTCGGAGCCAACGTCCTGAGCTCCTCGGTCGCCCTTTTAGGCCTGCTTGTCATCATGGGCTTGATTTACACCATCTGGTCGCAAATCAACATGAAGAAGAAGCAGAAGTACTTCAAGGAGCTGCACACCGAGCTCAAGCCGGGTCAAGAGGTTCTTTTCGCCGGCGGTATCTACGGAACCGTCAAAGGCATCGAAGGCGAGAAGGTCCAGATCAAAGTCCGATCCGGAGCCGTCGTAGATGTTTCGCGTTACGCGATTCAGGAGATCAAGTAACTGTCGTCAGCAAATAACGAAAGGAAGCTGATCAACATGGCAGAACCCAACATTCTTCTTACCCGCATCGATAACCGACTGGTTCATGGTCAGGTTGCCACCCAGTGGAACTCCACCCTGGGCTCCAACCTCATCCTCGTCGCCAACGACGACGTGGCGTCCAACACCATGCGCCAGAACCTCATGAAGATGGCCGCTCCCGCCGGCGTCGCTACGCGTTTCTTCTCTCTGCAGAAGACCATCGACGTCATTGGCAAGGCGAGCCCGCGCCAGAAGATCTTCATCGTGGCCGAAACACCGGAAGACGTGCTTACGCTCGTCAAGGGCGGTGTGCCTATAAAGAAGGTAAACATCGGCAACATGCACATGTCGGAAGGAAAGCGCCAAGTCGCCACCTCCGTCGCAGTTAACGACGAGGATGTCGCTGCGTTTAAAGAGCTGCAGGAATTGGGGGTGGAGTTGGAGATCAGGCGCGTTCCGAGCACGCCTGTTGAGGACACGAGCAAGCTCTTCTCGTAATCCTCGTGATCCACGTTGTCAGGAGTGAAACCCTGACGTTCTGTACGTGAAATCCAAAGTGCGTACATACATTTTGAAAGGAGGAGCAAGATGGAATACTCGATCATCCAGATCGCTCTGGTCTTCGTCGTCACGTTCATCGCGGCAATCGACCAGTTTGACTTCCTCGAGTCTCTCTATCAGCCCATCGTCACCGGCGCCGTCATCGGTCTTATCCTTGGCGACCTCAACACCGGTCTTCTCGTGGGTGGTACCTATCAGCTCATGACGATCGGCAACATGCCGATCGGAGGCGCTCAGCCGCCTAACGCCGTCATCGGCGGCATCATGGCAGCCATTCTCGCTATCGCCACGGGCCTCGAGCCCAACGCGGCAGTCGGCCTCGCCATTCCGTTCGCTCTGCTTGGCCAGCTTGGCGTTACCCTGGTCTTCACGCTTATGTCCCCGCTTATGTCCACGGCCGATAACATGGCTCACAACGCGGACACCAAGGGCATCGAGCGCCTGAACTACTTCGCCATGGCTCTGCTCGGCCTGATCTTCGCTGTCGTCGTCACCCTGTTCTTCATCGCTGGCGCTACCATTGGTCAGACCATCGCTTCCGCCATCCCGACTTGGCTGCAGACCGGTCTGTCCGCTGCAGGCGGCATGATGCGCTTCGTCGGCTTCGCCGTCCTGCTCAAGGTTATGATGAACCGCGATATGTGGGGCTTCTTCCTCATGGGCTTTGGCCTCGCGCTCATCACCGTTGCCAACGATTCGCTGGCAACCCCTGCTCTGCTCATCCTCGCTCTCATCGGCTTCGGCATCGCTTTCTGGGACTTCCAGCAGCAGACCGAGCTGAAGGGTGCAGCTGTTTCTGACGGAGGTGACTTCGAAGATGGCATCTAATGAGTATGTGATCCCGGAGCACTACGAGGATCTCACTCCTGCTCCGCAGCTCGACCAGAAGACCCTCAACAAGATGGCTTGGCGCTCCTGCTTCCTGCAGGCATCGTTCAACTACGAGCGCATGCAGGCCGCTGGCTGGCTCTACTCCATCATCCCCGGTCTGGAGAAGATCCACACCAACAAGAACGACCTCGCGGCTTCCATGAGCCACAACCTGGAGTTCTTCAACACCCACCCGTTCCTTGTCACCTTTGTTATGGGCATCGTGCTTTCGCTCGAGCAGAACAAGGTTGACATCCCCACGATCCGCGCCGTCCGCGTCGCCGCAATGGGCCCGCTCGGTGGTATCGGTGACGCCCTGTTCTGGCTGACGCTCGTGCCTATCACGGCCGGCATCACCTCCAACATGGCCATCAACGGCAACGCCGCTGCACCGATCATCTTCCTGGTGATCTTCAACGTCGTCCAGTTCGCTCTGCGCTTCTGGCTCATGAACTGGTCCTACAAGCTTGGCACCAGCGCTATTGACGCTCTGACCGCCAACATGCAGGCCTTCACGCGTGCCGCTTCCATCATGGGCGTCTTCGTCGTCGGTTGCCTGGTCGTCACCATGGGTGGCACCCAGATCAACCTCCAGATCCCCAACGGCACCACCCGTGGCCTCTCCGCTACTACCGTGATCGTCTCCGAGAAGGAGGCCGAGAACTTCACCGGTATGGAGGGCATCGATACCGAGACCGCTGAGGCCGGTACCATCGCCATGACCGATAAGGACGGCAACGCCCTTACCGCTTCCGATGCCGACGGCAACGCTGTCGAGTGCGGCGTCACCGATCTGGGTAACGGCATGGAGTCCGTGACCTACGGCACCGTTACCGAGGATCCGGTCAACTTCTCTGTTGCCGACACCCTCAACACCATCGTCCCGAAGCTCGTCCCGCTTATGCTTACGCTGCTGCTTTACTACATGTTCGCTAAGCACAGCTGGACCCCGACCAAGGGCATTCTCCTGCTCTTCGTCCTTGGCATCCTGGGCGCTGGCCCGCTTGGTCTCTGGCCGAGCATCTGGTAAGGCTCTAGCTTGAGGGGTGTGTCCCTACGCGGCTCACACCCCGACCCCTTAAGCCATGTGTATGTTAAAAGCCGCGTGCTCGAAAGAGCGCGCGGCTTTTGTTTTCTTAATGATTCGGGTGTGGCAGACAGATAATGCATAACACCCTAGGTAGTTAGCCGAATTCGAGCAAAAGGGAGGATAGGATGGCGATCGGAGCGCGTAAGCAACCGCTGTACGATCAGCTGGTCGATATTCTGACCGAAAAGATTGACCATGAATATCGCGCCGGTGACATGATTCCTTCCGAGCGCGAACTTTCGGAGCGCTATGGTCTCTCGCGCACTACGGTACGCCTGGCTCTGCAGGAACTGGAGCGTTTAGGACTGGTGGTTCGGCAGCACGGTCGCGGTACCTTTGTGACCGACCGTTCGGCAAAAGCAACCAATCTTATGCAGTCCTACAGCTTTACCGAGCAGATGCGCGCGATGGGTCGAGAACCCGAGACCACGATTCTCGAGTTTTGCGAGATGGAGGCCGATAAGAATCTGGCCGAGCATATGGGATTGCGCATCGGTGATCGCATTTTTAAGCTCAAGCGTCTTCGCTCTGCCGACAACATGCCCATGATGGTCGAACGCAGCTATCTACCGGTTCGTCAATTTCTGTCCCTAAAGCGACCGCTGCTGGAGCGTAAGCCGCTTTACGATGTGATTGAGCAGGACTTTCAGCAAAAGATTCGCGTGGCCGAAGAGGAGTTCTATGCGAGCATAGCCCGTCCCACCGATGCCCACCTTTTGGGAATTGTCGAGGGCTCGCCTGTGCTCGATTTGGTCAGGACTACGTATAACGAGTCAAACGAGGTAGTGGAGTACACACTCTCGGTTGCTCGTGCCGATCAGTTTAAATACAAGGTTTACCACCAGCGCAGTAACTAGTGCTCGCATCGTTTCCATATGGTGATTCTTTGCATTTAACTGGTTACTACCAGATAACCAACCGAAGTGTATAATTGCACGTCAGAGGATTACTTCTAGAGAGAGGTATTAGAAATGTTCGAGAAGAGTGTCGAGGAGCTCACCGAGCTCGGCGCCCAGATCACCACGGCCGAGATTGCTCAGCAGCCCGAGCTTTGGCGCGATACGCTCAACATCTATCGCGAGAACAAGGAGGCCATCGAGGCCTTCCTGGCCGAGGCTCGCGCTATGGGCGAGGGTCGTCTGTCCGTTGTCTTCACCGGTGCCGGTACGTCCGACTACGTTGGCGATACCTGCGCCCCGTACCTGCGTCACGCTGGCAACACTGATCTCTACGACTTTAAGCCCATCGCCACGACCGACATCGTGAGCGCCCCGCGCGACTTCCTGCGCGCCGAGGATCCCACGCTCGTGGTTTCCTTTGCCCGCTCTGGCAACAGCCCCGAGAGCCTTGCCGCCGTTGCCGTTGCCAAGGAGCTCGTCCACAACGTCAAGTTCCTCAACATCACCTGCGCTCCCGAGGGCAAGCTTGCCGTCGAGTCTGCCGATGATCCCAATGCGCTGACGCTGCTCATTCCGCGCGCCAACGACAAGGGCTTCGCCATGACCGGTTCTTATTCCTGCATGACCCTGCTCTCCACCCTTATTTTCGACACTGCCTCTGACGAGCAGAAGGCCGAGTGGGTCGAGACGATTGCCAAGATGGGCGAGGAGGTCATCTCCCGTGAGCCCGAGATCGCCGATTACCTGGCTGGCGATTTCAACCGCGTGACCTACTTGGGTTCTGGCTCCTTCGGTGGCCTTGCTCAGGAGAGCCAGCTCAAGATCCTCGAGCTCGCTCACGGTCTGGTCGCTACTTCCTACGACACCTCCATGGGCTATCGTCACGGACCTAAGTCCTTCGTCGACGATAAGACGCTCGTCTTCGTGTTCGTCAACAACGACGCCTACACCCGTCAGTACGACATCGACATCCTCAACGAGATCGGTGGCGACGAGATCGCTCAGCACACCATCGCCGTTCAGCAGGAAGGTGCCACCGTCTATGAGGGTGAGTCCTTCACCTTTAAGGGCTACGAGGCACTTCCCGAGGGTTACCTTGCTCTGCCGTTCGTGATGTTTGCCCAGGCTATCAGCCTGCTCAACTCCGTCCGCGTGGGCAACACGCCCGATACGCCGAGCCCCACCGGCACGGTCAACCGCGTGGTTAAGGGCGTGACGATTCACCCCTTCACCGCTTAATCGCGTCCCCCTGTAAGGGCGCCCGTCCGCTCATAACGGCGGGCGGGCGCTTTTTGTTTTACGTGAGCTGGGTATAAGCATTACCACAGTCAACTGCTTTAGAAGCGAGGAGTGCATATGAGCACGTACGCAATTAAGGCTGACAAGTTCTTCTTGCCGGCAGGCCCGCAACTGGGCGGCTATCTTATGGTCGAGGATGGCGTTTTTGGCGCCTGGCAGGCCGACGAGCCCTCTTGCGAGATTAAGGACTACACGGGATCGTGGATCGCACCGGGTATGGTCGATACTCACATCCATGGCTTCTACAACCACTCAACTACCGATAACGATCCCGAGGGCATCGATATCAGCTCAACCGAGCTCGCCCGTCGCGGTACCACCAGCTGGCTGCCCACGACGTTCACCGATGGCGTCGAACAGATCAAGGATGCCTGCGCCGCCATCGCTCAGGCGGACGAGGGTCGCGGCCCCGACTTCTGCGGTGCCCGCATTCAGGGCATCTACCTGGAGGGCCCCTTCTTTACCATGAAGCACGTGGGCGCGCAGAACCCCGCTTACCTGATTGACCCCTCCGAGGAGGTTTTCGACCAGTGGCAGGAGGCTGCGGGCGGTCGCATCGTTAAGAGCGCCATGGCCGCCGAGCGCGACGGTGCCGCTGCTTATGCGGCTGCTCTGAACGCCAAGGGCGTGGTGACCAGCATCGGTCACTCCGACGCCACCTACGATGAGTGCATCGCCGCTATCAATGCCGGTGCCAGCTGCTTTACGCATACCTATAACGGCCAGCGCGGTCTGCATCACCGTGAGCCCGGTGTCGTGGGTGCTGCCATGTCCACGCCCGAGACCTACGCCGAGATCATCTGTGACGGCAAGCACGTAAACCCTGCCGCCATCAAGGCACTGCTGCAGGCAAAGGGCTGGCAGCACACGGTGCTCATCACCGACTGCCTGGGCTGCGGCGGCATGCCCGAGGGCAGCTACACCAGTGGTGGCATGGACGTCATCATGAAGGACAACCTGTGCTGGCTCGCCGACGGCAAAAGCATTGCCGGCTCGGTGCTCACGCTTGCCCAGGGCGTCAAGAACATTGTCGATTGGGGCATCGCCAGCGCTGATATCGCCATTCGCATGGCAACCGAGGTGCCGGCTCGCTCTGCGCACATCGAGGATAAGTGCGGCAGCATCATGCCGGGTCGCGACGCCGACTTTGTCGTGTTCGACCATGAGCTCACCCTCGTCGAGACGTATGTTGGCGGCCAGAGCGTCGGCAACGCCTTTACCGATTAACGATAGAAAAAGACGGCGGGCCCGAATCTGCTCGGACCCGCCGTATGGGTTAAACGCTCAAAAGCACCTTAACAGTTACAGCTTGTTAACGATCTTCTTTGCCGTGCGCTTGACGCCGGCCACAAGACCCCCCGCGGGATGCTCCTTTTCGTATGCTAGACGCTTCTCGCGCTTGGCGTACTCTTCGACGATGATGTCGCCATACTCGTCTTCGATCTTGTCGAAGAAGTCGACGGCGCCCTTAATTTCCTCAGCGGTCGGGTGTCCCTTCTGGACGCCGCCGGTGAGTTTGAACGGCCCCCACGTATCAAAGCCGGGACAGCCGTAGACGCCCATAAAGATGGCCTGCCTCATGCGGCAGATGCCATCGATATCCTTGCCGTACCACTTGTTTTTGCCACCGTAGGTCATAAGGCCAAACACCTTGTCCTGCGGCTGCAGCACGTTCGTGAGCACGCGCGCCATATCTTTGTCGATCTCGGAGTAATAGATGCCCGTGGCGACACCGATCAGATGGTATTCGTGCAGGTCGGGGTACTCGTTTTTACCGAGTGACTTCACGTCGAGGGTATCGATCTCGGGGTGCGCCTCGACGATGGCGTCCACGAGCTTTTTCGTATTGCCGTGGTGGTGTGAGGCATAAAGGATGATGGTTCGCATAAGAAGGCCTTTCAGCTGTAATTGCATCAATGTCTGTATGGTACCCCGTTGCATGGCTGGGAAACCGGACGCATCGATGAACGTGCGGGTTTGTCCTTTGGTCAGGGCCGAGACGGGTTCTTGCGAGCAAAAAGCAGTTGTTCGAAAGGATGGACAATGGAATACGCTCTCTCCAACGATTCGATTTCTATCAAGGTCTCCACGGCCGGTGGTTCGTTTACCTCGATTGAGGCTGGAGGTCGCGAGTACTTGTGGCAGGGCGATCCCGCCGTGTGGTCCGGCCAGGCACCGATTTGCTTCCCGATTTGCGGAGGTTTGCGCGATAACAGCGCCATGACGTTTGCCGGACATCATGTGAAGCTCGCCCGCCATGGGTTTGCGCGCAAACAGGAGTGGAAGCTGCTGAGCCAGAGCGAGAACGAGCTGGCGATGTGCCTGGCTTCGGAGGATAACGCCGCGCTGCTGAGCGATTATCCGTATCCGTTTAAGCTTGTCGCCCGCTATACGCTCGAGGACGCCGCCGTGCGCGTCTCCTATGAGGTTACCAACGAGGGCACCGAGGACATGCCTTTCTTTATCGGTGGACACCCCGGCTTTAGGTGCCCGCTCGATGAGGGCGAGGCCTATACGGACTACGAGTTGCGTTTTGAGAAAGACGAGGCTGCTGAGCTTTGCACTGCCGTCCCCTCGACTGGCTTGATTGACGTGACCAACCGCTCCAAGAACCCCATGGTGGGAAAGACGCTGCCTCTGTCACATGAGCTCTTCGATTTTGCGGAGACCATCTTTGACGTGCTCGAGAGCCGTCAGGTCACGCTTTCCAAAAAGGGCGAGGACAAGGGTGTTCGCCTGAGCTTTGAGGGCTTCCCGTACCTCATTGTGTGGAGCAAGCCCGAGGGTGATTTTGTGGCAGTTGAGCCCTGGGGCGGTCTTTCGACCTGCTCCGATGAGGACGACGTGCTTGAGCACAAGCGCGGCTGCCTTATCGCCAAGCCCAAAGAAACCATCGTGCGCTCGTTCACAATCGAGATTCTGTAGTCGCATGTAGCCAATTCGTTTTGCAAGGCATAAGGAGCCTGCGAGATAAGGAGCTAGAAATGATCCTCACCGTTACGATGAACCCGTCCGTCGATACGCGCTATCAGCTCGATGAGCTCATTATCGACGACGTCAACCGCGTGACGCCCGAAAAGACCGCCGGCGGTAAGGGCCTCAACGTGGCCCGCGTCCTGGGCCAGCTGGGCGACGATGTCGTGGCAACCGGCTTGCTTGGTGGTCATATGGGCGCCTATATGGCCGAGCTCATGGATGCTAACGGCATTAAGAATGATTTTGTGCCCATCAAGGGCGAGACTCGCATTTGTCTCAACATCCTTCATGCTGGCAACCAGACCGAGTTGCTCGAGAGCGGCCCGACGATTGCCCCCGAGGAACTCGATGCCTTTACCGCCAAGTTCGCCGAGCTTGCGAGTAAGGCCGATGTCGTTACCATCTCGGGTTCGCTGCCCCGCGGCGTCGAGGCGGACTACTACGCCAAGATTACGGGCATTGCTGAGAACGCCGGCGCCAAGGTGCTGCTTGATACCTCGGGCGCCTCGCTCGAGGCTGCGCTCAAGTCCGAGGTCAAGCCTGAGCTGGTCAAGCCTAACCTGACCGAGATCAACGGCCTTCTGGGCACGAGCTTTACCACCGACGATGTGGACGAGCTCCGTTCCGCGCTCGCCTCTGACGCCCGCTTCTCCGATATCCCCTGGGTCGTCGTATCCATGGGCGCTGCCGGCTCCGTTGGTTTCCATAACGGCCGTGCGTTCCGCGCCAAGACGCCCGATATCCCCGCCGTTAACGCTACGGGCTCTGGCGATTCGACCATTGCCGGCTTCGCACATGCGATTGCTGCCGGCGCCGACGACGAGACGGTGCTGCGTACCGCCAACACCTGCGGCAAGCTCAATGCCATGGATCCCATGACTGGCCACTTGGTTATGGATCGTTGGGACGAGGTTTACAACGGCGTTGTCGTGACCGAGCTGTAGGAGCTTGTGCTGCGGCCCCGGCATCGGTTGCTAGCTCATGTCGACGACAAGTGCAGTAGCATTATGCCGGGGCGCGACGCCGACACTGTCGTGTTCAATCCCGACCTTACCCTGGTCGAGACGCATGTGGGTGGCAACAGCGTCGGTAATGCGTTTGCCGAGTAGCCGCCAAAGAAACGATCCGAGAGGGGATTTAGATGATTTACGGTGCATTGGGCGATATCGAGGAGTACCGTGGAATGCTCAAGGGCCTCGACGTGCTGATCGATTGGCTCGAGGAGAACGATCCGGCGAAGCTCGAGGTCGGCAGCCATCCGATTCTGGGCGACAAGGTCTTTGCGAACGTCATGGCTCCCACGACGCGTCCCGAAGCCGAGGCTCACTATGAGACGCATCAGCGCTATCACGACCTGCAGATCGACGTCGAGGGTCGCGAGGCCTTTAAGGTTGCCACGGGCAGCCTGACGCTGGTCCAGGAGTTCGACGAGAAGGACGACTACGATCTGGTCGATTCCGACGCCTCGATCGCCGGCGATCTTGCTGACGACAAGTTTGCGCTGTTTGTTGCCGGCGAGCCTCACATGCCCACGCTCGAGTTCCAGGGCGATGGCGCGCAGCCGGTCAAGAAGATTTGCTTTAAGCTGCTTGCAGATGCTTACTGGGAGGAGTAGCGCGCTGCTCGGCTGAGCTGTTCGTGCTGCGAGCGTTATCCCTTGGGGGAGCTCGCTTGGGCCCCGCTGAACGCGGTTCCTTTGGGGATTGCGGTTGGCGGGGCTTTTGTTGAGTAGGAGAGTTTCCGGCGGCGTTGTGCTTGGATTGGCGGATGCGCGCCCGAAATCGACAACAAAAAAGCCGCCCGAAGGCGGCTGTCTTGTGCAATGGAGCCAGCGACCGGGCTCGAACCGGTGACCCCCGCTTTACGAGTACGTGAATTCGGCATTTGACGATATGAGGCCAATTTCACTGAATTAAAAGGAAGCGCAGGTAGAAATAGGTAACTAACAATTATTGAGCTAGCTATTAGAATCATATTTCCCACTATTTTCACACTTAGAGAGACTTGAAAGTGTGAAAAGTTTCGATTAGGCTTGCTGGCAAAGCTTTAAAGGCTTTGCCAGCAAGCCTAATCGAAAATCTAACGAGGGATATGATTGCAGGGATTGATAAAAAAGACCGCTCGCGGCACATCGGAATGCATCGATAAGAGCAAAGGCGTCTATCGGATTTATTTTTCCCTGGGAAAAGATCCGGAGACAGGACGGTACCGCCGTAGTCCGTCACGCAGGGTTCACTGCAGAAGCAAGAACCCGAAAAACTGGCCGAGTGAAGTCGCCAAGGCGCTGGAGGCCTATAGAGCTGAACTTGAGGGCGCTTCCAACCGTGGCAATGGTCCTCTGGGCCTATCAGATTATGCGGACAGGTTTCACGCGAACAGGGAGTCGACCATGGGATCACCTCTTGCTTATGAGCGTGAAGGTTTGGACATTCGTCACATACGCGAGCTGTTCGGCAATCCCGATCTCACTCGGCTTAAATCGGATGACGTTCGCACTGCTTATGCCAAGGCTAGAAAAGAAGGCCGATTCAGCGAAAGTGAAATTCGCCGCATCCACATCAAGCTCAAACAGGTAATGGAGGATGCCGTCGATAACGACCTCGTGGGCAAAAACCCTTGTAGGGGAGTGAAACTGCCCAAGCAGAATGTCGAGGCTCGTAAGGCGCTGAGCGCCGATGAGGCGGCAAGGCTTCTTGCGGTCCTTTTGGAGGAGAAGCCATCTTCCTTTATCACATGCACAATGCTTCTACTTCTCTGCGGTTTGAGGAAGGGGGAGGCCCTTGGTCTCTCATGGGAGGATTATGACCCCGACGCCAAGACTCTGAGGATAGTAAAGCAATATACGAACGACAGGACATTGAGGCCGCCTAAATCAAAGATGAGCAGGCGTAAGATTTCGGTTGGAAATGAACTTGCCGACTATCTGGACAGGTGGAAAGCCATTCAGCGGAGTGAGTTCGATTCCTTTGCAGTGGGGCAGACTGGAGAAACGCCCATTGTCCATTCCATTGGGATCGTTGACGCCGCCAACGGCAAACGGGCTCTTGTGACCCGGATGGATGGACATAACTATTCAAGGGCGTTTAGGCTGTTTGCGGCGAAAAACGGCTTCGGTACTTTTAAGGAGAGCAGGGAAGTCATTGGGAGTGACGGCGTCAAACGTACCCGCTATACGGGTTATAGCGGGCTGAAGCCTCATGAGCTTAGACATACGCAAGCGACTTTGCTCGTTGGTGCCAATGCGGACATTAAGACGATCCAGGCGCGTTTGGGCCATGCTAGCCCATCGACGACGCTGTCTATCTATAGCCACTTTATCGAGGCAAATGACCAGAAGGCAGCATCAGTGCTGGATGATCTGCTGAAGGGCTAAAAAGGGCTAAAAAAGAGGCCCCTTTGGGGCCTCTTTTTTAAGCGACATTGTTTCGGTAGATCATTGCGCCATATGGCGGCTCCAGCTCCATAGACTGATAGTAGCTGGCATCTAGAAGGTTGAAATAACAAATGATGGGGGCGGCTAGGTGCTCGTCCATATTTAGGTAATGTCCCTCATCATCTGTGACCAGTTTGACCTCGTCGCGCATCACGTCGGTCATGCGGGGCCAGAGTTTGGTTGCGCGCTGCAATTTGTCCTTTTGACTGTACTCTCCGTTATGGAAGAAGGCAAAATGAGGCGCATCGTATTTTGCGCCGCCGCGAATTTCGATAATTCCGACCTGGCTGCAAGACTTCGCGCATTCCTCTGTTTCCAATAAAGTCCAAGAGGAGGGGAGGACAGCGTAATCGCCGCCGAGGAGATCGACCCGTCTCATTCCCTGGGGCCTCTCCTCTTTCTCGCAATATAAAGAGAAATGGTCGTGGAGCCTCTGGAATTGCTCTCGATAAAGTTCCAATTGACTAAAACTCATTTCTTCTGATCCGTCAACGGGAAGGGCCTTCATTTCATTGGTGATTTGCCGAGCTTCCCTGAGGCACGCCTCATCGAGGGCCCTGGCGACCCTCGGCTGCAACCCCGTGAGCAGGTTGCATAGATAGTCGATAGCCTCGCCGGTGCTTCTGACTGATTCGGGGTTCTTGAGGCGTAGCTCTTCGATTTTCTCCGGGGTCGTCGCCTGAACAGTTGTTCCGAACTTAATTTTCCGCATCTTACTTCCGGATAATGGTAAACGTCCCATAACCACTCCAATCATCGTTGTATATATATTAAATCAGTCAGACAATAAAGTCTATACAGTCAGAAAGTGAATTAGAAATTAGAACTGTAACTAGATATGATTGTGCAACAGACAGTGTTACAATATAAACAGTAAGCGCCTGACCAGCTTGTTTGAAAGGAGTTATTTTATTTTCGGTCATTGATTAAAAAGCCGCCCGCCCTTCCCTATCTAAGTTTGGCGACGAAGGGGGAGGGGCGAGCTAGCCTGAAAGGATTCTACCATGATTGTAGAGCCTGAACCGTACGCTGCCGTACAAGCATCAACTGCGGTTTCTTCTGATTCCAACTTGGGCCACGAGCGCCTTCTTGGCATCGCTGAAGTGTGCAAGATAACCGGCTTGAGTCCGGTTACGGCCTCGAAGATGATGAAGGAGAGCGGGCGCGCGATTGCGTTGCACCGCCGCATTTACATCCTTGAATCGAGCTTCTTTGCATACCTCCATGAATTGGAGGCGAGCGAACCGTGCCGGCTTTAAATCCCATGAGCGTCGGCCTCGACGAGACCGCCTTGCGTATCTTAAAGAATAGGCCGCTTGGGCATATCGAACACGGTGCGCTGGATACTATCCTCGGAGGTCTTCGTCAATACCTGTGCATCGTCCCCGGCGGACCCGGTACGGGTAAAACAACGTTTATGCAGCAAATCGCCGACGGATGGGCCATTGCTGGCCATCCGGTGGTCATCTTTGAGGGCGAGCTCGGGCGAGACAGCATGCTCGCGAAGAGCCTCACCCGCATCTCGGGCGGCGAGCTCACGCACGATGATATGAACGGCGATGGCATGTCTGAGGACAAACGCGGGCTCTTCGAGAAGGTTCTCGACATTTACGCCCGCAGCATCGCCGAGCGAATGTATATCATTCCTGGTGAAATTAAATATGCCGGGATGCGAAAGGCAATCGAAGAGGTTGCCGATAAACATGGCGAACCGCCACTGGTTATTGTTGATTACGCGCAAATCGTCTCTTTGCCGCAGGAACTGCGCATTGCCGACGAGCGTATCGGTCTCAAGCTCGTCGCTTCCGAGCTCCGCCGAATCGTGGATGAGGCCCATTGTCCGCTCTTCGCTATCTCATCAATTAACCGCGTTAATTACGACAAGCAGACCACCGGGCTTCAGGCGATAGGCGGGTGCAACATGTTCGAGTATTCGGCAGATCTCGTTATGTCGCTTTCTATTAAGGGCGATAAGCCCGAAGAGCGTAATGCCAATATGTTGCTTAAAAAACGGCCCGTCATTGCTTCAATCACAAAGAACCGTTACGGTTCCTGCGGTATTGTCGAGTTTGAGTTCAACGCACCAGCAGCGATGTTTACCGAAATCGGCTAATTATGGAGCCCGGACCCTACATTGGTGGATACCGGGCTCCCAATCCATGCTTGTCGTCCGATGAGCTCGCGCGCGCCGAGAACAGGGATCTTCCTCTGCTCTCGGCCGATGAGCTCATTTGGGAATGGAAGCGCCTGCTCGATGCTCTCGATATCTATAGAGAACAATGGCGACCATACCGTATATATCTCGGCAGCTTGCCGGGAGTCCCCTTCGATGTCTGGGCGAGGGTGAGGATTGGGCGCATCGGTCAGATGCTCCAAACAATTTCAACTTAATAAAAGGGGCGGGGCCGATGCGTCGGCCCCGCTCGGATTGGATGGTTATGACTTCCATGAATACGCATATCAACGTACGGATGAGTGAGTCGCAGCGTAAGGCTATCGAGGAGAAGGCGGCGGCCATGAACATGCCGGCGTCCTCCTTCATGCGCGATGCCGCCCTGCTCTGCGGCGAGAAGCCGGTCAGGGTCGCCGACGCGGGGGAACTTGCCGGTATCAGGACTGAGTTGAAGAAGATCGGCACGAACCTCAACCAGGCGGTCCGCGCCCTCAACACCTACGGGTCCGATCCGGTCGTCCTCAATAATCTCAACCGGGCGACATCAATCGTCTCGACGGCGGTGGGCTGGGTCAACGACCTACTCGCCCGTGCGAGAGAGTAGGTGGTTCTCGTGAAGGAGAAGCTGGTCATGGCGCTGGTTTTCGCAGCGCTGCTTACCGCGGGGTTTGCGCCACTTATCGCCATTCCCCTCGATTGCATGATCCTCGGATTTCCAATCGAGCTGAGCTCGATCGGATTCACCCTGAGCGTGGATAACACCATTTGGTGGTGGATTAACGTGGGGCCTCATTGCGTCCCTGGCTGTCTCGCCTCGTTCGCGCTGTTCCTGTCGGTATTCGTGCTCATGCAGCTATCGGCTTCCTCGAAGGAGCGAGCCGCCGACGGAGGTGTACTTGGGGAGGCGCGGGTGAAAACGGGGCCGGAGACCATCCGGGGCTCGGAGATTTGGGACGGGCACGGACAGCCGAAAAGCAGAGGATTCGTGTACGGGTTTGAGAAGACGCTGTTCGGCTCCAAGTATCTGTTCGAACCGAGGCGGCACATGTTCCTCGACGGCTCAACGGGTGCCGGAAAATCAAGATCGCTGCTGATCCCGACAATTGATCTGCTGACGTATGGGGCGGATGACGGGGAATCGAGGCCGCAGACCATTATCGTGTCCGATGTGAAGAGTGAGCTCATCGAGTTGACGGGCGACGAGCTGGAGCGTCGCGGGTACCGGGTGCTTCTGCTGGACGCCCAGCATCCCGAGAAGAGCGACACGTTCAATCCACTGGAAATGGTCGATAGGCTCGCGAACGGGGGGAATCTGCCGGGGGCTGAGCAGGCCGCGGATGCCGTCGCCCGTACGCTCATCGCCGGGGAGGGCGATGCGAAGGCGAGCCACTGGACGGAATCCGCGCGGTCGCTGCTCGCCGCGACGATCCTTCTGGTCGTGCTGGACGAGGGCTGCCCGCGGGGCTGCAAGCACCTCGCGACGGTCTACCACATCATGTGCCTGGGGACGGAGGGGGCCGGCGAGGATCCGTGTGAGCCGCTGAAGGGCCTGTTCCGTTCCCTGCCGCAGGGGCATCCGGCCCGCTCGCGTGCCTCACAGTTCATCTCGAGCGGCGGCAACGAGCTGAGGAGCATCGTTTCCACGCTAAAGGTCAACCTGAGGATCTACGCTTCGGCGCCGATTGCGCGAATGGTCTCGGGCGATGATATCGATCCGAGTAGAATCCTGAGCGAGAAGACCGCGCTGTTCCTCCACGTGATGGACGAGGGCTCCCCCTACAACGCGATCGCGGCGGTCCTGTTCGAGCAGCTCTACGCTGCCGTGTATTCCATCGCGGACGCAGCTGGTGGAAAGCTGCCGCGGCCGGTGTCCATCCTCGGCGACGAATGGGGGAACCTGCCGAAGGTCGAGTGCCTGCCTAGCCTTCTCAGCCTTGGGCGCTCGTACGACCTGTTCTGGATGGGCGCAGTCCAGAACATCTCTCAGCTGAACAAGTACGGCGAGCGCGACGGACGGAAGAAGATCCTGGCAAACTGCGGCGTCAAGGTCGCCATGAAACTGGGCGAGGCCGAGGACCGCCAGTATTTCACCGAGCTAGTCGGGAAGACGACGCGGCACACCATGGGAACCAGCTCGAGCAGGGGGCCTTCGGGCGGTACGGGGTCGACATCCTACAGCGAGCACGCCGACGACCTGATTCATCCTTGGGAGTGGACGGAGATGTCCCCCGACAAGGACGGCGTCATCGTGGTGAAGACCGCGGAGAACGGCGTGGGCAGGGAACATGCGGGGTGCTTCCGGGCCCCTGTCTGCGATTGCACGCGGATGCCGACGAAGGAGCACTTCGATCTGGGGACGCGCGAGCACGAGGCGGCCAAGAGGATGGAATACCAGGCCAGGCTGATATCAAGGCAAATGGGTCGGGAGGACGGCGTCGATCTCTGGACTCCCGAATTCGAGGAAGAGGCCGCGGAGCCGCCTGTTGCCGACGGATGGTCCGGCCTCTTCGTCGACTGACGGCGGTTTTTGAAGGGAGTTGGAAAATGACCGCAATCAAGCAGGCGAGCGTCATGAGCGGGGAGCACCTCCAAAACCTCAAGCGGTATTTCGATTGGGACAGGGAGAAAGTCCTGGACCACGATACCCAGCACATCATCGATGAGGATCGATGGTTCGAGGAAATG
Organism: uncultured Collinsella sp.; assembly: GCA_900541695.1. GTDB lineage: Bacteria > Actinomycetota > Coriobacteriia > Coriobacteriales > Coriobacteriaceae > Collinsella. The sequence continues at coordinate 1,374 of UQKL01000008.1, read as the reverse complement.
GACGCCACCCGGGAGGCGGCCGGGCACAACCGGCCCGGGAAGCAGGGCTCAAGGTGCACGTACATGCAGCATCAGGTGATCGGCTTCAACCCGGACGAGTGCTCCTGCAACGGCGGGCCGATGACGCCCTCGCGTTGCATGGAGTACGCGAGGGACTACATCGCCAAGCGCTATCCCAACCAGGAGATCGTGATTGTGCTGCATGAGGAGAGGTGCAGGTCGGATGGATCGGCCCGATTCGCCGCTCACCTCGCCATCAATAGGACGGACCTCGAGACTGGGCGGCGTCTGAACGACGGGCCGGCGAGGGCGGCGGCGAAATCCCGCGTGAGAACGGTGAAGGAGCTCGATACGAAGTACGGCCTGAGCCAGCTCGAAAGGGGCCTCTCGAACTCGAAGGTGCACGCGCGCCAGCCCGGTCGCGAGGAGCGCGAGATGGCAAAGAAGGGGAGATCCGACAAATCCGAGAACGCAAGGGTCCGAGCGATTGTCGCCCAGAGGGCAGAGGAGGTCGGGAGGCTCAAGAGCTGCCCCGACCGCTTCGGAGAGTTTGCAAGGCGGTTGGAATCGGATGGGATCGAGATCGCCCGATCCAAGCGGGGGGCGCTGCAATACCGCTATCACTCGGAGTCCCTCGGCAAGACGAGGAAGATCAACGGCGCGAGGCTCGGCTACGCCGTCAACCGCTCGACCGGGCGGATTATGAGGTTCACGGCAAGGGGAATCGACCTTGCCATACGGGCCGCGTGGGAGCTGGCTCGCGAGGGTGTGGATGACGAAAGAGGCCGGGACTGACTTTCATATCTGAGGTCCGTGCAACAGCCGGTAAGCCTGTTGCACGGTTCTGCGGGAGCGACTTTGGAGCGGTTCGCACATCCCGGCTTCGGCCGGGCAAGATATTCCGTTGCACGGAATACATATCTTGCATGCCCCGAGAAGCGTAGGCCGAATCGACCGGAGTGCAACGGGACAGGTGAGCGGAGGCGCAGTGATGGCGACCCAGGGGAGCCATCGAACGGAGCCGGAGCGAGAGCCGGCGGGGCGATCGCGAGTTGAAGCCGAGTGATTGTCCCGCCGTTCACGGCCCGCCGGCGGCGGCCCGGGGTTCCAAGGGGACTCGTCCCTTTGGCGCGAAGGGGTCCGGGGATGGCGCGAGACATCCCCGTGAAACGCCGCGACGGGCACGCCCCTGTTAGCGTCAATCTAATTTTCACCAGTTTCACTAATCAAACGCGCCGTTCGCGCAAAGGCGGCTTCACCGCTTGCGCTAACGTATTTTCACCGATTCCGGTCACGCCTTGACGGGCCCGTCCCTCGGCAGGTCCTTCAGCCTGTAGGACCTGCCGGTTATCTTGACCAGGTGGCAGTGGTGGC
>UQKL01000007.1 GCA_900541695.1 uncultured Collinsella sp. | reverse complement strand
CTCACGTCGGCCACGGCGTCCTGCGCCTGGTCGCCGCGGCCGAAGCGCTTGGTGAGCCCGCGCGTCTCGAGCATGTAACCCATGGGTTCGTCCTTTCTCTTCCGGGCGCGCGGGCCGAGTCGCCGCGCCCGCGCGCCTTACCTTTCGGGTTCACCATCCATGGTGGGGCGCGTTTCTAACGAAGCTGTAACGGCCGTTGGGCTCTTTTGGCGCCAGCCCTTCTCGAACCGTACGCCGCTCATGGTATTTCTATCGTGATAATAAGGACGGAGGTGCCCGTGGCACGCAATAAGTGCCCGGAGGAGACGGTCGAGAAGATCAGGGGTGACGGCCCAGCGAGTGTTATTTTGCGAGCTAGGCGCATTGAAAGCGACCTTTCGTGGTATAAACTACTTGCCGGAAGCCGCGGCTTTCAGAGTACGGCTTACGTGTACGTTTAACCTCCGTGGGCGACGGGGTGCCGCAAGGCGTAGAATATCGCCCACCTGTAGGGGCCTGCAGCGATGCGGGCCCCGCTTCGTATGAAGGGGGCGTAGCCGATGAAGATCGTATCCATCTCCCAGGACTTCTTCGACCTCGCCGATGGCGACCGCGAGCTCATGCTTAAGCGCGATCGCCCCTGCATCGTGGTGGTGAGGCTGCGTTTCCGCGGGAAGCGCAGGGACTTTGCCGTGCCGCTGCGTTCCAACATCGCCCCCAACGTGCCCAAAGACCAGTACTTTGCGTTGCCACCCCGCCCCACGACGCGCCCCGGCTGCCGCCACGGCATCCACTACATCAAGATGTTCCCCATAACCAAGGCCTACCAGCGCCGCTTCAGGACCGAGGGCTCGGCCTACTACGAGACGCTCCAGCGCATCATCGACGGCAACACCAAGCGCATTGTCTCCGAGTGCCAGGCATACCTCGACCGCTACGAGCGCGAGGGAAGGCCTCGCTTTGCCGTCGACATCGACCGCATCGTGGGGCTGCTGGAGGGCGAGAAGTAGGGCACCTCGGCTCAGTCTCGAGCCATGCGGAGTCGCTCCGCATTTTTGAACGCCGCGTGTGCGTCCCAAATACTTGAGAAACAAGCTGTGAAGTGCGGTGGCGCGCCCGTGCCCGTGCATAGCCGTCACCATCAGCGTCTACGCGGCATCGGCTTCAAGTGGAACTGACGCCGCTGCTGTATATGGTTTGCCTTGCTGCGAATGGCGATCAATGCCCGCGATGCTTCTGCTTGCGCTTCAGTTTTCTCTGTTCGTAGCGCGCATCAGCCTTTTCCACACGGCGTCGGCTTCTTGCTTGAGCCGACTCCCGCTTCATCGCTTCCCGCTGTGCCGCGAGCGCCTGTTGTGCCTTGGTGCTCACCGCGGGCCGTTTAAGGGCTTTCGCTGCCTCGCGAGCGCGCCGCTTGGGGTTCTTCGCGGGCTTGCTTGTTTCAGTGGCCTTGTCGCCGAAGAACGAGAGCTTCTCCCATTCGCTTGTAACGAATCGCAGAATCTCCTCATCGGACGGCTCCGCGCCGAAGACGATGCGGGCGACGCCATACCTTCCGCTCTCGACGTGCTCCGCCAGCCCGACCCAGAATTGACCGTCGTGATATGACGATGAGCAGCAAGTCGCTGATAGCCGCCCTGCGAAGCTAGTTGCCTTGTTCGCAGCCGGGCCGCAGGCCGCACCTACGCTCGAGCTCTGCCACGAGGGCATCGTTGTCGGTCACCGAGACGATGGCGTCGCCGTCGTAGGGCGCCTCGATATAGACGCGGTCGAGCGAGTTGGCCGTCCCCGCCCAGAGCGTCCTGGTGCGCCGGACGCCCCGCACGTGGGCGTAGGGTATCACCGAACGCATCCTAGCGTACACGACGACGAGGCGGTCGCCGTAGAGCTCGAGACGGTTGCTGCGGACGGGAAGGGCGGCCAGGGCCACGAGGGCCGGGACGGGCAGCAGCGCGAACCAGCCCCATAGGAGCGCGGGACTCGAGCTCAGGAAACACGCGATACACGCCGCGGATAAACCGCCCGCCACAATCACCATGGCCGCTATGAACCACGGGTCTGTCCTGCCGGGGAACACCCGCTCCGGCCGCTCGTCCTTCTCACCCATTACGGCCTCCCTCCCGACGCCCTCCCTAGCGGAGCGTGGGGCCGGAGAGTGCCTTGAACCCGTCGCCGACCATCTCGCCCCCCGTTCCGTGGGCCTTCTGTAGTGGTGTGTACCCCCGACTGTTCGACGGATGTCGTACGATTGAACGTTTTTCGAACTTTTTTAAGATGGGTGCGGCAGGATCGAGCAGATTGTTCGCGCGAGAGGCTCCCCGCCGCCGCGCCCGGTCTCGGGTTCGATGCATCGACATCCGTCTCAGGTGGTGTCTCCGCTGCGCGACATTGCAGGGGGCAAAGCCGAGATGCCATGGGGCGCGCCGAGGCTTTGCCCGCGGGGCGAAGATTCTAGGGGTCCGACGTGGCCTGGAGGGGAGACGGACATGCAAGCGCTTATGACTGAGGAGCTGGCCGAGTGCCTGCCGCCGCTGTACGCGACCGAGGGAGGGGCACTCGCCCTCGACCTCACAAACCCGGAAGGCGAGGACCACCTTGACCTCTGGTGCTCGCTTACCATCAACCTTTCGGGTGACCCCTTCGCCTCCACGTGGCGCATTCACACTTGTGCCCGGCATCATGGACATGGGCGTCGCCAAGTCGGCCGACGGGGCGCAAGCCCCTGTTGACTCAACGTTCGACGAGATAAACCGCATGTTCTCAAAGCTCGGCTTTATCGATTACAATTCACGCCTCGCGCAAGGGCCGTTCTACTCCCCAAACCTAATCTGCCTGTCGCACGCATCGAGGCGACGGGGCGGCGCCTTCTCGCGTGAGTCAATTCCTGTTTTACTGGTGCGGATCCCAACATGCCCTTATGCATGGTGCCCTGCCGCTTTCGAAACTTCAAAACCATTCGATTTTCGAAACTGAGTGGGAATAAGTTATCGGTACGCTTTTTTATAAAATGTAAAAAAGCACCCCCATAACTGATGAAATGGACGCTGAGAAAAAAAGGGGGCGCATCTTGCGTATATACCGACGTGAAGATCTACCTCTATCTTGCATCGCGCGGGTATGAGCTTTCTGTGGGCCGTATTGGGAAGCTCGAGTGTGACTTCATCGCTCGTAGGCGCAATGCTTACGCCTACATCCAGGTCTCTATGTCGATTGCCGACAGAGGCGTCGAGGAGCGCGAGTACAGGCCGTTCGGCCACATCAGGGATGGTTATCCGCGCTACTTGTTCACGCTTGATCCTCTATTGCAGGAGAGGGATGGCATCAGGCACCTTAACATGGCGTCGTTTATGCAAGATGGCGGTGATCTTATTTGAGCGGCGGCCAGATTCCTTTGCTCCCTAGTGCGCAAACAGCGCGGGTATCAAATGAGGACCATTGCCTCACGTAGAATCGATAGATTGAAAACTTGTTTTGATGTTGACAGGCTTTTGGCCAGTGGCTCCTATTGTCGAGTGGGGGTAGCTGAAACGAGGCGATTGAATAACCCCATACGTTTTGGTTAAAACAAAAAAATATGCCGCGCGCCTGCGGCATGAAGGAGGGAGATTTCTATGAATATCGTTGTATTGAGTGGTAGCCCGCGCAAGGGCGCCAATACCGACACCATGGTCGAGGCGTTTGCCGAGACCGCGCGCGAGGCCGGCCATACGGTCGAGGTCATCCGCGTTGCCAGTAAGAAAATCGCTGGTTGCCTGGGGTGTCAGTATTGTTTCGCCCACGAGGGCACTTGCGTGCAGAAGGATGACATGGCCAAGGTGATCGAGTCGCTGAAAGACGCCGACATGGTTGTCTTCGCTTCGCCCATCTACTGGTTTGATATCACTGCGCAGGAGAAGGCCGCCATCGACCGCCTGTACGCCTTCGGTGCTACGGGCTTCCCGTTCACCAAGACGGCCCTTATGCTCGATAGCCACAGCGAGGGCGTCTATGATGCGGCGATTGCTATGTACAAGTCCACATGCGCGTACTGCAAGTGGGAGGACCAGGGCATTGTCACCATTAGCGGCATGACCGAGCGCGACAGCATGGCCTCCTCGCCCAAGTTGGAAGAGGTGCGAGAGCTCGCTCGCAAGCTCGCCTAAGGACAAGAAGAACGCATGGCAATCGGTGTTGGTGGAAAATGCTTGCTATCCTTACCAAGAGGAATGCTGATTGCCATGCGTTGATGCTTCCGCGGACAATTCCGGCGTGCTAAAACGCCTTCTCGTTCAAGAATTCCCTGAACGCGGGAATGTCAAAGCCAACGAGACCACGCCCGCGCTCTCCAATGACGCCGTCCTCCAGGAGGCGGCGTTTGTATTGGCTTGCGTAGTTGCTGGCGACGCCCATGCGTTTGGCTATCTCCGAGACCCTGCTGGGGCCAGAATCGGGCAGCATCGCGAGCAAAAACTCAATGTCTTTATCGGAAAGCTCCCGATAGGTCGTTTCGAGAATTCGATCGCGCAGCTCCATGCGGGCAAGCAGAGAACCCTGCTGTACATCAGGTGCACTGATTTTGGGCGAGTTCTCCGAAACATCCCATGTGCGATATCCGACGAGCTGCATCATATAGGGAAATCCGTCGACGGCCTTCACGGCATCCTCGAGCGCTTCTGGCGTGATTGAGCGGCCTCCGGCCTCAACGGTTTTGCGGAATGCGTTTGCAATTTCAACGTCAGTGATTCGTCCCAACTGATGATATTGGGAACGCCTGAGGAACGAGACAGAATCGTTACGCAGCAACGCCGATACTTTGTAGGGCAGTCCTGCCATGAGTAGGGCAACTTTTTTACCTTCGCGTACAAAGTGCTGGTAAACAGAGGCAAATTGAAGCATTTCTTCGAGATCGACGGTGACTTCATCGATGGTGATGAGAAGTCCGATGTCATGTTTTTCGAGTTGCTTAAAGATGCCATTCATGCGCGTGCGCCAGTTGCCCTGAGCCTCTTGAGCATATGTCCAATCGATGCCCACTGGGCCAATTTGAACACCGTTTATGCGCGCGTGAGGCTGTGAGAGGTAGCTATCTGCGGCTTCTTTGGTTCGCTCGATAATATCTTCGAGCATGCCTGGCATGGCGGAGACATTTGCTGCGATCCAGCCGTGTTCAAGCGCCGTTTCTGAAAGGAGCGAGAGAAGCGCCGTCTTGCCCGTTCCCCTTGCGCCCGTAAAAATAGTCGACAGGTTTGGATCTCCCGGGCCGTTGATAAAGCCATGGTTAATGTCACGCAGAATATGCTCGCGACCCGCTAGAAAGGGAGGGACGCTTCCAAATGTTGGGGTAAAGGGGTTCTTGCTGTACTCCATGGTAGCTCCTTTGCAAGTTTTGCTAATTTTTGCAACTTTTGCTAACTTTTGCAAGTTTTACTAACGGCTTAACATGCCTTGTGCCGTGGGGTTGCGGGAGTGAAAAACGGGGATTCCTATTATTCTGACTGCGTTGCAGCGAGCGGGGCCCGGAGCGCGATGTTGCTGCGCTTCGGGCCCCGCCGTTTTGAGAGCTTATGGCGGTTCTGCCGTCGTCCTAGTCAAACAGGCTCGGCATGTCGTTTTCTTTCATGAGGGCACCGGCGGAGGGCAGGCTCTGCGCGGTGAACTTCTCGGCCGAGACACCGGCGCCAAGAATCTCCTCGGTTGTGCCGACGGTGGTGACCGAGCGGCCCTTCTTGGCCGTAAAGGCCTGGACGCCCTGCGTGTTGGTGGTCGTCTTGGTCTTGAGCAGCGACGTGTTGAAGTTCATCAGGCGATAGTCGCTCGAGACCAGCGCGATGTCGCGGTCCTCCTTGAGCACCTGGGCATACAGCAGCTTGCTGCCACCGTAGATGGCGTTCTTGAGGCGCTTGCGGTTGGTTTTGGTGACGTATCCAGAAAGCGCGACGCGCACCACACGGCCGTTCTCAAAGACGAACAACACGTCGGCCTTGTAGTCCTCGGGGTCGATGACCCAGATGACACTCTCGTCGGGTTCCATCTCAAGATCGGTCGGCAGGTACGAGCCCAGCTGGGCCGACTTGGTGTCCTCAAACGCCGCAACCTTGCACTTGTACACCTGGCTCTTGTTGGTAAAGACCAGCAATTCGTGGGTGTTGGAGGACGGAAACTCGATAAAGGGTTTGTCGCCGTCCTTGTACTTGAGCGTGGTCGCCTTCTTGAGCACGCGGTCTGTCATCTTCTTAAGGTAGCCATCGCGCGAGAGCATGATGGTGACCGGGTACTCCTCGACCTCGGGCTCCAAGCTTACTTCGATAACCTCATGGGGCTCGATCCTGCCCGTGCGGCGCGGCATCACGTACTTCTTGTTGACTGCGGCCAGCTCGTCGCTGATGACCTTCTTGATGTTCTCCTCGCTGGAGAGAATCTCCTCAAGCTCGGCAATCTCACCCTCTAGCTTGGCGATGTCCTTGGTGCGGTTGAGGATGTACTCCTCGTTGATGTTGCGGAGTTTAAGCTCGGCAACAAACTCGGCCTGGGTCTCGTCGATGTCGAAACCCTTCATAAGGTTGGGCACGACCTCGGCCTCGAGCTTGGTGCCACGGATGATGGCGATCGCCTTGTCGATATCGAGCAAGATGGCCTCGAGGCCGTGCAGCAGGTGCAGGCGCTCGGACTTTTTGCCCAGGTCAAAGTTAATGCGGCGACGCGTGGACTCAATACGCCACTTGACCCACTCGTGCAGGATCTGGCGCACGCCCATAACACGGGGATAGCCGTCGACCAGCACGTTGAAGTTGCACGAGAACGAATCCTGCAGCGTGGTCGAGCGATAGAGCTTAGCCATGAGCTTGTCGGGGTCAACGCCGCGCTTAAGATCGATGGCGATACGCAGGCCCGAAAGGTCGGTCTCGTCACGGATGTCGGCGATCTCTTTGACCTTGCCCTCCTTGGAGAGCTTGACGATACGCTCGATGATGACATCGGTCTTGGTGGTGTAGGGGATCTCGTAGACCTCGATGATGCGCTCTTCGGGAATCCAACGCCAACGGGAGCGGATCTGGAAGCTGCCAAGGCCGGTCTCGATGATCTTTTCCATCTCCTCGCGGCGGTAGATAATCTCGCCGCCGGTCGAGAAGTCGGGCATGGGCATGTACTCGAGCAGATCGCAGTCGGGATCCTGCAGGTAGTGCATGGTGGCGGTACAGACCTCGTTGAGGTTGAAACCGCAGATGTCGGACGCCATGGCGACGCCGATGCCCTTGTTGGCCGAGACAAGGATGTTGGGGAACGTGGTGGGCAACAGGCGCGGCTCCTTCATGGCGCCGTCGTAGCTGTCGACGAAGTCGACCGGGTCCTTGTCGATGTCCTTGAAGATCTCGGCGCTGATGGGGGAGAGCTTGGCCTCGGTGTAACGAGAGGCGGCGTAGCTCAGGTCGCCCGAATAGTACTTGCCAAAGTTGCCCTTCGACTCCACGAAGGGGGCAAGCAGCGCTTCGTTGCCGGTTGCCAGGCGCACCATCGTCTCGTAGATCGCGGCATCGCCGTGCGGGTTGAGCTTCATGGTCTGGCCCACGATGTTGGCGCTCTTCTGGCGCTCGCCCTTGAGCAGACCCATCTTGTACATGGTGTAGAGCAGCTTGCGGTGCGAGGGCTTAAAGCCGTCAATCTCGGGGAATGCACGCGAGACGTTGACGCTCATAGCGTAGGGCATGTAGTTGACCTCGAGCGTCTGCGTGATCGGCTGGTCGGTGACCTCGGAGTGCAGGCCGATGACGTTTTCGGCGTTGACCTGCTTTTTCTTTGGCTGGTTCTTCGTCTTCTTCTTTGCCACGATTTCCTCTTGAACTTCTTATGGGCCGTCGTTATCGATTTGCTGCTATTGCAGGTCCAGCTGGTCTAGGTATTCCTTGCCGTGCTCGGAGATATGGCGCTTGCGGCCCGCCTCGTCGTTGCCCAGCAACAGGTTGAACATGGTTTCCATCTTGGTGACGTCCTCGGGCTCCACCTTGATCAGACGGCGCGTCTCGGGGTTCATGGTGGTGAGCCACATCATGTCCGGATCGTTCTCACCAAGACCCTTGGAGCGGTTGATGGAGCACTTCTGGTCGCCGATCTCCTTGAGGATGCCGTTCTTCTCGAGCTCGGTGTAGGCAAAGTAGGTCTTCTCTTTGCAGTTGATCTCGTAGAGCGGTGACTCGGCGATATACACGTAGCCCTCGTCGATAAGTGTGGGCACCAGGCGGTAGAGCATGGTGAGCACGAGCGTGCGGATGTGATAACCGTCGACGTCGGCGTCCGTACAGATGATGACCTTGTTCCAGTTGAGGTTGTCCAGGTCGAAGGCACCAAGGTTCTTGATGCGCTTGTCTTTGATCTCCACGCCGCAGCCCAGCACGCGCATGAGATCCATGATGATGTCGGACTTAAAGATGCGCGGGTAATCCTCCTTCAGGCAGTTGAGGATCTTGCCGCGGACGGGCATAACGCCCTGGAACTCGGCATCGCGCGAGGTGCGAATGGCGCCTGCTGCCGAGTCGCCCTCTACGATGTAGATCTCGCGACGGCTCTTGTCCTTGGAGCGGCAGTCGATGAACTTTTGCACGCGGTTGGCCATGTCGGTCTTCTGCTGCAGGTTGGTCTTGATGCTCTGGCGGGTCTTCTCGGCATTCTCGCGCGAGCGCTTGTTGATGAGCACCTGCTCCATGATCTTGTTGGCGGCGTCCTTGTTCTCAATCAAGTAGGTCGAGAGGCGCTCCTTAAAGAAGGCCGTCATAGCCTGCTGGATAAAGCGGTTATTGATGGCCTTCTTAGTCTGGTTTTCGTAGGACGTCTGGGTGGAGAAGCAGTTGGTCACCAACACCAGGCAGTCCTGGACATCCTGCCACTTAATGCCGCTCTCGTTTTTGTTGTACTTGCCTTGATTCTTGATGTAGGCATCGATGGCGCTGGTCAGAGCGCTGCGGGCGGCCTTTTCGGGCGAACCGCCGTTCTCGAGCCACGATGAGTTGTGGTAGTACTCCTGCATCGTGAAGGTGCGCGAGAAACACATGCATGCGGTGATTTTTACGTTGTAGTCGGGCAGGTCCTCGCGATCGCGACCGCGACGGTCGGCTTCGATAAAGAAGGGCTCGGTGAGATAGTCGGTGCCGACCTTCTCGAGCACGTAGTCCTCGATGCCCTTGGGATAGCAAAAATCCTCTTCGGAAAACTCGCCATCGTCGCCCTCAATGCGCAGGCGGAAGGTCACGTTGGCGTTGACCACGGCCTGACGGCGCATGGTCTCGCGATACCACTCGTGGGGGATGCTGATGGAGGTAAAGACCTCAAGATCGGGGCGCCATTTGATGGTGGTGCCGGTACGGTCCTCGTCGCTGGGCTCAATCTCGAGTGCCTTCTTTTTGGCACCGACGACCTTGCCCTTCTTAAAGTGCAGGGAGTACTTGTTGCCGTCGCGCCAAACCGTGACGTCCATGTACTCGGATGCGTACTGGGTTGCGCACGAGCCCAGGCCGTTGGTACCGAGCGAGAAGTCGTAGTCGCCGCCCTGGTTGTTATTGTATTTGCCACCGGCGTAGAGCTCGCAAAAAACGAGTTCCCAATTAAAGCGCTTCTCGGAGGGGTTCCAGTCGAGCGGGCAGCCGCGGCCGTTGTCCTCTACCTGAATGGAACCATCGCGAAAGGCGGTAAGGGTGATGAGCTTGCCGTGGCCCTGGCGCGCCTCGTCAACGGCGTTGGACAGGATCTCGAAGGCGGCATGCGCGCAACCGTCGAGTCCGTCTGAGCCAAAGATGACGGCGGGACGCAGACGTACGCGCTCCTCGTCCTTGAGCTGGCGGATACTGTCGTTACCATAGTTTGCGGTGTTTTTTGCCATACTCGCTCTCTCGGTGCTCCTTTGCTGCGTTTAAGTCATATAGATAGTCAAGGTAGCATAGCCCGGCCCTTGGGCGATTCCATCCAACACGAAATCCATCGAACAATCGTTCGGAATTTGGTGGAACAGCGTTTACTCGGACAAAACCGACTCGGTTCTGTCCGAGTAAGTTTGAAGGCGGCCGAATGCGTCTTGCTGCGTTTGCGGTTGGATACGTTGTCGAAAACGTGTCGTGCGGATTGTTGGATCGAATCGAACATTGGGACAAGCGTCTCGTTTTATGGGCCACAGGCGTGCGTGTGCGAGTCCCTTTGGCCCATAAGGAACGCTGTCGGGTCGTTATTTGGGCCGTGGGTCACTTCGCCGGCGCCGCGTTTCGTCATACGCTCATAGTGGAAGCCGATGCCACGGAGTCGACTTGCGACTCGGGTAACGGATGAGCTACAAGCCGAAAGGAGCGGTGAGGATGATGAAGCCCATGACGAAGAAGCTGCTGTTAGGAATTCCCACCGTGACGCTTTCGGCTGTGCTGGCGTGCACGCTTGCCGGCTGCGGCGGTAGTGCTCCGAGCGGCTCGGCTGGTAGCTCGGGCGGGAGCGCGCCTGTGCAGGAGAAGACCGAGAAGCCCAAGGCCTATGAGTCGCAGACGGTCGAGGCGGCAGGCATTGTCTATGAGTCGGTGGCTCACGGTACGTTCTATCGCGGTGATGCCAAGAAGCGGGACGGCTTTTACCTGCATATCGAGATTACCAACAACAACACAAAGAACAGGACGTTTGACTCCTTTAACGTGCATGCTGCCCAGGGCGATCTTGAGGCAGGCGACCCGTTGTTTACTTCCGGCAAGGCGGCCGTGCTCGACTACGTTGCAAGCGAGGCTCCCGATGAGCTTCACGAGGGCATCGATCTTTCCAAGAGGCCAGATATCGGCCCGGGCGAGACCGTTGAGTACGTGTATTTTTGGGCGCCTAAGACGGCGTACTACGGGCCCATCACTGTCGAGTTCGTAGACGCTTACGCCCCCGCCAAGAATCATGAGGCCATGCACTTTGACACCACGGGATGCGAGACCAAGGAGTTCAAGGCGGCCGGCGGCGTGGCCGATTCTGGCGAGAAGGCAGATTTAACGGGCATCGACTGCGCATCGTACAGCATCGAGGCCGCCGATGGGTACACGCTGGATTCGTCCGACGAAGAGCGCGAAAAGGCAAACTTCTTCCACGACGAGACTGGAGGACGCCTGAACATCAGCATCTTCCCGCGCTCACCGGAGGAAGAGGTTGCAAGCCTAGAGCAGGTCTACGAAGGCAAGGAGACGACAACCGACCAGGTCGAGTACAACGGCATAACGTGGCTGCGCTTTACCGGTCCCGACAACGGCCATACGCTGTTTGCGACGGCTCCCGCGACGGGTGAAACCGTCCGTGTGTCGATCGGCTGGAAGATCGACTGGGATGCTGCCGTGCCCATGATGGAGGCGCTGAAGCTCAAGTAGCGGACTGCGATTCCCATGTCAGGCGACTCAGGGCTGGCTTCGGGTACCCGAGGCCAGCCCTTTTTGATGTTCGATGAGCCGAGCCGGCGTCTCTCACAAAAGTAACTAGGGGCTAGCGAGGCCTATCCGAATTGACCTCATTGGCGGTGTCGGTTTCGAGCGCCGTGCGGCGGGCGCTGTAGGCGACGAGGCCGGCGCCGGCTGCGGCGAGTGCTGCAGCGGCTGCCGTAAGGGGAGCGTTGACATCGCCCGTGCCCGCAAGCGCGCCCGCTTTTCCGGAGCGCTTGTTATTGCCGTGGTCCTTGCCACTGCCGGAGCTGCTTCCGCCGGAGCCGCCGCCCTCGTCGGTACCGCCGCCACTCGAGCCGCTATCGCTGTCCGCCGTCATCGGGGCGTCGTGAAGTCCTGTCGTATCCGCGCTGTCGCATACGCCGACCTGAACTTCTGAGCGTTCGCATGCCGCGTCGGGCACATGAAGCTCGTGCAGTACGGCACCAAGCGCCGAGTTTGTGCCCGGTCGAATTTCCTCGAGCGTCACGGGATCGAGCGCCACCAGATTACGCGCCTTCGCATACAGCGTTACGCGTTTGCCCACTTCGTCGCTCCAGCTCTCGGGGATGGCGAAGCTCATGCGGAACTGTGCCGTGCAACCCGGTGCCAGCACGGCGTTGCCGTTGTCGGCTACCAGCGGGTGCGTCGCAAAACGTGTGCCCAGCGTCTCGAGCGCGTACTTCACGCGTGCCATGTCGTTGGCCGAAGCGTCCTCGGCAAGCTCTGGATCGTAGATCGAAGCCATGCGTGCGTTCGCTCCGAATCCGATGGATGCGCTGGAGAACGGCTGGCTGGAGCCCTCTCGGTACAGATCGATCGTGCCGGCGGTCAGCAAGGTGTTGCCGTCGTTTCGCACCGTGACCATGAAGGATTCGCCTGCTGCTCCGGGCACCACCGCGCCCGAGGTAGCGACCGCGCCCGTCGGAGTGGCACACGCCACCAAGGGCACTTCGATGCCGTGCAGCTCTGCCTCGCTCTTCTCCGCGCTCACAATGTGCGTGGCGAGCGCGGAGAGCATGCCTCCCGACGTCAAAAATGTCGTTATCTGATCGATGGGATGGTCCAGCTCGCACATCACGAACGGCTCCGTGAACAGATCGCCTGCCAAGGTGCTGGCGAAGATGCGGAAGTGCTTGCCCATCACTGCTACCGGGTTGCCTTCTTCGTCGTAGGTCTGTCCCACCTTGCCATCGGTGTTCTCTACATAGAGCACGCACCTGCCGTTGTTGCTTACGCTAAACGATGCCGGGCCACAGCCTGCGGCACCCACGGGCTCCGACGCAAATGCCGCCGCGCCTCGCGTCCAAGTAATATGCTGCAGCTGCTCGTTGACGGTGGCCAAAAAGCCCGTGTGCTGCGGCCACGGCACCGCACGGGGTACCGTGGCGTCTGGTGACATAACGCCCCAGCCCGCAATGGACTGGCCGATCACGGCGTACGATGCGCAGCCGCAACCGTCTGCGGTCTCGTACGCAACGGGCACCACCATTTTGCCGTTGATATCCTCGGGCTCGCCCAGTTCGATACTCGACGGTGCTTGCGGAAAGCGGAGAACTTGGCGGAACGTCAGGCTGTCGCCCGAAACGTCCGACCACAGGGTAAAGCACTCCAGCGCAACCTCAGCCTCGCTGCCGAGTGCCTTTTCTGCGGTGGTTCCGCGGCGGTGGAGGTAGGCACCCGACAAGCGCCCGTCGACGAGCGTCTTGCCCACCGTGATACGCGGGCACTGCAGGCAATGGTGGCCATCCTCCTGAAGGCGGCCGCGCGAGATGCTGCGCCACGACGTGTGCGATACCACGCGAACTCCGTCGTTGCTGATGCGCAGGCGCACAACGGACAGCATGCCGGATGTGCTCGCCGTATCGAAATGGGTGTTGTCGCCGGCGGGGCGCTCGCCCGAGACCAGCAGCACGTAGGCGTCTTGGTTTCCCCTCCCGTCTGTATATTCCACCACGTCGAAGTCGTAATCGAATATGCCGCTGCGCTCCACGTCGCCCTCGCCAAACCCAAGGGGGAAGTCCACGGGCATGGGGGCAGACCACGTGCCGTTTGCCTTTGTGTGCACCACCAGGCGCGAGCGGCCATTGTCGCCGTAGCGCACCGAGGCGATACGGAACAGGCATTCTACGCCGGCGATCATTGCCAGCTTCATGTGAGCTTCGCTGAGCACGCCGGTAAACAGCACGTTGTCGCTCGAGGGCTTGATGCCGCCACGCTCGTCCTTCGATACACCAGCAGAATTGGCGTTGGGGTCCGCAACGGCGTCCTTCGCCTGCCCGATATAGGTGTACTCATACATCGGCGCGGCGTTTTCGTCGTTCTCTATCAGTGCATGGACGAAATGCTCGATCTGTCCCGTGTCGTCGCTTTCTGCATTCGCCTCGAGCTCAATGCGCGTGACCGACCGGTCCCAATCGCGCACGACGGGCGCGACGTTTACGACAGCGGCCTTAACCTCGGCGCGTGCGAGCAGCTCGGCGTTGGTGACGATGGTGGCCGATGCGATAAATTGCGGCACGCCGCCCGCCTCGATGTTGCCGGGCGTGCCGAAGCGGGCATCCAACGTGTAAGGCGTATCTCCACCCAATGCGAGCTCAGAGCGCTGGAGCACATACTGGTTGCCATTGTTCACCGACATATTCCACGAATCGAGGAGTGTGGGCCACGACCCCGACCAAGCCTTGGTGGTCCACTTGAACATTACGAACTGGAGTATCACATCGACATCGACGTCTGCACCTACGCGCAGTCGCGGAAGCTGGTGTCCATCTGCCTTCTCGTACCCAATGAACAGCGTGAGGGATGCGGCGCCGCGCACGGCAGACGAAGCGACGCCTGCAACGCCGGCGCCAAAGGTGACGGCAAGCCCGATCTGGATGGTGAACGAGCCCGAGGTGTTTGAATAGTCGAGCGAAATGTTCTTGAAAAACGCCGCGCCGCTGCCGTGCGTGTGGGCACCCACGGCGAGCGCCAGCTTCGCTAGCACCCAGGGGTTGACGTTTAGGAAAAACGGCACCGGTCCTAGGGTAAACTGCTCGGTCCAATTGAGGTCGGTTCTTACCTGGAAGAGGGCCTTAATATTGCCGTATGCGGGGTCGTTGTTGTTACCCCAGGTTTTGCCCATCCAATCGTAGGCGAGCGAGCCGTACAGCTGTGTGGCGATATCCATCGTGAACAGCAGCGTGCAATGGTGGCGAAGGAGCTTAGTGTTTCTTGGATCGGTTCCCGAACCGGCACTCATACTCTTGTACTGATTCCACTTCCCCTCCATCTCGTCGAGGTAGCGGTTTGCTTGCTTGGCGCCCGACTCGCGCGGTGACTTCTTCCAGTATTCCGGATCAGGGTTGCCCGAATCGTTCATATAGCTGGCTGGTTTGTATCCTCCGCCAAACAGCACGTACCCGGCAAACGAGAAATCGAACAAAATGGGGAACGAGGGCATCCAGCAGGTAAACTTATTGCCGCCGATGCCGGGAAACGCCGCTGGGAAATCAAACGGAGTGATCTCTTGGTCCATAGTGGTGGGAATGATGGTGGTCGAGCCCGATTCCGCCTTTGCGGCCGGAGCGGTGACAACGGCCATAGGGGATGAGAGCGTGTAGGTTTTGCCCTGATAGTCGAGGACAAAGCGCAGCTTGCACCCTTCTTCCAGAAGGCCCGATGCCGCGTCGAGAAACTTGTCTTCGAGTGTGAACGTCGCCAGATTATCCGCGCCCGATGCGCTGGCCTTGACTTGGCCAATCTGCGTGAAGGTTTCGGGTGAGCTGCCCGCGGCAGGCGTCACTTTGTTGATGCGCAGCGTTGCCTGTCCACCCTGTGGCAGATGTGCCTGCACGGTAAAGGCGTGCGTATCGGGCTGCTCGTTTGCCGTGTCGTCCTTCGGCAATGTCATGAACGTGGCTTCAGCGTACTGGATGTCCCATTCGTCGAATGTGAGCTGGCGGAAGTACGGCTCGCCGTCGGAAAGCGGACGCGTGGGCGCGGTTATGGCGGTGCCGCCCTGGATACGCGCAAGGGGAATCTCGACATCACGGTAGCCCGCCATGCTAATGGAGATGCCGCCGTTAAAGTCGTACGCGTCGAGAAGCGTTGCCTCGTCCACGTAGCCTTCCGAAAGAGGCGCGACCTCAAAGATGGCCGTGCCCTCGTCGTCGGTAGTGGCGGAGAGCTGCTTGCCCGCGGCATAACGCGACGCGAGCGTGACCTGGGCTCCCTTGATGGGTATATTCTTGTTGGCGACGTCGACCACGACCACACCAAACATGGTGCGCGAGAGAACGAGCACCCTGAAGGGGTCTTTTTCGTCGGCATAGGCTTCGGTGGGCGCGAACGGCAATATGAAGGCGTTTGCGCTTCCCGGCACGCGCGGCAACATAATGCTCGCCAGCGAGGACGCTCCGGCAACAAGTAACGAACGGCGATCAAGCATCTTTGGCTCCCATCCCGCAAACATCGGAGGAAATAATCCAATTTTGCGAGAAGTCGCCCCGTGGCGGTAGTGCCGTTCAAGGGTCAAAACGTCCAATTTGAGTGCGCGAAAGCGTCAGGCCCCCGGAGCGCTTTCGATACGCCGGGCAGTCTGGCCGCTAGCGCAACATGTGGGCAATCAGCTCGGCGCGAGTTCCGATACCAAGCTTGGCATACACTCCTGATAGGCGGTTTTTAACGGTGCCCGGCGATACTCCCATGTGGCGTGCGATTTCGGCGTTGGTCCAACCGCGGCAGGCGAGCATGGCCATGGTGAACTCCGTGGTCGTTAAATCGTCGGCCACGTCCTCACCCGAATCGGGGTTGTGGATGCGCCGCCAGCCGTAGCTGAATCGATACGTAATCTCGATGATGCGAGCGAAATCGTCGGGATATTGCGATTTTAAGCATGCCTCGATAAGCCCCTGCAAAAGGCCGTGGTGCTCGCCAATGAGCTCGATAAGGCCGTCGGGGCGCGCAATGTCCCAAGCGGCTCCGAAATGTGCCTTTGCGGCGTCGATGTCCTTGAGGCTCATGCATGCCATGGAAGCCGCCAGGTGCAGGAACAGTTCCGAGATGGGATAGCTTCCCTGTTTCATGATCAGGGCATTTTCCACCATGCCCAGGCTGCGGCCGTATTCGCCGCGCAGATACAAGGCGTGCGCCATCACGTAGCTGGCGAACAGGCGCAGGCCTTCGGGCAGATGCGCCGCAAGCGGATAAAACTCTTCGGCGGAATACGGGGAAGGCAAGTGCAGCAGGACGCTCGCGGCAGAGGCGAACAGGATATGCATGGCGTGGACGGCAGGCGATTCATCGTCAGGTGGCGTATCGAGGATGCCCGCAAGGCAACGGCGGGCATCGGCGATACGGTTGAGCGACAGACTGGCATATCCGCAGATAAAGCATGCGGAATAGCGCAGTGCGGGGTCGGTGGCGTCAAGATAGGGGCGTGCTGTCTCGGCGGCGAGCGTGGCCTGTCCGCGAAAGTACAGCGCTTCTGCCGTGGCGATGGTGCGTGAATCGGGGTCGGAAATGCCTGCAACCGCAGCGTCGATCTGCCCTGGCACAAAAGCGGTGCACATCAACGGCATGGGAACGCATGGGTAGCCATCGCAGTCCATCTTCCATCTCCCAACAGCTGGCAACAATAGCAGCAATTGTACTCCTGTTGCTCGGGACTGGAATTTGTGGGTATCGCCTACGATTATGCCGAACGTATAAAGGAAGAGCCCATTGGCGATGCTCCCAAGGTGGCTACTGAAGCCTAGCTGTCCTCGACATTAGGAAAAATTGCCGCCCCTACAAAAAGCTCTGTCGCAGCGATGGGAAACGCATCTTCTGGGCATTCCGGCGTCTCCAGCCCAGCGCTGGACTGCTGCTGTCGCCTGCGCGTTGGCGAGCGAGGCATGGGGACCGTCCGGCGACCAGCGGTGACGGGCGAGCCCTGCCGCGTGTGTGGGCCTCCATCGGCGTAGACCCATGACCCCCATGGCATCGGAGAAGTCCACCATGGCGTCCAGGACCTTACCGTCCGGCATGTCCAGCCTAGCGGCTCTCTTGATTCCGAGGTCGAAGGGGGCGTTGTGCAAGGCATATGGGGCCGAGTGGAAGTGGATCAAAAGAGCGTTACTTGACGTTTCATGCATAATGCCAACCGTCCCGCGACATCACGTTCGCAGCGCGCAGGGGCCGGAGAACCTTCGCGATGAGAGTTGACGTCTAATACCTTGCATCGTATAGTGTGTATAGCACAGTATATGACGAGAGGAGGTGTGCGGATGGAGGCACAGATGAAGCGCGGCTTCCTGGAGGCCTGCGTGCTCGCGGCCGTCTCCGGCGAGGAGTCCTACGGCTACCAGATCGTGAAGGACGTACCGGCGAGCATGGGGCTCACGGAGTCGACGCTCTACCCGCTGCTCAAGCGCCTGGAGAAGGCCGGGTGCATCACGGCGCGCTCCGCCGAGCACAACGGGCGGCTGCGCCGGTACTACCGCATCACGGACGACGGGCGAGCGCGCATCGAGGAGTTCCTGGCCGAGTGGCCGTCCGTACGGGAGATTTACGCATACGTTGAGGGGGCGCACCATGACGCGTGATGAGTTTCTGGGCCGGTTGGGCGAGCTGCTCGCCTGCCTGCCGGCCGAGCAGGTGGAGGAGACCAAGGCGTTCTATGCGGAGGCCATCGCCGATCGCATGGAGGACGGTATGAGCGAGGAGGAGGCCGTGGCCGCCATGGGCACGCCCGGCGAGGTGGCGGAGGCCACGCTCGACGACCTGCCCGCCGTGCCGCGCGCGATCGCGAGGACGCGCCAGCGCAGCACCGCGCTGCTGTGGGTGCTGACCATCGTGGGCTCCCCGGTGTGGGTGCCGCTGCTCGCCGCCTTCGCCGCCGTGGTCGTCACGGTCTATATCTGCATCTGGGTGCTGGCGCTCTGCGTGTGGATCGTCGCGGCGGCACTCGGGGGCGTGGGCGTAGTTGAGCTCCTGTTTGCCGTAAGCGGCGTCACCATCGGCCACTTCCCGTACGCCCTCGCCTCGGCGGGCGTGGGGCTCGGCCTCGTCGGCGTGGCGCTCTTCGTTGGTGCTGGCGCTTGGGCCGCCGCAAAACAAATTGCGCGCCTCTCGGCGCTCTGGGCGAGGAAGGCCGCCTCGCCCTTCTGGAAGGGTAAGGGCGAGAAGGGCGGCGCTGCCGCGCATCTCGCGGCGTAGAAAGGAGTGAGTACCATGACCAGCGCGAAGAAGATCTACCTCGCCGTGGCGGGCGGGCTCGTTGCCGCGGGTGTTGTCCTCGCGGGCATTGGCTTTATCGCTTCGGGCTTCGACCCGGCCGTGTTCACAACCCAAATCGACACGCGCGACAGCACCATCGTGCTCGGCGGCGTCGAGGTGGACGACCCGATGGGCCTCCCCCTCATCGAGCAGCTCGCCGGAATCGGCGAGGTCGACACCTCCGGCATCACCGCGTCCGAGTCCCCTGCTGCTCCGGAGGCGCCCACCGCTCCCTAAGCATAGCGCGCCCGGCGCCAGCCCGGGCGGGGCGAGCGGCAGTGACGAGCGCGCCTCGCGGACCCGGTTCTCGATCTCGCGCGGCGTGGACCTCGCGAGCCTGCGCGGGCGGCTACTGCGGTCGGACATGGGCTCTCCGGACCTGCTGCGGCGCAGCCACTTGCTCGCCGTCTGGCGGCTGACGCCCATCTGACGCGCGGTCTCGGCGACGCCGAGGCCGGACTCTATGCGCGAGACGAGCGTCTCGCGCCCCCTCGGGGTGAGCCTTGCGTTAGGATGTTGCTCCATGGGAGGGCTCCTCTGCTGTTCGTCTAGACAACTCACAGCATGTGGGAGCCCTCCCTATTTTTCACTACCCGGGTGTAAACAACCTATTGGCACAGAACAGCTAGAACAACCGATGCCGCCTCACTGCGCCGAGAAACCCCCGGCGCCGTGAGGCGGGCGGCGGAGTGAGCCAACAGCAAAGCCATGCCGCTATTAGTAGCCTGTCGCCAGCAATCTGCAAGTCACTAGCACCCCACAGCCGTGCCGGCAGCATCCCTTGGTCGCCATATCAGCCGCACGGTATAATCTATCCATCGATATATTGGGTGAACCATGGTGTCTCTGCTGTGACCATAAACCTCCGCAAGACGCTAGGACCTTGTTCTAAGGAGATCTGGTGGAGAAAGGTCAAGAGAACCCACCACAAGACCAGGCGCTTGCCCATAGAGTCAGGTGGGCTGACCTCGACAGCGTATTCGAGCACATGGGCGACAATGCTAGCGTTGGAGAGGCAAGTAACGGCATCCACCTCATAAATGACCGGGAGCACGTCGCCGTGCGCCAGGACCACGAGGTTCGCATCCCCAATGAATACCTGCAGGAATCATACGTCGGGCAGCGCGACAGCGACCTGAGAAAAGCAAGGGAGATGCTCCTTCAGGCCAAGCAGGAGCGCCCTTCCTACAAACCTGACATCCTTTTAGGTCTTGCGACAACGTTCCTGGGCTGGTTTCTCGGGGGTTTGTCGTCATCTGTCAATCTCGCATCTTTGCCCGGTATCTTGATGCTCTGCGTAGCACCGTGTGGCGCAGTAGGACTCTTTGTCGCTTTTATCTTTATCCGAAAAGAAGAGAAGCAGGGCAAATCTGATCTGGCCGAGCGCGTCCTAGAACACCTGGCGGATCCCGATGACAAGGAGACCAAGACCGATGAACATTAATGATACGAGCACGCAGCTGCTCTTTACCACGGTCCCCATCGTGGGCATTACTACCGAAGGCACGGGCGTCTCGGGTACAGGATTCTTCTTTTCCTATGACCTTGAAGACGGACGAAAAGTGCCCCTGCTCATTACCAACCACCATGTCCTCAAGGATGTGATTCAGGGTCGCTTCGTCATCAATCTAGCCGAAGGTGACGCCCCGTCACGCGAGACCATCAGCGTGAACTTCGACAAGTCATTCATCGAGGGGAAGAAGCTCGGAGAGCTCGACTTGGTTGCGATGCCGGTGGCCCCTGTTCTCAGCATGCTTGAAGAAAACGGGAAGAGGCCCTTCTACCGATCCATCGACTCTGGACTCATCCCGAAGAAGAGTGTGCTGGACAATTTGGCGGCGCTCGAGCAAATCACCTTTATCGGATACCCCAGCGGGCTCTATGACGACTACAACAAGACCCCCCTCATCAGGCAAGGCTGGACTTCCACGCCCGCTTGGAACGACTACAAGGGTAAGCGCGAGTTCCTCGTTGACGCATCTGTATTCGAGGGCTCCAGCGGCAGTCCCGCCTTCATCCTCAACCAGGGCAGCTATCCCACGACCGACGGAATTGCCATCGGCTCCAGGCTGCTGTTCATGGGCGTAATCACTCAGACGATTACGAAGGAGAAGAGTGAGCACCTCGATTTAGGTACAGTCATCAGAAGCGACGCGATGCTCGACAAGCTCAAACCTTTCGTGGAAGGTCTACTGTAGCTAAGAGCACCGTCAAAAGCAGTGACGCCCCTTTGCTCCTTTCCCTAGGATGAGGTGACTGAGCTCGGCATGCTGGTTGACATCTGGTTCCCCAACGGCTCATAGTACAGACACATGGAAAGCCTTCGGGTTTTGTAAGGGCGGGACCCACTGGGCCTCGTTCTAGTTTTACTGTTCGGTTAACGCTGCAGATCGTTTTGGAAGGCTTACGAGCATGGTAGTCCCGTTCTCGGAACTTGTTTCGACCTCTACCGTGCCGCCGTGTAGGGCTGCAATCTCCCAAACAAGCGCTAGCCCGAGTCCTGCGCCGCCGTATGCCCTGCTGCGGGATTTGTCTAGACGAAAGAACGGCTGGAAGATGCTCTCTCGGTACTGCTTGGGTATTCCCGGGCCCTCATCTTTGACTCGCAGGAGCACGTGGCTGTCGCTGTCGCTGATGGAGACGTTGACAGTCGAGCTGGAGCGGCTGTAGCGGATGGCGTTTTCGACCAGATTGAACACCAGCCGATAGAGGAGCGTATCACTTCCGATTGTCAAAGCGTCTCCGGAGCAATCGAGGGCTATGCCATTATTCTCGGCAAGTGGCGCAAGGTCGGTGAGGACCTCTTCGGACAAGGGGCCAAGTTCAACATCGTCCTCGCAAGGAATGCTGCGGAGCTCACTCATCTCGAGCAATACCTTGGTCATCTGCGACATTCGCTCGGTTTGTTCTTGTAACAGGTCGAGCAGCTCGGCTGTTTCGGGTTGCAAACCGGAGTGCTCGGAGATGAATAGTTCAATCTGTGCCTGCATAAGGGCGAGCGGGGTGCGCAGCTCGTGTGCGGCGTTGCCGGTAAACTGGCGCTGTGCAGAGAACCCTTCGCCAAGACGGGCGATCATGTCGTTGAATGAGGCGCTGCATCGCTGTAGCTCGGTGGGTACATCTTTGCTGAGCTTAATTTCGCTTAGATTGTCAGGCTGCACGCGTTCAACCTGGGCTGCAAAAGCCCGTAGCGGTTTAAGTGCACGGCCGCTCACAAAGTATGCCAGCACGCCGCCAAGGAGTGTGATTCCAGCCGTGATGCACCAGGTTGTCGTGCCAAAAGACTCTTGTGCGTCGTTTACGACGATCGTGACCTTTTCATCGAGGGTCGCTTTCGTTGGATCGAACGCTTGGGGCGAATCTTCGCCGGTTGCGTTAAAGGCCGAGATGTCACTGCCGATGGCATCCATGTAGCGCATGCCCGTATAGCCGACCAGGCAGTTCGTCAGCACGCATGCCGCACACGTGAGCAGTGCCGTCATAATCGTTATGCGCCATTGCAGCGAAAGCCCTTTCATTCTCCATCCTCCATAACGTAGCCCTCTCCAATCCGATTGCGAATCGGGTCGTATCCCAAAGCGCTGCGTAGCTTTTTGCGGAGCGACGAGATATGAACGCGGGTTGCGTTGCTAAAGCTGTTTACGGTGCTATCCCAGACGTGCTCGATAAGCTCCTCTTGGCTTACCGGACGCCCCTGATTAAGCATCAGGTATTCCAAGATTCCCGTTTCCTTGCGCGTAAGAGATAAAGCCTCGCTGTCCACGGAAGCGACGCGCGCCTTGGTGTCAAAGCGGAGCTTTCCGCAGGTTAATACTATGTCGCTTTGTGCGAAGCGCCTGAGGGTAAGGCTGCGGATCCTTGCCGCAAGTTCGTCCAGATGAAACGGCTTGGTAAGGTAATCGTTGGCGCCGGCATCAAGTCCGGCGACTTTGTCGGATACTTCGCCAC
The DNA here is from genome assembly GCA_900541695.1 of uncultured Collinsella sp. Taxonomy (GTDB): domain Bacteria; phylum Actinomycetota; class Coriobacteriia; order Coriobacteriales; family Coriobacteriaceae; genus Collinsella. Next base: position 76,667 of record UQKL01000007.1, on the reverse strand, counting down.
GCGCGGACAAAATTAGTACCTTGGTCTCGCGGTCGGTTTTCCTAAGTTCCCTGAGTACGGTCATGCCGTCGATACGGGGAAGGTTGAGGTCGAGTACCACAAGGTCGAAGGCCTCAACGTCCAGTAGGTCGAGCGCCTCCTGTCCGTCGTGACAGCAGTCGACGCTGTACGCCAAGTTTCGCAAGCTGCGCGCGATTGCATCACACAGCGCCCGCTCGTCCTCGACGATTAAAATACGCATAACAGTCTCCTTGCACATTCCAAATCGCGCTTAACACGGATTTTATAGCCGATATGGTCCAATGGTCGCGTAACGAAAGGAGTGGTCAGGTTGTTCAAAGCGGTAAAACCCGTGGTACAGGTCGCTTTGTTGATCGTCGGAATTGCCATGGTGTGCTTTGGCGTTATGCGTGGCGAGGCAGATGCCGTGCTGGCCAAAGCGATTAGGCTGTGCTTGGAGTGTATCGGAATTGGATAAAAGAGGAAACACTGCGTCGCATGTTTTGGCCCGATTTCGCGGATTCATTCAGGCGGCGGCGACGCTAATTACCAACATTCACCTGCCAAACTTTGCCAAAGGCGGCATCTATCAGGGCGCAGGAAAAACAGTCTGCGTACCTGGGCTTAATTGCTATTCGTGCCCCGCGGCATCGGGTGCGTGCCCCATCGGGTCATTCCAGTCGGTGGTAGGTTCATCCAAGTTCAACTTTTCCTACTACGTAACCGGTACGCTCATTTTGCTCGGCGTGCTGCTGGGACGCTTTGTATGCGGCTTTCTGTGCCCGTTTGGCTGGCTTCAGGAGCTGCTTCACAAGATTCCCGGCAAAAAGTTCTCCACGAAAACGCTTAAGCCGCTCACGTACATCAAGTATGCCGTGCTGCTGTTTGCCGTGGTGCTGCTGCCTGTCTTGGTGGTCAACGATGTGGGCATGGGCGACCCGTTCTTTTGCAAGTACATCTGCCCACAGGGCGTGCTCGAGGGTGCGATTCCGCTGTCCATCATGAATACGGGAATCCGCTCCGCGCTGGGAAAGCTCTTTACCTGGAAGCTCGCGATTCTCATTGCGGTTGCGGTGCTGAGCGTGTTGTTCTACCGCCCCTTCTGCAAATGGATCTGCCCCCTCGGTGCGTTTTATGCGCTCATGAACAAGGTGTCGTTGTTGGGGATTCAGGTTGACCAGTGCAAATGCGTTTCGTGCGGCAAGTGCGCCAAAGTGTGTCTGATGGACGTGGACGTTACGCGTACGCCCGACCATGCCGAGTGCATTCGTTGCGGCAAATGCGTGGGCGCGTGCCCCGTCGATGCTATTAGCTTTCGCTACGGGCTGGGTGTGACGGGCGACAAGCCCACGCAGCCCACGCAGGCCTGCGAAAACAAATAGGTACCTATATAAGTTTCGATATAAACGGAGGAACCATGAAACTGTCAAAAATTGCGGCCTTGTTGATGCTGCCCGTGCTGGCGCTGACTCTCGCGGCGTGCTCTGCCCCCAAGGGCGACGCGAAGGATGCCACGAGCGGCGATGCGCAGATTGCCGAGCTTGTGGCACAAAAGCCGTCGAGCGCCGAGGAGGCGGCCAAGCTGTACCAGCAGCTGCTGCAAAAGGAAAACGAGATCTTTGCGAGCGATAACGCCCTATGGGAAAAGGTGTTCCTTGCGGCCAACAAAGACACTCCCATGATTGAGGACGGCAAGAACTACGGCGACTTCTTGCTCGATACCATCGAGGGCGCCAAGGATCAGTTTGCGGCTGACGAGCTTAAGACGCTTAAGGCCGGCGCGCAGCAGGTCAAGGAGATCGAGGACAAGCTCATGGCGCTGGAGAAGGAGTTCCCCGGATGCGGCAGCACGCCCGGCGAGGGGGAGAGCGTCGATGCCTCGACCGCAGGCATGACCAACGGCGAGAGCGGGGAGACGAAGTTCCCCAGCTTTAAGGGCAAGGACTTGGACGGCAACGATGTAAACAGCGACGAGCTGTTCTCCAAGAACAAGGTCACCGTCATGAACTTCTGGTTTACCACCTGCAAGCCGTGCGTGGGAGAGCTGGGCGATCTGGAGAAGCTCAACAAGGAGCTTGCCGAGAAGGGCGGCCAGGTCGTGGGCATTAATTCCTTTACGCTCGACGGCAAAAAAGACGAGGTGGCCGATGCCAAGGACGTGCTTTCCAAGAAGGGCGTGACGTATAAAAACATCTGGTTTAAGTCGGACAGCGAGGCCGGAAAGTTCACCTCCAACCTGTACTCGTTCCCGACCACCTATGTGATCGACCAGAACGGCAACATCGTGGGAGAGCCGATCATGGGCGGTATCAACTCTGCTGAGCAGCGTGAGGCGCTCAACAAACTGATCGATCAGGCACTCGCGAAGAGCGAACAGTAGGTTCGAATGCGACAAAGGTGTGACAAAGGGGCAGTCCCTTTGTCACACCTTCGATGTTATGTGCGGGATGGTGCGCCATGCGGCGTGCCGTCCCGTTTTTTGTTCGTTACATTTTTGTTCGTTACATTCCTTGCTGGTACCGGCAAAAAAGCTGATAGAGTAGGTCAAACGCGTTGGATGCGAACGGCGGGGGAGAGGTTGCCGTCCATGCTGGATCTCAGAGTTATTTGCAAAAGGTACGTTACGCAGTCGTTTACGCAGGTAGCGCTCGACAGCGTAAGCCTGTCTTTTCGCGATAACGAGTTTGTAGCCATCCTGGGTCCTTCGGGCTCGGGTAAAACTACGATGCTCAACGTCATTGGTGGACTCGACCATTTCGATTCCGGCGACCTGCTGATCGATGGCATCTCGACCAAGGACTTCAGCGACCGCGATTGGGATGCCTACAGAAACAATCGCATTGGCTTTGTGTTTCAGAGCTACAACCTCATTCCGCATCAGAGCATTTTGGAAAACGTGGAATTGGCGCTTACACTCACGGGCGTGGGACATGCCGAGCGCCGCCAGCGTGCGCGTAAGGCGCTCGAGGCGGTTGGTCTGGGCGAGCACGTTGACAAACGCCCGAACCAGCTTTCGGGCGGGCAGATGCAGCGCGTGGCCATTGCCCGCGCCTTGATCAACGATCCCGAGATTGTGCTGGCTGACGAGCCGACCGGCGCCTTGGACTCAACGACATCCGTGCAGGTTATGGATTTGCTCAAGGACGTTGCGCGCGATCGTCTGGTCATCATGGTCACGCACAATCCCGAGCTGGCGTACCAGTACGCCACGCGCATCGTCAGCCTGGCGGACGGCAAGGTCACCGACGATTCAGATCCCTTTGATGCTACCGAGGCCGCGCGTCGCGAGGCCAAGCCCACGCGCAAAACCTCGATGAGCTTTGTGACGGCGCTGGGGCTTTCTGCCCGAAACCTCATGACCAAGAAGGGCCGTACGGCCATGACTGCCTTCGCAGGTTCGATTGGCATTATTGGTATCGCAGCGATTCTGGCGCTCTCCAACGGCGTAAACGGCTACATCAAAAAGGTCGAGGAGGACACGCTCTCAAGCTACCCGCTTACGATTTCCAAACAAGATTACGACCTGTCGTCCATGATGGGCGGACAGGGGGCTACCGATGAGGAGGTATCCAAGGGCGAGGCCTCGTCCGATGACGCTACCGGTGGCAAGGCTAAGGGAACGGATAAGATTCCCGTGGTCACGGCCGTAAAGGATATGTTCGCAAGCGTTAAATCTAACGATATGACGAGCTTTAAGGCATGGCTTGACGGTGGCGGCGACGGTATCGACAAAGAGGTCAACGCTATCCAGTACGGCTACGGCGTGACGCCGGTTGTCTATCGTTTGAGCAAGGGCGACGAGAGGCCCGTTCGGCTTGTTCCCAACGCTATGACCGAGGCCATGAGCGGAGGCGCAAGCTCGGCGGCAACGGTGAGCATGGATTCCATGGGGACCTCGGTCTTTAACGAGATGATTGACGACCAGAGCCTGCTCGACAGCCAATACGATGTCGTTGCCGGCCATTGGCCCACGTCCGCCAACGAAGCCGTGATGGTGCTTTCGGACCGCGGCACGGTGGGCGACTATACGCTCTATAGCATCGGCGCGCTGGATATCGATGAGCTCAACGACCTGGTCAACAGCGCCATGACGGCCGACGGCAAGGTCGAGACGCCCGAGACCGGCACCGACTTTACCTACGACGATGCGCTGTCCACGACATTTAAGGTGTTGTCGCCGGCCGATGCCTATCGCAAAAACGAAGAGACCGGCATGTGGACCGACATGTCTGGCGACGCCGACTTTATGGCCGCCAAGGTTGCCGACGGTATTGACGTGCGCATTGTGGGCGTGGTGCGACCCAACGAGACGGCCAACGCGAGCGCATTGACTCCGGGCATTGCCTATACGCATGCGCTGACTTGCCAGCTTATGAAGCGCGCCGCCGATTCGCAGATTGTGCAGGAGCAGCTTGCCCACCCCGAGACGGATGTCTTTACGGGCAAAACCTTCGACGAGCTGCAGAGCGAGGCCAAGCAAGGCGTTGATTTGGGTAGCATGTTCAGCGTGGACGAGGCGGCACTGAAGAGCGCGTTCTCGTTCGATACGTCTGCGCTCTCGGGTGCTGCCGGCGGTATGGACCTGTCGGGTCTTGACTTGTCCGGGTTGGATATTGACCTTTCGGGCGTAGGTAAGGATATCGACTTTAGTGACATCATGGCCAAAGCGCCGACCCCAGATTTCTCGGGCATCTTCGACGGCCTGGAGCTCACGCCCGAGCAAATGCAGCAGGTGGGAACGCTTGCCAACCAGCTGTTTGAGGGCTTTTTGCAGTCTGATCAGTTTAAGGCGCTGTCGCCCGAAGATCTTAAGGACGCATCAAAGCTCGCCGCCGCATTCTCGACGTATCTTGAGAATGATGACGCGGCCCAGCAAATCCTGGCCCAGCTAAAAGCGCTGGGCGGCGATGCCCTGTCCGAGCGCCTGCAGCAGGCGATGACCGACTATGTGCAAAAGCAGCTGGCTCCGTATCTGCAGCAGGCTATGGATCAGGTGATGCAGACAATTAGCGAGCAGATTGCGACAACGGTGTCAGCTCAGCTCAAGGCGGGCGCGGCGGGGCTCATGGGCCAGATGGCGATGCAGATGTCTTCGAGTTTTGCCAACTTGGCGAGCGCTATGCGTGTGGATGCGAGTGCCTTTGCTCGCGCCATCCATTTCAACATGGACGCCGAGGACCTGAGCTCGCTCATGACGAGCTATGCCAAGGCGTCAAAGCTCACCTACGACAATAATCTGACCACGTTGGGCTATGCGGATGAGGCGGACCCCATCTCGGTCAAGATTTTCCCGCGTGACTTTGAGGCCAAGGAGCGCGTGCTCGATCACATCGATGCGTACAACAAGCAGGTCAAGGCCGCTGGTCACGATGAGCAGGCAATCTCGTACACCGACTACATGGGCATCATCATGGGTTCGGTGACCGACATCGTGAACACCATCAGCTTGGTGCTCATCGCATTTGTGAGCATCAGCTTGGTCGTCAGCTCCATCATGATCGGCATCATAACCTACATCAGCGTACTGGAACGTAAAAAGGAGATTGGTATCCTGCGCGCGATCGGCGCGTCGAAGCGCAATGTGGCCAACGTGTTCAACGCCGAGACTTTCATCGAAGGCCTCATTGCTGGCGTCTTCGCCATCGTCGTCGTGGTGCTCGTGAGTTTTCCGGTCAATGCCTGGGCGCTTGCGGTCAAACAGGTCCCCAATCTGATGAGCCTGCCCGTGCAGGATGCGCTGGTGCTCATCGCGATTTCGGTGTTGCTGACGGTTGTCGCTGGCCTGCTGCCGGCCCGCAGCGCATCCAAGAAAGACCCCGTGGAGGCCCTACGTTCCGAATAATGTGACAAAGGGACAGTCCCTTTGTCACATTCGAGAAAAGGCGCGGGAAGGGGGTGACCCTTCCCGCGCCTTTTAGTTTGTTTTGCCCATCAGCGTGATGCGGATACTTGGATGGGTGTATTCGTCAAACTCATCCTCGGGATCGGTATCAAACGAGTAATACGTTTTGACGGGGTCGTCACTCGTCCTGATAGAGATTCTCTCGTAGAGTGAGCCGTTCAAAAATGCCTGCCTAAACTCTTCGGGGAGCTTCTGCGGTGCTAGGAGCTCGGGGCTTGCGGTCTTGACGTCTATGGTTTGGACAACAGAGGAAAGCGCGTCAAGGTCGAGCTCGATACGGGCAAGGTTGTCCTCGAGGCTCGCGTCGGGGTCGATCTCTGCCGCGTAGCTCACTTCCGTGAGCGTTCCCTTGTTGTCAAAATCCAGGTACGTATAGGTCTTTTGAGTATCGGAGTCGCCGTCGTGCAGATAACCGCGGACGTGATAGCCGTAATCTTGATATCGCTCGTAGGGGTCATCGGCGGACACGTACTCGCATGAGGGCTCTAATGCCTTGCGTGCGATGGCGATCTGCTCGGCCGCGGCCGCGGCGTTCTCCTGCATCTCGATGTTTCCCTGCGCCAGCTGCGGGATATAGGCGCCGCATACGATCGCGAGGGGCAGCGCCACAAGCGCGACGACCCACTTCTTTGCACGGGGGACAGACACGCCACAGGCCTCTGCCATAGCCTTCGCGTTGGCAAAGCTCTCGGCAAGCACGTCTGCCGCGGTGGCGACGGCGCCTGCGGCAGCGGCGACTTCTGCCGCGCCGCCCAGGTTGCGCGCGGTCTCGTTGTCGCTGTTCTTGAGCAGGCGCGCGGCGGCCTGCGTGCCAACAACGCCTGCGATTTGTGCCGAGCGGTCTTTCTCACTCTGCTCGACGGCGAGCCGGCGCTGCATTTCCTTCCACTGCTTGCCACGCATGCCAAAGCGCGGGGCGAGAGCGCAGTAGCAGAATATAACGAGCTCGATGGCGGTGAGCACCAAGGCGGTCATCATGCCTGTCTCTTGGAAGCCTTCGTGATGGAAGACGATGTCGTCGATCATTTCGAAAGGAATGATCGATAAGGGCAGCACGAATGCCATGGCAAGCGCCGCGCCGGCAACCTTGGGGCAAATGCAGTATCGCTGGATGCGCTTACGTTCTTGTTCGGAGAGTGTTGCCATAGCTGGTCCTTGGAGTCGTGGCGGTCATTACGGCGCGCGGCGCGCGGGATGTATCAGTCTGAGCTAGCGCTGGATAAGAACATAGAGCAAAATACTCAGCGCGATGAGCAAGATACCCGCGATGTTAAACATCAGCGTGGCAAAGTCGCCCACGATGGGGCGCTCGACATAGCTCTTGTCTGGGCTGCTGGGGTTGTAGTGCACAGTCATTTGGCTGCCGAGGGGCCAAAGCTGCTCTGCGAGAGTATCTAGGCGTGCGATGGGTCCTGTCTGTACGTGCAACCAGCCCTTGGCGTCTTCGTACGCCGCGCTTTGCGTGCGGACGGGGAGTCCCGACAAGCTTTTGGTCTTTACGCCGCGGAATTGTTTTCTCACGTGGTACCGCGTGCCGTCGACGGTGTACTCCAAAACGGGATACATTCTGCCTTCGCCCATAAAGCGGTGGTCAATGACCGTTCCCATGATCATAGCGGTGCAGGCCTTGGCTTTCCTGCGGGCGGCGGCTTTCATGAGCGTGCTCATTCCGATAAGCAGGATGCCGATGCCTCCAACCGAGATGAGCGCGAGCAGGGATATCTGCGACGTGGTCACGGCGTTCTCCTTTGGCGCGATACCGTCATATGTGACTCAGTATAGGGAATCCTGCCATCGATGAGTGCATGGTCATGCGGCTAAAGTGTCTTGACGGCTCGATGGGTTCGCCATTTGCGCCTTCTCCGGTCCATACAAAAAGCTGTACGTCAGCACTCAAAGATGTCAAAAAATGTTGACTTTGGATGTTGACGTACATGTTTTGGAGTGGATGAAAGGTTAGGGTGGCGACTTTGGAATAGGGCAGGCGCTCCTATATCCACTCGATGATGCCGCTTTCATCGTGCTCGCCGCGCCGCCGATTTGTCGGCCTTTGTTGCGTTAGAGGTACCTTGCCGCGAACTTCTCGAGGCTGGCGTTGCTTGCGTTGTTGAGAATGCCGCCGTCAACGATTTTTGCGCCTGGAGCGCTTGCCCTAAGGACCGACGCCGTTTTGCCCATTCCGCTTCCGCCCGAGGTGGCAAATAGGACGATTGTTTTGCCCGTCAGGTCGTAAGACTCAAGGAATGTGTTGATAATCGCCGGCGCCACGTACCACCAGATGGGGAAACCCAAAAAGATGGTGTCGTAGTCTTCGATGTGCTCGACTCTGGAGGTTATGGCAGGGCGGCAGGAGGGGTCGGCGGCCTCGCGCGTGCTGCGGCTCTGTTTGTCGCGCCAGTTAAGGTCGGCGCTTGTGTATGGATTGGCGGGCACAATGGCGAACAGGTCGCTGTCCGTCACGCGAGCCAAGTGGTTTGCAACGTCCATCGTGGTTCCCGATGCACTGAAATATGCCACAAGTGTCTTAGTCATTGGAGTCCCTTTCGTTGCTGCGGTTTAGGCTTTATGGTGAGGTGCTATTAAGTGACGCCTCATGGCTGCGATGCTGAGCGGCTTGAACAGCATCCGGTCGAGGCGCTGCGTAGCCGATAGATGAGATAGTCAAGGCATTCGAGCTTCTGTTGCCCCGCGTGTATGTCGTTGAGCAATTCGCGGCGATGCCGTTTTAGTAGGCAAATGCGCGCGCAGTCGCTGGCGGCCGAGCTGTACAGCTCGATGAGATCTTCGCTGCAGCCGGCGTCGTGTAGGCCGTTGATGATGTTGTCGTTCATGTCGTCACTTTGCGATTTTGACTTTGGTAGTGCCGGCAAGCGGCTTTTCACCGGGACGGGCCTTGGGACCAACGAGCGCGTGCGGTTGATAGAGCTCTTCGAGGAACTCGATCTCGGCGGGGGAGAGCGTTATGTCGAGCGCGGCCACGGCGTCGTCGACGCGCTCGGGCTTGGAGCAGCCCACGATGGGGGCCTCGACGCCACGTGCCCAGTGCCATGCCAGCGCAATCTGCGCCATCGGCACGTCATGATCGGCGGCAATCTTGGCCACGCGCTCAATGACGGGCATGTCGATGGCGCGATCATGGTCGTACTTGTTGGCCATGGTCGTGTCGGTGGTGCCACGTGTGCTCGAGCTTTCCCACGTGGGGCGGCAGAGGTGTCCCGACGCCAGGGGGCTGTATGGCGTAAGGGCCATGTCAAACTGGCGGCACACCGGAATCATCTCCCGCTCGTCCTCTCGGTACAGCAGGTTGTAGTGGCACTGCATGCTCGTAAAGGGCGCCCATCCGTGGTCGCGCGCGACGATCTGCAGGTTGTGCAGCTGGTAAGCATACATAGCGCTGGCGCCGAGCGCGCGAACCTTGCCCTCGCGCACCAGATCATCGAGCGCTTCCATGGTCTCTTCCATGGGAACGTCGTAATCGAAGCGGTGAATGATGTAGAGGTCTAGGTAATCGGTGCCCAAGCGCCTGAGCGAGCCTTCGATCTCGCGTTTGATGGCGTCGGCGGAAAGGCCGCCTTCGTTGAAGTGAACCTTGCTAGCCAGCACGACGCTCTCGCGAGCGATTCCCAGATTGCGCAGGGCGGCGCAAATGTACTCTTCGCTCGTGCCAAAGCTGTAGCAGTTCGCGGTATCGATAAAGTTGATTCCGGTGTCGAGTGCGCGTTTGATGACGGCGCGTGTGTCGTCGGGTCCGATGGTCCACTGATGAAAGTCGGGGCTGGGCTCGCCAAAGCTCATGCCTCCCAGGCAGAGTTTAGAGACTTTAATGCCGGAATGGCCAAGGGTTGTGTACTGCATGATGCTCCTATTTCTGGCTCTCAACGTCGGGGTGCCAGGCGGCATATTGCGCAAGCTTCTCGGGCGTGCGCTCATAGAAGGGTTTCCCGCGATCGAGGGTAGCCATGGCGGTCATGTCGCTGTCCGTGAGCTCGAAGTCGAAGACATCGATGTTGTCGGCGATGTGCGTCGGATTCTTGGAGCCTGGAATGACGATATTTCCCTCTTGGATATGCCAACGCATAATGATTTGAGCAGGCGTTTTGCCATACTTGACAGCGAGGTCGCGCACGACGGGCTCGTTCATGATGCTGCTGTTACCGCGCCCGCCGAGCGGGTACCACGCCTGCAATGCAATGTCGTGCTGGGCGAGCAACTTCTTCAGTTCGGTCTGCGGGAAATACGGATGGCACTCGACCTGAATAAGGGATGGAACGATCTCGCAATTTGCGAGAAGCTTCTCGATTTCGTTCTCGTCGAAATTGGAGATTCCGATGGAGCGGAGCTTACCTTCCTTGTACGCGATCTCAAGCTTCTCATAGCCCGCCAAGTAGTCGCCTGCGGGTTGGTGCAGAATCATGAGGTCGATGTAAGGTGTGTTCAGACGCTCGAGCGTTTCGTCGACGGCGGTGTCGCTATTGTAAAAATAGGGCCAGAGCTTGGTTTCGAGAAACACGTTTTCGTGCGGCGAGTCTGATTCGCGCACGCCACGACCCACTGCTCGCTCATTCACGTATGCATTGGCAGTGTCGATGAGCTCATACCCCATGCCGAGTGCGGAGGTAACCGACGATTGGGCATCGTCGGGTTTAAGCAGATACGTGCCAAGTCCTAGCTGGGGGATTTTGATGCCGTTATTGAGCGTGATGTATTCCATGCGCTTCCTTTCTCGATGGTTCTCTTCTGTAACGATAGTTTCGAGATTTGATAATGTATATTGCTTATAGCAACTAGCTAGATATACGGATTATGTATGTGAAACGAATTGGACCGAATGAGGTTCTCCGTTGTGCACGAAGGAGCAAGCATGGAGCTGCGAACGCTGCGTTATTTTCTTGCTGTGGCCCGCGAGGAAAACATGACCGAAGCTGCTAACGTGCTACATGTGACGCAGCCCACGCTCTCGCGCCAGATAGCCGATTTGGAACGCGAGCTGGGCGTGGAGCTGTTCGAGCGCACCAATCGATCGTGCGTGCTCACGAGCGATGGCATGCGCTTGCGCCAGCGTGCCGAGGAGATTGTCTTGCTGGTGGAACAGACCGAGCTAGAGTTGGCGGATCGGGAGCTCGGCATTGCGGGCGTTATCCGCATTGGCGCCGGCGAAACCAAATCGATGCGGCTGGTGCTTGATGCCTTTGCAGAGCTGCATCGGAATTATCCCGGAGTGACGATTGAGCTCTACACCGGTAATGCCGATGCGGTGGAGGAGCGTTTGGAGCGTGGCCTGCTCGACTTTGCGTTGTTGCTGGAGCCCGTTAACGTCGAGAAATACGAATGGATTCGTATGCCCGAGGCGGATCGAGTCGGTGCTGTTGTTGCCGCGAGCGGTCCATGGGGCGGCCGGGACGTGCTGGCGCCTGCGGACGTGGCGAATATGCCGCTGCTGGTGAGTTCGCGCACCTCGAATCGAGCGCTGGACCTAGAAGCGTGGTCGAGTGGCGTCCTTAGCGTCGATGAACTCAACATCGTGGGGCATTTCGACCTGATCGGCAACGCGTCGCATCTGGTGCGTTCGGGCGCTGCGTGTGCGGTTAGCATTGGAAGCTTGCTGCAGATAGATGAAGACAGCGATCTGCGTTTTGTCCCATTTGAGCCGCCGCTTACCATTGCGTCGTATCTGGTATGGAAAAAATATCGCCTGCGTTCCCGCGCCTGCGAAGAGTTTCTGAACCGTTTGAATAGGATGTGACAAGGGGGCAGTCCCTTTGCCGCATTGATCTGAGAGTAGATGTTGATGATTCTATCGCTGGCCCCTATGGAGGGGATTACCGGGCATGTGTTCCGTCGCGTGCACGCGGAGTGCTTCGGTGCGCTCGATTGCTATTACACGCCGTTCTTGCCGCCGCCACGGGTGGGAAACCGCTTTGGTGGCAAGGCGTTTAAGGAGGTCGACCCTGTCAATAACCAGGGGCTCAACGTAGTGCCTCAGCTGATGTCCAAGAACGCGGACGAGTTTGTGTGGGCGGCACAGGTGCTCGCCGACATGGGTTATCGCGAGGTCAATCTCAACTTGGGTTGTCCTTCGGGAACGGTTGTCGCCAAGGGCAAGGGTTCGGGTTTCTTGCGCAATCTCGACGAGCTCGAGGTGTTCTTGAGCGACGTGTGCGAACGCTCGCCGTTGCCGGTGTCGGTCAAGACCAGGCTGGGGTTGGAAAGCGACGACGAATACGAGCGTGTGCTTGACCTCTATTGCCGCATGCCGCTGGCAGAGCTGATCGTGCATCCGCGCGTGCAAAAGGACCGCTATGCGGGTTCGCCGCGCAAAGAGTTTTACGGCGAGACGCTGGAGCGGGCGCCGTTCCCGGTGGCCTACAACGGCGACATCTTTGATCTTGAGGAGATGGATGCGCTGGTGGAGGCCTATCCCGGAACGCGTCACGTAATGTTGGGGCGCGGCTTGCTTGCGAACCCCGCGCTGGCTCGCATGGTTAAGGGCGGCCCTACTGCCACGGCTGCTGAGCTGCAGCGCTTCCACGACACGCTGTTTGCGGCATATGCGGAAGAGATTGGCGGCAATGCGGTCTTTCGCATGAAGGAGTGGTGGTTCTACGCCAAATGCGCCTTCGCCAATCCCGCTAACGTTCACAAGATCGTGCGCAAGACCAAAAAGGTCGACGAATACCGCGCCGCCGTCGAGCGCGTCTTTCGCGAGCAGCCACTTGCGCCCATAGCCCGCTTTCACGGCTAGTTAGTCGTTGGGGACGTTCTTTAACGACTAGTCATTTAAGAACGTCCCCGATGAATATGTTGCACTAGAGCAGGTTCTTCTGTACCCATGCGATGATGTAGCTCGACTCGTAGAGCGGTTTTCCGTCGATAAACAGGCAGGGAACCTGGCGCTTTCCGCCGACGGCGATGAGCGTCTGCTCGGCTTCGGGGTCGGTCGAGATATTGCGCTCGGGAATGGTCACGCCGTTATCGGCCAAAAAGCGCTTGACCTTTATGCAATACGGGCAGCCGGTCATAACGAATAGCGCAAGCTCATGATTAGTAGCCATAGGTCTCCAATCGGTTGCAGTTTTGATTGAAATACCCAAAGCCGCCGCGGTCTATGCGCGGACCAGTGACGACTCGATGGCCTGGACCAGAAACGCCGTGGCTCCGGTGCCGCAGGGCTTGTCGTAGTAGTCAACAAAGCGCTGGTCGGCCAGATAGCCGTGGGCGAGGCCCAGGTATTCTTCGTCTTGGGGCTCGTGTCCCCAGTTAAGGCCAATCCATCGACGGTGCATCGTGACAAGCTTGCGGGCCTCGTTGCTCTCTGGGTCGCCAATGCCCATGGCAATCGAGAGCTGGCCCAGAATAGCGCGTTCAAGTTCCTTCATGTCGTTCCATGTCTCGGGGTCCATGTCCAGCAGCGCTTCGTTTGCCGCGTCGATGGTCTCGTCGCCATAGCGCGCCCGTGCCTCGGCGCCGTAGCGCTCTTCGTTTTCCTGCACGGAGCGCCAGCGCTCCAGTTGCGGCAGGACGGCGCCCATGAGCGAGACGGCTTCGTCGAGTGACATGCCGGTGTTTTGCGCCAGGCGCGGGGCACAGTCCTCGATCATTGCCTCCATCGTGGTGTCGTAGGTGTACTGGCCGTGGTCGTAGCACCACTTGCAGTAATGGTCGGTCGCGGCGCCCGTGGCATCGGTGCCGCAGTCGTCGGGCGTGAGTATCATGCCGCAGCTCTGGCAATAGCGCTCGGGCATTTCGAGCAGATGAGACAGGGGCTCGCCGGTCACAGCGGCGATGAGCTTCATCATGTCGATGCCCGGTGTGACCTCGCCACGCTCCCAACGGCTGACGGCTTGGCGTGTGACGAAGAGCTTGGCGGCGAGCTGCTCTTGGGTAAGGTGATGGGCGTGACGGACGGCGATGAGCTTTTCTGCAAAGGCCATAACGGCTCCTTTCTGCTGATTGATGGCTTAAGCATACGCGGCAGCAGGCGCCCTTCCAAGCAACCGTTGGTTGCACGACGGGGGACCGCGGCGAAGAATTGCACGCAACGCCCCACACCTCCATGCCGTACAATGACCGGCATGGAACCTATCGCACACATACATACCGACCTGCCGCAGAAGTTCGGCATTCCGCGCAACAGCTTTTTGGCGCCTCATCTGCAGGGACACATCGTCTTTGAGCCGGAATTTGCCTCCAATGCAGCGGTTGAGGGCCTGGACTCCTTCTCTCACCTATGGCTGTTGTGGCGCTTCGAAAACGGAACGCCCGGCGGCACGGCAAACGACATAGCTGCCGATGCCAAGTCGCAGGACAGGTCTGGCACCAACGTCAAGTGGTCGAAGACCGTGCGCCCGCCGCGTCTGGGCGGAGCCGAGCGCGTGGGTGTCTTTGCCACGCGCAGTCCGTTTCGCCCTAATCCCATCGGGCTCACCTGCGTTAAGCTCGACCGCGTGGAGCTTACCGACGACGGCCCCATCATCCATGTGCTGGGGGCCGATCTGCGCGACGGCACGCCCATCTACGATATCAAGCCCTACATCCCGTTTGCGGACTGCCACCCGGATGCGACCGGCGGCTGGATTGAGGGTGCTCCGTGGCAAGAGCTCGATGTTGAGTTTCCACAAGCGCTGCAGGATATGGTCCCGCCCGCAAAGCTCCCCGGCTTGGCCGAGGTTCTTCGCCAAGATCCGCGCCGCGCGGGCAGCAAGCACGAGCCAAACCGCGTTTACCACTTGGCCTACGCCGGACTCGACATATCTTTTACGGTCGATGAAACCCAGCTAACCGTAGTCGCCGTCAACGACGCGTAAGGCTAACCGGCCATCCGTCTGCACCCGTCAAATTAAGCGCCAAACCCCATGCCAAAATCGCCTACGCTGGTGGACAATAACGCCTATCGAAACAGCCTACTTTGCACGGGAGCTCAGCATGAAATACGACTTTAGCTCGCTTATCGACCGCCACGGCATGGACTCCATTGCCGTTGACTCTTGGGGCGAGATCCCCGGTATGGCCCCGAACGCACCCGACGAGGGCTTCGACCGCATACCCATGTGGGTGGCGGACATGAACTTCGCCACGGTGCCCACGGTCCAGGAGCACATTATTCAGCGCGCCCAGCATCCCATGTTTGGCTACTTTAACCCGCGTCCCGAGTACTTTGACCGCATCATCGAATGGCAGAGCCGTCGCAACGGCGTTGAGGGCTTGGCGCCTGAGCATATCGGCTACGAAAACGGCGTGCTGGGCGGTGTCGTGTCGACGTTGCGCGCGTATGTCCAGCCAGGCGATGCTGTGCTGGTCCATAGCCCCACCTACATCGGTTTTACCAAGTCCATCGAAGCCGCGGGCTATCGCATTGTCCACAGCCCGCTTAAGCTCGACGATCAAGGCGTGTGGCGTATGGACTTTGAGGACATGGAGCGCAAGCTCGCCCAAAACCACATTCATGCCGCGGTGTTCTGCTCGCCGCACAATCCCTGCGGCCGCGTATGGGAGCGCGACGAGATCGAGCGCGCTATGGACATTTATCGCCAGCACGATTGCGTGGTGATCTCGGACGAGATTTGGTCCGATATCATCCTGCCGGGGCACAAGCATATCCCGACGCAGTCGGTGAGCGAGGACGCCCGCATGCGCACGGTTGCCCTCTATGCGCCCAGCAAGACGTTCAACCTGGCGGGCCTGGTCGGCAGCTACCACATTGTCTACAACGAGACGCTGCGCGACCGCGTGTGCGCCGTGTCCAACAAGACTCACTACAACGAGATGAATGTCCTCTCCATGCATGCGCTTATCGGTGCCTACCAGCCGCAGGGCTACGAGTGGGTGGACGAGCTCAACCAGGTGCTTGCCAGCAATATCGAGTACTTCTGCGATTACGTGGACGAGCATTTTGAGGGCGTGTCCTATTCGCGTCCGCAGGGCACGTACATGGTGTTTCTGGACTGCACCGAGTGGTGCCGCGAGCATGGCCGCGATATTCAGTGGTTGCTCGACGAGGGGGCGCGCGTGGGCGTGGGGTATCAGGACGGCCGCCCGTTCCACGGGCCCTGCCACATTCGCGTGAATTTGGCGCTGCCGCTTTCGCGCGTAAGGGAAGCGTGCGACCGCTTGGACCGCTACGTTTTTAATGCACGGTAAGTGAGCACTGCATGCGGGGCCTTCTGCCAAGCCGGCTGGAAGGTCCCGCATGGTAAAACGTCTGTAACCATTGGGCGCAGACCTGCTGCGGAGGTTTATTTTTCTTGAATCTGCTTGCCGCAAAGATGCTCAATCGTAATCTCGTAGAGCTGGACGCCCTTAATGTCCTTGGCGATTTCCTCTTCGACTTCTTCGGCAGAAGGGTAGTACTTAAGCGCGAGCTGGCGAACTTTATCCTCGATAAACGCGGGGGTGTCATTCGCCAGGCGACAACGGCCAAAGACTACGGTACTCATAACGTAGGGAGCCCAGTCACCGTCCTTGTACCACTCGTTGCCGTAAACGGTAAAGCAGACCTTGTCATCGCGCTTGAGTGCGTCGACCTTGTGGCCAGCCTTGGCGCCATGGAAATAAATCTTGTCGTGCTCGGCGTCAAAGAAGTAGTTGACGGGAATGGCGTACGGGTAGCCATCGTCGCCGTTGACGGCAAAGACGCCGCGCTTGCAGGTAGCGAGCAGTTCGCGCGCTTCCTCGTCAGTGATGGCGCGTTTCTTTCGACGTAAGGGCCTAAACATCGTTGGTTTCCTTTCTGGTCGTGCGTGGTGATTGAGCACAAACTATAGCGAAACGGATCCGTTTTTCTTGATGCGGGCGAGTATGTTTTTGAGCTTGTTAAAGTCGAGCGGTTTGGACAGATGGGCGTTCATGCCGGCATCGTGTGCCGCCTTGGCGTCCTCGGCAAAGGCGTTGGCGGTGAGCGCGATGATGGGGATATCGGCTGCATCGACCTTCTCGCTCAGACGAATCGCGCGGGTTGCCTCATAGCCGTCCATGCCCGGCATCATGATGTCCATCAGAATCGCATCGAAGCTGCCGGCGGGATGTGACAGGTACAGATCGACGACTTCGTTGCCATTGGCGGCGCAGGTGACCACGACGCCCTCGGATTCTAGCAGCGTCTGGGCAATCTCGGCATTCAATTCGTTGTCTTCGGCGAGCAACACGTTCATGTCGGCGAGCGAGCAGTCGAGCACCCTCTCGACCGTATCTGCCCGCGCCTGAGGGTTCTTGTCGATATCGAGCGGAATCTGGACGTTGAACGTACTCCCCACGCCAACCTCACTCGAAATCTCAATCGTACCGCCCATCAGTTCAATAAGCGACTTGACGATTGGCATGCCCATGCCGGTTCCTTGGAACTTGCTGCGCGCATCGTCACCTTCTTGGGCAAACGGCTCATAGATATGCTTTAAAAACTTGGGAGTCATGCCAATGCCGGTATCCGAAACGCTAAAGCAAAAGAGCGCGCGCCCGTTATCGAGTGGCTTGGTCTTTGAGCTAAAGGTGACGGAGCCGCCGTGCTTGTTGTACTTAATGCTGTTGTCTAATAGGTTGATCATGATCTGTCGGATATGGGTGGGACTGCCGATCATGTATGGCCCCGTGGCGTACGGCAGACTATTGTCCTGCATGGTGATGCCGTTACTGGACGCGCGGAGCTTGCACAGCACCAGCGTATTATCACAGAGCTCTTTGAGGTTAAAAGGCGTATGCTCCAGTGTTAGCTTGCGGTCTTCGATTTTGCCCATCTCGAGGATGTCGTTGATCAGCGAGAGCAGGTGATTGGCGGCAACGCGCGCCTTGGCACGGCTCTCGCGGGCGACCTGGATATCGCCTTCCTTCAATTCCTCGATCTCGATAAGGCCCAGGATACCGTTGAGCGGCGTTCGGATGTCGTGGCTCATGCGCGTGAGGAATGCCGTCTTAGCGGCGTTGGCAGCATCGGCTTTTTTGCGCTCGGTTCGAGCGCGCACGAGCGCCCAGATGAGCAGGACGATGCCGACCGACAACATACCGATGAGGGTAGCTGCAATGGCGGTGCGGTTGCGATAAAGGAATTGAAGCGTGTTGGATTCCTGGGCCGTGTACGACGTGGAGGAGAAATTGCTTGCGGAGAGCGATTCTCCGGCATTGATGATGCCCTTGTTGATGATTCCCAGCAGCTCGGGCTTTCCGCGCGAAATCCAGCACGAGAGCTCACAGGTGTCAGGGAGCTCGACCGTCTCGCAGTCCTCGAGATCGTAACGGTCACCGATGGTTTTTACGCGTGAACTGGGAGCGACGATGCAGTGCGCCGTTCCCTTCCTGAGGGCGTCGAACGCTTCATCGTCGGATTGGTATTCGGTTACGGTCGCTGTGGGGAACAGGCTTTCAAGTGCATTTTTGTTGACAAACGATGATTTGGTACAGGCGATGTTCTGAAGGTCTTTGTTCAGGTTGCTGCCGGTGTAGATGGCGGTGAGGGATATGGTCCCCAACGATATCGACTGCACAACGCCTGTTTGCTCGGCAAACCAGTAATCTCGGTATACCGGCAGCGCAACGTCTATGCTTCCCTTTGACAGGGCCTTTGACATCATCTTGTAGCTATCAAAGGCGACGGTTTTGACCGTAATGCCAAATTTATCGTGTAGCGTCGTCGCAAGCGAGGCGAGCGACCCTTCCATTTCGCCGTCGTCATTTTGCGTGCAGTAGGGGAGTTTGTTTTTAAGATAGCCGATCGTGATGGTGTTGTCGTTTGCTTTGAGCCAGGAGCGCTCGGGGCCGGTGAGCGATGATGAGCCGCTGTTTTGGGCCGAGTAATTCGCCTTGACCTCGTCGTTATAACGTGGGTTGACGCGGGCGATTGCCGTCATGGCGGCATTGATATCGTTCATCAGGTCGGGGCGGCTTTTGGGGACGGCAAAATAGTAGTCACTCGAGCCAACGTAGAACATGGGCGACGCATCGGGTGACGAGATGGTGTCGTTCATGATGACGGCGTCGACTTCGTCGTTTGCGAGTGCGTCAAAGAGCATGGAGCCTCCGTCATACTCCCTGTATGTGCAGGTGATTCCTTCGTTGGCGAGCCACTGCTGGCCAACGAAGGTTTGCATAACACCGGAGTTGCAACCGATGGTAAGGCCCTGGAGCGCTTGGAGGTCACCCTTGGCCAGGTCGTCGCGATCGGGCTTGGCGTAGATGTAGTAGCGCTCGGTGCCCTCGGGGTTCGAGGAAAAGAGCAGCTTTTGGGTGCGTTCCTCGGAGTAGGAGATGTTGGGCATGAGGTCGATTTCGCCTGCCTCGAGCATGTCCATAAGCTCGGTGAAGGTGCCGGAGACGTATTCGTACCGCCAGCCGGGCGTGTAGTACGACAGGGTCTGGAGGTACTCGTAACCCCATCCCGATAGACGCTCGCCGGGGGTGCCGTCCTGGAAGCCCTCGTTGTTGACGAGCCAACCAACGCGGACCGTCTTGACTGGCTGGCTAGAGTCAGCGGCAAAAGCCTGGACAGGCGCGATAGAACTCAGCACGGCAAGCGCGGCGAGCACAATGGCCAGGGCGCGACATATAACTGAACGAAGGACAGTGGCAGCTCTCACATGCAATCCTAACGAATCGAGACATTACCGCATAAGGATACCAGCCCAGCCTGCCCAGGCGGCAGCTGGTAGTCATTGGGGACGTTCTTAAATGACTAGTCAAACAAGAACGTCCCCAATGACTAGTCGTTTAAGAACGTCCCCAATGACTAGTTTCGTTTGCGGGAGAGGCGTGGGACAATACCGAGCGAATGTGATTGGACGTCTGAGAAAAGGGGTCGCGATGAAAAAGCTCAGGACGCTTGCTGATGTTTTGCGCCAGGCCGGTTTCGTGCGTATCACGGGCCTGTTCCTCATCTTCTATCTGCTGTGCTCGACGGCCGTCTGGTTGTCCGAGCCCACGACCCTTACGTTTGGCGATGGTCTCTGGTTTAGCTTTGAGACGGTCTCGACCATCGGCTTTGGCGATATCCCGGCCGAAACGCCGGTCGCCCGCGCGATTACCGTTGTCCTGAGCGTTATCAGCATCTTCTACATTGCCATGCTCACGGGCGTGGCGGTGAACTACTGCAATACGCTCATCAAGATGCGCCAAAAGGACACCATGGCGCGCTTTATGGACGATCTGGAGCATTTGGAAGAGCTCGATCGCGACGAGCTCGCCGATCTTTCGCGTCGTGTGCGCGAGTATCGTCGACGCCAGCGCTAGAACGGGCGCTGCGCGTCATGACGAGGGGGACTGAATATGAATATCACGGTATACCTGGGCGCCAGCGTTGGTAACGACCCAGCATTTCTGCCTGCGGTGCAAGAGCTGGGCAACTGGATTGGCTCCAACGGGCACGCGCTGGTATACGGCGGGTCCAAATCGGGCCTGATGGGCGCGCTCGCCGATAGCGTACTCGAGGCAGGTGGACACGTGACGGGTGTTGAGCCGAGCTTTTTTATAGAGGCCGAGTTTCAGCACGACGGCATCGATGACCTCATCGTGACGAGCGATATGGCCGAGCGTAAGGACAAGATGATCGAGCTCGGTGATGCGTTCATCGCATTTCCGGGCGGCACGGGCACGCTCGAGGAGATTGCCGAGGTCATGTCCGCGGTGTCGTTGGGGCACCTGAGTGCTCCGTGCATCCTGTATAACCTTGACGGTTACTACAACGACCTCAAGGCGCTGCTCGGGCACATGATTGATAAGGGGCTTTCGAGCCCGAGGCGCCAGCAAGGCATCTACTTTGCCGACGATTTGCGCGAGATTGTCTCGATTATCAACGGATAAGTCTTGAGCCTGCCCCACTATGACTCCCAATGGTGCCGTTTGTGGCGCAGATGGTTGGCTTGTCTGGGCAACGCTCGCTCTACAATAAAACGTAATTATGTCGACTTTGACCGCGGGAGGACCCGATGGACAACCTTGCCAAACCCACAAACCGCGCGATGTTTTTAGTTAGCGTTGCCGTGACCGGTGCGTTCGCAGGTGCCGCGGTCTGGCTGTTCTTTTTTGCGATGGAGCACGGTATCGACTATCTGTGGACCGAGATCCCCCACATGCTGGGCGCGGCGTCGCCCGAACTCGCCAGCGGCCCGTTTGGCTTTTTGCCGTACCCGTTTTTCGTCTGCCTGCTGGGCGGCCTGTTAATCGGTCTGTACGAAAAGATGACAGGCACCAAGACCGATGACCTCAACCAGGTGATGGCTAAGGTTAAGCAAGACGGGCGCTACCCGTACGACAAACTGGGCAAGCTTTCGCTCGCGGCATTGCTGCCGCTGCTGTTTGGCGGAAGCATTGGACCGGAGGCCGGCCTGACCGGCGTTATCGCTGGTCTGTGCAGCTGGGTCGGCGACCGCATGCGTCGCTTTGGCGCCGAGTTTAGGGAGCTTACGCTGCTGGGTACCCAGGCTGCCCTGACGGCGCTCTTTACCGCGCCCGTCTTTGGCTTTGTGGCACCGCTTGCCGGTAGCGCCGATGGCCAGGGCGAAGACGCCGACGATGAGTCCGCGTCCGGCGAGATCACCATCAAGTTGCCCAAGGCGCAAAAGACGGTGGTCTACGGCATCGCGATTGCCGGCGGTCTGGGCACCTACCTGCTGCTTGGCCAGCTTGTGGGCGGCGGCATGGGCATGCCCAGGTTCGAGTCCGCCGAGGTGGGCAATCTGGAACTTGTCTGGCTCATTCCGCTGGCGTTGGTCGGCACCGTATGCGGTTGGCTGTACTTTGTCTCCGAGCATGCGAGCGAGGCACTGTCACATGCAATAGGGGAGCGTCCTGTCGTCAAGGCCATGCTAGCCGGTTTGGCGCTTGCTATCTGCGGCACGGTCCTGCCCTACACCATGTTTGCTGGCGAGACCCAGGCCGACGTGCTCATGGAAACCTATCTGACCATTCCTGCCGGCGTGCTTATCGCGACCGGTCTTGTTAAGGCCATGCTGACGCCCGCCCTCATCAACCTTGGTTGGCGCGGCGGCCACTTCTTCCCCGTTATCTTCTCGGGCGTAAGCCTGGGCTATGGCCTTGCCATCCTCACCGGCGCAGATCCGGTCTTTTGCGTCGCCGTCTGCACGGCATCGACGATGGGCGCCGTCATGCGCCAGCCTGTCATGGTTGTGGGCCTGCTGCTTATGTGTTTCCCACTCAAGGGTATCGTCTGCATGATTATCGCGGCCGTCATCGCCGCCGGCATCCCGCTGCCCAAGCCGCTGCGCAAGTAGCACGGTAGCGCGCAGTCAGTACAAACATCTCAAGTCCGGTGCGGGCGCTGTGTCACGGATTTGCGGGTGGACTGGATTTCGTTCGGTATCGGCGCTACTTCCAAATTGCAAGCGCGGCGGTGCCCAGTACGATGAGGGCGAGACCGATGGCGCTGCGGCGGGAGAGTTTTTCGTTGAATGCCAGGCGCGCAAATAGCACCGATACGACAATCGATAGTTTGTCGATCTGCACCACGACACTCACCTGGCCTGCAGCGATGGCATAGTAATAGAGCAGCCACGATGCTCCAGTCGCGATGCCCGATGTTGCGAGAAATGTGAGTTCGCGCCGGTCAACGTGCGCGACCTGCTCCAGTTTTCCCTTGGCTGCCACGATTGCCCATGCCATAACCAGTACCACGCAGGTGCGGATTGCCGTGGCCAGGTTTGACTCGACGCCTTCGATGCCGATCTTGGCGAGGACGGAGGTGAGTGCCGCGAACACGGCGGCGCCGAGGGCGTAAGCGAGCCAGGTTCGGTCTTGCTGCTGCTCGGGTTCGGCGGACTGCTTCTTCTCGATCATTAAAAACGTGCCGAGGGTGATGGCAGCGGTTCCCACGAGCTTAACCGCAAGGTTGCTCGTCTCGTCAAAAAGCGCGATGGCGACCAGCGCGGCGAGCACGGTGCTCATCTTGTCGACCGGTACGACCTTATTGACATTTCCGATGCTCAACGCCTTAAAGTAACAGATCCACGAAGCACCGGTAGCGAGTCCCGAGAGGACGAGAAAGAGCCAGGATCTGGGTTCGATGCTGCCAATGGTTCCAATGGATCCAGAAATGCCCGCCATTGCCCAGGCGAAAACGAGCACCACGCAGGTGCGAATGGCCGTCGCGACATCGGAGTCGGTCTGCTTGATGCCGCATTTGGCCAAGATGGATGTGATGCCGGCAAAGAATGCTGACGCAAATGCTGCGACAACCCACGACACGGGTGCGGTGCCTCCTTGGATAATGGGTTTATCCTGCGAGTTTTATGGACATGAGGATACCGCCCCACCATGAAGGTTTGATATGGCCGCGGCGAGACGGGGGTTATGTTCCGGGGAGCCATTTGGTGAAGGCTCGAATTGTCGATATGCTGTCGACTTCTCTTTGGTTTCCAAGATCTAAACGGCATGCTTCGAAGGGCGGCGGCGTTGTTGTTGCTTCGTCTTATCTAGTAAATGAGGTGGCGTGCAGCCCAAGCCCTTTGGCTGTCGATTACAGGTCGCGTGCCCGATAGACCTTGGTGCTGACTGCGCAGCTGATTGCACATAGCGCGAGGGTAAGTGCGGCGATGCCTGCACACAGACAGCCCAGAACGGCGGGATCGGGATTCGCTCCGGCAATCGACATGAGCCAGTTGCTGATGGGGTTGGAGGAGCTCAGCGTGGCCATGGCAAGGCATCCGAGCATGGCAAACAGGCCAACGGATAGGCGCAGCGCCTCCATGTGTCCAAATCGAAAGAACAGCGGCTGTGCCAAAAACACCATCATGAGGGAGATGAGCATCGATGCTGCCGAGGCGATTGCGATTTCAAAGACCGTCTGTCCCGTCGAAGGAATGCCCGCGCCATTGAAGAGCGGGATGGAGGCGATGCTCAAAAGCGTAGCTGCACATGCCATGAGGGCGGAGAAGACAATAACGCTCAGGTAGCGTGCGCAGATGATGTCTTTACGCGAGAGAGACAGCGTTGCGCGATAGCGCTCCCAACCGTTTTGATTGTCGAAGCCGGCCAGCGAGCTCATGACCATGATGGGTGACATGGCACTGACCGCGCAGGCGCCAGCGCTCATGCCGGAATCGCCGTCCGATGCGTTGGCAAGGGTCAGCACGACGAATACGAACAGGCCGACGCCCGCGATGCTCGGGACGAGCGTGCGAACGATAGCGAGCTCGGACATAAAGGCGCGTTTCATTTCGAAGCCCCTTTCAGCATGAGGCGCAGATAGTCGTCAATGGTTGCCCGATCGCAGGGAATCTCGGGGAAGGCCTCGAGCGTTTCGCGACGGTTGGGCACGAGCACGTCCACGCTATAGGCGTGGTGGGCGGCACGGGCACCTTCGACGCAAGCCATAAGCTCGGCGGCCTGTGCTTGGGTGCAGTGGGCGATGCCGGCGCGGTCGGTAATGTCCTCGCGCGGCAGATCAAACACAATCGAACCGTTATCGATGCAGATGATGCGGTCGGCGGCACGATCGAGGTCGGACGTAATGTGGCTCGAGAGCAGCACGCTGTGCTGGCCGTCGGCGACAAAGGCAAGCAGCTCATCGAGCAGCTCCTCGCGTGCCATGGGATCGAGGCCCGCGGTGGCTTCGTCCAAAACGAGCAGCTTGGCATTGTGGCTGAGTGCACAGGCAAGCTGCAGTTTCATGCCCATGCCGCGGGAGAGGTCCTTGACCTTTGTCTTGGGATCGAGGCCAAATCGGTTGATGAATCCGGCGAACGTTTCGCGGTCCCATGTGGGGTACGTCGGGCCTACGAGCGACTCGATCTGGCCCACCCTGAGCGTGGAGGGGAAGGGGCACGTGTCCAGGACAAGACCGACGCGGGAGCGTAGATGGCGTTGCGATTCATCGGGCGCGTCGGCGCCACAGCGCTGCCCAAACAGGTGCACCTCGCCGGCATCGAGCTTTATAAGCCCGAGCGCGGCGCGAATGGTCGTTGTCTTGCCGGCGCCGTTTGCGCCTACAAAGCCAACGATCTGGCCGGGCTCCACAGCGAGCGTGACGTCGCGTAGTGAAAAGCGGTCGCTCACACGGCGTGAGATGCCTTTGAGTTCTAAAAGGTTTTGCATGGTATAGCCTTTCTTTCAGATGGCTACTGCATGGTTTCGGGGGCTACCAGGTCGAGCATCTCGTGCAGTTTGTCGCGCGTGACGCCCAGGGTTTCGGCTTGGCTCGCCGCTTTCGCAAGTAGCTCTTCGATATGGCAGAGCTGGTTTTCGCGCAAGAGTTCCTGGTTGCCCTCGGCGACAAAGCAGCCCTTGCCCTGCACGGTGCAGATAAACCCGAGTTGCTCTAGGTCGGCGTAGGCGCGCTTGGTGGTGATGACGCTCACGCCAAGATCGCTCGCGAGCGCACGGATGCTGGGGAGTTTGGCTCCCGCAGTGAGCGTGCCCGAAAGGATTTGAGCTTTGACCTGCGAGGATATCTGTTCGTAGATGGGCTTATCGCTCGAATTGGATAGGATGATGTCCACAGCGGCTCCTTAGCTGTTGGGCTACACGTGTATATAACCGGTAAGCACAGTATATATACACTATGCACAGTTATGCAAGAGCTAAATGTGGAATAGACCATCGGCGCCGCGCTTGCTCCAAAACAATCTCAATCTGTAACATCTGGGTCCGTTTTTGGTCGCCAGCTGTTACAGATTGAGATGTTATTTTCCCGCCTGCCTATTTGTCTCAATCTGTAACAGTAAGAGTCGATTTGCGCGGCTAGATGTTACAGAACGAGACATTGGCTGCCTGCCTTTCCGTTTATCTCGATTTGTAACAGCTAGACCCAATTTGGGCGGTCAGGTGTTACAGATTGAGATTGTGCCGGCGGACAAGTTCGTTTGTCTCAATCTGTAACACCTGGATCCGTTTTGGGTCGCCTGCTGTTACAGATTGAGACAGTCTGCTGAAGAATACTTCCGATAACTAGCCGTTCACGCTCTGACTGATGAATTTGTCCTGATAGGCGCCCTAGAGCGGGATTTCGCGGCTACAATAGTGCGGTTACATCGACGTAATGCACTCAATGCAAGAAAGGATCCGCATGGCAAGCCTGTCGGATGAAATCTCGTCGCGCCGCACATTCGCGATCATCAGCCACCCGGACGCCGGTAAGACCACGCTTACCGAGAAGCTGCTGCTCTATACCGGCAGCATTCAGACCGCCGGCTCGGTCAAGGGCAAGAGCTCGGCCAAGCATGCCGTCTCGGACTGGATGGACATCGAGAAGGAGCGCGGTATCTCCGTTACTTCCTCGGTTCTGCAGTTCACCTATAACGGCGCCTGCGTCAACATCCTCGATACCCCCGGCCACCAGGACTTCTCGGAGGATACCTACCGTACCCTTATGGCTGCTGACGCCGCGGTCATGGTCATCGACGGCGCCAAGGGCGTCGAGGCCCAGACCAAAAAGCTCTTTAAGGTCTGTACGCTGCGCCATATTCCCATCTTTACCTTTGTGAACAAGCTCGACCACGAGGCTCGCGACCCCTTTGAGCTCATGGAAGAGATCGAGAACGTCCTGGGCATCAATACGTATCCCATGAACTGGCCGATCGGCAGCGGCCGCAACTTCCGCGGCGTGTTCGACCGCCAGACCCGTCGCGTTATCGCGTTTGAGGGCGACGGCCACGCCAACGCCACCAAGAAGGTCGCCGAGGTCGAGGCCGAGCTGGGCGATCCGTCCATGGACGAGCTCATTGGCGAGGAGAACCATAAGAACCTGATGGACGACATCGAGTTGCTCGATGGCGCCGGTGACGAGCTCGACCTGGATGCCGTGGCCTGCGGCAAGCTGAGCCCGGCGTTCTTTGGCTCGGCGCTCACCAACTTTGGCGTGGAGCCCTTCCTTAAGGAGTTCCTGCGTCTGGCCCCGACGCCGCGCGCCTATACCGATACGCTCACCAGCGAGCCGGTCGCGCCCGCCGAGAACGACTTTAGCGGCTTCGTGTTTAAGATCCAGGCCAACATGGACAAGAACCACCGCGACCGCATTGCCTTCGTGCGCATTTGCTCGGGCAAGTTCGAGCGCGGTATGGACGCCTTCCACATGCAGGGTAACCGCAAGCTCAAGCTGGCGACGGGCACCTCGATGATGGCCGACGACCGCGCCATCGTGGACGAGGCCTATGCGGGCGATATCGTGGGCCTGTTCGACCCGGGTATCTTTAGCATCGGCGACACCGTGTGCTCCGGCAAGCGCCACGTTCAGTATCCGCAGATCCCGACGTTTGCCCCCGAGATGTTCGCTCGCATTACGCAGGTCGACACGCTCAAGCGCAAGCAGTTCGTCAAGGGTATGGAGGAGCTTGCCCAGGAGGGCGCCATCCAGATCTTCCGCGAGCTTGGTGCCGGCATGGAGAGCGTCATCGTGGGCGTGGTCGGCGTACTGCAGTTTGAGGTGCTCGAGCGCCGCCTCAAGGCCGAATATCGTGTTGAGGTTCGTCGCCAGCCGCTGCCCTATACGGACATTCGCTGGATCCAGAACGACCCTGATACCATTGACATTCCGGCTCTTTCGCTCACGCGCGACACCCTGCGCGTCGAGGACATGCGCGGCGGTAAGCTGCTGCTGTTCACGAGCCCGTGGAACGTGGATTGGGCAACTGACCACAACCCCGACCTTATCCTGTCGGAGTTTGGCAACGTAGCCTTTTAACGCACCAGTGCGGTGGCCCTGCGGGGCCGCCGCGCCGATTGCTTGCCTGATGCCGCGTGAGCGGCTATCATACCCACCGTCGTCTCAAGACCGAGACGTTCGAGCAGTTCGGGTCCGATATCCTGCTCGTTAAACCTAAAACCAAAGGAGCACATAATGATCAAGAAGGTCATGGAGGACTACAAGGTCCTGTTGCGGAGCATTCCCGCGGCAACGGTTTCGCTGTTTATCGTGAGCGTTATCATGATGAATCTGCTGGCCAACAAAGAGCTTATCAGCCTGCCGTATCTGGCACTCGACTGCGGCTTTGTGGTGAGCTGGGTCTCGTTTTTGTGCCAGGACATGATCTGCAAGCGCTTTGGCGCCAAGGCATCCATCAAAATCTCTATCCTCGCGTTGGCGGTCAACCTGGCCGTAAGCCTGTGCTTTTGGCTGTGCTCGCTCACGCCCGGCATGTGGGGCGCCTACTATGACACGGGCATGATCGAGGTCAACACTGCCCTTAACGCCACCATCGGCGGCACCTGGTACGTGGTGTTTGGATCTTCGCTCGCCATGCTCGTTTCTGCCGTGGTTAACTCCACGCTCAACCAGTCGCTCGGCCGCATGCTCAAAAAGAATAACTTTGCGAGCTTTGCCTTCCGTTCCTATGTGTCCACGGGTGTTGGCCAGTTTATCGACAACCTGGTCTTTGCCATTGTGGTGAGCCACACGTTCTTTGGTTGGACCTGGGTACAGGTCCTTATGTGTTCGCTGACCGGTGCTGTCGCCGAGCTGCTGTGCGAGGTCTTCCTGAGCCCCGTGGGCTACAAGGTCGTGCGCGGCTGGGAGCGCGAGAATGTGGGCGCCGAGTACCTCGAGCGCCACGCAACCGCCTAAGGAGCAAGCATGCGGGTTTTGATCACGGGTGCCTCGGGCGGTATCGGAGCCGCGTGCGTGCAGCGTTTTTTGGACGAGGGCCACGAGGTCGTGGGCTTTGATTTGCTGCCGGCAGCGATCGAGCACGAGTGCTATCGCCATCTGATCGTCGATGCCCGCGAGCCGGACTCGTTTCCAGGCGAGCTTGAACCCCAGGTGATCGTGAATGTTGCTGGTACGCAGGACTCGGCCGACGATATTGCCGCCAACCTGTGCGGCACCATCAACGTGACCGAGCGCTACGCCTTTGTGGGGGAGGGGCTTGCCGCCAAGCCGGCGCCGGCTATTACATCCGTGGTCAATGTGGGGTCGGCGAGCGGGCATACGGGATCGGAGTTTCCCGCCTATGCTGCCAGCAAGGGCGGCGTTATCGCCTACACCAAGAACCTTGCAAACCGCTTGGCGCCGCAGGCCATCGCCAACAGCGTGGACCCGGGTGGCGTCATCACGCCGCTCAACCGTTGCGTGATGGAGGACGAGCACCTGTGGAGCCAGATTATGGAGCTCACGCCGCTTAAGCGCTGGGCCACCGCCCAAGAGATCGCCGAGTGGATCTACTTTGTGGGCGTGACCAACCGGTTTATGACCGGGCAGAGCCTGCTCATTGACGGCGGCGAGGCCGGCCGCACGCAGTTTATTTGGCCCGAATAGGAAACGCGCCCGATGGATGCCGTCGGGCGCGTTTTTGATGTATCGATTTTTAGCCGAGGCAAGTCCAGTTGACGGTGGTCGAGCCGTGCTGTTCGAGTAGCCGATTGGCTGCCGAGAAGGGACGCGACCCCATAAAAGCGGGGAGTTCTGCCGTGGCACGGTTGGCCGAAAGCGGCGAGGGGTGCGTGGAGGCAAGGCAGAACTTGCCGGTTGTCTTGCCCGTGCCAGTCGCGGCGAGCTTGCCCTCAACCATCTGCTGGGCAAAGCGGCCCCATGCCAAAAAGACGACCGGCTGGGGCAGCTGACAGCAGCGTTCGATAATGTAGTCGGTGAGCGTGCTCCAGCCCAGCTTGGCGTGTGAGTTCGCGGCATGCTCGCGCACGGTGAGCGTCGTGTTGAGAAGCAGGACGCCCTGTTGTGCCCAGGGGGTTAGATCTCCCGTGGCGGGAATGGGGCAGCCCAGATCGGCGTTGAGTTCCTTATAGATGTTGCGCAGGCTCGGCGGCAACTTGGTTTGCGTCGCGGGGATCGAGAACGACAGCCCCATGGCCTGGTTGGGTCCGTGATAGGGGTCTTGGCCCAGGATGATAACCTTGACCTGGTCGGCTGGCGTAAAGGCGAGGGCATTGAGGATGTCGTCTTGTGCCGGGTAGATGGTCTGCTCGGCACGCAGAAGGGCGATGCGCTCGAGCAGCTGGTCCGTAGTGTCACGTACCGGCTGCGGCGCATCGCCCAACCAAGTTGCTATGTTGCGGTCGCGAGTTGCAGCGTCCATGGAACTCCTTTAGGGTAGATGCTTTGTTGGCATCTATTGTAAAGGCGCCCAGAGACCTTTATGACGCGGCTGCATGAGAAGTGGGGCCTACGAGACGTGCTCGGGCGCCCCTGCCATGCGAGTGTGCCCATGTGCGTGAAGGCGCGGAAGCTCGACGGTTGCCACCATGACGCCGGTGAGGATGAGGGCGGCGCCAAAGAAGGCGATGGGGCTCAGGACCTCGCCGACCAGGAAGAACGAGAAGGCGGCGGAGCAAACCGGCTCGAGCGAGAAGGCGAAGCCGGTGGTCTCGGCAGGTACGTGGGGCTGCACGAGCGTCTGGGTGATAAAGCCGTAGGCGGAGCAGATGAGTGCGAGCGCAACGACAACGACGATCTCGTTCGGCGTGCTGGGAAGCGTAAAGCCGCCAAAGGTGCATGCGGCGATACCCGAGAACAGGCCGCCGAAGCCCAGCTGCCAAACGCCCAGGGCCAGTGGATCGACCTCTTCGACAAAGCGCTTGGCGACGATAATGTGGCCGGCATAGATAAAGGCCGAGAGCAGCATGATGATCGCGCCGGGATTCAGGCTGGTAAAGTCGGCGCCCGAGAGCAGCAACATGCCGCAGGTGACGATGGCGGTGCCGATGAGCACCTTGCGCTCGGGGGCGCGACGCAGCAGGGCCGCGTTGGCAAACGGCACGATCACGACCGTCAGGCTCTGCAAAAAGCCGGCGGTGGAGGCCGAGGTGAGGCTGGAGCCCAAGCACATGCAGGTGAGCTCGGTTGCCATGATGGCGCCGATGATGGCGGAACGAACCATCACGTCGCGGTTGATGCGCACCGCGTGCTTGTGGAAGAGCAGCACGCAGGCCGCAAAGGCGATGATGCAGCGCAGCGCGACGATGCTCGTGGCGTTCATGCTGTCCATGCCGATCTTCATGAGGGGGTACGAAAAGCCCCATGCGACGGGAACGGAAAACGAGAGCGCGATTGCTTTTTTGCGATCCATGGGACTCCTTTTGTTACAGAACGGTTTCGCAAAAAGGATTCTGCTCCCAGATGTGGATGTAGTAAAGCGAATGTATCTTCAGTATGATTAAGAAATACTAATGTTGGAAGAAAAGGCCCTGGCAAAACGTTTTATGGCTACCTTGATGTGGAGGCACGATGGCATCGCGGTATCAGATTGTATGTATGGTGGTCGATTGCGGCAGCCTTAAAGGCGCGGCCGACGAGCTGGGCTATACGCAAAGCGCGGTGAGCCAGGCCGTCAAGGCGCTCGAGCGCGAGCTGGGCACCACGATTATCGAGCGCGGCAAGCAAGGCGTCTCGCTTACGCGCGACGGCAAACAGTATTTACCGTATCTGCGCCAGATCGTAACGGCCGAGGCCGAGCTTGAGGGTAAGCGTCAGGAGTTGCTGGGGCTTTCGTCGACCGACATTCGCATTGCGACGTTTACCAATGTGAGCCGTACCGTGTTGCCGCGTGTGATCCGTGATTTTGGGACCTTGCATCCGGGCGTGCACTTTACCCTCAAGCAGGGCGATTACACGCGCAACGCCCAGTGGGTCCACGATGGCGTGGTCGACTTTTGCTTTACGGCGCGCGGATTTACCGCCGGGCTCGAGAAACGCGTGGTCTATCACGACGAGTTGGTGGCATTGTTGCCGGCTACACATCCGCTGGCGGCAAAGGAGAAAGTGACGCTCGCCGACCTGGCATCCGAGCCGTTTGTGCTGCTGGATGAGGGCGAACAGAGCCTGGTGCTCGATGCATTCGCGGCGCATGGGCTGTCGCCGCACGTGACGAGCGAGGTGACCGATGACTACACCATCATGGCGATGGTGGAGGAGGGCCTAGGCGTGAGTATGCTGTATCGCCGTACCGTCGAGGGCATGAGGGCCGATATTCGCGTGCGTCCCATCGTGCACGCTCCCTCGCGTGACGTAGTGGCAGCCTGGCGCAGCTGGGACACCATGCCTATCGCCACGAGGCACTTTATCGACTATATGAGCTCGCATATTGTCAATTAATGACTAGCGTGGCGTTGAGTGTGGTGATTAGCGGGCTGTCGCTTTGGCTTGCGTCAGACGGTAGGTGTGTGCCGGATGGCAGAGCAATACCGCCACGACCATAAAGAACGCCGTGGTGCCCAGGCTGATGGGGTAGACCATCATGATGTTCGCAAAGGTGCGGAAGTGCGGGAACACGCAGAACACCCAATAGAAGCGGATGCCGCAGACACAGATCATGGTGATGAGGGCGGGCGTGAGCGAGATACCAAAGCCGCGCAGGTAGCCTGACATGTTTTCGTAGAACATGCTAAAGGCGTACGCCGGGAAGATCGAACACACGCGGATATAGCCGATCGAGACGATGTTGGGATCGCTGTTGAACAGCGATAGGATCTCGCGTCCCAGGCCGACAATAACGATGATCGTGGTGAGTGCAACGATACCGCCTTCGACCAGGCAGACCTTGAGCGTCTTGGTGCAGCGGTCGATCTGGCGGGCGCCGTGATTTTGTCCCACAAAGGTGGTGCAAGCCTGGCTAAAGCTGTTGAGCAGGTTGTAGCACACGTACTCCAGGCTCATGGCGGCGCTCGAAGCCGCCATGACCTCGGTGCCCAGGCTGTTGATGGCAGACTGGATGATGATGTTGGCGACGGCAAAGACGGCGCTTTGGATGCCGGCGGGCAGGCCGATCTTGACGATGCGCTTGAGGGCGACGGGGTCTAAGCCTAAGTCGCGTGGGGTGACGCGGACGACGGAGTCGGTCTTGAGCAGGCGGATAAAGAGCGTCGCGGCGCTGACGGTGTAGGCGATGGCGGTGGCGATGGCGACGCCCGCCACACCCCAGTGGAGTACGGGGACAAAGACGAGGTCCAGGCATATGCTGAGGACGGTGGACACGGCAAGCGCCTGCAGCGGCATGCGGGTGATGCCGACGGAGCGGAAGATCGCGGCCTCAAAGTTGTAAAGCAAAATCGAGGGCATGCTCAGCAAAAAGACGCGTAGGTAGAGTGAGGCGAGCGGCATGGTCTCAGCGGGAACGTTGAGCGTGGCGAGCATGGGCTCGGCAAAGATCTCGCCCAGGGCGATGACGACAAAGCCCACGAGCGCCATTAAAATCGAGGTATGGACGGCGCGTTTGACCATGTTCTGATCGTTGCGGCCGATAGCGTTGGCAATGACCACGTTGGAGCCAAGCGACATGCCGATAAACAGGTTGAGCATAAGACTGGTAAGCGGAACATTGGAGCCGACCGCCGCCATGGCGAGGGTTCCCTGGTCGCCTGAGAAGTTACCGATGATGACCGTGGCGATGAGGTTCGATAGCTGCTCCAAGATGCTCGTGGCGGCCACGGGGAAGGCGAACAGGGGAATATTGCGCCACAGCGAGCCGGTGGTCATGTCAATGTGCTTAGATGCGGTGTCTGCCATACGCTCTCAATCTCTAATATGCTCTTTCGTGCTTATTTGCGCAGACGATGATACTCCTAATCGACTAGTCGGCACTTAGGGACGTTCCTTTTCTGCCGGCAGTTGGGGACACTCCTTCAGACTAGTCATTGGGGACGTTCTTAAATGACTAGTCGAACAAGAACGTCCCCAATGACGAGGCGGGGGAGGCGTGCGACAATGGTGGGCGTTGTGTTGTTCGCGCTAAGGAGTTGCCATGTTGTTGTGTCCCGTTTGCCATAAGCCATTGGTGGACGACGAGCGCGGTGCTGCATGCGCGGGCGGACATCGATTTGACCGTGCGCGCGAGGGCTATCTGTATCTGCTGCGCTCGTCCAAGAGCGGCGACTCCATGGGCGATCCCAAGTCGCAGGCGCGCAGCCGTCGTGACTTTCTGAACCGCGGATACTATGCGCCGTTGCGCGACGCAATGGTCGAGCTGGTGCGCGAGCAGGTGTCTGGGCGTGCAACGTCTGCGAATGGCCCCATGACGCTGCTCGATATTTGCTGCGGCGAGGGCTACTACACCAGTGCCATGGGCGCGGTACCGGGCGTGGATGCTTATGGCTTTGACCTGGGTAAAGAGATGGTGCGCCTTGCCGCCAAGCGCGGCGATGCGACCTACTTCGTGGCCAACATGAAGGATATCCCCGTGGCCGATGGTGCCTTCGATATGGTGACCGAGCTCTTTGCCCCCTTTAACGAGCGCGAGTTTGCCCGCGTGCTGGCACCCGAGGGCTTTCTCTACACCGTGGTGCCGGGTGCCCGTCATCTCTTTGGGCTCAAGGAGGTGCTCTACGATACGCCGTACCTTAACGACGAGAAGCTGCCGCAGACCACCGAGCTCGAGTTAATCGGAACGCAGCGGGTGACAGCTTCTATCACCCTCCAGACGCAGGCCGATATCGAGGCAGTGTTCCAGATGACGCCCTACTACTACCGCACGCGCCCTGCCGACAAAGAGCGCCTGGCAAACCTGGAAACCCTTCAGACCGATATCGACTTCATCATCGCCGAGTACCGTCACAGCTAACACCTACCAAATAGGGACAGGTTTATTTTGGCAGGTTTTATCTGGGCAAACGTAAAGGGCCGACCGCGGAGATGCGCGATCGGCCCTTTTTAGTTGCTTGGCTGCAGAGGTTATGAGAAGCGAGCGCTTACAGGCGGTCCTTGTTTTCGGCCTTAACGGCGTGCGCCTGCTGAACAAAGAACAGGTCGTACACCACGATGACAAAGGCGCCAAAGTTGATGGCGTCGCCGCCAAACGCGGGAAGCGTGAGCACCGCCTGGGCAAGCGTGGCGACTGCAGCAACGATACCGAGTTTAAACGCGCCGTCAACCTGCGAAGGCTTGTTGGCACCCTTGATGCCCGCAACGCCCGCGGCAAGATCGATGAGGCCCTTGGCGATAATCACGGCCGCGGCGAGCATGGCGTTCGATCCGTAGGTGGACTCGAACTTGCCGGTCGCGATGCCGGCGATTCCAATGACGAGACTGGCGATGCCCAGAACAAAATAAATCAGGGCAAGGATTTTGAGAGTCTTGCGAGTGAAGCTCATGGCTGGTCCTTTCGATACGAGTACGCCAACCTGGCGCGCCCTATGTGCTGCACATATGGTGAAGCACATTGTAGTTCAACGCGGCGATGCATGCGCCTGAAAGCGTCTCTTGCCTGCACGGTTCAACCTTTCAAAAAGGAAAGCTGGACGTAAGTCAAATCGATGGCAGCGCATGCGCGGCGCTGCGATGATGAGGCCATGGTAAGAGCTGGACCGAAGGAGGAGCCATGATGTACGGAGTCAAGCAAGTGGATGAGCCGCGGTCGCTGGGAAGGCGCATGAGTGATTCTGTGATCGCTGCCGTGTGCACGGTATTGATGGCTGTGCTTTGCATTGGGATGCTGTGGACCATGTCGCATGTGGGACAATAACGGACGGTTGGGTGCCAACTGAGGTGGCGCTCACGTATTCGTTTTGTTTGCTAAGGAGTGTCCATGGGCGTCGTCGATCCCTTTTCTGTTGCTCGGGCTGCTGGGCTCGAGCTCGTGCGGACGTCCGAGGGCCTTACGCTCACCGACGGCACGATGGAGTTGCGTGCCGATTTTGGCCGCATGCTTCCACGGCTCAAGCAGGGTCGTCTGCAGCAAGAGCTGTTGGTAAAGGCTGCGCGCACAAAAGGCATCGAACAACCATGGGCGATTGATGCCACAGCAGGCTTTGGCGAGGACTCGCTGCTGCTGGCGGCCGCGGGCTTTACCGTCGATCTGTATGAACAGGATTGCGTGATCGCGGCGCTTCTCAAGGATGCCTTGGATCGCGCGACAGATGATCCGGCGCTTGCGACAGCCGTGGCACGAATGCGCTTGCATGCGGGCGAGGACAGCATCGCCGGCCTTCGCCATGTAGCTGAGCTGATCGGGCAGGGCGAGCTCGCGGCTCCCGACGTGGTGTATCTGGACCCCATGTTTCCTGAGCGCACCAAGAGCGCGGCGGTCAAAAAGAAGTTCCAGCTCTTGCACCATCTGGAACAGCCGTGTGCCGATGAGGAGACGCTGGTTAAAGCTGCGCTTGCAGTGCGGCCGCGCAAGGTCGTTATCAAACGGCCGGTGAAGGGGCCGCTGCTTGCCGGCGTTGAGCCGAGCTATCAGCTTGCGGGCAAGGCCGTTCGCTACGATGTTTTGGTGCCGCCGCGCCCGTAGCTTGCGTGCGATGGCCGGCGCTTCGCCAGCGCCGTGCCGATGCGGGGTCTATTTCCAGGGGTGCGACGTCAGATGCCATCCGCCGCAGTATTCGCATTTGTAGCAGGCAAGGCCGCGCCGCCCGCGGTTTTCGCAGTCGGCCATAACTGCCTCGGCCTCGGCGCGCGTGTCGTAACGGTTTTTGCGTTCGCACGACTTGTAGCGCCAGGCTTCATCGCGCTCGGCGTCTAGTGCGTCGCGGCGCTCGTCTTCGCGCGCAAACAGATCGCTCATATCGCCGCCGGTGGCAGCGCCCAAAAACTCGCTCTTTGCCTTTGACCAGGCGGCTCGCTTTTTGCTCCCCATCTGCTTCGCGCCCCTCTTCAAACGCTGGTATCATTGCTCAATCAAAGTGATACCAATAAACGTGAGGTCGCCGCGTGATGATCAGAAAAACCCTCGATACCGACATTCCCGCCGTCATGGCTATCTATGACGCGGCCCGCGCTTTTATGCGCGCGCATGGCAACGCCACGCAGTGGCCCGAGGGCACGCCTTCGGCCGAGCAGCTGGCTGCCGATATCGCCGCTGGTGGCAGCTATGTGTGCGAAGTTGACGGTCACGTGGTAGCGACGTTTGCCTTTTTACCGGGTCCGGACGAGTGCTATGACGTAATTGAGGACGGTCGGTGGCGCAGCGACACTCCGTACGCCGTGCTGCACCGTGTGGCATCCGACGGCACCGTGCACGGTATCGCGGCTGCGATGTTCGCCTTTGCCAAAGAGCGTGCCGATCACCTGCGCATCGACACGCATCAGGACAATCTGCCCATGCAGCGTGCGAGCATCAAGGCGGGATTCGAGCGTGCCGGCATTATCCATGTGTCGGACGGCACGCCGCGTGTTGCGTTCGACTGGCTGCGCGAGGCATAAGCGCCCAGGCGCATACCAACACTCCATCTAAATGAAAATGGCCCCGGGTGGGGCCATTTTTTGGCAAAACGCGTTGTTGTGGGGCTCGCGTCGCTGCCGTTCCAGATGAACCCGGGCAGACAAAAAGGGGAGGTGCCGGCTTTCGCAAGGCGCGAACCTACGAAAATCGCTGCGCGGCAACGCGGGGCGATGAGCTCGGTCGGGGGATAGGGCCCGCTTCGCCCGCCGGCCCGTAAATTGTATCATCCAGTGTGGAACGAGAGCGCCCGTTGCCGCGTGCGATGGGCTTGCAATAAGAGGAGAGCCATGTCGAAGCAAGCTGTCGTTGGAATCTTGGCGCATGTCGATGCCGGCAAGACAACGTTGGCCGAGGCCATGTTGTTCAACGCGGGTCGCATTCGCAAGCGCGGCCGCGTGGACGATGGCGATTCGCATCTGGACACTAACGCGATCGAGCGCGAGCGCGGCATTACGATTTTCTCGTCGCAGGCCGTGCTCGACCAAGGCGATACCCACGTCATGCTCGTTGATGCGCCGGGGCATGTCGATTTTTCTGCCGAGGCGGAGCGCACATTGCGCGCCCTGGACTACGCGATTCTGGTGGTGGGCGCCAACGACGGCGTACAAGGGCACACCGAAACCCTGTGGCGCCTGCTTGCGCGCTATGACATTCCGACGTTCATCTATATCAACAAAATCGATTTGGAGCATCCCGGCCGCGAGGTTTTGCTGGCACAACTTGGGCAACGTCTTTCCGAGGGCTGCCTGGATGCCAGCGAACTGCTGGCGGGTGGTGCCGTTCGGGAGGACGCTGCTGCGTTGGACGAGGCGGCGCTCGAGGAGTTTCTTGAGACGGGCGAGCTTTCTGTTGCAACGCTGTCGCGCATGGTTGCCGAGCGCAAGCTCTTTCCCTGCTTTGCCGGCTCGGCGCTCAAGGACCAAGGCGTTGACGAGCTGCTGGATGGCATATGCGCGCTGATGCGTGAACAGGCGTGGCTCCCGGAGTTTGCTGCGCGCGTCTATCGTGTCAGCCGCGGGGATCGTGGCGAGCGCTTGGCTTGGGTTAAAGTGACCGGCGGCACGCTGCATGCCAAACAGATGATTGACGGACGTTCCGGTGCCGAGGCATGGGAGCAGAAGGTCGATCAGGTACGCATCTATAACGGCGAGAAGTATGAGCTTGCCCAGGAAGTTGCCGCTGGCGGCATCTGCGCCGTGACGGGCCTCGCACACGTTCGCCCGGGTGATGCCCTGGGCGCGGAGCCCGCGGGCGATGCACCTGTCATTGCGCCGGTCCTCACCTATACGGTGCTGCCGGGCGAACACGATGTCCATGCGGTGTTTAAAGCGCTGACCGAGTTGGCGGACGAAGACCCCATGCTCGGCGTAAGCTGGAATACGCATCTTGAGCAGATTCACTTGCAGTTGATGGGAGCCGTGCAGCTCGAGGTCGTGCAGCGGGTGTTGGCCGATCGCTTTGGCCTTACGATTGAGTTTGAGTCCGGCGGCATTCTCTATAAGGAGACGATCTCGCAGCCGGTCGAGGGTGTGGGCCACTTTGAGCCACTGCGCCATTACGCCGAGGTGCACCTGCGCCTTGAGCCGCTGCCGGCGGGCTCAGGCGTGCAATTTGGTACCGCTACCTCGACTGACGAGCTCGATCTGAACTGGCAGCGCCTGGCGCTCACCAACGCCATGGAGCGCGATCACCTGGGCGTGTTGACCGGCTCGCCCATCACCGATGTGCGCATTACGCTCACGGGCGGCCGCGCGCATGCCAAACACACCGAGGGCGGTGACTTTCGTCAGGCAACATACCGCGCGATTCGCCAGGGTTTGATGCAGGCGCGCGAGGCGGGTGCGGCGGTACTGTTGGAGCCGTGGTACCACTTTGAGCTCGAGGTGCCAGGGGAGTGCGTGGGCCGGGCGTTGTCAGACGCCACGCGCATGGGTGCCGAGTACGAGCCGCCGACGATGGCGGGCGACCGGGCGAAGCTTGTGGGTCGCGTGCCGGCATCCGAGGTGCAGGATTACGCGCTGGAGGTGGCTGCCTACACGAGCGGGCGCGGTCATCTGTACCTGGAGTTCGCCGGTTATGCGGCTTGCCATGATGCCGAGCGCGTCATCGAGACGGCCGCCTACGAGCCCGAGGCCGATCTGCCCAACACGCCCGATTCGGTCTTTTGCTCTCACGGCGCCGGTTACACGGTCAAATGGTACGACGTACCCGCCGCGGCGCACGTAAAGATCGATCCCACCACCTTCCGCCCCTGGCGAGCAGCAGACGCCGAGTTTTTCGGCCATAGGTGATAGAAGGGCGGCCTCTTTGTCACCTGCTGTTGGTATAACTCGGTATAAGTTGGTATAACTATAGGCGGCGTTTGCCAATCCGAGGAGGCCGACATGAATCCAAATCCCTTTAAGCCCACGGCTGGTAAGCGACCTCCGATACTCATCGGTCGCGAGTCAGTCATCGAAGATTTTGAGGAAGGGCTCGATAACGGCGCGGGAGCGCCGGGCAGGCTCATGCTCATTACGGGAAACCGCGGCTGCGGCAAGACGGTTCTCCTAAGGGAGCTGCAACGTCTGGCCAGCGAGCACGGATGGGCGGTTGTCTCCGATTCCGCTTCGCTTGGTTTATGCGACCGCTTGGCCGACGCACTCCGCTCGAATAAGCTCGTTGTGACGTCAATGGAGTTTGGCCCATCGTTTGGACGGATGTCGGTTGAGGCGGCGCGGGCAAAAGGCGAGACGTTGCGAGGGCTGGTCAACGAACGCCTCAAGAAACTCGGCCCAAGCAAGGGTATTCTGTTTGCGATTGACGAGGCTCAATCTGCGTCTATCGAGGAACTGGCGGCTCTTGCCGTTCTCTATCAGCAGGTGCTCGGAGACCAGGATGCCACGGGCTTGCCCGATAGCGACCAGCGCGGTCTTGCGCTGGTCTTTGCCGGCTTGCCCAGCATGGTTGACGATCTGCTCGAAGAGCCGAGCGTGACGTTTTTGCGACGTGCCCAGCAGCGTACGTTGGGGGCGATTTCTTTGCCCAAGGTGCGCGATTCGTATATCCAGACGGTCGAGTGTGCCGGTCTTTGCGTTGATGCGGAGACGGCGGACCTTGCAGCGCACAAGAGCATGGGGCATCCCTATATGGTTCAGCTGGTGGGATATTACATGTGGCGGTCTGCTGTCCGGCGTGGCTCGCAAGTCATCGAAAGGCGCGATGTCGAGGATGGCCATGCGGATGCCGTCTCTGAGTTCTACGAAGCGGTTGACGCGCCTCTGTATTACGGGCTGCGCAGTCCACAGCGCCTTTTTATCGAGGCTATGGCGGTTGACGAGGACAAGCCGACGCGCATGGCGGATATCATTGAGCGCTGCGACCGTACCCAGAGCTGGGCGAGTAAATATCGCGCAAGCCTGATTCGCGAGCGCGTCATCGAGGCTGCCGGATACGGCCTCGTCCGGTTTAGCGTGCCTATGCTGGGCAAATACATTCACGATCGTGTTTTATGGCACGAGTAATGTGACAAAGGGACTGTCCCTTTGTCACATCGATGTCTGAGAGAGGTCAAAACATGGTGATTCATACCGAGCGTTTGACGCTTCGTCCGTGGCGCGAGACGGATGCGGCGAGCCTGTTTGCATATGCGAGCGATCCGGACGTGGGGCCGGCTGCGGGTTGGCCGCCCCATCGAAGCATTGAGGAGAGCAGGGAGATCATTCGGACGGTCTTTGCGGCGCCCCATACCTTTGCCATTTGCCTGGCTGAGGCAGACGAGCCCGTGGGCAGCATCGGGCTCATGCCGCCTCGCTGCGAGTCGAACAGCCAAAGAGGCGGACTCGAGTTCGAGGTGGGGTATTGGATCGCCAAGCCGTTCTGGGGTCGAGGCTTTGCTCCCGAAGCGGTGCGAGCCGTGCAGCGCTATGCGTTCGAAACACTTGGCTGCAAGGCACTTTGGTGCGGATACTACGAGGGCAATAACAAGTCGCTACGCGTTCAGCAAAAATGTGGCTTCGTGCCTCATCACGTTGAACGCGACGTGCCCTGCGAGCTCATGGACGATGTGCGTACCGAGTACTTTACGTATTTGACCCGCGAAGACTGGCGCAGGCAGGCACAGTGTGAGTAACGTGACAAAGGGACAGTCCCTTTGCTACGTTCGGCTAACAGGAAGGGGAGCGATGACGGTGTCGCAACAACCAAGTGCTATTGAGGTGCGCGGCGCGCGTGTTCACAACCTCAAGGACATCGATATCGATATTCCGCTGGGAAGGCTCGTGGGTATTGCCGGCGTGTCGGGTTCGGGCAAGAGCTCGCTGGCGCTGGGGGTTCTGTATGCCGAGGGCTCGCGCCGTTATCTGGAGGCGCTCAGCACCTATACCCGCCGTCGCCTGACGCAGGCCGAACACGCTCAGGTGGACGAGGTGCTGCACGTGCCGGCGGCACTCGCGCTGCATCAGCGCCCCAGCGTGCCAGGTGTGCGCTCCACGTTTGGCACCATGACCGAGCTCAACAACAGCCTGCGCCTGCTCTTTAGCCGTTGCGCCCATCACGTGTGCCCGCATTGCGGGACGCGTGTGGAACCGAGCCTTAACGTGGCCGCGGGTCTGTCGCTCACGTGCCCCGCATGCGGCCACGGGTTCTACGCGCCGGGTGCCGAGGACCTTGCCTTTAACAGCGGCGGCGCGTGTCCTACCTGCGGCGGTACCGGCGTTATGCGC
The DNA here is from genome assembly GCA_900541695.1 of uncultured Collinsella sp. Taxonomy (GTDB): domain Bacteria; phylum Actinomycetota; class Coriobacteriia; order Coriobacteriales; family Coriobacteriaceae; genus Collinsella. Next base: position 35,034 of record UQKL01000007.1, on the reverse strand, counting down.
GAGGTGGACGAAGCGAGCCTGGTGCCCGACGAATCAAAGAGCATCAACGAGGGTGCGGTGCTTCCCTGGGGCACGCTCATGTGGGATCTGATGAAGCAGGTGGCCGGCGAGATGGGCGTGCGCACTGACGTGCCGTTTAGCCAGCTCACGCCCGCCGAGCGCGATATCGTGTTCCATGGCCCGGCGGTCAAGAAGCACATCCTCTACGTTCCCAAAAACGGTGAGGGCGCCACGCCGCTCGACTTTACCTATTACAACGCCGTCTATACTGTCGAGAATGCGCTCGCCAAGGTTAAGGACGACAAGGGACTTAAGCGCGTGGCGCGCTTTTTGCGCGAGGGGCCGTGCCGTGACTGCGGCGGCACGCGTCTTTCCGACGCCGCGCGCCAGCCCCAGGTGCGCGGTATCAATCTGGCGCAGGCGGCGGGCATGACGCTGGGCGAGGCGATTGAGTGGGTGCGCGGGGTGCCTGCATCCTTGCCGATCGAGATGCGGCCCATGGCCGGGGACATCTGCGATTCGTTTTTGAGCACGGCCCGCCGCCTGGTCGACCTGGGCCTCGATTACCTTTCGCTCGACCGCGCCGGTGCCACGCTGTCGACGGGTGAGCGCCAGCGCGTGCAGCTTGCCCGCGTGGTGCGCAACCGATCGACGGGCGTGCTGTATGTGCTGGACGAGCCTTCGATTGGCTTGCATCCTGCCAATGTCGATGGCCTGGTGGGCGTGATGCGCGATCTGGTGGACGACGGCAACACCGTGGTTGTTGTCGACCACGACACGCGCGTGCTGGCAGAAGCCGACTATCTGGTCGAGATGGGCCCCGTTGCCGGAGCAGGCGGCGGTCATGTAATCGCCGCTGGTACGGTGGACGAGGTCGAACAATCGCAGGGTAGCCGCATCGCGCCGTTCTTGCGCTCGGACCCCAAGCGCTTGCGCCCGCAGGTGGCTGACGACGAAATGTTCGACCTAGGCCATATCCGCATGGCGACCGATGCCATCCATACCGTCAAGCCGCTCGAAGTCGATATCCCGCGTGGCCGCCTTGTCGCGGTAACGGGCGTTTCAGGCTCGGGTAAGACGACATTGGTGCTCGAGACGCTCATCCCGGCACTCAAAGCGCAGGCAGCCGGCGAGCGCCTGCCCAGGCACGTGCGTTGGGTCGATGCCGAGGGTATCGCGCGTGCCAACCTGATTGACGCCACGCCCATTGGCGCCAACGTACGCTCGACGGTGGCGACCTATGCCGACATCCACGATGAGCTGCGCCGCGCCTTCGCCCGTACGCCCGAGGCCAAGGCGGCAGGGTATAAGGCGGGTGCCTTTAGCTACAACACCGGTGCCTTGCGTTGCCCCACGTGCGATGGTACGGGCTCGATATCGCTTGACGTGCAGTTTTTGCCCGATGTCGAGATCGTCTGTCCTGCATGTCGCGGCTCGCGTTATGCGGATGCCGCCTTGCATATCCATCGCGAGGGCAAGGACGGCAGCTCGCTCACGTTGCCGCAGCTCATGGACATGAGTGTGGACGAGGCCCTCGACGCCACGGTGGGACTCAAGAAAGTCCAGGCGCGCCTGCAGACCTTGCACGACCTGGGGCTGGGCTACCTGACGCTCGGCGAGCCCACGCCGGCGCTCTCGGGCGGCGAGGCGCAGCGACTTAAGCTTGCGAGCGAGATGGGCCGCGTGCAGGACGATGCCGTATTCGTGTTCGACGAGCCCACCATCGGCCTGCATCCGCTCGATGTTCAGGTACTGCTGAGTGTGTTTGATGGCCTTGTTGCCAAGGGCGCCACGGTTATCGTGATTGAGCATGACCTCGACCTTATCCGTAACGCCGACTACGTGATCGATATGGGCCCGGGCGGCGGCGATGCCGGCGGGCAAATCGTCTGCGCCGGCACGCCGGGCGATATCGCAGCCTGCTCCAAGAGCGTTACGGGCCGCTATCTATAGACGATGCGACAAAGGGATTGTCCCTTTGTCGCATTGATGCCTATTTCACGCACTGAGCGGCGAGATAGTCACGGAAAAACGGCAATTCAAAAGCGACGATTCCGCGTCCGCGTTCTCCGATGATGCCGGCGTCTATCATGCGGCGTCGGTAGCGGGAGACCTGCTGTGGCGAACGCTTGAGGCGCTCGACAAGATCAGCGGTGGTGGACTCTTCCTCGTCATCGAGCATGGCGATGAGGAATCGCTTGTCCTCTGCAGTGAGTTCCCGATAGGTTGCCGCGAGGATTCGGTCGTCCATCTCGTCGCGCGCGATTTTGATTCCCAGGTCAAAGTCGCGTGACGAGATTTCCTTCGAATCGCTTGTGAGATCCCAGGCACGATAGCCTACGAGTTGCAATAGGAAGGGAAAACCGGAGATCGAGCGAACGGCTCTATCGATTCCCTCAGCATCTGCCAGGCGATCGTTTTCCTGGATTGTGCGAATCAAGGCCTCGCGCACGTCATAGTCGGCAATGCGACCCAGATGATATTGTTGGGCGCGGCGAAGGAACGAGACCGTCTTGTGGTTCAGCAACGTCGAGACGTTGTTGGGAAGTCCCGCCATGAGCAGCGCGACGCGTTTCCCATCGGTCACAAAGTGCTGATACGTCGCTGCGAGCTGAATCATTTCGTCGAGTGTCGGGTCTACCTCGTCAACCGTGACGAGCAGACCGGTGTCCGCCTCGTTGAGCTGGTCGATGATGTCGCTCATGCGATAACGCCAGGTTGAGGCATCGTGAACGCGATTGACCTCGATGCTGCCGAGCGGTGCAATTCCGAGACCGGTGACTTCGAAGCGGCTGGACGAGTCGATGAGATGGGCTGCGGCGCGTTTCGTCCCGAGTTCGATTTCCTCAAGCATTCCCGGGAGCGCGGTCGTCTTTACGGCTATCCAGCCGTGGGATTCCGCCCTTGTTGCGAGCGACGACATGAGGGCGGTTTTGCCGGTTCCACGCGCGCCTGAGAAGATCGAGGTCAATTCTGGGCGCCTGCGCTGGCTCAAGAAGGCACGGTCCAAATCCCGAATAATCTGTTGTCTGCCAGCGAGATGGGCAGGAACCTCGCCAAAGCTAGGGGTAAACGGGTTCTCGAGATATTCCACAATGCCCTCCTTTAGCGTCTCGGGTTAATTTCATTTTATTCTAGTTAATCTCAATTAAAAACGATTAATTTCATTTCAAAGCATAAGGTTGGCGTCGTGCGTTATCGAAGCGGTGCTTGAATAGCTTACGTTGGAGCCCGAAAATGGGTTCAACCCATTCGCGAAATTTACACGCCCTATTGTGAGTGGGCTCTCAGATGAGCTGAAGCTGCCATCGTGCGGCTGATAGGGGCAATCATGAAAAATAGAATCTATGGGTATGCTCGAGTTTCGTCAGCAGATCAGAACCTGGATCGCCAACTGGACGCGCTGGAGCGGTTTCCGGTCCAAACGAATTTGATCTATGCTGACAAAGCGAGTGGAAAGGACTTCAGGCGTCCTCAGTACCGACGTCTTCTTCGTCGTCTGCGCGAAGGGGACGTTCTGGTGATTAAGAGTATCGATCGATTGGGTCGCGACTACCGTGAAGTTCTCGATGAATGGCGTCGCCTAACGACGGACAAACGCGTTGCCATTGTGGTGCTCGATATGCCATTGCTTGATACACGCGAACAGCCCAATGGAATTACGGGGACTTTTATTGCCGATCTAGTGCTTCAGGTTTTGAGCTACGTGGCTCAGGTGGAGCGCGAAAACATAAAGCAGCGCCAGGCGGAGGGTATCGCGTCGGCGCGTCTGCGGGGTGTGAGATTTGGGAGACCGACGCTCGAACGTCCGGATAGCTACCGCGATGTCATCAAATCATTCGAAGGAGGTGAGGTTACGAGGCAAGAGGCCGCAATGCTTTTGAACGTTAGCGCATCGACGTTTGATCGTTGGAGACGGGCGGACGCGAACGGATATGACCGTTCGCCGTTTGCCCGTCCTCTTTAGCTAGACATTTTGACGAGGGGAGTTTATTGCACAGGGCCCACTCCTTCCCTCGATGTTTATCCAGTTCACGCCCTTGAATCAAATAATGCCACCGCGTCGCCAATTCGTCTGCTATTTGACGAGGGGGAGGTTAAACGACTACCAAGGGATATGTAATGAAGAAAAAGTTATTTACGGCAGTTCTGGCTTTTAGCGCGGCGGCACTAATCGGCATTTCTCTACCACTCGGAATTACGGGTCGCGGCTGGAGTCCGACATGCGCATTTGCAGCGACTAAGAAAAGTGGAAAGAAGCCAAAGCCAGGTAAGAAGGATTCAGTAAAAATCGATCAACTAAACTGGAGTGTCTCAGAAGGCGTTGTTGATGGCGTCGAGATGATGACATTTGAATATGACAACAAATCGAGCTTCGATATTGCTCAGTTCACTATTCAGTTTGAGCCGAAAGGGGAGTTGACTGACGAACAGAAACTTCTGTTTACTGACGTTTTTGATGAAGATGAGGCTGCGCACGATTATTCAACGCTGAAAATGACGGCGGATAGCCAGCGAATCGTCGAGAAGCGAGAATCGGTTGATAGCGTTCCGTGCATTACCCATGGCGACTATGTCGCCAATGCCCAGCAGAATCAATATGACCTGATGGAGCCTTCAGTGGCGACTATTGCCTATCTAGGCGGCGATGGAAAGATATATCTCGAGTACTATAGTTTCAAGTCGAAAACCTATACGACTTCATCAAAGGGCGGTGTCAAGGCGTATGACTGGCCAACAAAAGCCCTTGCAAAATCCTTGCCGAAGCCTGACTGCCCTATTGTTTATACGTCGTTAGACGAAAAAGACTGCCTTTCGTTTGTCGCATTTGGCATCGATCATGATGGGTACGGCAAATACATCAAAGCTTGCAAGAAAAAGGGATACAAGAACATCGAATATTCGTATGACAGCAGTTTTTGCGCAAAGGATAAAAAGGGACGGGAACTGATGATCGGATATAGCGACCGAGATCAGCGGATGGACGTCAGCGTTTCAGTTGATTAACATGGGCATATGATCGAATGATCAACGCGTTATGATGCCTATGTATGGATTGGGGTGCCGGCCTATGGTCTGTGCCCCAATCTTTCTAAAGTTACGTGCAGCAGAATAGGTATTAAATTAACGTATGAATGTGTATTTATATTATGTTGGATTTAAGTCCTTCCTTTCTGAATTGGTTGACATCAAAACCCAATATAAATGAATTGAGTCCGTAATTACCCTGAGGACAACTGGAGGACAAGGGCTAAATGAGCGTTTCCAATCCGTTTAAAACAATTGGCCAGAAGATAATTGTCGCCCTATTGGCGTTAGGCTTGATTGCAGCTTGCGGCGGCTGCGTGTACCTGTGGTTGATGCGCGATCAGACCGTTATAAGCGATGATTCGATTCGGGAAGAAATTAAGCCGGTAACGAAGTTGCTTACCTACGAATACGATTTTACTCAGGTTCTATATATTGACGATGCAGGGAATCTGTTTGGTTTTAACAACCCATTTACTACTAAGCGATATGTAGCGACAATCGATGGCAAGGCGGATATCGGCCTGAACGTAGACGATGAGAACCTGAAGGTCAAAGTCCATCGTTCGAAAAACAACGAGTCGGTAATAAAATCTGTTAATGTTACGCTTCCGCATTCCGAGATCGTGACGTTGTCAACGGATCCGAACTCGCTTAAAAAGTACGTTGAGGACAATGGTTTTCTTAATTGGAATCAGGTCAGTACGGACGATTTAAATAAATTGCTTCAGCAGGCTGATAAGGACCAGAGGCAAAAGGTTCAAGAAAGTGGCATGCTGGAAAAATCTGATGAACGTGCAGTAAAACTGGTGAAAAAGCAGGTGTCGACGTTCTGTGGTTCAGACGTAAGGGTCAATGTCGAATTCGAAGATTAATATCTACCTTTGAAATCAAATTACTGATTCAGCTGAATGCCCGCTATCGCGATGCCTTACGTTGCAATAGCGGGCATCGCTGATTTCGTTTGAAGGGTGTCAATGTGACAATTGTCCGATATGACAACGAGACTGTCCCTTTGTCACATTCCCGGAAAGCCTGTTTGGCGCAGGGCCTCGTAGAGGACGATGGCGGCGCTGTTGGAGAGGTTGAGTGCGCTGATGCGGTAGTCGTCCGGGTTGACGAAGTTGCCGCAGATATCCTGCCGAAGGATGGCCTCGTGGCTGTCTTCGGTATGTCCGAGCGATTCCTCGTGGGCTTCCCAAGCCTCGGCGTTATCGAGTGAGTCGCAATCGCGCAGCATCGGGATGCGCTCACAGCGCTCGGGCGCCGCGGCAAGCAGTGGCTCGGGAATGCCCGAGCTCTCGCTGCCAAAGACCAAATAATCACCGTCGCGGTAGGTACTTTGCGCATAGGTTCGGCGCGCCTTTTTGGTCAGCAGATGCAGGCGCTCGTCGGCGGAGGAGAGGCCGTTGCACGCCAGGAAATCCTTCCAGCCGGTATAGGTGGTCACGTCCAAGTTTTGCCAGTAGCCCAGGCCGGCGCGACGTATCGTCTTGTCATCGAGCGAAAAGCCCAGCGGCTCCACCAGATGCAGGCGGGTACCGGTGACCACGCAGGTACGGCCGATATTGCCCGTATTGGCCGGAATCTCGGGCGCATACAGCACGATATTGAACATGAATCTCCTTGGCTCAGAATGAAAAACCACCACGAAGGGGACACAGGCACCTTCGTGGTGGTTTGGCGGTTACGTGGGCAGAAAATGCTCGCTTCGATAGCCTAGGCGCGGTGCCAGTCGGTCAGGCAGGCATCGAGCGCGGCGATGAGCGCGTCCTTGTCCATATGACGGCCGATGATGCACAGGCTCGTCATGCGGTCGCCCGTCTCGTCGTCCCAAATCTGCATGATCTCGGGGTTCTCGTCGATAATCTTCTGCTTCTCGCCCTCGGGCGCAGAATCGACAAACAGACCGTTCTCCATCAGGCGCATCTGGTGGCCGGCCTGCTCAAACATGTAGCACATGTCCGGATTGCCGGTCTGCCACAGCGGACCCTTGACGCGGATGACCTCGTCGGGCCACTCCTGCTCAACAAAATCGGTGAACTTCTGCAGGTCGAACGGCTTGCGGCGCGAGTACACAAAGGTCTCGATGTCGTATTCGAGCACCTCGGGGTCATCGTGCTCCTCGGGATGCTCCATGGCCTCGATCCAAGCGGCGGAGTTGTAGGCGCGCATAAAGTCGAAGCGGTCGGTATCGAGCAGCTCCTCCATGGGGACCTCGCCGTTTTGAGCCTCGACAATCACGGCGTCCTTCTGCAGGCTGCGCACGATGGCTTTGAGCTCGGCAATCTGCTCGGGGGTGACGGTGTCAGTCTTATTAAGAATCAGCGTGGAGCAAAACTCGATCTGCTGGATGAGCAGGCTCTCGATGTCGTCCTCGTCGATATCCTCGGCTAGCAGGTCGCGACCGCCGTTGAACTCGTCGTACATGCGGGCGCAGTCGACCACGGCCACGATGTTGTCGAGCGCGAGCTTGGGCTCGCCGCCCACCTTGGCCTCGTCGCAGAAGCTCGAGATGGTGTAGGCGATGGGGATGGGCTCGCAAATACCCGAGGCCTCGATGATGATGTAGTCGAACTTGCCCGAATCGGCGATGCCCTGCAGCTGGTTGGCCAGATCGTCCGAAAGCGTGCAGCAGATGCAGCCGTTGGTGAGCGGGATAAGGTCGTCGGTCTCGGAAAGGCCGCCGTCGGCGATGAGGCTGGCGTCGACGTTGATCTCGCCGATATCGTTGACGATCACGGCGGCGCGGATGCCGCCGTCGTTGGCGAGGATGTGGTTGAGCAGCGTGGTCTTGCCGGCACCGAGGTATCCGGTAAGCATGATGATCTTCACGGGTTTGTTGGGCATGTGCCCTCCTTTGTTAGACATGGCTTACAGTTGAATCTTATGCCAAACGCCTGCTCTTATACCCACGCGCCGACAAATAACACAGGCTACTCCCAGGCTCCCCACACGTCGGGACAATAACCGACGGTGGCCTTTTTGCCGTTGCGCACGATGGGCTCGGCCAGAACCTGCTGGTTCTCGAGCAGCTTATCAAAGCGCTGGCTGGGGGTGAGGTGCTGGATGAGTGCGAGCGTCTCCTCGTCCTTGGCTTTGGGGTTGAGCAGCTTGTCGATGCCGCCGACCGCCTGCATCACGCTCGTGAGCTCGCCCTTGCTCATCTCTTTTTCCTTAAGGTCAATAAACTGCACCTTAATGCGGCGCTCCTTAAAATAGCGCTGGGCCTTCTTGGTATCGAAGGACTTCTTAGTCCCGAAAATTTGAATATTCATATCTATGTTCCGCCGTTCTACCTGATGAAGTTGGTCCTAGCGCGATCGGCCTGGGGCGCTTCGATGCCGGCGGCCTTTCCCGCCTCGATGCAACGCAGGAGCCAGGCCATGTTTTTGCCGATGTTTCGCATGGTGGCAAGGCCCTCGGCGTCCTGGGCGGCCTCGCCCGGCATGGCACCAAAGACGTTGTTCCAGTAGGTGGATGCTACCACGGGCATCTGGTTGATGGTGAAGTACTTGTTGAGCACATCGAACGTGGTCGACGTGCCGCCGCGACGGGCAACGGCGACAGCGGCGCCCGGCTTGTGCGCAAAGGCCTTGCTGCCGGCATAGAATGCGCGGTCGAGAGCCGAGAGGATGCGTCCGCTGGGGTGCGCGTAGTAGACGGGCGAGCCAAAGACAAAGCCGTCTGCCTGCTCGGCGGCGGCAATCAGCTTGTTGACCACGTCGTCGTCAAAGGTGCAGCGGCAATCGAGTTTGCCACACTGGCCGCAACCGATGCAATCGCGAATAGGCTTGGCGCCCAGCTGAAACATCTCGGTATCGATGCCCTCGACGTTGAGCTGCTCGGCGACCTCGGCGAGTGCGCGGGCCGTGTTGCCGTTTGCCTTGGGGCTGCCATTGACCAAAAGAACCTTCATCACAAACTCCCTCTGCTGTCGGTGACTTCTGCAGAGGATTATCGCACGAGCGGGCAGATGGCGTGGGGCACGATGCCGGCCCCGAGGGCCCACGGCAGGCACGCTCACCAGGTACGAGCGGGATACGGTCCAGAGGATGTTGGAGTGCGGGGCCTCGTGCGAGCAGATTGTAAGGGGTCTGGGCGGGTCGCCCTCGATGGCGAGCTTTGAGGCCTTGGAAGGCGGGCTGCTGCGGCGGCTATGGTTTATACTAAGGCGGTTGCTATCGAGTAATTCATACTTGGTTTGATTCGATTGTGAATGCGTAACTAGGATGGAAAGCAAAGGAAACTCTATGGAAACAGAGGATGCTGTTTGCTTGATGACTTCGATTGCCTTGATTGTCCTTTCAATCCAATACCGAAGAGGAAGATGGCTCTGCTCAATTGCTGGATATGATGTCACAAAAAGGGAGAGCGAGATTGATATACGCCCTTACGCAAAGCTGATTTCTTCTGTGACGTTATGGATGGGGCTGCTGTTTTTCTTGTGGGCGGTAGAGGGCTGGGTACGCGATTGGAATACCAGCGTTTTTGAAGTTTTGGTTCTACTTCTGTTCAGCTTGGCCTCTTTGTCGTTCGTGCGGCTCGTTAGGTTTGTGTTTATGAGGCGATAGCCAGCGGAAATGGCTGGACGACAAAATGGACCAATGCAGCCAATTGTCAATAGAATTTGATAGGCTTTGCTTAACAGATTTACTCGAGGGCATATCCGTGGCGGGGGATAGGTTCTATCTTGTTGAGCACTTATTTGCATCAGGCAAAGTAAACCAAGAGTATCGAAACGGTGCCCCCGGGCCCCGGGAGGGACTGCGGGGACGTTCGGCTAACTGCGGGTACGACCTATTTGCCCGATGTGTTCGCCTGAGATCGGAATTAACCATCATGCGCCCCATAACGCTAGTCCAGCTTGGTGCCCGGTACCTGCGGCGCCTCTTTAATCAGCGCATTAAGTTCGTTCAAAATGGAAACGGGCTGTCGGTCGACGGCGTCCAGATGAAGCGTCGCCACGCGAAGGGGCGGCTGATATTCAAATGAGCCAAGGAGCACGGGCGATCCCAAGAACCGTTCGATTCCGTCTGCAACCGCGTCGGTCTCTTCGGGATCAAGCTCGTCAAAGAGCGCCACGAACATCGGTCCGGTCGAGCGGAACAGACGACCCTTGCCGCGCGAGCAATCCATGAGGCAGGCGGCGCTTTCTGCCAAAACGCGGTCGCCTGCATCAAAGCCAAAGCGGGCATTGACCTGTGCGATTTCGTCGATTTTAATGGCGATCAAGCCCGCGTTTCGTGCCACGCGACGCATCTCGCCAATGGCGTTGACCAGGGCGTGGATATCGCCCAGACCGGTCACGGAATCGGTCGTATCTGCCAAGCTTCGGTTGGTGACAATGCCCACATACATGTTGGGCTCGGTATCGGTGCCGTCCAGGCGGTAACCCGTGCAGTCGCAAAGCGCGTATTTTCCGGCGGTATTCATGACGCGATACTGCATGCAGTGGAAGTGCCACGTGCCGTTTATCACCATGTCGAGCTCGGCGCGTACGTTGTCGCGGTCCTCGGGATGAACGCGGGCGAGCCACATGTCGACCGAGTTAAAAGGGTGCTGGGAGGGCAGGTCAAAATCGCGCACGGCGTTAACCGACCATTGCGATTCGCCCGTATCGAGGTTAAGGATGAACGGATAGCGCGTCTCGGAGCTCATGGAGATTGCTTGGAACACCCGGTCGTTGCAGGGAAGCTGATCGACGATTGGGCGTTGTAGTGCGTCATTGTCTTTCGGTTGCTGTACACGATGCATAAGCTTATAGCGATACATCTTGCGATCGGCATCCATCGTCATCTGGCGATGCGTGTCGCCGGCAAGTGGATCGACGCGCGAGCAGCCAAAGCTAAAGCTGGCGATCATGGGCGCCTTGCCACCTGAGCTCGCCTCGATCAGCCCGGCACGCACCTGCTCCAAGCGCTGCTCGAGTTCAGTCTCGTTTGCGGAGAGCGAGATAAGCACAAACTCGTCTCCACCGATACGGAACAGCATCTCATCGTGCTCCATGGTTTCGGAGAGCGTGCGGCAGATGCTCAGAATATAGCGATTGCCTTCGGCGTGGCCAAACCTATCATTGCAATGCTTGAGATGGTCGATGTCAATATAGGCGCAGGTGAAGGGATCGCCTTTGCGCCAGAGCTGCTCGACGTGACGGTCGAGTCCGCTGCGGTTGCCCAAGTTGGTGAGCGGGTCGATATAGGCGTTGCGCTCAAGCAGCTGGCGCTCTTGTTGCAGGATAGCATGCGTCTTTTGCAGTTGCTCACCAACGGCGCGTAGCTCAGCAGGCAGCGCGGCAACATCGAGTTCGGCGGTCGAGATGCCATTCGCAAGTCGCTGAAGATAGGCAATAATCGATTGCTCGCCCAGGCGGTACGACTCGTTCATGATGGATAACCTCCTTGGGGGAACAACGGTTTGTATCATATCCCCAATTCGGTTTGAACTGGGGATATAAGTTAGCTAATGGAGACAAATGCCCCCTTCGGCGGTGGCGTTTTGCGCGCGAGCGTATCAGTTGTTATTGCCACCATCGAGCAATGCCTCAAAATCCTTCGCCGGCATGGGGCGGTAGTAGAGGAAACCCTGAGCGTAGCGGGCGCCCATGTGGCGTAGCATGTTCGCCTGCTCATCTGTCTCGACGCCTTCGATTACAATGGGCAGATGGAGCGACTGCGCCATCTCGAGCATCGATGACACGATCTGCGCGCTGCGGCCTTGATCGCGGTCGGTGGGCACAAAGGTTCGGTCGAGCTTGATGACGTCGACGTTGACGTTCTTGAGCATCGCGAGCGTGGACTGACCGGTGCCAAAATCGTCCATATAGGTCGAGAAGCCGCGGGTGTGCAAGTCGGCTGTCAGTTTGTCCACGGCTTCGGACTCTCCCGTATAAGCCGTCTCGGTGATCTCGATGCGCATGAGCTCGGGCGGCAGGTTGTATTGGGCGGCGAGCGATCCCATATGCTCGGCAACGTCGCAGGCAAGAATGTCCACGCGAGACACATTAAGCGAGACCGGAACCACGCGAAGACCGCGATCGAGACGCTCGCGAAGCCATATGGCGACACCCTGCCAAATGTACTTGTCGAGCGTCACCACAAAGCCGCTTTCCTCGAGTGCGGGGATAAACGTTGCGGGCGAAATGAGAGAGCCGTCCTTGTCAATCCAGCGCGTAAGTGCCTCGGCGCCAATGATCTCGCCGGTTTCCATATCGACCTGGGGCTGCAGGTAGTACGTGATGCGGCCATTTGAGAGCGCGTACTGGAACTCGGTCAGCGTGCGGTGGAACGCAATCTCGTGTTCATATTCTTCGGGGCGGAAAATAGCAATGCGCTCCTTGAAGTCGTTTTTGGCGCGTCGATTGGTAAACATGGCCTTTGCCTGCGCATCGATGGTGATCTCCTCATTGGAGTCGATGGGGTAAATGCCCATGGACGGCCAAAAACCTACGCCGTCATCATGCCTGGCTACTGCCTCGCGAACGCGGTTGTAGATTTGATGGACGGTGATGTGCTTAAAGGGGATGAGTACGCAAAAGTCATCTTGGCCCCAGTACCCTGCGACGCCCATATCGGCATTCTCGATGTCCTTGAGGACCGTGCCCACATCGGCGAGTACGCGGTCGCCCTCGGCCTGGCCGTGCCATTCATTAAACAGGCGCATGTGACCCATGTCGACGGTGGCGATGCACCAGGTGTCGTCGCGCCTTGCCTCGAGAAATGCGTTGGCGCGCCGCATAAACTCGCTGGGTCGATAGAGGCCCGTGAGCGAGTCGATACGTTCGGCGATGGCGCTTTTGCGCTCCGCCTCGGGTATGGGGAGGCTGTCGTTGGGAACAAGCCCGCCGGCCGTGCGAAGGCGACGGTCGAGTTCGCCTAAAACGGCGGTCGCTTGATGGGTTAACTGCTCGTAAAAGGCCGGGACGACAAGGCAGACGGGAGTAATGGTGTCGCCCGCGATTTGAACAGGAGCGAAAACAGCCTCTTTAAGGTGGCGGGTCAGTTGCTCGAATGCCTCATGGTCCAAATCGTTGCTGAGCACGACGAACTGGACGCTTCGTGAACGGAAGACCCGGCTTCTGCCGCGGGTGATCGACAGCATGCGGCCTGCGTATTCGGCAAGCATGTTGTCGACAGCCTCGGCCCCGTAGAGCTCGTTGAGATTCGCCGTGCCACGAATGCGCACCGCTATAAGCCCCGTCTCGCAGCGGTCGCGACGGCAGGCATCGATAGCGTTGACCAGCATGCGCTGCGTTCCGAGGCCTGTGGCGGCGTCGACGGTTTCGGCAAGCGAGTGGTTGACGAGTTCGCCGACATAGAGCGAGGGGACATTTCCGTCGCCGTCGATGCGAAACCCGCGAGCACGGCAGAGAACGTAGTCACCCGCGGCATTGCGCATGCGGTACTGCATGACGCGGCGGTGTTTGGAGCCGTTAAAGATCTGGTTGATGTCGTTGGCGTAGGCCTCGAGGTCATCGGGATGGACGCGCGTCTTCCAGAAATCGCGGCAGCTGTCTATGTGCTCCGAAGGAAGACCGAGATCGCGCAAGGCACCTTGCGACCAAAGGGTGCGGTCCTTGTCCAAGTTCTCGATAAAGAAATAACGGCCCTCGTTGAGCATCGAAAAGGCGTCAAAAATGCGATCGCTTATTTCGAAGTCGTCGGCGTGGACTTGCGTGATATTGCGCCGATCGAGGTGCATAGCATGACGTAGCTTGTAGTCGTACATGCGATGGTCGGCATCGAGTGTCATGCGATTGGAGGCTTCGCCCAGGGCGGGGTCGGCGTGTGCCACTCCGTAGCTAAACGAGTGGGGCATCTCGGAATCGTTGTTTTTGAGCAGGATCGTTCGGCAGTGTTCCAGACGCTCGGCGAGGTCGTCCTCGGTCGCAATCGTAGATAGGATGGCAAACTCGTCGCCGCCTATGCGAAACGCCGCCTCGTCCACTTTCATATACAGTTTGAGATAGAGGCTTACCTGCAAGATATAGCGGTTGCCCTCGTCATGCCCAAAGACGTCGTTGCAGTGCTTGAGATTGTCGATGTCGATGAACGCCATGGTAACGGGGGTGTCCTGCTCCCAGAGCTCCTCGAGGGAACGGGCAAAGCCGCCACGGTTGCCAAGCCCGGTAAGCTGGTCGGTAAAGGCGGTCCTGATCAGATCCTCCTGACGCTCGAGAAGGTCACGGACGGTCTTTTCGAGCGTTTCGGTGTAATTGCTGACAGTATCCATGTTCTAAGCGGCTTTCTGAAGTCGGAGCGGATTGCGTCGGGCGAGCTCGTTGTGTACACGCATCGTTGCTCAGCGTTTTGCGTGTATCCAGGCCCCCGCCTTGCTGCGTTGTTGGGTTACTTTGCCGGCTAATGTTCGCTGTTGATAACTGCTGAGTAGTATAAACAACAGTGCAAAATTATATAGGGGTACACATGCTGTGGGTGGCTATTATTCGACAAACGGCAGCGCGATGATGCGATGTTCGATAAAAATGCGACTGGGGCGGTATATGTTGACGGGTATACTTGTTCCGTTTGAATTTGTGGGGATGGAGATGGTCGCATGGCACAGTCAACTATGACGCGCACGGTGGGGCTCGCGCTCGAGGGAGGCGGCTACCGCGGTATGTATACGGCGGGCGTGCTCGACGTTTGGATGGAGCACGGTTTGACCTGCGACCATATGGTGGGCGTCTCGGCGGGCGCGGCGTTTGGCTACAATTTTAAATCGCGCCAGATCGGCCGTGCCATTCGCTATAACAAGGCCTATTGTGCCGATAAGCGCTATGCGGGTGTAGCAAGCTGGCTGCGGACCGGCGATATGTTCAATGCCGATTTTGCCTATCACGAGGTGCCTATCGAGCGCGATCCCATTGACTTGGAGGCGTATCGCGCCTGTCCTATGCGGTTTACGTGCGTGTGCACCGATATCGAGACGGGCAAGGCCGTCTACCACGACCTGCCCTATGGCGACGAGAGGGATATCGAGTGGATCCGGGCATCGTCGGCGATTCCCGTGGCGACGCGTCCCGTTGCTATTGACGGGCATAAGTATCTGGATGGTGGCGTGGCTGATTCTATTCCCAGTGCATGGCTGTTTGCGCAGGGGTATGACCGCAATATCGTGGTACTCACGCAGCCGGCGGGCTTTGTGAAGCAGCCCAACAGCGTGATGCCCATGCTGCGGCGCGTGTTCCGTCACTACCCGGAGTTTGTCGCGGCGCTTGAGCATCGGCATGAGGTCTACAATGCTACGCTCGATGACCTGGCGCGTCGCGAGGCTGCCGGCGAAATCTTTGTGGTGCGGCCGAGCGAATCGGTGAAGGTGCCGTCGCTGTGCCGCGAGCCCGATGAACTCGAACGCATCTATCAGATCGGCCGCCGCGATGCGGAGGCAACCTTGCCGGCACTGGAGACATATCTGGCAGGGTAGAGGCTGCTGCCGCCATCTCGGCGGGAAGCGCATCCCGGAATGGAGGTCCAAACTGGGATGCGCTTTCCATCGCTGAAGATATGAGGCTGCGAATCGGCTGCTCGGCTTGAGCCTATGCCTGCTGCCAGGTATCGACGAGCTCCTTGGCGGCGGCGTAGGGGTCGTCGGCACTGCAGACGGCGCTCACCACAAAGAAGCCATCGACGCCGGTGGCCTTGAGCTGTGGCAGGTCGGCCGTCTTGACGCCGCCGCCCACCACGATGGGCACGGGGCTTGCCGCGTGGAGTGCGGCCAAGTCCTCAAAGCTCTTGGTGATGATAGAGCCGTCGGCCGCGCGTCCGCAGTCGCGCTTGGTCTCGGTCTCGTGGAGCGGGCCGATGCCCAGGTAGTCGACCAGGCTCATGTCGGCGGTCTTGACGTACTCGAGCATCTCCTCGCAACGGGCCGAAAGGCCCACAATGGCATCGGGGCCCAAAAGTTTGCGGCAGACCTCGACGGGAATATCGCTCTGGCCAACGTGCACGCCGTCGACAGCGATGCCCTGCTCGCGCGCGGCGAGTACGCAGTCCAGGCGGTCGTCGATCAGCAGGGCGACCTGATCGGTCTTGCCGGCCTGTGCGATTGCCTGCGCGGCGTCGCCCGTCAGCGCGATGATCTCGCGGGCACTTGCCACCTTGGAGCGCACCTGGATGCAGGTAAAGCCTGCGTCGAGCGCCTGGGCCACCACATCGCCCACGGGACGCCCGAGCGTGTTTTCGGGGCCGAGTACCAGATAGGCCGAGATATCAAGGTTGTCGCGGATGCTCATCGTGCTTCCTCCTGCTTTTTGATCTGTGCTTCCATGCGCTCGAGCTTGCCGGTCATGGTGTCGGTAAATCCGGGTCGAATATCGGCTTTGAGCACGACTTCGGTGCGGATGCCCTTGCTCGCCAACACAAAGGTTGCGTCGCGCACGACCTGCATGACCTCGTCCCAGTCACCCTCGATCTCGGTGAACATCGAGGTGGTGCGGTTGGGAAGGCCGCTCTCGCGAATGACGCGCACGACCTCGGCGACCTCGGCGGACAGTTCATCGCCGGTGCCGCACGGGGCGATGGCCACGGCGACGAGCGTGTTCATGCTGGCATTGGTTACGGGCTCGGACATGGCCTATGCCTCCTCGAGCTCGAGTCGGTTATCGGCGATGTCTTGGGCGGTTGCGCGGTAGAGCTCGTCGATAAAGGCGACCTTAAAGCTTGCCGGGGCATCGGCGACAGCGGCGGCACGCGTGCCGGCCACGTTGTAGACGGCGGTGCCGCAGATGGCTGCCGTAAACGGGTCGGCGGCGCAGGCGTACACGGCCAGCACGCCGCCCTGCGAGCAGCCGCAACCGGTGATCTTGGACATGAGCGGGCTGCCGCCGTGGGATTTGGCCACCGTCGTGCTGTCGGTGATCAGGTCGACTTCGCCCGAGACCACTACGGCGCCGCCGGTGTAGCGGGCGAGCGCCACGGCGGCGTCGCGGGCGGCATCGACCGTGTCGGTGGTATCGACACCGCGCACGCGGCTCAGATCGGCCGCCTCGCCCTCAAGACCCCACAGGCCGGCGAGCGCGATAATCTCGGAGGCGTTGCCGCGCACGATGGCGGGCTTGTACTGCTTGAGCTCGTTTACCAGCTGGGTGCGCAGGCTACCGATGCCCAGACCCACCGGATCGAGCACCCAGGGCTTGCCGGCGTCGTGTGCCGCCTTCGCCGCGCGGGGAATCGTCTGCTCGTAGATGGGGAAGAGCGTGCCCATGTTGAGATAGATGGCGCCGCCGCCGGCAACGAGCGCCTCGCCCTCGTCGGGCAGATAGACCATGGCGGCCGAACCGCCCACAGCGAGCTGCGCGTTGGCGACAAAGTCGATCGTCACCGTGTTGGTGATGGAGCCGGCCATCGGATTGGTGGCGCGAATCTCCTCCACGGCCTTGACCATATGTTGCTTAAGCTGTTCCGAATCAATCACTGCACATGCCTCCTTGGCATAGAAAAGGGGCGCTGTGCATAGACAGCGCCCCTGTAAAGGCGGCATGCTCCCTACGCCAGCATTAACTGACAGGTTCAAAGGATTGGGCCCCATGCCCTCTCAGCCTTGTGGTTTGCACCGCCGGCACTCCCGCATCGAATCTGTTGTTCCCTATACTAGCGCACCTGCCAAAAAGGGACAGGTTTATTTTGGCAGGTAACAACTGGGACTTTGCGTTTTCCCAGATGAAACCTGCCGAAATAAACCTGTCCCTTTTTGGCAGGTCGGTACAATAGATGGGATTAAGAATGACCGAGGGGGCCTTATGATTAAACTTGTGCTGACCGATATGGACGATACGCTGATTCCGGCTGGGCATGACGGCGCCAGCGACTACGCCATCGAGGGCATTCATGCCATGCAGGCGGCGGGTCTGCACTTTGGACCGGTTTCGGGCCGCCAGCCGTCCGCGATGGGCTGGATGTTCCGCAATTGCGCCGAGTGCTTCTCGACCGGCGCGTTCTGCAACGGCCAGGTAATGTTTGTCGACGGTCAGGCGGTCGCTTCGCGCGCGACCGACAATGCCGCCCTTATGCGCTTGGCTGACTATTTGGAACAGGAGACCGATGATACGTACCTGAAGGTCTACAGCCTGGGTGATGACTTTTGGGGTAACGATGCCTATTGCGTGACGAGCGACCCCGAGCGCGTGCGCCGCGCCATGGAGTCGGGCGGTAATACGTGGCTCAAAGGCGAAGAGGCCCCGTGCCGTCCTGTTGTCGATGATGCCCCGGTGTTTAAGGCGAATATTTGGAGTGCCCGCTCGCGCGAAGAGCTCGTGGAGCTACGCGAGCGCGTTGCCGCCGAGGTGCCGGAGCTCTCGCTTGTGTTTCCAAACAATCGTGTGCGCCTGTTCGATATTCTCCCGGCCGGTTGGGACAAGGGCTGCGCCGCCCTGGAGCTGGCGCGTGCCCTGGGTCTGACGCCCGACGAGGTGGCCGTGTTCGGTGATTCCGATAACGATCTGCCCATGATCGATGCCGTTCCCAACTCCGTTGCAGTCGCCAATGCCAACGAGGCTGTTACGGCTGCCGCGCGCTGGCATATCGGCGCTGCGGCAGACGATGCGGTTGCCGGGGCTCTGCATCAGATTGCCGACTGCGCCGCGACGGGGGAGATGCCGCCGTTTATGCGTCAGATGGATGCGACGGGTTTCGACGTCACGAACGTCTAGGGAGAAAGCTATGAAGCTTCAGCAGCTCAGGTATGTCGTCAAAGTTGCCGAATGCGGCAGCATCACCGAGGCCTCGCGCCGGCTCTTTGTGTCGCAGCCTTCGATTACCGCATCGATTCGCGATCTCGAAAACGAGATGGGCGTGCACATCTTTGAGCGCACCAACAAGGGCGTCATTGTGTCCGAGGAAGGCGAGACCTTCTTGGGCTACGCGCGACAGGTGCTTGACCAGGCCGATCTGCTCGAAGGTAAGTACAAGGGAGAGTCCGAGCAGGTGCCGCACTTTAGTGTGAGCTGCCAGCATTATTCCTTTGCCGTCAACGCGTTTGTCGATGTGATCCGTGAGTTCGATGCCGCGCGCTACGACTTTACCCTGCGCGAGGAGCAGACTCACGAGATTATCGAGGACGTCGCGCATATGAAAAGCGAACTCGGCATCTTGTACTTGTCCGAGCACAATCGCGAGGTCATCGAGCGCATGCTGGCGGCCAACGAGCTCGTGTTCGAAGGGCTCTTCTGCGCCACGCCGCACGTTTTTGTGTGCGCCGACCATCCGCTGGCGGGCCGCTCCAGCGTGACGCTCGAGGACCTGGAGGACTATCCCTTCCTGTCCTACGAACAGGGCAGCTACAACTCGTTTTACTATTCCGAGGAGCTGACCTCGACCTTTGAGCGCCGCAAGAGTATCCGCGTGCGTGACCGTGCGACGTTGTTCAACCTGGTCATGGGCCTCAACGGCTACACGGTATGCTCAGGCGTGATCAGTCACGAGCTCAACGGGCCCGGCATCATCTCGATTCCGCTCGATGTAGACGAGTACATGGAGATCGGCATCATCACGCGTAAGAACACGACGCTTACGCGCTACGGCCAAGCCTATATCGACGTGATTCGTCAGCACATATAGACTGCTGCATTCTGCACGGGCCAAATCTCTTTATGGCAGTCCAAACTGATATAGGAAGCATCTATATCAAACTGTTATAAACGTATATTTTGCGATGGCCATATGAGCGCTCATACTCTGTTCCAGTGAAGCAACCAATGCAAAGGGAGATATCTATGAGTGCTTTAACCACGCTGAACGCGCCGTTTCGCGCCGATATCGTCGGCAGCTTTCTTCGTCCACAGGCCGTAAAGGACGCCCGTGCCGCCTATGCTGCGGGCACACTCGACACCGCCGGCCTTAAGGCCGTCGAGGATGAGGCCATTCGCGACCTGGTGGACAAGCAAAAGTCCGCTGGCCTGCAGGTGATTACCGATGGCGAGTTTCGCCGCAGTTACTGGCACCTCGACTTTATGTGGGGGCTCAACGGCATTGAACGCCGTACCTCGCGTACGGGCTATATGTTCCACGACGAGGAGACCACAGCCGACACCGCCGTGGTAACCGGCCCCATTAGCGGCGAGAACCATCCGTTCGTCGAGCACTTTAAATTTGTCAAGGTGCTCGAGGGGGAGGGCCAGGTCGCGCGGCAAACCATTCCGGCGCCGATCCAGACGTTCTCCGAAGTCACGCTCGACCGCTGCGACGGCCAGCAGGAGAGCCTGCGCGCTGTCTATAAGACCGATGAGGAACTTGCCGACGCCATCGCAGCCGCTTATCGCACGGTGATCGCCGACCTGTACGCAGCAGGCTGCCGCAACATCCAGTTTGATGACTGCACCTGGGGCATCTACTGCGACACCGATTTTGTCGCCAAAACCGGCATGAGCCCGGTCGACCTGCAAAAGGTAAGCGAGCTGGGCGTGGCGCTCAACAATGCCGCCATCGCGGACAAGCCCGACGATCTGGTCATCAACACGCATGTGTGCCGCGGCAACTACCACTCCACCTATGCCTTCGAGGGCGGCTATGACCCCATCGCGCCGTACCTGTTCGCAAACGAGGATGTCGATGCATTTTACCTGGAGTTCGATACGCCGCGCACCGGCGGTTTTGAGCCGCTCAAGTACGTTGCCCCGGGCAAGAAGGTCGTGCTGGGCTTGGTAACCACCAAGGCGGCAGAGCTCGAGAACGAGGATGTTATCGTCGAGCGCATCCGTGAAGCCGCAAAGTACGTGCCGCTCGAGAACCTGTATCTGTCGCCTCAGTGCGGCTTTGCCAGCTGCGAGATTGGCAACAAGCTGACCGAGGATGAGCAATGGGCAAAGATCGCGCTGGTCAAGCGCATTGCCGAGCGCGTTTGGAAATAGCGCTAGTGTTTGCAGGTGGCGGCGCGTGCGAGGCATAGTGTATCGCGTACAATGGTTCGGATCGTATCGTTCGGGCAGGTTATCCGATATGCCTGATCGCCCTTCCATTCGAAAGGACATCCATGTCCCAGTCCTCGACGCCCGCCGTCAGCGATGCCATCTACGACGCATCGTCGCTCGGCCGCCCGCGCATGTTTCTGCTCGGCCTACAGCACCTGTTTGCCATGTTTGGCGCCACCGTGCTGGTGCCCGTGCTCACCGGCCTCTCGGTATCGGCAACGCTTTTGTTTGCCGGCTTGGGCACGCTGCTGTTCCACTTCCTGTCGCGCGGTAAGGTGCCGGCATTTTTGGGCTCATCGTTTGCCTTTATTGCCGGTTATGCCGCAATCGCGCCCAACGGCGAGACCGAGCTTTTGCCCTACGCCTGCCTGGGCGTAGCTTGTGCCGGTCTGCTCTATCCGGTGCTGGCGGCGTTCTTCCGCGCGTTTGGCGCCAAGCGTGTCATGCGTTTCTTTCCGCCGGTGGTGACTGGCCCCATCGTCATTTCCATCGGCTTGATCCTGGCAAGTTCCGCTATTGCTAACTGCCAGACCAACTGGCTTGTGGCTGTCATTGGCGTTGCCGTTATCGTCATCTGCAACATCTGGGGCCGTGGCATGGTCAAGATCGTGCCGATTTTGCTGGGCGTTGTGGTGAGCTATGCCGTTGCGGCTGCGCTCGGCGAGGTTGATTTCTCGGGCGTTGCCGCCGCTCCGTGGGTCGGTCTGCCCATCGTGTGGGACAACACCGTGTTTGCACTCTTTGGGCCGCAGTTCGATAGCGGTCTTGCCACGACGGCCATCATCACCATCATGCCGCTGGCCTTCGCGACCATGATCGAGCATATCGGCGATATCTCTGCTATCGGTTCGACTTGCGAGTGCAACTACATTGCCGATCCCGGTCTGCATCGCACGCTGCTCGGCGACGGCCTTGCCACGATTCTGGCTTCGCTCTTTGGCGCTCCGGCCAACACTACGTATGGTGAGAACACCGGCGTGCTCGCCCTGACGCGCGTGTTCGACCCGCGCGTAATTCGAATTGCCGCGTGTTGCGCCATCGTGCTTTCGTTCTGCCCCAAGTTCGCGGCTGTCATTGCGGCCATGCCGGCGTGTGTGATCGGCGGTGTGTCGCTCGTGCTCTACGGCATGATCAGCGCTGTGGGCGTCCGCAACCTCATCGAGAACCAGGTCGATTTCCAGAACAACCGCAACGTGCTGGTTGCCGCGCTGGTGCTCGTGCTTTCGCTCGGCATCGCGTACAGCACCGCCGGCGCCATCGTGTTGGAGCTGGGCGGCGTGACCATTTCGCTGTCCGGCATTGCCGTGGGCTCACTGGTGGGCATTGTGCTCAACGCCATCCTGCCGGGTAACGACTTTGAGTTTGATGTCTCCGAGCTTGAGGAGGCTGCTGAGTAGCAGCTGCGTTCAGCTAAAACAAGATATGGTGCCCATGCGTATATGCGTGTGGGCACCATTTTTAATGCGTCAGTATCCAGTGGATGCCGCGGGCCATGCGTAAGTCGGTTTGGGCAAAGTGATTGCCGGGGTTGAGCTCCAGCGTTGTTGGAATGCCGCGCTCGACGAGCAACGCTTCCATCGCGCGTGTGTCGTCGAGTACATGCCGCATCATGCGGTTGGGCGTCTTGGTTTCCTTTTTGCCGAGTGACAGGTAGACGGCTTGCGGGCTGCCGGCAAAAGGGGCCGTGCTGGCACGGTCGACAAAGTCGGGAAACCATAGCGACCCCGATGCGCTCGCGGCGCGGTCAAAGGCGTCGGTTTGCCAGAGGGACCAGAGTGCGAAGAGGCCCGCGAGCGAGTAGCCGGCAATGCCGCGCCAGGTGGGCGGCTGAGGAAGCGACGACTCGACCTGGGGGATTATCTGATTCAGCAGCTCATCAAGAAAATCGGCAGCTTGGCCGCCGAAAGGCTCGGCATCGCGTACGGTCCCGTCGCATGCCCAGGGGCTCAGCTCGCGATTCCAATCGAGCCCGCCAATGGTGACGAGGGCGAATGGCGGACAGTCGAGCTCTCGGCAACACTTATAAACCTCGCTGCCGTCGCCCACGACCACAGGAAGGTAGATGACAGGCGCGCTTTCCGTATGATTCGAATAAACGGTTATCTGCTTTTGATGCGCTTCCATGACGGGCTTCTCTCAGTGCTGTGATATCGGCAGCCCCAATTGTCGCACGCCAGCGTATGCCGATTGGGCTAGACCAAAGACAATCTCGTGCATCCCCTGCGGACGCATATGGAAAACGCCACCGCCGGAGGGGAGCTCGGCGGTGGCGTTGTTAAACGGTGCTGGGGCTCGGGGCCTTCGCGGGAGCTGCCATGTGCGCAGAGGCGTCTAAGAACGCTTACGGCTCGCCATGGTGCCTGCGGCGATAGCGGCTGTTCCCGCAAGGACGGTTGCCACGATGGCCGCACCCGAGGTGTCGCCGGTTGCCGCGAGCACGCCGGTAGTCTTGGCTTTCGTGGTTGAAGCCGCAACGGCCTTGGTCGGCTTTGAGCCCTCAGGCTTGGGGTTCTGCTTGGACTCCGCGGGCTTGCTTTCTGCGGGCTTGGTCTCGTCGGGCTTGGGGTCTTCCGGCTTGGCTACCTCGGGAGGTGCGATGGTCGTACTTTTGGCGACTGCTTTGATATAGAGGGAGTCGACCGTGGCGTCGCCCGTGCCGATGGCTTGGCCTGCCTCGTAGATGCCGTCACGGAGCTTGCGATAGTCAATGACCTTGCCGCCTTCGGGCGTCTGGATGGCGGCGTTCTCAATCTTGATGGTGCCGATTGTCTTGCCGTCAGCGCTCATGGCACGGGCAAAGATTGCCGCTGTATCTCCTTCGGCCGTTACCTTGCTGCGGATGATCGAGATGACTGCGGGTGTGACGCCCTCGCTGGTCTGGGCGATGATGCCGATGTTCTCGCCTTGGGGTTCGCGCCTCGTCTCGCCATCTTGGTTTTCGCTGTAGGGGATGGGGCCGTCGCCGTTCTCGACATAGCGGGCTATGGCCTTGACAACGGAGTCGCTGATGTAGATGTGGCCGCCCTTCTCGTTGGGTCGATCGTTTCTGGTGGAGAATGCAGCCGAAACCTCGCCTTCCGCAAACGCGTCCACGGTGGAGCCGTTCTTGACGACGATGTCGTCCTGGTAGGTGAAGAGGGCGTTGGCGCCACCGTATCTGCCTTTACTTGCACGGACCGTCACGTTTGCATGATCGAGGGTGATGCCCTTGTGGGCATAGACGCCATATTCAACACCGTTTACGTTGAGGGAGGCGTTTGTGGCTGCGAGGCTGCCCTTGGCCTCGACGGCAGCGTCTTTCTCGGAGCTTGCCTTGACCTGGCTGCCGTCCGAGATGTTGATATTGCCGCCGCTCCAAAGGGCCTCACCATCGGCTGAGCTTGCCTCGACCGTCCCGCCACCCTTGATGGTGAGGTTCTTGTCGGCTCCAATACCCTTGTCCTTGGTAGCCCTGGCGGTGACGGCTCCGCTGTCGTCAATCGTGATATTGCCGTTTGCCCTGATGCCATCCGATGCACCCGTGGCGTTGACGTTGCCCGAACCTTTGATAGCGAGATCACCTCCGGCATTGATGGCATCAAACCCAGTGCTCGTGGCGTTGACGGATCCGGCTCCGTCGATGTTGATATTACCCGTGGTGAGGATAGCGTCCTCAGTAGATGTCACGCTGAGCGTGCCGCCCTCGTCGCCTTGGATATTGAGCTCGGCATTCTCGTTAGTGCCATGAGAAACGTTGATGCTTTCGATCCATTCGGCAGTGACGATGTTGGTTCCCGAGTAATTCACGTTGAGCTTGCCCGCTGCCTCGATCGCGCCGCCGTTATAGCCGTTGAGCTTCATATCGTCGGCGCCGTCCCACGACCAGGTACCGGCCTCGTCGCTCGCTGCGGTGTTGTACTGAGTGCCGCCGACGTTGACCCACTCGGCCGCGAGCGAGACGCTCGGCATGAGCAGCGAGCTCACCGTGAGCGCGCATACGGCGCCTACAACGATGCGGCGCGTCACGCGGCGCCAGCTGCCGTGTGCGAGCAGCGTGCGACGGCGCACGTCGGGTTCGGCAACATGGGCTCCGGCGGTTTTGTCATTGCGCTTGGGGGTCGTGAACAAGGCGGCCATGGTTACTCCCATCCTCATAGGGCCTATGCGATTACGCCCAGCATATCTGCAGGATGAAGCCGGCGGTAGTGCCGTTTGGAGGGCAAAATGTCCAAAACTTGGGAAGCAATACATCGCGCGTCCGTGCGTTGCCTGGCTTTAAAAGAAAAGCGCGGAGCCGCTCGATGCGACTCCGCGCTTTGGTGTTCTGCTTTGGCAGCTTTGCCGCTACGCTACAAAGAAGTAGACGAGGAAGGCAAGGGCTGCGATCCACATGAGCGGCTTGATCTTGGAGGCCTCGCCCTTAAAGAGCGCGACGATCACGTAGGCGATAAAGCCCAGGCCGATTCCGGCAGAGATGGAGTAGGTGAAGGGCACGCCGGCGACAATCATGAACGCCGGGAAACCCTGCGACACGTCGGACCAGTCGATCTCGGAGGCCTCGCTCATCATAAGGTAGCCGACGTAGACCAGAGCACCGCAGGTGGCGGCACTGGAAACGATGGTGACGATGGGGGAGAAGAACGCGGCGAGAATGAACAGCACGCCGGTGGTGACGGAGGTGAGGCCCGTGCGGCCACCGTCGGCGGCGCCAGAAGTGGACTCGACGAAGGTGGTGATGGAGGAGACACCCATGAAACCGCCCACAGCGGCGGCGGCGGAGTCGACGATTAGGATCTCCTTGATATTCTCGACGCTGCCGTCGTCGGTGAGGAACTCGCCCTGCTTGGCTACGGCCATCGCGGTGCCCATGGTGTCGAAGAAGTCACTCATGAGCAGCGAGAACGAGATGACGAGGAGCGCGGGGTCGGTAAGGACCTTGACGATGGCGGGCACGCCGCCGGCGTCGGCGATGGGGCCACCGATGCTCGAGAAGTCGAGCGGGGCGATGATACCGGTCGGAGCCTGGGTCACACCTAGGGGGATACCGGCGATGACGGCGACGACGATGCCGATGAGCAGCGAGCCGGGGACGTTGCGGCAGGCGAGGGCGACTGTCACCAGGATGGAGATGATGCCGACGATGAAGGTGGGGGAGGTGATGTCGCCCAGACCGACGAGTGTACCGGCGCCAGCGGTGATAATGCCGGCATCGCACAGGCCAATCATGGCGATGAACAGGCCCAGACCCACCGAGATGGCGTGACGCAGGACAACCGGGATGGCGTCCATGATGGCCTCGCGCAGGCCACAAAGCACGAGCAGCAAGATGACGATACCCTCGAGGAAGATAACGCTCATGGCCACGTGCCAGTCACCGCCGCAGACGGTGGTGGCGATTCCAGCGATCATCGCGTTGACGCCTAAGCCCGACGCGCAGGCGAGCGGGCGGTTGGCGAAGATGCCCATGCAGATGGTCATGATGCCGGCGCCCAGGCAGGTGGCGCAGGCGAGCGCTCCCGCATCGATGCCGGCGCCCGAGAGCACCGCGGGGTTGACGGCAATGATGTAGGCCATTGCCAGGAACGTTGTCAGTCCAGCGCGAAGTTCGGTCCCGATTGTGGACTTGCGCTCGCTGACGTGAAATAGTTCGTCCATGCATACCCTTTCCTTGTTCGGCCCCGAGTTTAGGCCGATTGACACGAACTCACCCACTATAGCCCCTTTACGACGCTGTTGTTCCTCGCATGTTGATGTTCGGCGCTTTGTAGCAGACGGACGGTATTTTTCGCATGAAAATGTGTGGGTACCGTATACTTAAGCGGTTACAACGACCCCTATGGAGGAACGTATGATTAAAGAGCTTTGCCACGACGAGGCTATCCTGTCCCAGCGTTGCGAGGTTGCGACCGTCGAGGACGAGTCGGTCGCACAGGACCTGATCGATACCATCAAGTCGCTCGACGATGCCGGCTGCCTTGCCGCTAACCAGATCGGCGTTACCAAGAAGGTTTGCGTCTATCTGGACGACGCCGGCGAGCCCCACGTGCTCTACAACCCCCGTCTGGTGTTTGGCCTGGGCGCCAGTAAAATGGAGGAGAGCTGCCTGACGCACGACGAGATCACCAAGTCTACGCGCTACATCAAGTGCAAGGTCGCTTATGACGTGATCGTCGATGGCAAGATGCGCGAGCGCAAGCAGGACTTTGTGGGCTTCGAGGCACAGATGATCCAGCATATGATTGACCACTGTCTAGGAAAGTTGGTCTAAGGGGACCAAAGCACCGCACCTTGCCGCTCAATCGTCGCTCGCGTACCTTAAGTACGCTTCGCTCCTCTTTCGTGGCAATCTGCGGCACTTTGACCCCTTAGACGACCTGCGGGGTTAACTTGGTTGAGTTTATCCTGCTTGAATAGTCCGGGCGTGACATTGTTGTCATGTCCGGGCTTTTGTGTTTAGCGCCTTTTTGTTTGGAGACAATAGCCTTAGCAGGAACGTAAAGCTGGGAGGCGCTATGTGTACGAGCATTCGATTTACCGATAATTCTGGCCACATGTATCTGGGCCGCAACCTCGACTGGAGCTTTGACTACGGCCAACAGGTTCGCGTGATGCCGCGCGGGTTTCACATTCCGTATTCGTTTATCGACGATGCGTCGGCGGCACACGCGGTAATCGGTATGTGCATCGATTACAAGAACTATCCCATGTTTTTCGATTGCGGTAACGATGCGGGTCTGGCTGTGGCGGGGCTCAACTTTCCCGGCTATGCCGAGTATGCCGAGGGCCCGGTTGATGGAAAGACCAATATCGCGGCCTATGAGTTTCCCCTGTGGGTGGCGTCGACGTTCTCGACGGTCGACGAGGTCGAGGCTGCGCTGCGCGATACGGTGATTGTCGCCAAATCTGCAGGAGAGGGGCTGGGCGTGTCGCTGCTCCATTGGATTATCGGCGACAGCCAGCGTAGCATCGTGGTCGAGATGATGGCTGACGGCCTGCATGTATACGACGATCCGGTCGACACCCTTGCCAATCAGCCCACCTTCCCGTGGCACATGGAAAACCTGCGCACCTATATCACGGCCACAAGCGATTTTCCGCAGACGGCGACATGGCGTGGCGCCGAGCTCAAGCCCTATGGTGCGGGTGCCGGCATGCGCGGTATTCCGGGTGACTGCTATTCGCCGAGCCGTTTTGTAAAGGCGGCGTACCTCAATGCCAATTACCCGCAAAAGGAGAGCGAGACCGAAAACGTCGTCCGCATGTTCCGTTCACTCGAGGGCGTGGTGATGATCGAGGGGGCGTCCAGGATGGGCGATGGCAAGTTCGAGAAGACTATCTATACCGGATGCTTTAGCGCGCGCACGGGCAATTATTACTACGCGATGTATGGGGATCCGTCGATTCGCTACGTGAGCCTGATGGATGCCGAGGGCGCGAGCCCCGATAGGCTCGTGGTTCCCGAGCCGCGTCGTTCGTAGCTCACCGGTCCGTTGCGACATAAAACGGCTCCGCACCTTTTATGAGATGCGGAGCCGTTGTCGTCAATGGCTGGTGGCGTGTTAGAAGTTGGCGTCGTTGAGCTGGATGCTCTCGAGTCCGTCGAGTTGCTGTTGCTCGGGCGTATCGGCGACGCTCTCGAGCAGCTCGGTGGGATCGACGTTCATACTCTTGCCGGCCTCGTTGCCGTTGACCAAGTCGTCCGAGAAGATATCGACTTCCATTTCCTCGGCCTCTTCGATCTGAACCTCGAGCGGCACCTGGGTGCGCACGAGCTTAACGGCCGGGCGCATGCGGGCAAACAGCGGCACGTACTCGATGATGATGGCCGAGTTCTCGAGACCGTACCAGCGTGCCGGGCTTCCGCAGGCGCGGCGGACGGCGTACTTGATGGCCATGACGCGATGGTCGTTGCGGTTGATGTCCGTTTCGGGGGCGAGCATCTTGCGCAGCATGCAAAAACGGAAGTCGCCCACGTTGCCGCGCGTCTCGTAGATGGAGTAGGTGTGGTGCTGCGGTGGCAGCTCTCCCGAGGCCATCAGGTCGCCAACGATCTGGCGCAGGTAAGCGTTGATGCGCTGGTTGACCTTAAAACCCAGGTCCAAGCGCACGCGGAACAAAAAGTCCGTGCCAAAGGTCTCAACGGAATACTCGTGCGTATAGGGCTCGTCGGTAACGTGTACGTTGATGAACCAATATGCCTTGGCACGCTTGGGGTGCTTGTCCAAGATGGAGTAGAGCACGTCGCGGTCGAGCGTGAGCGGGTCGGGACTGTTGGTAAGGAACACCAGATTGTCGGCGAGCACGGGGTAGGTCTCGTCGTTGCGCAGGCGGCCGAGCTGGTCAATGTACTTGGAGACGGGCAGCAGGATCGTCTGCGTGCGCTCGATGGCGGTGCCGCGGCGCCACACGTACATAAGGCCAAACAGCAGCGCGGCCAGGAAGATCATGACGTAGCCGCCGTCAAAGAACATGGTGAGGCACGAAGCGAAGAAGCACAGCTCAATGGCACCAAAGAGCAGGGCGAAGACGCAGGCGCCCAGCTTGTGCTTGAGGATGCCGGCGATGTAGCTCGTCAAAAGCGTCGTGGTCATGAGCATGGTCACGGTAATGGCGAGGCCGTAGGCGCTCTCCATGCGCTCGGAGTTTTGGAACAGCAGCACGATGAAGATACAGCCGACCCACATGATGTTGTTGACGAGCGGAATATAGAGTTGGCCCTTGGTGTCGCTGGGGTAGTGGATGCGCAGATGCGGCATAAGGTTGAGGCGCGTTGCCTCCGAAACCAACGAGAACGAGCCGGTGATGAGCGCCTGCGAGGCGATGATGGCCGCCACGGCCGAAAGCACGATGGCAAAGGGGCGCAGGGGCTCGGGGAGCATCATATAGAACGGGTTGACGATATCCATCGCGAGCATCTGGGGATTGGAATTGTTGGCGAGCAGCCAAGCGCCCTGACCCAGATAGTTAAGGATGAGGGCTGCCTTTACGAACGGCCAGGATGCGTAAATGTTAGCCTTGCCCACGTGACCCATGTCCGAATAGAGCGCCTCGGCGCCGGTCGTCGACAGGAAGACGAAGCCGAGCACCATGATGCCCGAGTGGTTGATGGGCGAGAACAGGAACATGATGCCGCGGATGGGGTTGAGCGCGCGTAGGATGGACAGGTTGCCGAGCATGTTGAACAGGCCGGCGCCAGCCAAGAACAGGAACCACAGCGTCATGAGCGGGCCGAACAGCTTGCCGATCGACGAGGTGCCGGCGCGCTGCATGGCAAACAGGCCGCAGATAATGATGATGGTGATGATGATGACGTTGGTCTGGCCGTCACCCAAAAGCGCATGGCCCCACTCGATAGTGCGCAAGCCCTCGATGGCCGTGGTAACCGTGACGGCGGGGGTGAGGATGCCGTCGGCGAGCAGCGCCGCGCCGCCGATCATGGCGGGAAGGATCAGCCACGGCGCCACTTTGCGCACCAAGCTAAACAGGGCGAAGATGCCGCCCTCGTTGTGGTTATCGGCCTTCATGGCGATAACCACGTACTTGACCGTGGTCACGAGCGTCATGGTCCAGATGACGAGCGAAAGCGCTCCTAAGATCATGTCCTCGCTGACGGTACCGATGCCGCCGTTGTTGGCGACGATTGATTTCATGGTGTACATGGGGCTCGTGCCGATGTCGCCGTAGACGACGCCGAGCGTAACGAGCAGCATGCCAGCGGAGAGGGGAATGGCTCCATGCCCGCCTTGACCACGCTGATCTTGGGGGCTTGCCTCCAGTTTGTTATGTGCCACGTGGACTCCCTTGGACATCCGGTTATCCGTCTAGGACAGATAACCTTTATGCCGTCTTTATACATACAAGAGCAGTTTGGCACATCAGGTTATTTTAGACAATAATCCCCAGCTGAGGATTATTTATGTACGCAGGTAGCATTTCAAAGCAGGGGCTTTAAGCACGTGCTGCCTGGGCGATGCCAGCCTTGGCGTTTGCGCGTTTGCCGGCGAGTTCGCAAAAGATCGCGCCGCCGATGATAAGCACGGCGCCCATCAGACGGACCGGTGTTATGGCTTCGCCCAAAAGGACGGCCGAGAACACGACCGCCGAAAGCGGCTCGAGGTAGCCGACGGCGGCGACGGTCTGGACGGGCAGTTTGGCGACGGCGCTAAAGTAGAGCAGGCAGCCGATGCCGGTGTTGACGACGCCGAGCATGACGACGGCGCGCCAATCAATACTGGCGGCGACGCCGGCGGACAGGAATGAGGGGGCGCCCTGCGTGAGGAGCGTAAGGACCAGCGCGGTCAAAAAGGCGGCGCTCACCTGGAGCGCGGAGTTCTCGAGGCCCTCGATGTGCGGCGCACCCTTGCTGGCGATGACCATCAATGCATAGCAGAAGGCCGAGGCGATGCCGCAAGCGATACCCGCAATGGGCATATTGCCGCCTAGACCTTGTGCCGCAATGAGAAAAGCACCGCAGGCGACGGCGATAAAGCCGGCGATTTTGCTGCCGGTCAGCTTTTCGCCAAAGATGAGCGGGGAGAGCGCCATGACGATGATGGGGCCGCAGTAGTACAGCAGCGAGGATACGCCGACGTCAATCGTCTGGTAGGCGCGGAACAGAAAAATCCAGCTGGCGCCCAGCGCGGCTCCCGAGAGGAGGAGGGCTGCGGCTTCGCGGGGGCGGGATGGCGCCTGCAGCTTATGGCGTTGGGTGACGGCGAGGATGGTGACAAGCGAGAGTGCGCCCAAAAACGTGCGCAGTAGCACGATATCGGAGCTCGGCAGCGCAATGGCAGCGGCGATGATGCCGTTGGAGCCAAACAATAGCAATGCTGCTAAGTACGTAAACAGTCCGTTGTTCATGCGCTGAAATCCCCTCTATATCCGAGCATGTTCACTATGGGTGAACAGGCTATAGAAGAAAAGCGAATATAATTCATAGATAACATGACAAAAGCTCATGCATATGTGGAGGGGTGCCGTGGAAACGAATGTTCAAAAGATGCAGGTCCTACTCGAGACCGTGCGCGCCGGCAGTTTTACGCGCGCCGCCGAGCGGCTGAGCTATTCGCAGTCGGGCGTGAGCCGTATGGTGGCCGATCTTGAGGCCGACTGGGGCTTTAAAGTGCTTGATAGAAGCCGCGAGGGCGTAGTGCTTTCTGCCGACGGGCGGCAAGTTATGCCGGCTGTTGAGGCGTTATGCGAGGAATTCACTCGCTTGCAGCGACGGGTGGATGAGATGCGTGGGCTCATGCGCGGCAAAATCTGCATCGGTACATTTTCGAGCGTGGCGACCCACGTGCTGCCGCCGGTGATTGCGCGCTTTCGCGCCGATCACCCGGACATCGATTACGAGCTGCTGATGGGTGATTACTCCGAGATTGAGCAATGGGTGGCGGAAGGTCGCTGCGACCTGGGCTTTATTCCGCGCGAACCACGCGGCGCCGGCATGGCGTCGCGGCCGTTGGTGCGAGACGAGTTAATGGCGGTAGTGCCAACAGGCTCTTTGCTTGCCGCGGCGGAGGTCGTCTCTCTTGCCGATTTGGCCAACGAGCAGTTTATTCTGCTGGAACGCGGCACAGATGATGAGATTACGCCGCTGTTTCGCCGCGCGGGCCTGGCGGTGCGCTCTAAGCTGTCGACCTGGGATGATTATGCGATTATGGCCATGGTCGAGGACGGTCTGGGCGTGAGCATTCTTCCGGCGCTCATCTTGCGCCGCTGCCAGTTCGATGTTGCCGTGCGCCCGCTCGAGGGACATCCTCATCGGCAGATCAACGCCATATACCGCACCGCTGACGTTTCGCTTGCGGCGGCTCGTTTTCTTGAATATCTCTAAAAGCGCGTACCTGTTGTCTACTTTGGGACAATTCTCGAGGCTCGGTACATTTTCTTGTGAAATTGAACTTTCGGATAATGTGCCGCGCTATACTGCTGCCTAAATTGAACTCAGGTTCAATTCGTGTTCTATAAATTGAACTTTGCCAGCAAGGAGGTT
Source organism: uncultured Collinsella sp. (assembly GCA_900541695.1). Taxonomy (GTDB): domain Bacteria; phylum Actinomycetota; class Coriobacteriia; order Coriobacteriales; family Coriobacteriaceae; genus Collinsella. Next base: position 2,128 of record UQKL01000007.1, on the reverse strand, counting down.
CTAGTGGCCCAAGAGACGTTTTGCGATCGCCTGCGACAGACTATGTCCGATCGCGACGTTCGCCAGTCGGACGTAATCCGCGCATCGGAGATGCTCGGCAAAAAACTCGGCAAGAGTCAGATGAGCCAATATGTGAGCGGCAAGACGATCCCGCGGCGCGATGTGGCAGAGCTGCTCGCCCGTATTTTGGAGGTCGATGTTTCCTGGCTGCTCGCCAGTGACGCCGATCAAGTCGAGACGTCCTCGTCCCATAACGTTGCCAAATCCGAACCTAGTCTCTCAGCTCAAATTCCAAGGAGCACCACCATGCGTACTTTTTCTAAATCCACCAAGCTCGATAACGTCCTGTATGACGTGCGCGGTCCCGTCGTCGACGAGGCTGCCCGTATGGAGGACGAGGGCGAGCGCATCCTCAAGCTCAATATCGGCAACCCGGCGCCCTTCGGTTTTCGCACGCCCGACGAGGTTATCAAGGACATGCGCCAGCAGCTGCCCGACTGCGAAGGCTATTCCAATTCGCGCGGCCTGTTCTCTGCGCGCAAGGCGATCATGCAGTATTCGCAGATCAAGGGCCTGCCCAATGTTCAGATGGAGCATATCTACACGGGCAACGGCGTGTCCGAACTCATTCAGCTTTCGATGAACGCTCTGCTCGACAATGGCGACGAGATTTTGATCCCCAGCCCCGACTATCCGCTCTGGACGGCGTGCGCAACCCTCGCCGGCGGTCATCCCGTGCACTATCTATGCGATGAGCAGGCGGATTGGTATCCCGACCTGGAGGATATGGAGTCCAAGATCACGAGCGCGACCAAGGCCCTCGTCATCATCAACCCCAACAACCCCACGGGCTCGGTCTACCCGCGCGAGGTGCTCGAGGGCATCGTCGAGGTTGCGCGCAGGCATCAGCTGATGATCTTTGCCGATGAGATCTACGACCGTCTGTGCATGGACGGCTACGAGCACGTCTCGATTGCCTCGCTCGCTCCCGATCTGCCCTGCGTTACCTTTAGCGGCCTTTCCAAGTCGCACATGATCGCGGGCTATCGTATTGGCTGGATGGTGCTTTCGGGCAACCAGCGCTGCATGAGCGACTTCATTATGGGTATCAACATGCTCTCTAACATGCGCCTGTGCTCCAACGTGCCGGCCCAGTCGATCGTCCAGACGGCGCTCGGTGGCCATCAGTCGGTCAACGACTACATCCGTCCCGGCGGTCGTGTCTACGAGCAGCGCAACTTTGTGTATGAGGCACTCAACAAGATCGATGGCATCTCGGTGGTCAAGCCGCGCGCGGCGTTCTATATCTTCCCCAAGATGGATGTTAAGAAGTTCAACATCACCGATGACGAGCAGTTTGCCCTCGACCTGCTGCACGAGAAGAAGATTCTGATCACGCGCGGCGGCGGCTTTAACTGGGCCGAGCCCGATCACTTCCGCATCGTGTACCTGCCGCGCATGGAAGTGCTCAAAGAGTCGCTCGAAGACCTCGCCGATTTCTTTGATCACTACCGCCAGGCGTAGGGGATAGAAGTTCCGCACTATGAAGAGCTCCCTGCAGTTGCTTGGCTGCAGGGAGCTTTCTTGAATTGGCGCAACTATATAACTATTCCTTGGCAGTGGTCGATTTCGTGCTGGATGATCTCGGCGGTGTAGCCCGAGAAGTTTTTGATGCGGCGGACAAAGTTCTCGTCCAAATACTCAACCTTAATGCGGCGATATCGGGTACAGGGACGCTCGCCGGCCAGCGAGAGGCATCCTTCGCTCGTCTGATAGGCATTGACCTGCTCAAGAATTTGAGGGTTGTACATCAGGAGCGCCCTGTTGCCGTCCTTTACGCAGATGATGCGTTTGCGCACCCCGATCATGTTGGCGGCGAGGCCCACGCACTCGTGCTCATGCTCGTGGAGCGTATCCAGGAGGTCCTGCCCGGTCGCGGCATCGTCGGGTCCTGCGTCTTCGGAAGGCAGGCGCAAAAAGAACTCGGATTTCATGATGGGCTTGATCATGGCGGGCTCCTCATGTCTTATGCTTTCGTGGACTTTTAATAATGGCTCTGTTAGACCAAGGTTGACATAAAAACGATGTCACCGCGAGGCGGTACCCTTCAATTAACGTCGAAGGAGCG
>UQKL01000006.1 GCA_900541695.1 uncultured Collinsella sp. | reverse complement strand
AATGGTTCGATGTCTGCCCGGATGCGACACTGAATGTGTCCATCCTCGCAGTATCCGGTTCTCAAGGTGCACGCCTGCGCGGTCCATCCGGTTCGACCGGGCCGCGCGGCAAGGAGATATATTGCCAGACCGGAGGGGCCCCGGGGGCGGGAATCTGGCACTCCATATTTTGTTCACAAATGAATTCATCCTTCAGTTGTTCCACTGAAGTCATGTCTGAAGCATCGGCTTCTGGTATTGGCGATGACCAGCTGGTTTATAGGTGTTGAGGCGTCGGCCATCTCTGCTGGGCTACTTTACTCTAAAGACATTAGGTTTTGGTTTCCTGTCGGTAAAAGGCTGGTTTTGGCCGCCAGGCGTCCTTATATATAGAGAAGATCTGGTTCGAACCCGCGTCGCGACAACAAATAAGCGACCGGCATCCGCCAGTCGCTTTTCTATTCTATGGTGGGCCATCAGGGGTTAGGGCCCGCTGCGCGGGCGGCCGCTGCGGCGCTTTCGCGCCTCGCGCGCTGCGCTGGCAAACGCTCGCGCGTTTCCTCAGCTCCGCGCCCTTTCGGGTTCGAACCCATGAAGGGGCGACAAAAAAGACGGCCAACCGAAGTTGACCGCCTCAACAATCTTTGGGTGGGCCGTCAGGGGTTCAGCCTGCTCCGCAGGCGGCCGCTGCGGCGCTTCGCGCCTTGCGCGCTGCGCTGGCAAACGCTCACGCGTTTACTCAGCTCCGCGCCCCGACGGGTTCGAACCCATGCCTTGGCAACAAAAAAGCGACCAACCGGAGTCGATCGCTTTCTATTCTATGGTGGGCCGTCAGGGGTTCGAACCCTGGACCTTGGGATTAAAAGTCCCCTGCTCTGCCAGCTGAGCTAACGGCCCGCGGGTGGCATTGTACCACGGTCTGGGACTATTCCCAACTCCATTGGCCGTTCTGGAAAATCACAACTTCGCGTCCATCGGGCGTAATGCCCACAATATCGATGTCGTCCGTACCGATCATAAAGTCGACGTGCGTGCTCGAAACGTTGACGCCATGCTCAATGAGCTCCTCTTTGGACATATCATATCCACCCTCAATGCACTCGGGGAAGCCGACTCCCAGTGCAAGATGGCAGCTGGCATTCTCGTCATAGAGCGTGTCATAGAACAGGATGCCGCTTTCGCGAATCGGCGTGTTCTTGGAAATGAGCGCAACCTCTCCCAGATGAGCAGCGCCCTCGTCAGTATCGATGATACTTGCGAGTGTCGCCTTTCCCACACGGGCGTCGTAATCCACCACACGACCGTTCTCGAACTTGATCCAAAAATCGTCGACCTTGTTACCGTGATGGATAAGCGGCATTGCGGAATAGACGATTCCGTCAGCACGCATACGATCGGGCGAGGTGAAGACCTCCTCGGTGGGGATGTTGGGGAAGAAGGGGTGACCGTCGGGGGTCTCGCCCTTACCGCCGGCCCACTCATGCCCCTTCGTCATACCAATTACCAGGTCGGTTCCATTCGAAGCGGTATAGCGCAGGCAGTCGAAACGATTTTCGTTCAGAAAGCGCAGGTTCTTTTCAAACGCCGCATCGTGAAGCTCCCAGTCACTCTCCGGATCTTGGCCGTCAGCACGGGCGGTATGCAGAATCGCAATCCATAGTTTATAGATTGCAACCTCATCGGCGTCTCCCGGGAACACCTCGCGCGCCCAAGCCACGACCGGCGCTCCGGCAATGCACCACGGGTTGATGTTGTAATCCAGTCCGCGGCGGAAAATCTTGCACTGCGTGTTCCTCGCCTTGGAAGCGGCAGCGGGCTTGGCAGGATCGATGCCCTTGAGAGCGGCGGGGTCAGCACCCTCGATAAAGATAAAGCAGGCACCGTCCTGGGCCAGAGAATCCAGCTGTATGCGCTTCCACTCGGGCGTCTGCCCAAAATAGCTTTTCTCGACATGCTCGTACGCAAGCCTCGTCACGGCGTCGTCGGCCCAGATGACCGTCACGTGACCGGCACCGGCGTCATAAGCCTCCGCAACCACCACGCGCGCAAATGATGCGCACTCGACGGGAGACTGAACGACGACCTCCTGGCCGGGCTTAACGTTTACACCCTTGCGGACAACGAGACGCGCATAATTTTTAATCTTGGGCTCAAGGGTCTTCATGCCCTCAAGAGCTTCCTCGACCGTTAGGGCAGCTCGAATCATGTGCCACTCCATCTATCTATAGAACAGTAAAAAGGCGCGCCGCAAAAACGACGCGCCTTATATCTTAGCGATATGTATGGATACAAACGCTACTTCTTCTTGGAGTCCTTCTTGTCCTCCTCGGCAGCCGAGCGCTCGATAAGAGCGTTGAGCTTGTTCTCGGACATGCCCTCGGCCTGCGCGCGGTACATGTTGCGCAAGGGACGAATACGAACGAAGTCGTAGATAAAGTCACCCAGGATGATGACATAGGACAAAACGATGCCGACCATCTGAACAGGACTGGACACCGTGCCGCCGGGAGCGAAGTAGAGCGAAGCCCAAATTGCCACGACGAGTACCATGCCGATGGCGAGCACGGCCCACCAGATACGACGGCGCTTGGTGTAGTCCTCATCCTGCTTGAGAAGAATATTCGACACCGTATAGATACGATCCTCGCGAGCACGCTGCTTGGCCTTGCGGGCGCGCTTCTCCTCCTTGGAAAGGCCTTCCAGGTTTTCACCCTTCTCGAGCTCTTTGCGGCGAGCTTTAGACGAAGCCGGCACGACGCGAACGGAGCTCGCTGCTTGGCGGGCGGGTTTAGCAGATGCGGCGGACTTGCGCGCAACCCCGGTAACTTCGTGGGATTGCGTGCGCTTGTTCGTGGCGCTACGGGTACTCACTTATGCGTTCTCCTTCATGCTTGTGAACTGGGAGCCCGTGATGATCTGGAAGGCCTCGCGATAGCGCTCGGACGTGCCATCGATGACCTCGGCGGGCAGGTGCGGGGTCTCCCCCGTCATATCCCAGTTGGCCTTGAGCCAATTGCGGACGAATTGCTTGTCGTAGCTAGGCTGGATCTTGCCCTCCTCGTAGCTGGCGGCGGGCCAGAAACGGCTGGAGTCGGGCGTGAGGCACTCGTCGATCAGCGTGACCTTGCCATCGATAACACCAAACTCAAACTTGGTGTCGGCAATGATGATGCCACGGGTCGCTGCATACTCGGCAGCAGCCTTGTAGATCTTGAGAGACAGATCGCGAATCTGCGTGGCGATGTCCTCGCCAACGATCTCGCAGCAACGCTCAAACGAGATATTCTCGTCGTGATCACCGATCTCGGCCTTCGTGGACGGCGTGAACAGCGGCTCGGGAAGCTTGGAGGCCTCGGTCAGACCCTCGGGCAGCTGGATGCCGCAGACGGTGCCGTTCTCGTCGTAGGTCTTCTTGCCCGAACCGGTCAGATAGCCGCGGACGATGCATTCGATGGGAATCGTCTGGGCCTTCTTAACCAGCATGGCGCGGCCTGCGAGATAGTCACGATACTCGGCAAACTCCTCGGGGAAATCCGCCGGATCGATGGAGACGAGGTGGTTGGGGACGATATCGGCAAACTTATCGAACCAGAATGCCGAGATGCGGTTGAGCACCTCTCCCTTAAACGGAATCTCGTCGGGGAGAATAAAGTCGAACGCAGAAATGCGATCGGTGGCGACCATCAAAAGGTTTTCGCCGGCATCGTAGATATCACGAACCTTGCCACGGGAATCCGGACGACGCTCCATCGTTGTCACGTGAGTCACTCCTTACCTAAATACGACAGAAATGCGGGTTCTTTCCCGCATGTTTTCGCAAACTCGGAGCGGCAGGAACGCGGCCCCTCCTTCACCGAATAGCGAAAAGCTAGTGCTCCATTGTAGTAGATGCCGCGTCCGCCGTGTGCTCGCGAGGCAGATGAATCGTAAAAGTCGTACCCTTTCCAAGCTCCGACTCCACGGATATGTAGCCATGGTGACGCTCGACGATTTGCTTGGTCACGGCGAGGCCAACGCCCAGGCCGCCGGCTTCGCGGGCGCGGCTGGCATCTGCGCGCCAGAATCGCCCGAAGATGCGCGACAGGTCGTCCTTGGCAATACCGATACCGGTATCCGAAACGGCAATACTGACATGCTTGCGGTCACTGAGCACCGACACCACGACCCAACCGCCCTCGGGGGTGTAGCGCATGGCGTTGCTCATGAGGTTGATGACGCACTGCGTGATCATGTCGGGATCGGCCTCGACGACATCGTCGTGACCTTGGGTCTCGTCAGCAAAGCGCAAGCGCAGATCGCGGTCAACAAATAGGCGCTCCTGAGCGTTGACGATAGACCGCACAAAGGGAACCATGTCCACCGGTTCGAGATTGAGCGGCGCCGTGCTGTTTTCCATACGCGATAGGTCGAGCATCTGCTGCACCAAACGAGCCAGGCGGCGCGTCTCGGAAGCGACCGTCTCCAGATGCTCATCGTCGGTGGGATACACGCCGTCCTGCATGGCCTCGACCGTTGCAAGCATGGCCATGAGCGGCGTGCGAAGCTCGTGTGCGACATCCGAGGTCAGGCGCTTTTCGTGCTTCATATCTTTCTCGAGCGAGGTGGCCATCTCGTCAAAGGTCTCACCCAACTGATCGATTTCATCGTCGCCGCGCAAACCGGTACGAGCGGACAAATCGCCGTCGCGAATTTGCTTGGCTGTGCTGGTTATACGATGAATCGGTCTGGTAAGCATGCGCGACACGAACGATCCGATAACAACTGAGATGCAGACCGCAACAACCGCGGCAAGGGCCATGGCGTTAAAAGTCTTTTCCCTAAACGCAGAATCCGCCTTGGTGAGCAGGGCATCGGAGCCGATAGCCCATAGCTTCACCTGTCCGACATGCTCGCCAGAAGACGTTATGATTTCGACGTTGGCAACGCTATCGGAGTCGGTGGGCGCCGACGAGACCGGGCTATGCGAGGCCTTTTTACCGCTCGAGCTGCTCGACGCCGATTCGCTCTCGCGCACATCGGCGGTCGCACTTGCCGAAGGCCATGAGTCGTCATAGACGACAACGCCCTTTTTGTTGACAACCTGCATACTCAGGTCGTCGGACACCAAGCTCGATGTCGCGACCGTGCGTAGCTCGCCCGCAGTCCAGTTGCCGTTTTCCTCGTACGACGTCGCAAGCTTTTCGGCGGCAGAATTGGCAATCTCGACGATATTGGAGCGCGTGTAATCCGAAAAGACGGTACCCCACACAACGGAGACAACGCCCACCAGCACCAATACCGTCATGAGCGACGTCAGGGCAAAAGCCAAGGCCATGCGCGAGGGATAGCTCATCGCTGGCCGTGAATCGGAACGAGGCGTGTTCCAACTTGCCTTGGAACCCGCCTCGTTCTCCTGCTTATGCTTTTGCCCAATTTCAAAGCGCGCAGGTGTCATATGTGATTTCCCTATTTCTCGTCCGACTTATCGGTCTTGGCCGGAGCCTCGAAGCGATAACCGACGCCGTGAACGGTGTAGAGCCACTTAGGCTTCTTGGGGTCGTCGCCCAGCTTGGCGCGAAGGTTCTTGACGTGACTGTCGATGGTGCGCTCGTAGCCCTCAAAGTCATAGCCGAGCACCTTCTCGACCAGCTCCATACGGTTATAGACGCGACCGGGATGGCGAGCAAGCGTGGTGAGCAGCTTAAACTCGGAAGCAGTCAGGTCTACTTCCTTGTCCTCGACCAAGATCTTGTGGCCCGAGATATCGATGACCAGATCGCCAAAGTCGAGCACCTCAACGGCGGGCTCGTCTGCCTGGTGAGCACGACGGAACAGGGCGCGGACGCGGGCGACGAGCTCACGCGGCGAGAACGGCTTAATCAGGTAGTCGTCGGCACCAAGCTCAAGGCCGATGATGCGATCCTCGATCTCGCCCTTGGCCGTCAGCATAATGATGGGGACATCCGAGGTGTCGCGAATGGTGCGGCAAACGCGCTCGCCGGGAATCTTGGGGAGCATAAGGTCGAGCACAACCAGGTCGAACTGGTGCTTCTCGAACTCCTCGATCGCAGACTGGCCGTCCCCGACGCCAACAACCCAGTAGCCCTCGCGCTCGAGATAGGCAGCGACAGCGTCACGGATTGCCTTCTCGTCCTCGACCAGCAGAATCTTTTTTGCATCTGAAGCCATAACACGGCCCCCCTGTCTCAATTAGCTAAGAACAAGCCCATTTTAACGCACCTATGCCCGCCGAGCACCGCTACAGTGCGGCGGCTCGGCGGGCGGCACTCACAATTACAACGCGTTTATTCCCCCGTTGGCGCCCTTTTAACCCCTCGGCGCTAAAGAGAGAACAGGCGGGCGGTAACCGTCTCGGGAATTCCTTGGCTATTACGCACCGTGGCATAGGTTAAAAACGTATTCGATTTACCCGCCGTAGCTGGATAATCGCCATATTCGAGAGCGCGGTCGGGCGACAGCAGCGAACCATAGGTTTTGGCGGAGGTATCGATCAGAAAATGCGATGCCTGAACCTTAACCAGATATTTGCCTTTTCTGCCGGCAGCACACGCAAGCGGCTCGCGCGACAGGAATAGGAACGTCCCATTCTCGTTACCGATATAGGTGCCCATGTTGCCTAGGCTCCCCACGCCGCTATAGGTGGCCTCGATGGAGAACACAAACGTGTCGCCCATATATACGGCCTCGAAGGGAGACACCGATGAGGGAAGGACCAGCTGAGCCCTCTTGGTATTGTTGCCGTCCGTCAGGTCGATCGCCGTCATGCCGTAGTAGACGCCCTCGTCGTTGCGCACACGCGGGGAAATGGTCAAGATGCCGTCACTCACACGCGGGGCGGATGCAAAGCGGCCCGTTGACTTCCAAATGGCCTCGGCCTTTGCCTCGTCGAGCGAGCGGCGGTAGCAATACGAGTCGTGACTCGTCTTATTGCCGCCTGCAGCAGGCATCTTGTACCAAATGACGGACGATTCGAACGCCGTAAACAGCGGCGGGTCGTAGTCCTTGCCGCCTCGGTCGAGCTCGACCACATCGCCGACAAGCGACGCACCTGCCGTATTTTGCGCATAGAGTTTCCATGATGCATTCGCAAAGTTCATCTCGACCCAAGCAAATACGCCATCGCCGGCGCGGACATCGTAAAACGAATACCCCGCACCTTCCACGGGATCCTCGACGAGCGTCGTGAGTGAGCCGTCGCCCAGGTTGAGCATGCCGAGCGTATTGGCATGCCGCGCCGATGCGGGCGCCATCATCGCCGCGGCGTAATCACCGTCGCAGTAATACAGCAGCGTACCCAAAGGCAATGTCCATGAAGCTGCAGGCTCGAGGTCGATTTCGACAGCCTCGTACTCATCCGTAATCGAGACGATTTTTGAGTCATCTTTGATAACCTGCGGCTCGCCGGCGGCATCGTCGCTGGTGCCCGTTTTTTTCGAGCATCCGGCAAGTACCGTGGCAGCGCCCGCGGCAGCTCCACCGAGCACAAAGCCGCGGCGCGATATTCCGTTCTTGATGTGGTCGGCGATACCCATTAGGCGATCTCGGCGCGAGCGGCCTCGATAGCGCGGGTAAGCTGGTCGGCGCAGGAGGTCTTTTTCATACCGCAGGTATTACCGGCGAGAACCTCGATTACGCGATCGGCAGGAGCACCCTCAACCAGCTTGGAGATAGCCTTGAGATTGCCGTCGCAGCCGCCGGTAAACTCGACGCCCAGCACTTTGCTGCCGTCATCGGAAAGATTGAGGTGGATATTGCGAGAGCATACACCCTGAGGCTTGTAGTCAAAACTAATCATTGAGATCCCCTCTCAGAAAGAAATTTCAGACGTCTATTATCCCCGCCTGGCCCGACTTATTATCGTAAGCACCGATTCAACATCCTACGATGCATAGATTAGTGGGGGCAAGATTAGCAGCCCGTACCCCGTGCGTGGACTGTGCGCTTCTCCCGATACATATTGTGGTCGGCGACACGATATACATCGGCCAGCGTATTTCCAGCCGTCTCGACGGTCGCCACGCCAATCGATGCGCTGACCGTCAGTGCCTCATCGCTTACCGCGGCAAGACCGAGACGAAGATCCTGTTCCAGCCCGAGCGCAGACTCGTTGTCAGTATGGGGGCAAACCAGCAAAAACTCGTCGCCGCCAACGCGCATCGGCAGGTAATCCGCACCAGCCACCCGCCGCAGCACGGACGCCGTCCGTCGCAGCAGTTCATCCCCCATCTCGTGACCGTAGATATCGTTGGTCCGCTTGAGATAATTGCAGTCCAACATAATCACGCTCACGGGCAAGCCCTCGTTTACCAGGCTATCTCCGCGCGATTCAAGGTAGTTGCGGTTGCGAAGCCCCGTCAGTTTGTCTTGGTATGTCAGCTCCTCGGCATGTTTGACCATCGATATGTTGTGCGTCGCCACGACGACCGACTCCAGCCGGCCTTGCTCATCGCGATGCTGGGGGACAACCTGTAGCGAGTACCAAGCGCCTCGACAATCTCGCACCTCGGCAGCCAAGTACGGTACGCCCTCCATACGTTCGCGAAGCGTACTTATATCTACGAGTCCCACAACCGCTTCGCGGCTTTCGGGGCTCACGACATCCCGGCAGACCGTGTCCATAAAGTCATATGCCTCGCTGTGCTCGGCAAATATCTTCGCTATCGTCGGCGACATATTGATTCCCTCGATCTCGAGGGTGTCGAGATGCAAAAGGAAGGTCGAATCGTAGATGGCGCTTATGGCATTGATAATGCCGAGCTGTTTATCCTTTTCGACCAAATTGCGGCGATCAACGATATTTCGAGCCAACAGTACCACGACCCAAAACGCAAGGCACACCAAGACGCCAGCGGCGACAAATGTGATCCTGCCAGACATGACCTCAGATTTGGGATACAGCGCAAACAGGCGGTAGTCCTTGTATGCCGCACGCACCGCGTACCATTTGTCTCCTCGATATTCGATGCGCGTTAGGCCATCGTCTTTCCACTCAACCCCTGCGCTGGTGAGGAATCGGGCGAGCGACACGTCAGCATCGGCGCTGTTGGATGAGACAATCTCCGCATCCTCCATAACAAGCACCGTGGGGCCCTGGTGGAAGGTGCTGTTCGAAAGCACGTCGGCTATGGCATATGAATAGTCGTCCGCTGGATCGGAAACAAATGAGCGGTATGCCAAGGCAACGCCGTCGCCATACGGGATAGCGCAGACGGCAAAAACGACACCACGGCGCTCGACGACAGTTGAGTAGGTCACTTTGGAACCTTGATACATCGATGCGACCGGCGCACAGGCCAGCTCCTCTCGCCACAACATGAGCGGATCGCGACCATCGATGTCGTAGTGGGCAGCCATATGGCCATCGGAGTCCATGACCATCAGCCCCGAAAGGTTCTCGGCATGGACAAATTGCTCGATAAGATCGTCGTTAACCTCAACGCGATCAGAGGACAGGAACGTCGCAAACGATTCGATCGCGGCGAGCAAATCGTGCGTCTCTTCGGTTTTTCTCCCCTGTTCGTAGCGGTCATATTTTTCGCAAGCGTTTTCCAAAAACGCCATGGTTTCTTGGCCAAACCCAAGCGTTTTTTCGAGGCAGCGATGGGTTCCAACCGTATACAACAGGCCTAACAAGACAGCGCTGACAATAACGCCGACAGCTATGACGGTCAGAGTCTTTCGACGCAAGCGGTGCTCATCATTTGTCATGGATTTGCTCCTTGCCCGCCCGTCGTCGCTCCTGTCTTGTAATTGCCCACAATACGGTCAATCGTGCCATCTCGGTCCATGGCAAACAATGCGGTATTGAGATCCTTTACGATCGGTCCTTCATAGCCGTCATCAAACGCGACGCCCAGATCAACCGTCATAACGTTGTCAGCGAACACGCGGTAAAGGCCGGGATACCGGGCGACAAGTCGGTCAAGCGGCTGAACGTCCGCCATCCAACAGTCGACATACCCTTTGGCGAGGGCGGCTTTGCAGAGTTCGGCAGAACCATACGATTTGATTTGCACGTTCGGCGAGATTTCCAGATCCCCTGCGAGCAATCGGCGTTCACTCACCGAGCCCGCAATTACCGCGATGGTCTTGCTTCCATCGAGATGCGCCAAGGACTTGATGCCACTCGTTTTCTTGGCGGCAACCGAGACCGTCACGGTTAGATACGGCTCGGTCCAGTAATACTTATCCTCGCGATAACAGGGAGAATAATCACACCACAGGCAATCGATATCACCGTTTTCGAGCAGCCGGTCGCGATCGTTCCAGTCAATATCGACAAACTGTGGCTTGAGCCCCGCACGCTCACACGCCTCGCGGGCGATGTCGATATCGATACCGGCGTAATCGCCCGTGGTATCGACATACACATAGGGGTCGTTATCCGTAACGCCGATTTTGAGTACCGGGAGATCTTTGTCGGCTTCATTCGAGGAGGAAGAACTGCTTCGAACGGTATACGTCAGGGCGGCCACACAGGCGGCAACAAGGAGCATGAGCGCAAACGAGACGATGGCGGCTCGCTTGATACGTCCGGGCACAAGCCTCCCTTCATCGAAACAGCAGTCGGATTTCATTGTATACCCGGGGCTGATGCGGCGATAAAAAAGCGCCTCACCCAAGATGGGCAAGGCGCCAAAGGTTGGAATGCATCCGCAAACAGCCGAATTAGGTTAACCCTACTCGAAGCTCACCTGCTCCAGGCGATCGAAGACCGTGTCGATGCGGGTGAGGAAGTCCCACGGATCAAAGATCTCGTCGAGCTTCTCCTGGCTGACGGTGCAGCGCGGATCGGCCTCGAGACGCTCCTTAAAGGTGGGACCGGAAACACAATCCTGCACTTCGTGCCAGGTGGCCATGGCGTTTTCCTGCACGATAGCGTAGGCGTCCTCGCGGGTGATGCCCGTGTCGACGAGGGCGAGCAGCACCTTGGAGGAGAAGATGAGGCCGCGGGTCTTGTTGAGGTTGGCCATCATGCGGGCGGGATACAGCTGCAGGCCGTCGATAACGCGGATGAGGCACTGGAACATGTGGTCGAGCGCAATGAAGCTATCAGCCTGGGCGACACGCTCGGCGGAGGAGTGTGAAATGTCACGCTCGTGCCACAGGGCGACGTTGTCGAAGGCAACCTGCGCGTTGGCCTTCACGACGCGCGACAGGCCGCAAACCTTCTCCATGGTGATGGGGTTGCGCTTGTGCGGCATAGCGGAGCTGCCCTTTTGTCCCTTGCGGAAGGGCTCTTCGGCCTCGAGCGTATCGGTCTTCTGCAGGTTGCGGACCTCGGTCGCGATGCGCTCGCAGGTGGCCGCTGTAGTGGCAAGCACGCCGGCGAGGTAGGCGTGGTGATCGCGGCTGATGACCTGCGTGGACAGCGGATCGTGAACCAGGCCCAAGTGCTCGCAGACGTACTCCTCGACGAACGGCTCGATGGAGCTGTAGGTGCCGACGGCACCGGAGATGGCACCGAAGGCAACGTTCTTGCGAGCGTCCTCAAGACGATCGAGATCGCGCTTGAGCTCCCAGGCCCAAGAGCCAAACTTCATACCGAAGGTCATCGGCTCGGCATGGATGCCGTGAGTACGGCCGGCGCAGAGCGTATTGCGCTCTTCGAAAGCGCGGCGCTTGCAGATCACGCCGAGCTTCTTGACGTCCTCGATAATCAGGTCACAGGCCTGAGTAAGCTGATAGCACAGAGCCGTATCACCCAGGTCGGAGCTGGTCATACCATAGTGAACCCAGCGGCTAGGCTTGGGCTCGCCCTCCGGAACATCGGCGTCGATGTACTCCTTCATGTTGGTCAGGAAGGCGATGACATCGTGGCGCGTGACTTCCTCGATCTCGTCGACCTTTGCCTTCTCAAAGTTGGCATGGTCGCGGATCCATTGGGCCTCGTCTTTGGAAATACCGATCTTGCCGAGCTCCGCCTGGGCCTCGCAGGCCAGGACCTCGATCTCCTGCCAAATGGCGTACTTGTTCTCGAGGGAGAAGATGTGTCCCATCTCCGGGCGGGTATAGCGATCGATCATAGCGGCTCCTTTTTGGTTATTGGCACGTTGGTCGTAACTCGACTATTGTACCGTGCGCAGGCGCCCGTATGAGCAACGGGCATCAACCTAACATGTTGCAGATGGAGCGGTCATGAGGACGTCCGCGTATTTGCGAAGCAAATACGCACCGGCTTCAGGCGAGCCCCTCGGCCTCACGAAGCCGCGGGGGAAACTTTGTTGAATTGGCCGTCCCCATGTCTCCCGTGCCCGGTGGAGCGGGCAACGGGACGTCCGCGTATTTGCTTCGCAAATACGCACCGGCTTTAGGCGCCTGCCGGCGCCTTCGCCTGCTCGCTACAAACGCTTCGCGTTTGCTTTACGCTCACACCCTGGCGGGTTCGAGTCCCGGCACTTTATTGAAAAAGCACGGCACCGTAATGGTGCCGTGCTTGTGCTTTTAACTGGAGCGGGCAACGGGACTCGAACCCGCGAGTGTCAGCTTGGGAAGCTGATGCCTTACCACTTGGCGATGCCCGCATATGTGGAGGATAGTATAACGCGGTTGTCTTGTTCGATACAAGGGTGACGATGCTTGTTTTAGCTGTGGAGAATCGTCCTAAAAACAGGCCAATTGTGAAGATAGGGACCTGTACGTTCTTCTATTTACCGTTGTCTACCTGCAGATTTATTCCATTATCTTTCATAGGCGCCATTTGTCAGATATCGGGCAAGCATTTGGTCAGGTTCCGGTACTTACCCGCATGAACCTTGGGGATAGCCTCATCCTACGCGCCGCGGCCTCCCCGTGCGGCGCACGAGGGATAAGGAGCAGCCATGTCCAACGCACCCACGCACTCTGTCCACAGCGCAATCACAGCAGGATCGCTGCTCCTAGTCCTCTTTTTACTTTTAGGCTGCATGACACCGGATGCCGCGCTCGCCGTCGACGGTTACGAATCGCTCGGATTCCGCACTATCAGCAATGAATGCGGTCCTTTTGGAGTTGGCAAATACGAGGCACAGGATTCTTCGACTGCCTATTGTATGAACCAGGACCGATTTGGCCCCAGCACACCGGGCGGACCCTGGCTCACCTACAATCAGGGCTGGGTATGGCTCGAAGACGAATTCGCGGCCATCATCTGCCATGGCTACCCCACCGCCACATCCTTTGGCGGGCATAACCTGTCCCCCGATCGAGCGCGCGCCGCAACCCAACTTGCCGTCTGGATGCTCAACGGCACCACCCATACCGACGGATCATTCTCATATACAACCGCCCAGGGCGTCACAAAGAGCGGAAACTTTTCCGGCGACAATGAGGTCGTTGCCGCAGCGCGCTGGCTCCACGACAGCGCCAAATCGGGAAGCATTAAAGCCGCACCGCATCGCGCACGGCGCTATTTGGGAACTGTGTCGGGCGGCAGCAAGCGTCAAGACATGCTCTACGTGCTCCCGGCCGTCTCCGCATCCTTCCAAAAACAGTCAGCCAACGCCGCCATCACGAGCGAAAACGATACCTACAGGCTCGACGGAGCGAGGTTCGACATCTATGAGAGCGCCGGCGACAAGCGTGTCGGCAGCATCCAGATGGACAGCAGCGGTCGCGCACAGGCGACACTTTTGCCCAATACGGCATATTATCTGGTCGAAACCAAAGCTCCAGCGGGTTATATCCCCAGGAGTGACCGCATCGCCTTTTCCACCGGCAATGACGGCGGGAATGTCGTCATCGATGAGCAGCCCGGTACCATTACCCTGCGCATCGCAAAGGTCGATGCCGCGACAGGGGCAGGTCCTCAAGTCGGCGCGTCACTTGCCGGCGCTGAGTTCACCTGCGTCTCACAGTCTACCCCGGGCTGGTCGCACACCCTCACGACGGATGAGGACGGCCGGGCAACACTTACCGACATCCCCCTGGGCACCTTTACCATCTATGAGTCAAGAGCTCCCGAGGGCTATCTGCCCTCCGATGAAACCTGGAGCTACACCATCGGTGCCGATCAGCTCGGAGACGCGGGCGTCGTTGAGCTCGAGCGCCGCATCCCCAACATCCCCATCGCTTTTGACCTCGAAATTTCAAAGTTCAAGGACTGCGGTAATAGTGACGAATCTGGTGTAGAGCAGCCGGCGGAAAGCGTGGTCTTTGAAGTGGTAAGCAACACTTCGCAGCAAGTTGTTGGAACGCTGACCACCAATATCTACGGTTTCGCATCGACCAAAGACCAGGCTGGAGCATGGTTTGGCGCAGGAAAGCGCCCCGATGGCGTCAGCGGAACCATACCGTATGACCGTGCCGGCTACACCATTCGTGAGGTTGTCGACACTGTGCCCGACGGCTTTAAGCAGGCAGGGGAATGGACTATCACGGCAGAGCAGATCACGGACGGCGCAGAGCTTCAGTACATCGTAGACAACCACGCCCTGTCGACACATCTTCAAATCGTGAAGCGCGATGCTCAGACCGGCAACGCTGTACCACGTGCCGGGTTCACCTTTCAGTTGCTCAATGGCGACCGTGAGCCCATCTCGCAAACATCCTGGCATCCCGCCCATACCGTTATGAATACCTTTGCGACCGATGAAACCGGTACCGTCACCCTGCCCGAATCGCTTAACCCGGGCACGTATTACATACGAGAGACTTCCGCCAAGGAACCGTATCTTGTTGATGAAGATCTGGAGATAACGATTCCCGCCGACATGAACTTAACGCCCGTCGCGGTCGCCTCGTTTTACGACGACGCGGCAACAGGAAGCATCGAGATCGTCAAGAACGATGCCGTAGGTGGGCGCGCCCTTGCCGGTGCTGTTTTTGATATCCGTGCCGTGGGCGATATCGTGCGCCCCGACGGCAGCATTGCTGCCCTGGACGGCGAGACTGTCGCCACCATCACGACCGACGAACGGGGATTTGCGTGCGCAAATCATCTTTCGCTGGGGTGCGGAACCGCCACCTATGAGGTAATCGAGGTGCAGGCACCCGAAGGTTACCTGCTCGACCAAAGCGTCCACACCGTCGAGCTGTCGTATGCCGGTCAGGAAACACCCGTGATCGATGCGCACCTCGACGTTTCTAACGACTACACCAAAATCGACATCTCCAAAGTCGATTTGACCGGCAAACAAGAAGTAGATGGCGCCCGGCTCTCCCTCCACGGTGCCGACGGAACCGAAATAGACGCTTGGACCTCCTCTGACAAACCGCATCGCATCGAGCATCTTTTGCCCGGCACCTACACCCTGCGCGAAGTGATGCCCCCGCGCACTTACGACCTTGCCGAAGACATGACGTTTGAAATTAAGGCCACAGGAGAAGTGCAGACGGTAGCCATGAAGGACGCACCCATCGAGATCGAGGGCAAAGTCGACAAGCGGCAAGAGATCGCCCGCCCTATCGGTAAGGGTCTCGTCGCCAACGGCGATGGCAAAAACCGAGCCGTGGCACAATCCGATGCGGACGGCTCCTTCTCTTATACGCTCGATGCTAAAAATGAGTCGAATACCTGGGTTGATGAATTCACCATCACTGACGATCTCGAATGCGCCAAGGAAGGCACTGCCAAACTCATCGCCATCGAAACCCCTGTCGCGACCGGGGACATCGACGGTCTTTGCAACGTGTGGTATCGAACGTCTCCAGTGGGAAGTATCGATACGGGCGAACAGACCAATGCAACGCTCAGCGACGGGCATGACAACCCCTGGCTCGAAACGGACGAGGTCAAAAAGCTCCTAGGTGACGATTTGCGCATGGTCGATTACGGCGATTGGCATCTTTGGAAAGCCGATATCCCAACAACGGAGTCGGTCACCCTCGAGGCAAAAGAGCTCGCTCTTTTGGACGATACCGCCGTCACGGGCATTCGTCTTGAGTACGGGGTCGTATCGGCCGACTTCACGACAAGAGGCGCTGCAGAATCTTGGACCCGCGAGGACCTCAAAGACGAGCATGACGACCTTGATGATGTGAGCGCCGTCCTTGACTCGGATATTCACGGTGCCGTCATCCATATGCAGGCCGCGTCGTCTTACACGCCTCAGACCGCACTCGCCAACAGCGCTCGCGTTGACCTCTGTCGCAATGGCGGCGGTAGCAACCTTGAATCACATGACGAGGATCGCGTCATCCAGCGATGCGCCATGCCGCAAGATTTACCGGCAACGGGCTCCCTTCCCATTGCCGCCTGCCTCACCGCCTTCGTGACCTCCGGCGCCGCGGCAATCTGGTTTGCCCATCTAAAGCTGGCGTCAAAACGTCGCTGACGCAATAAAAAAGAGGCGAGCCCGTCTCCCGGCTCGCCTCTTATTCGTTCGTGGCGAAATGGCTATTCCCCAGATGCAGACCCACCGTCGATGAGCGCTTGATCGGACTCGGAGATGCCATCGGCTCCCAAACTCTGCTCGTGCTCCACTTCTTCGCTAATCGTGGACTCAGGCGTTGAGCCTTTAACGCCCACGATATACGCGGCCCCGAAACCAAGGACAATGGCGATCAGGGCCAAGATGAGATAGACGGGCCAGTGGCGCTTGATGTACGAAAACACGCAGACTCCTTATAGGTCAACCTACGAACGACGAATGACCTCGGTCACGACCTCGGACACCGTAGCGATATTTGTCGGATTGACGTTGTACGGCAGATCGTCCTCAGTGTGAGCGCATGCCAAACGTGGGCCGTCGACGCCGGCAATGGTAAGGGCGCGTCGGCTTGCCTCGAGAGCAGCATAGGCATCGGTCTTGGCATAGGGCATCTCAAATGCACCGCAATCGACATGGAACGACTTGCACACCTTGTTGACCAAGTTCATGATGCGTCGGTCACCCTTGAGCAGCTGCTGCTCGCCCTCGACCGTCACGACCGAAAGCCTACCGGCACCAATGGACTCAAGGTTGATAAAGAACACACCGCGGAGCTTGTCGCGATGCGCGGCCAGGAACGCCTTCATGCCGGCGCCGTCGCAATCGGAAGCGCCTGTAGCCACAAACCAGATGTCGTGGCCAAGCAGCTCGTCATCGCCCATGGAGGCAACGGCAGCGAGCATATCCTCGGCGGAAGCTCCATCGGAAGACGTGGCACCGCCCTTCCAGCCGTCGTCGTCATCCTCGAAGTTATCCCACGAGCCGATACCGCGACCAGACTTCTTGGCGTCGTAATCATCCTCGACACCAAGCCAATCGCTCATGCTGTCCTGCTCGTTTTTCTTTTTGCGACCGAACAGACCGCCCAAGCCGCGCTTTTGCGGCTTGGCGGCCGGAGCGGCAGGAGCCGAGATAGTCTCAAGCGGCTGAACATCCGAGCTGACCGGCATGGGGGGAACAACCGGAGCCGATGTGGGCTCGGGCCCCTGTGCCGTCGCGAAGGGATCGTTAACCTGAGCCGAAGGGTCGGGAAGGTCGAACAGCGAGGTGCGCGAGGCGACATTGGCCTGCTGCATCGAAGGCATCGAGGGATCGGGGACCGAGGCCAGCGGAGACGCAGAGGGCATGGGAGCCGGCGCGGATGCCGGGTCGGGAACGTTCATGTTCGGGCGCGGCGACGCCTGAGACGAGATCTGAGCCATCAGAGCATCGACCGTCTCGGCCTGCGACGGAGCAGCATTGGCAACCGTGGCGCCGGGATCACTCGGCGCGGGCATGGTGAAGATCTGCGTAGAGTAGGGCCTCGACTCATCCGCCTGCGGAGCTTCGGGGGCCACGGGCTCAGGCTCTTGCTCGGAGCTGTCCGCAGCGACCTGTTCCGCCACAGATTGATCCTCGACCGTATCGGGCGCAGCGGGCTCGTCCTCGACAGGAGCGGAAAGGGGCTCGGCGATAGCGGTGCCCTGCTTCTCAAACGTCATCGTGGCATCAAACGACACAGTGCTGTCGACTGGCTGTTGGGTTTCGAAAGTCGCCGTCTCCCCGGCAACTTCCGCAGGCGAAGGCTGCGGCGCCTCGAAAGACGTCGTGGCGTCGGCAACATCAACGGATACCGGCGATACCGGCTGCTCGGCGTCGTTTTGCTCAAATTCCTGTGCCGCGCGCTCGCGCTCGGCCTCGGCCGCCTGTTGCTGGGCTGCAGCCTCGCGCTCGGCTGCCTCGCGGGCAGCGGCGCGCTTTTCCTCAAAGTCGTCAACGAGTTTCTTGCCCTTTTCGAATGCCCCCTTAAAGAAATGGGAGGCGCTGGCACCGATCGAAGAAAACGCGGAAGCGATATCGGCATGGGGCGTCGTCACCGGAAGCTCGGCAGAAAAATCGGTGTCGCTCTCGTAGGACACACGCTGCGGATACGCATCGTAGTCGTCCTCGGTATTATCGAGCTCCTCGGGCGCCGGAGCAGGCGCCATGACGTCCAGACCGGCTGCGGGATCGATAGCAGTCTCCGCATCGGCTTCCGTCTCGACGGCATTGGCCTCATCGGGCTGCGCAGCCACGACCGGATCGGGCTGGGGCGCGGGCTCGAACGTCGGCTCCTCGCCCTCTTCGTAATCGAGCGTACAGGACTCGGGAAGCATTCCCAGGGCACGGATGGCATCCGAGCCAAACCGGATGTTGCCGGCGGCATTGCGATAAAGCTTGGGCTCGGGCTCGGCCTGCTCGGCCGCGGCAGGCTCCTCTGCCGACTCGGCAGCGGACTCGTCTGCAACGGGCTCCTCGGCCGGAATATCTTGGACCTGGGACTCGGGTGCAATGACGCCAATCAGGGTCTCGTCGGCAGAAGCACCTTCGAATCCATCGATTTGCTCATCAAAAGCCTCGCCCTGCTCACCCTCGGGAGCGACCGGCTGGCCATACTCATCCTCGGTATAGGCAGGCTCTTCGTACTCGATGGTATTGCCGTAATCGTTTTGCTGCTGGGCCGCGGCGTACTCGGCTGCCGCGCGCGCCATCTCCTCGGCGCGACGCTTCTGCTCGCCAAAATACGTGTCAAACGGAATATCGTCAGGGAACTCGTTCTCACCCTGATAGGGGGCGACGTTATCCATGACACCCAGCATGGCGGCAACAGAGGACTTGTTGCAAACCGAGCCGGACGTGTAGGGAAGGACAAAACGATTGGAAATGATATTGGCGGCATTGGCGAGCGCCACGAGGGAGGCAAGGATCGCGACAATCCACAGCAGGACCTTCAACGCGCCGGGAAGCGGCAAGATGCGCAGGATGGCAATAGCCGCGGGAGCAATCGTGGCAATCGGGAGCAATTTGGCGATCAGCGCTCGGTACGGCGCATAGGGCTCGCGAGCGAGCAGTTCGGCGCGCGGGGAGTCATAGTGCGCGACGACGACAACCGGGCGATTGCGCGGAGAGGCAAGCGGGCCCGACGCCTTGTGGTAGGCGATGACGTTTTGGCTCACGCCCGTCTTGCCCAGGCGCGAGATCACGGGACGCCCGGTTCTCTCGAGCACATAGAGCACGGCTCCGACAATGGCCAACAGGGTGCCGACTAAGCCGATACCGCCACCGATGCCCATAAGCAGGGCACCGGCGAATGCCAGAATGCCCGTAACGGCAAACGCCATCCTGCTCGGCGCGGGAGCATTAAACTCCTGCACCTCGGGATCAAAGCCGTGGTTGCGGAAAATTTGAGCGATATCTTCGGCAGCCAAGCGCTCTTCTTCGCTGCACGCCGGCGTGATGCCAGTGTTCTGCAACAGGTGGTTAATATAGTTCTGGGTGTTCGCCATATGCGCTCCACATCCATAATCCGACAAATAGGCCCAATGTATGCACATTAGAACCGTATATAGTCGAAAGTATACCCCGAGCGGGCGCAAACGGCCGAATTCTGGGCATCTTAACGCCCCAAGCGGACAAGGATATAGCCTAATCTCCATATCGGACTAAAATCATGGCATCAAACACCTTCCCATGCGAGGATTCTATGACGGCAAGCGATACAACCGTAACGAATAAAAAGGGGGCGCCGGAACCCGGTTTCGACAAGACCGCCCAGCGCATCCTCAATCTGTTCTTTGTCCTCAACAGCTCTCCCGAGCCATTGACCACAGAGCAAATTGTCCTGGATTCCGATCTTGGCTATGGGTCGGGCAATATCGACTCGGACAAGCGCAAGTTTCGCCGCGATCGCGAAAAACTCCTCGAACGCGGAATCACGATCAAGGAAGTCCGCGCAGCAGGCGCCCAAGAAACCGAAGAAAGCGCGTGGACCATCGATCGCGAGCACACGTTTGCGGCCGGTGGCCTCATCACCGCAGACGACGCGGACATCTTGCTCGACGCTATCGACCAGACCCTTGCGACCGGTTCGGCCGCGTTTGCCACGCCGCTTGCAGACATACGCTCCAAGATCGCCTACCTCACCGGCGCATCGACCGCAGAAGAGCCTCCCGCCCGTCGCTTACCCGCCGTCGATGCGGTGTGGAGCGCTTTCGCCGAACGCTGCGCACTGCGCTTTTTGTATCAAAACGGGCACGGGGAGCAAAAAGAGCGCACCGTCTGCGTATACGGCATGTTTGAGCACGAGGGTGTGGCGTATTTTTGCGGACTCGACAACGCCACCGATGAAATCAGGACGTTTCGCTGCGACCGTATCGTTCGCGCATGGCGCCCCTCGAAGGCCTACTCCATCCCCGCCGACTTTAACCTGAACGATCGCCTGTTCTTCGAGTTTGATTTTGCCGATTGCAAGCCCGTTATGGCGACCTTTTCGTTTGCCCCACAAGCCCAGGCCGACATGGTCAGCGGCCTAACGCGCGGTCGCGGGGAGCTCACGCACACCGAAGAGGGTTGGACCTGGACCGTCGGCGTGCGCGACCTTAATGCCGCTGCCTCGTTTTGTATGGAGCACGCCATGGACGGCATGAGACCCGTTGCCCCCGATGCACTTAAACTGGCGTGGAACCACCTCATCGAAAGGACGGTGCACGAGCATGCCCGTGCGTAAACTCACCAGCGAGCAAAGGCTCTCGCGTGCGATTGACATCATGGAGGCCCTCTACGCTGCCGGTGAGACCGGTATGACACGAGGGGATATCTGCAGCCGTTTTGATATCACGGGTGCGGCGCTCGACGAAATTATCGATATCGTCTCGACCCTCGCTGACCGTGAGTCGGGCGCACGCATCATCTGCGAGCGCCACGGCGAGTGCATCATCCTGACAGGCGATGCGGGGCGTGTGCTGCCCTTGCGCCTAAGTGCCGCCGAAGGTGCCGTGCTCAACCACGAACTCGAATCGATGGGAATCGACTCTCGGGCAGCAGAGCGTATCCGACACGCCCTCCTACCCGAGAAACTCGGCTACAACCAGCGCGTCGTCGATACCGTTGCCCGAGGATCGCACTGGCAACAGCTGAACTGCGCGATTCAAGACGGCGTTCGATGCCGCATCATCTACCGTTCGATGGACGACACACGGCCGCGTGAGCGTCTCATCGACCCCCTGCGCATCGCGACGCATGGCGACCAAACCTATCTGATTGCCTGGGATGTCGAAGTCGACGAGCAGCGCTCCTACCGCATGGACAAAATCGAAGGCCTTACCCTTACCGACGATTCCGTGGAGCGCCACGCGCCCGCGTCCTTGTCCCTCCACGAATCCCTTTCCCAAGCGGAGCAGAGCGCAAAACTCCTCATGCCGCTCGACATGGCAGAGCGCCTAGACTGGGCCGGCATCATGTCGATTGAGCCAAACGGGGCAGACATGGCGACGGTGACCGTGCGTTATGGGTCAGAGCATTGGCTGTTCTGCCAGGTAATCGCAGCGGGCGGAGCCATCCGCATACTGGATGACCCCGCCCAGGCATTGCGTCTATGCGATATGGCGAAGAGCCTGACCTGCCCGCTTTAACGGCGTCGCTCGTGGCGTGCACGCCACAGCTGCAAATAATGACCGATCTGTGCCGACTCGATACGCTGGTAGGAAGTCGTGGGCAGCGACGTCAAGAACTTCTTGCCGTAGCCCTTTGTCAC
This sequence comes from uncultured Collinsella sp., assembly GCA_900541695.1. GTDB lineage: Bacteria > Actinomycetota > Coriobacteriia > Coriobacteriales > Coriobacteriaceae > Collinsella. Next base: position 84,437 of record UQKL01000006.1, on the reverse strand, counting down.
CAAGCGCGGATCTGCCAAGATGAGCACACCGCAATCAGTCGACGAGCGGATGAGACGGCCGGCGGCCTGTTTGACCTCGAGCACCGCCTCGGGCAGCGAGTAGCGCGCCCAGGCGCGGTCTTCGCGCAGGTTGCGCTCACACGAAAGAGGATCCGTGGGGCTCGAGAACGGCAGCTTGGGGATAATGACGCAACGCAGTGTCTCGCCGCTGGCGTCAAAGCCCTCCCAAAAGGCCTTGAGCGCAAAGAGCGATGAGGTCGGCTCGTTGATAAACCGATCGCGCAGGCGACGCGGGGACGAGTTGCGCTGCTGGCAATTGAGTTCCAGGCCCGCTCGCGCCAATTTGGGCTCGACACGGGCATACAGGTCCTCCATGTCGCGCCTGTTAGTGAAGAGCGTGAGCACCGATCCACCCATGGCGAGATGGGCATCGACCAGCACACGCTCGAGCGCCGACAGATAGTGCTCGCGATCGCGCGGATCGGGAATGTCCCCCGCCACGACCACGGCCATATTCGAGTCAAAGTCATAGCTCGAATCCAGGTGCAGCGATGAGGATGTCGACTCACCGATGCGATCGAGGCCGACAGCATGGTTGAAATGCTCAAAGCTCTTGGACACCGTCATGGTCGCCGAAGCGAAGATGGCCGTGTGCACTTCGGGCAGCCACTCGTTCGCCAAGGCCTCGCCGATATCGATGCGCTCGGCGGTCATAGACTCCCCGCCCGCGCGCAGCCGACGGTTCACCTGCAGCGAGTACACATAGTGCTCATCCGTACCCTCAATGATGAGTTTGAGGTTCTCGTCCAGCTCGTGCAGACGGCGCGAAATGTCGCCTAGGTCGACAACGACCTCGGGCTTATCGGCGGCGACGGTCTGCACCAGCGCGTCTACGCTTTTATCCGCCTGGTCCAGCGCATCAATTGCGGTATGGGCCGACTGCAAAAAATCGTGCCAGTCATCCGACTCGCGCAGCTCGGGGCCAATCCACAGATTCGCGTTATCGTAGCTCCCACGGGCGCGACGGCCGAGCTCGCGCACACCATCGAACACATCGGCAATCGCCATGCTCGCGCGGGCAACCGTCGACGTCGCTTTGGCGGTGAGTCCCAGGTAGAGCGTGGAGCCCTCGGAAGTGGCCAAATCACGGGAAACCTGACTCAGCGCGCCGGCACTCGACCCACCCAAGCGCTCAAACAGCACGCGCGACTCATCTGCCGAAACCACGCGCGCCCATTGGCGACGGGCCTCGCGCTCGATGGAATGGGCCTCGTCGACCACCCAGTGACGAATCGGGGGCAAAATCCTCCCCTCGGCGGCCACGTTGCGGAACAACAGAGAATGGTTGGTGACCACCACGTCGGCATGTGCCGCACGACGGCGCGCCCCGTGGACCAGGCATTTGTCAGGGAAGAACGGACACAGACGACGAGCACACTCGCGCGAAGCCGTCGTAAAGTCGGGACGGTTGACGCTGCGCCAGCGAATGCCGAGTGAATCGAGGTCGCCATCGGCAGATTGGCACACATACGCCATGATCACCGCAACCGCCGTGAGCGTGTCAGCAGGATCGCGCTTGGTGGTGATCTCAACCTGACCACGGCTCATGCGCTCGAGCTTGCGCAGACACGGATAGTGGTCATAGCCCTTGAGTGCACAAAACGACAGGCCCCCGTCCAGCTGCTCGGCGAGCTTTGGTAGCTCATGGTACATAAGCTGGTCGGCAAGATTATTCGATTTGGTCGCAATGCCGACGGTAATGTTGTTTCGGCGGGCGGCCTCGGCGAAGGGCACGAGATAGGCCATCGACTTACCGACGCCCGTGCCCGCCTCGATCACGCGATGGGTGCCCGTGACCAGCGCATCGCGAACCTCAACCGCCATCGCGATCTGCTCGTCGCGCGGCTCATAGGTGGGGTACATGCGATTGACCAGGCCGCCGGGGGCGTAATCTGCCTCGATCTCTTCACGACTCGGCATCTTAAGGACCGGCAGCTCGTCCGCATCAACGCGATCGTCTGCGCGATCGGCCTTGAGCACATCGGCACGAGCGGCGCTGAGCGAAAATATCGAACCCGGGTTCTGTCCAGCCAAAAAAGAAAAAATGGGGCGATATGACCAAGGCACGTCCGCGTGCATGTCCGCCAAGCGCGCCATAAGGCCCGAAGGCAGGTCGGTAAGTGCGACCAACAGCACGCGCCACACACCGCACAGGGCATCAACGTCGGCGTTCGCACGGTGCGATACTGAATCGCACCCAAACAAGTCGGCCATAAAAGACAGCTTGTGCGAGGCCAGGCGCGGAAGTGCGATGCGCGACAGTGCCAGCGAATCGATCCAGATGTCGCTGACGTTGACACCGCCCTTGACCGACTCGATAAACGACCGGTCAAACGTGGCGTTATGCGCGATAACAGGACAGCCGCCCACAAAGTCGGCGAGTGCCGCGACGGCCTCGACGGCCGACGGAGCATCTGCCACATCGGCGTTCGTAATGCTCGTGAGTTCGGTAATCTCGGCGGGAATCAGCTGCTTGGGGTGCACGAAGGTATCGAACCGGTCGACGATCTCGCGGCCCGAAAGACGGGCAGCCGAGATCTCAATCAGTTCATTGTCCTGCACCGAAAGACCCGTGGTCTCGGTATCGAGGACGATTACGTCCTCCTCGATGAGGCCAAACGATTGCGTCTTAGCGCGCTCGGCGAGCGTGGCGTAAGAATCGATGACGAACTGCGGCGTTCCAGGAGATACGGCGTCCTCGATTAGCATGCAACGCCCGCCCGGCGGAGACCCATACGGATCAGGCTGTCGCACACCTGCGGGAACGTCATGTCGTCGGTATGGCGAATCTCATCGGGATACAGCGACGTATCGGTCATGCCGGGAATGGTGTTGGTCTCGAGAATGACAGGGCCGTCCTCGCTCACGATAAAATCGCTGCGCGAAACGCCCAGACAGCCGAGGGCCTTATGGGCCGCACAGGCAAGTTCCTGGGCACGCGCATAGTTTTCGGGCGAAATCTGCGCCGGAATGCGGTGGATGTCTGTGGGGTCGACGTACTTTACATCCAGGTCGTAGAACTCGCAGTCCTCAGGCTTGCGAATCTCCACAATCGGCAGCGCGCGCACGTCGTCCTCGCCGTACACGCCCACAGTGATCTCGGTTCCCTCGATGCACTTTTCGACCAGCACTTTATCGCCGTACTCAAAAGCCTTGGCGATTGCCGCCGGCAGCTCTGAGGGCTCGTGGACGAGCGAAATGCCGTAGCTGGAGCCGTTGACGGCGGGCTTTACAAAGCAACGCTCGCCACAAATCTCGACGATACGATCGATATCGACCTCGTCGCCCGCCTCAAGCGCCAGGCCGGGGGCAATGGGGATGCCCGCCTTGGCATACAGAAGCTTTGAAACCTCTTTATCGGCGCCACATGCGCTGGCGAGCACGCCTGACGCCGTGTAGGGGATACCCAGGGTCTCCATGGCACCCTGCATGGCACCATCCTCACCGCCGGCGCCGTGCATGGCGATAAATGCCACGTCGAAACCACCGGTCGCCATGGTTACCATAAAATCATCGGCAGCCGTGTCGAGCAGCTTCACCGAAGTGTAGCCGGCCTCCTTCAGGGCCGCCACGACGTTCTTTCCCGAATTGAGCGAGATCTCGCGCTCAGCGGAATGACCGCCCGCCAAGACCGCTACGTGCATGTTCTCTAGGCTTTTACCCGGCATGGGCAGACTCCTCCTCTATAATTTCTGCAGCTGATACCATATTGTAGCGATACCCTCTACGTTTCCCCAAAATCGAAAGGCTTCCATGAATCCCAGGACTAAATCTCAGGACATTCGCGACTTGAGCCAAAACGATATTCGCGAGCTCGTGGCCGAACTTGGCCAGCCCGCCTTCCGCGCGAAGCAGCTCATCGAATGGGTCTTTGAGAAGAACGTTTGTTCGTTTGACGATATGACCAACCTCCCCAAGGCTTTCCGTGAGCAGCTTAAAGAGGCTTTTGCCTTTGATACGCCGACTGAACTCACCAAGCAGGTTTCCAAAGATGGCTCGCGCAAGTATCTGCTCGAGTACCACGATGGCATTTCCGTCGAGACTGTCGGCATGCCCCGTCGTAACAAGCTTTCCGTCTGCGTTTCCACCCAGGCAGGCTGCGGCATGGGCTGTGCCTTTTGCGCTACCGGTCTCAACGGCCTCAAGCGCTCTCTGACCGCTCAAGAGATCGTCGACCAGGTGCTTCATGTATCCAACGACTTTGGCGAGCGTGCCACAAGCGTTGTCTTCATGGGCCAGGGCGAGCCGTTTGCCAACTACGACGAGGTTCTCAAGGCGCTGCGTATCCTCAACGACCCCGATGGCATCGGTATCGGCGCTCGTCACCTCACCGTCTCTACCAGCGGCGTTATTCCCGGTATTCGCAAATTTGCCGATATCCCCGAGCAGTTCACGCTTGCCGTTTCCCTGCATTCCGCCATCCAGTCGACGCGCAATAAGCTCATGCCCGGTGTTAAGAAGTACACGCTGCTTCGCCTTCACGAGGCACTTCAGCTCTACACCGAGAAGACTGGCCGCCGCCCGACCTATGAGTATGCCATGATCGAAGGCGTCAACGATACGAATCCCGAGATGCAGGCGCTCTGCGACTTTTGCGAGGGAACGCTGTGCCACGTTAATCTAATTCAGCTTAACGACATCGAGGGCAGCCCGCTCAAGCCGTCGCCGATTCATAAGGTTGAGGATCTTCAGCGTCGTCTTGAGTCCCGTGGCATCGAGACCACGATCCGTAACTCTCGTGGCAACGATATCGACGCTGCTTGCGGCCAACTCAAGCAGCGCTTCAAGGTTCAGAAGAACGCGTAGGGGAGACCAACCTAAACGTTTCATGTGAAACATCGAACAGCCCCGGTTGCTTAATTGCAACCGGGGCTGTTTCATATCTATCGCTAATTCGCATCGAGCGATTGTTCAACATCTTTTCCGCAAGAAATAAGGGGTCCTTGTTCTGGCGTTCAGACAAGGACCCCTTAAAAAAGGCTAGTAATTGTTAGGTACCTAAAAGCCTACATTTTCCCATTGATGGTTAACCCAATCTTGATTAATCTTGGGATTCTTAGTTACCTGAGCTGTACGCATAGCGACATCCTCAGTCATAACATCCATTTTCTTTTTGGACGTATCGACGATATCTTGCGCTCCGCGAAGCAGACGACCACGCAATTCATCGTCTGTTGCGATCTTAAATCCCGCAAACGCACCAACCGCTACAGTTGCAGCCAAAGCAAGAGCAGTCAGAACTTTATTCTTCATCCTGATCTCCCTGGTCAAATTGAATCATCTCGCCAAGAATGCGAGACAGCTCTTCCTCATCCTTAAACTCGATCTCGATTTTATTCTTGCCGCGCGAGCTCTTGACGCGAACGTTCGTGTTAAACACCTGACGCAGAACGCGTGCAGCCTTCTTAAAAGACTGAGGCGTTGCAGGCCGCGGCGTCTTAGGTGTCTCTCCGGCAGAAAACAATGGAGCAAGATTTTCTGTCGCTCTCACGGAAAGGCCCTCCGCAACAACCTTCTCTGCAAGTCGAATTCGAGCATCCTCATAGGGAACTGCAAGAATCGCACGTGCGTGACCAGCAGTAAGTTTACCCTCAAAAATCATCTGCTGAACTACTTCGGGGAGATCGAGAAGGCGCAACGAGTTTGTAATTGCAGAGCGTGACTTGCTTACGGCCTTCGACAATGCCTCCTGGGTCATACCGCTAGCATCGATGAGCTGGCGATAGCCCTTAGCCTCTTCGACGGGATTCAGATCAGAACGCTGAAGGTTTTCGATAAGAGCAAGAGCCAGCATCTCTTCATCATTAACATCTTTAATGATGACAGGCAGTTCCTCAAGACCAGCAAGCTTTGACGCCTGGTAACGACGCTCACCAGCGATGATCTCATAACCGTTTCCATGCTTGCGAACCAAGAGCGGCTGCAAAACGCCATGTTCTTGGATTGACTCGCTCAACTCGCGAAGTTCAGTTTCATTAAAGTGAATTCGCGGTTGATTAGGGTTGGGAACGATATCCTCAATAGGTAGCTTTGTTTCAGATGCGGCATTTGAAGCAGATGCAGCAGAACCACCGGTCTCATACTCAGCCTCTGAGACCAAAGCATTGAGTCCGCGTCCCAATCCACCACGTTTCTTTGCACTAGGCACGCTTGATCACCTCTTTTGCAAGGTTCATATACGCTTTTGCACCCTTGTTTTGAGGTGCATAGGTAATTATCGGTTCTCCAAAAGACGGAGCTTCAGAGATTTTAACCGTACGGGGAATCAGCGTCTTAAACGCCTTATCACCAAAGTACGATTGAACTTCCTCAACAACCTGATTCGACAAAGAAGTACGTGAGTCATACATGGTCATAAGCACGCCATAGGTGTCTAAGCCCTTGTTCAGACGTGATTTGACCATCTTCATTGACTCAAGCAGCTTCGTAACGCCCTCGAGTGCGTAATACTCACACTGGATTGGAATCAAAACGCTGTCTGCTGCGGTCAAGGCATTGATAGTAAGCAGGCCGAGCGAAGGAGGACAGTCAATGAAAATAAAATCGAACTCGTCCTGAATCGGCTCAAGCAAATCTTTGAGGCGGGTTTCACGAGCAATTGCGCTTACGAGCTCAATTTCGGCACCTGCAAGCTGAATCGTAGCTGGAATTACGAATACCTTTTTGCAATTTGTATCAAGAACAAGCGATTCTGCCGGCACATCATTCAACAATGCATCATAGATGCAGTGATCAAGGTCTTCTTTTTCAATTCCAAATCCACTGGTACTGTTTCCCTGCGGATCAAAATCGACAATCAGTGTCTTACGACCCTGCTCACCCAGTGCTGCTGCAAGGTTTACAGCCGTCGTTGACTTACCGACGCCGCCTTTTTGATTGATGATTGCAATGATACGCGTGTCTTTTGCGTTCTTAGAACGCTTAACGTCGCGAAATCCCACGGTCCCTCCTGGTGTGTATTAAAGCTGTCAAACGGAGGATGTTTCACGTGAAACATTCCGATTCGATATCAACCGCCATGTTTCACGTGAAACACTGCAAGTTGTTAGTATCCATTATGTTTCACGTGAAACATCTAGGCAAGCGGATTCTTCTTAGCCATGCCATTTGCACGAGGCAATGAAACGGATGCTGGATGACTCTTCTTGAGAACAATGAACTCCCTGTGGCCCAAGCCCTCAGGCAAATCGATTGCGTCATTAAGAAGCAAAGTGAAGCCGCAAATCTTAGCTGCCGACATACCGGAAACTAGCTCCTCATCCGAAGGATTACCCTTGGTGATAACAAATAGACCTCCATCCTTGAGGAACGGAGCCGCATACTCAACAAGAATCGGTAGAGGGGCAAGTGCACGGGCGGTAACGACAGAAAACTGCTTCTTATGGCTTCGAGCATATTCTTCAAGGCGATCATGAATCGCATGAGCATGTTTCAACCCAAGAGCATGAACAAAAGAATTGACGGCATCAACCTTCTTACCAACAGAGTCAATATAAGTAGTTTTACGATGCGTGGCTATGGTTAACGGAATACCAGGGAAGCCCGCACCTGTACCCATATCGAGCAAAGCTCCCTCAGGAGCCTTATTGATATAGGGAAGCAAAACAAGTGAGTCGAGGATATGAAGTACTGCAGCATCTTCTACGTTAAGAATACGGGTAAGATTGGTTGTCTTATTTGTTTCCAGAACCAAATCCAAATGCTGAATACATTTTCTCAGCTCAACATCAGTTACGCTCAAGGAATACTCTTTGCAATAGGAAGATAGACGAGTCAACATCTCGTCAGCTTGCTGATCAGTAAGTACTAACAACGAAAGCTCCTTTCTGACAAAAATCAGTGTATCGAGAACTTTTGACAAAAAAAGGGGACGTGGAAACCACGTCCCCTTAGCATAAGCTCGAGCAGATTATCGAGCAACAATCACCACATGGCGATCAGGGTCAGAACCCTCAGAATGAGTATCGACGGCATCATTGCCACGAAGTGCAATGTGAACCAGTCGACGCTCATAGGCATTCATGGGCGGAAGCGAAACACTCTTATGAGTGCGGATGGCACGCTCGGCTGCAGACTGTGCCATGGAGGCAACCTTGTCCTGACGGCGGCTCTTGTATCCCTCGACGTCCACTACAACCGGATACCTAAAGCCAAGCTTGCGGCTCACCAGCAATGAGAACATAACCTGAAGGGCATCAAGGGTGCGACCATGACGGCCAATGAGAACAGCAAGGTCGGGAGCCGTTACATCCAGAATCAGCTCACCCTCGTCGCCCTCATACTCATCGATAGGAGAGTTGGCGGCATCGAAGTGCGAAAGGATGGAACGCAGGATGGAAATCGCGACATCGGCAATGGTGTCGAGCTCCTCGTCGGTCAGCTCTTCACCGGCCTTGTAGCGCTGTGCAATCTCGGGATAATCGCCCGCGACCTGCGGGGCAACCTCCTCAAGCATATCCTCGATGATCTCTTCAGACATAACGTACTCCAAAAGTTAGGTACCTAAATAAGATTGATATCCCGCTACTTCTTCTTGTGCGGGCGCGGCTTCTTTTCGCGACGAGTGACCTCAACCTGCAGCGGCGCGTTCTTAAGGCGCTCCTCCTCATCGGCCTTCGCCTTGTCGATGACCTTCTGCGTCACAAAAATCTGCTGGATAACCTGCCAAGCAGACGAGACGTCGTAGTACAGCAGAACACCAACGGGAAGGCTCCAGCCCATCCAAAGCATCATGACCGTCATGACAACGGCCATCATACGCATGCTCTGAGCCTGCTGGCCGGTCTGGTTGCGCGACATATAGAGCTGCGGAATCAGGGTCAGGACAGCGAACAGGATCAGGCAGACCAGCGCAGGCAGCGCGACCATAAAGCCATCGGCAAAGGAGGCACTCGGCGTGGTGGTCAGGTCGGGCAGAATATTAAAGAACGAGAACGTGCCGTCGTTAAAGTAGTCCGGCAGGTTACGCAGCAGCGTAAATAGGGCGAACAGGACAGGCATCTGAATCAACAGCGGCAGACAACCAGCCATCGGGTTGAACTTGTTCTCGCTGTAGAACTTCTGCATTTCCTCGGCCTGACGCTGGGGATCGTCGGCATAGCGCTCCTGGATCTCGAGCATCTTGGGCTGCAGCACCTGCATGCGTGCCGTCGACTTAGTCGACTTGAGCATAAGCGGCGTCAGCAGCAGACGGATGATGACCACCAGGATGATGATGGACAGGCCCCAGTCGACCGCAAAGGTCTGGATGAGCTTGAGCAGCTCGAAAAGGATGTTAACGATCCAATCCCACATGTAAGTTTTCCTCCGATAGCGAGTGCCCGCTAGGGCACAGGGTCATAACCGCCGACGTGCAGGGGATTGCAGCGAGCGATGCGCCTCACGGCAAGCCAGCAGCCTCTCAAAACACCGTACTTCTCAATCGCCTGGACGGCGTATTGCGAGCACGTTGGGTAATAAATGCAGGCGTCAGGCAATAAGGGCGAAATAACCTGTTGATATATGCGAATAGGAGCGATGGCAACACGTCGCAAAACGTGATTGCTCATCGCTCCTCCCCGGCAACGCCGGCGCGTTTCATAAGCGAACGCAATGCATTGTCCATCTCCTGAGGCGAAGAAACCCTCGTCTTGGGAGTTGCGAACAAGATGATGTCATAACCCGCAACGGGAAATCCACAGCTGCGGGCGGCCTCGCGCATCACACGCTTAGAACGGTTGCGCACGACAGCACAACCGAGCCGTTTAGCACCAACGAAGGCGACCCTTCCGGAGTCGCCTTCGCCAACCGATTCACATATGGTCATTCGAATCAGAGGGTGATTGAAACGACGCCCCTGACTGAACACATGCTCGAAATCTTGCCGAGACTTAATAGTCTTCATGCGAGATGTGTGTATCGCTGCTAGACAGTGAGACGCTTGCGGCCCTTGGCGCGACGACGGGCGAGCACGGCACGACCACCCTTAGTGGCCATACGGGCACGGAAGCCATGGGTCTTGGCACGCTTACGCTTATTAGGCTGATACGTACGCTTCATCTTAAGTTCCTCCTGCTGCATTTCGAGTGTCCGCGGGGGCGCGGACGCAGATATAGACACGTGAGCTTGAAGATTGTAGGGAAATCAATGTTCAAATGTCAAGAAATCAAAGGTAAAAGGTTGCGCAGTTCACACGGTTCCCCCATAAGCCAAGCTCGATTTAGCGGTACATGGCAACTTTTCACGATATTTCATCGAGTTTTCAACAGGTCATGTTGGCAATGTTGAGAACTTTTCGCCCGTTTTCCAAAGTTTTCAACAGGTTTTGAAAAGTTGTCGAAAGATGAGAAACATTGCACAGTGAGCTACTATTTGTTCGAAACCTTTTGAAAGATTGCGAGCGGCATGTCTGACGACTTTTACACCATGGTCGATTCCGGAGACCCGGCACCCGACAACGAGCACATCACCGGCGTGCGCGAAAAGCGTGGCGAGGAAGAGCAGGCCGCTGCGAAAACGCAGGCTGCCATGTATGCCGCACGCATCGCGGTCTATGACGACATGCTGTCGACGCCGCGCGTCATCGTCATCGAACCTAAGGACGTGCGCACCTATCTGGAAGAGACAACCAACACCGTCTACCAGTGCATGAAAGAACAGGGCGGGCACATCTCGCTCATGGTTATCCGCGAGATTGTCGAAAACTTTATCCACGCCCACTTTGCAGAGCCCATCATCTCGATCCTAGACGGCGGCGACACCATCCGATTCGCAGACCAGGGACCGGGGATCGACGACAAGGAGCGCGCGTTCGAATTTGGCGTTACCAGCGCAAACAGCAACATGAAACGATACATCCGCGGAACCGGAGCCGGGTTTCCCATGGTGCAGGAGTACCTGGAAAACGCCGGCGGCGCTGTATCCATCGAGGACAACATGGGCAACGGCACCGTGGTCACGGTAAGCCTGAATCCCAAGCGCGTACAGGAAATCGAGCGCGCCGGAGGGCGAGGGGCCGCCGTGCGCCCCGAGACGGAGCAGCCGGCGTATCCCCTATCCAGCACGTTTGCACAGCAGCCCGTGGCGCAGCAGATGCAGCAGCCTGGAAGTTTTCCCATGCAAGACCCCCAGACACCGCTGGGCAACCCAGTGCAAAACATGCCGGAGGGGATAGGCTCGGCAGACCCGGACACAGGCGCCGTGCAGCAGACGGCGGCCATGCCAAACGTCGCGCAAATGGGCTACCAACCGTACCCACAAGGGTATCCTCCCCAATATATGCCGCAGCAGGGATATGCCCAGCCGTATCCACAGCAGTATCCTCAGCCGTACCAGCAGCCGTATCAGCAGATGCCGCAGGGAAACCTCAACCCCTGGACTCAGCAGATGCCGCCGCAGCCTTACCAACAGTGGCCGCAAAGTTTTCAACAGCAGATGCCGCCCATGCAGAGTTCTCAACAACCAGCAGCTCAAATGATGTATCCTAATGCGGCGAATCAATACGCACAACCGCAGTCGGACGTGTTTATAAGCGAACGCGGCAACGCTGCATTAGGGTATCTGGCCCAACATCAAGAGTGCGGCGCGACGGACTTGGCGCGGGCGTTTGGAAACTCTGCACCCACCTGGTCGCGCACGCTCAACGATTTGGCGCAGACGGGCTTGATAGTCAAACATGGGCAGAAATACCATCTGACCGAAATCGGAAGCGCTCGCGTGCGGGCCCAAGCTTAAGGAACGGGAGAGACAGTGGACGAGGAAGCAAGCATCATCCTGGGGGATGCCATCGCCTTTTGTCAGCGCGACGGCCAAGATGCGCGCCTCATCAACATGCTGGGGCAATCGCGTGCTGTGAGCCTGACCGAGGACACCTTGACGATTGAGGCCCCCTCACGATTTGCCATCGCTCAGCTCAAAAAGCATCAGCCGACCATCGAGGCGTACCTGGAAGAGATCGCCTTTGCACCGATTGCGCTCAACATCGTGGCACCACAGGGCTCCGCGGCAGATAACGCCGCACCCGCGGCACCCGTCGTTCCCCCGGCGGCGCCAGCTACCACCACAGTGTCGGCTCCCGAGCATCAAATCGGCGATGTTTCCCGTGAAACCATGCCCACCGTCTCGACGCCGGCGGTCCCCATGTCCGCTGCCACGCACATGCCTATCGCGCACGACGCAACACCGGGCGAGGATTCGGGCATCGCAATCAAAAACACGCTTTCGGCCGACGATTTCCGCCGCATGATGAACCAGATGAAAGGCGAGGCGCCTGCAAAGAGTGCAAAACCAGCCTCCACATCGCCCATGAGCGTCCCCGCAGCTGCGGCACCGATCGAGCAGAACACCGACGGCGCGCCGCTCGCGGCCAACTCGAAATTCACCTTCGAAAACTTTGTCTACGGCCCAGAAAACAGCCATGCCTATCGCTCAGCCCTCAAGTTTGCCGCGCTCGCGGACGAACGCGGCACATGCACATCCCTGTTCATCTATGGCAAATCGGGGCTGGGCAAGACCCATCTGCTGCTCGCCATCAAAAACGAGCTCGCCGAAAAGTCGCCCGAGATCAAGGTAAAGTACGCCAACTCACAGGCGTACCTCGATGACCTGATGACGGAGTTCGACCGCCAAAAGAAGAGCAACGCCCCCATCATGCAGGCATACCACGACGTGGACGTGCTCATCATCGACGACATTCAAAACATCATCGGCAAGCGCGCGAGCGTGGACTACTTCTTCCAGCTCATGGACGAGTTTATCCGCAACAACAAAAAAGTCGTCATCGCAGCCGACCGTGCGCCCAAAGACCTGAGCATGGACGAGCGCCTTACCAGCCGTTTTAATGCCGGTATGCTCTGTTTGGTGGCGGAGCCCAGCTACGAGATGAAATACAAGATCTTGCAGCGCTACTACGAGAACACGATAGCCGCCGCACCCGAGGCGGGTGACGACTCGCTGCTGGCGGCCTATGGCGGCGATGGTGGGCATCTGACCGACGAGCACTTTAAGCACATGGCAGAAGTCTCGGGAACCAACATCCGCGAACTCGAGAGCTTCTGCGAACGCTGCGCCGGCGAGGCAGGAGACCGCGAACGCGAGGGCAGCGAGCTCAGTTTCGACGACATCGACGCCATCGCAAGCCAGTACTTCGATACGTCGGCCAAAAAGATCAACGTGCAGACGGTCCAGTCTGTCATTGAAGAGCAGTACGGCGTGACGCACGAGGAACTCATCGGCCCGCGCCGCAACGCCAACATAGCCAAAGCCCGCCATATCGCCATATATCTGGCCATCGAGATGTGCGAGATGACGACTACGGCGGTGGGCGCGGAGTTTGGCAACCGCAACCACTCAACCGTCAGTACGAGCTATAAAAAGGTTCAGAAGATGATTCAGGAAGACCGCACCATAACCGAGGATCTCAAATCGCTGCGAGATAAAATTACACTGCGCTCGTAGGGAAATAGAGACACCTGTTGAAAACTTGTCGAAACGCCGGGCATAACATGTCTAAAACTCGCCACAAGGCGATGAAAAGTTTTCCGCAGGTTTTGAACGTGGAAAACACGGTCGGTTGCGCACAGGGCGCTGTCGATTCTCTTTTTGGGGTTGACCAGCGCTTTTGGGAGTAATCAACAGTTTCGTCAGTGCTATTACTATTATTAAGATATTTATATCTATAGAAAGGTATTAAAAGATGAAGTTCACCGTCAGCCAAAGCTCGCTCACGCAAGCCATCGGCGTCGTTATGAAAGGCGTCGCTTCGGCATCTACTCTTCCCATCCTGTCGGGCGTGCTCGTTAAGGCGCAGGACGGCATCTTGGAATTCCAAACCTCTAACTACACCATCTCGATTCGTCATCGCATTGCCGCGCATGTCGAAGAAGAGGGCGAGATGGTGATTCCCTGCAAGATGCTCTCGAACATTACGAAGACCCTTCCCGACGCCCCGGTTACCTTTGAGCTCTCGGAGCGTCAGGTGCTGATCGGATGCGAGAAGAGCTCCTTCCGCCTCAACACGCTCGACGCCAACGATTTCCCCGAGTTCCCCGCCTATGCCATCGAAAGTGCGGTGGAGCTCCCGACCGATATCCTGTCCGAGATGGTCGGCCGCGTGTGGCGCGTCACTTCGACCGATAAGGCCCGCCCCATCCTGGGCGGCGTGCACATGAAGGTCGAGAACAACACCGTGCGCCTGGTGGCAACCGACTCCTTCCGTCTGGCTGTATGCGACACCCAGGTCGAGACCTCGACGCTCGAGGGGTCCTTTGAGCTCAACGTTCCGGCCGACGCCTTCAACGACGCCCTGAGCATCATGGCCAGCCAGGCGACCATCATGATCGGCGCCGCGGACACCCAGGTTGTCTTTGAGGCCGGCAACACCACCTACGTGTCGCGCCGTATCGAGGGCGTGTACCCCAACTACAAGCAGCTCATCCCCGATTCGTGCGTGACGAGCGTCAAGATCGACGTGGCGGCTTTTAATGCCGCCCTCAAGCGCGTGGCGGTCATCGCGAGCGCGAACCCCGCAGTCAAGTTCGAGATCGATGTCGAGAACGGCCAGATGGGCCTGTCCTCCATCTCCAATGACCAGGATCTGGCGCAGGAGACAATCGATGTCGAGGCCGAGGGCGAGTCGGGCACCATCGCCTTTAACTACCACTACATCTTTGGCTGCCTCAATGCCCTATCCAAGGAGAAGGAGATCACGCTGGAGCTCAAGAGCTACTCGCAGGCGGGTATCTTTAAGTCCTACGACAAGATCAACTATCTGTACCTGGTCATGCCGGTTCGCATCTAGCGCTGCGCCATGACCATGTTTGCCCGCAACCTTTCCGTCGCGCGCTACCGCAGTTTCGATAGCTACCGTCTTGACCTGGACGAAGGCGTGACGGTGCTTGCGGGACCCAACGCGGCGGGAAAGACCAACCTTATAGAGGCGCTGCAGCTTTTGACGAGCGGCGCCTCGTTTAGGCATCCCACCGCTACCGAGCTCGTGCACGACGGCACGGGCTCGTGCAGGCTCGAGTTGAGACTCGAGGGCGATGGCCGCGTGCTCGATATGGGGCTGGGCGTTGAGGACGGCAAGCGCTCGTTTAGCCGTAACGGCAAGAGATGTTCGGCCGCCGGCGTGCGCGGGGTTTTGCCGAGCGTGCTTTTTTGCCCCGATCATCTGGATATGGTCAAACGCGGTGCCAGCGTGCGTCGGGCCGCCCTCGACGACTTTGGCGTGCAACTGAGCGCTCGTTACGCCGACCTGGCGAGCACCTACGGGCGTTGCGTGACGCAGCGCAACGCCCTGCTCAAGGAGTCCTGGTGCTGCCGCGAGATGCTCGGCGCATGGAATGACTCCATCGCTCGCGCCGGGTCCGCCCTGCTCGTGCATCGTTTGGCCCTGCTCGACCGACTGGCGGGCCATGTGCGCGCCGCGTATGGGCAGGTGGCGTCCGGTGAGGACGCAGGCGTGTCCTATGTGTCCACACTGGGGGATTTGCCTCAAACCGAGGGGCGCGAGGAACTTAAGGGCTGGGCGTACGAGCATATGCTCGCGGCCCTCGATGAGCGTGCCGATGAGGAGATGCGCCGCGGCGTGACGCTTGTGGGTCCGCATCGCGACGAGATTGAGTTTACCGTTGCGGGTCGATCTGCCCGTTCGTTTGCCAGCCAAGGGCAGCAGCGAACGCTGGTGCTTGCCTGGAAGGTGGCAGAAGTGGCCGTGGCGCGCGATATCCTGGGCACCGCGCCACTGCTGCTTTTGGACGACGTGATGAGCGAGCTCGATGTCGGGCGCCGAGGCGCTTTTCTGCAGCTGATCGGTGATGACATCCAGACGGTCATAACCACCACCAACTTGGGGTACTTTACTGATGACCTGCTTGAACGAGCCAAGGTGGTGAGCATGGGTGAGGCGTGCTAATTACGAGCGCGAGAACGGAACGGTTGCCTTTGGCGGCTTTTTGGATGCCGAGCGTCAGCGCATCCTGGCGGCCGCGACACCTGAGCGCCGCGCGCAAATGGAGGCTGCCGAGGAGTCGCGCGCGGTCTATCGTGCCTGGAATGCGGTGTGCTCGGGCACGCGCGAGGGACGCCACGTGACGGGCCTGCGCTACCTGCCCGAGTCCAATGAGCTGCTGGTGTATCTCGATTCGCCCTCGTGGACGCAGGAGATGACGCTGCTGCGCGAGATCATCCGGGCGCGCATGGAGCGGGCCGGCGCGCATGTGGACGGCCTGGTGTTCAAAACGACCGCGCCCGGTCACACGCCGCCGGCTGCCAAGGAGCGCCTGCGCCCGGCCGTGACCGAGCGACCGCCGGTTCCGCACGCCGATCTAAGCGAAGCCGAACGCGGCGAGATCGAGCGCCAAGTGGCGCCCATCGAAGACCAAAAACTGCGCGAGGCCCTCGAGAATGCCATGAGAGCCAGTGCCGAGTGGGCCAAGGGCGTGCAAAGCGAGAAAGAGCCTTAAATCGCATCTGGTAGCCTTGTAGAGCCAAATACCCTCGCTCCCGAGGGTATTTTTTTACGATAAACTAGTAAGGCTGTACACATTTTCTTAGCTGAAGGAGGACGTGTGGCAAACGAAAACGATTACGATGGCGGCGAGATTAAGATTCTCGAAGGTCTCGAGGCCGTTCGTAAGCGCCCGGGCATGTATATCGGCTCGACGAGCGCCAGCGGCCTGCATCACCTGGTGTGGGAGATCGTTGACAACTCCGTTGACGAGGCCATGGCCGGTTTCTGCACCGAGATTCACGTGACGGTCCACGCCGACAACTCCATCACGGTCGTCGACAACGGGCGAGGCATCCCCGTCGACGAGCATCCCATCAAAAAGATCCCGACGCTCGAGGTCGTTATGACGATCCTGCACGCCGGCGGTAAGTTCGATAACTCGGCCTACAAGGTCTCGGGCGGACTGCACGGCGTGGGCATCTCCGTCGTCAACGCACTGTCCAAGCGCGTGGTCGTGCAGGTGCGCCGTGATGGCAGCGTCTACGAGATGGAGTTCTCGCGCGGCAAGACCGTCAAGAAGATGGAGGTCGTGGGCACCTCGGGTTCGACGGGTACCACCGTCAGCTTCTGGCCCGACGACGAGATTTTCGAGACCTGTGTCTACGATTTCGATACGCTGCACAACCGTCTGCAGGAGACGGCGTTCCTCAATAAGAATCTAAAGATTGTGCTGACCGACGAGCGCGAGGCGACTCCCCACGTGGAGGAGTTCTGCTACGAGGGCGGCATCATCGACTTCGTCAAGTTCCTCAACGACGGCAAAGACGTTCCCGAGGCCTTCAAGGAGCCCATCTATATCGAGGGCAAGTCGGATCCGGATGCGCCCGTGACCAAGATGGGCGAGGTCGAGGTGTCCCTGCAGTGGAATGCCGGCTACGGCGAGAACGTCATGTCGTTCGCCAACGACATCTACACTCCCGAGGGCGGCATGCACCTTGAGGGCTTCCGTACTGCGCTCACCCGCGTGATCAACGACTACGCGCGCAAACAGAACCTGCTCAAGGAAAAAGACGCCAACCTGACCGGCGACGATGTGCGCGAGGGCCTTTCGGCCGTTATCTCGGTTAAGCTGCCCGATCCGCAGTTTGAGGGCCAGACCAAGGCCAAGCTCGGTAGCTCCTATATGCGCGCGCTGACGCTCAAGATCGTGACCGACGGCCTTGCCGATTACCTCGAGGAGCATCCCAAGCCCGCTCGCGAGATCGTCAAGAAGGCGCAACAGGCCTGCAAGGCGCGCAACGCCGCCCGCAAGGCGCGCGAGGCGACCCGCCGCAAGAGCCTGCTCGAGACGGCGTCTCTGCCCGGTAAGCTCGCTGACTGCTCGGTGCGCGATGCCGAGCTGACCGAGCTCTTCATCGTAGAGGGTGACTCGGCAGGCGGTTCGGCCAAGGACGGCCGTCGCCGAGACATCCAGGCGATTCTGCCCCTGCGCGGCAAGATTCTGAACGTCGAACGCGTTGGTGACCATCGCGCATTCTCGAGTGACACCATCCAGTCGCTGATTACCGCGATCGGCTGCGGCGTCACGACGAGTGCCGGCGACGGCGGCGACTTCGATATCACCAAGGCGCGCTACCACAAGATCATCATCATGACCGATGCAGACGTCGACGGTGCGCATATCCGCATCCTGCTGCTGACGTTCTTCTACAAGTACATGCGTCCGCTGATCGATGCCGGCTACGTCTATGTTGCCTGCCCGCCCATCTTTGGCATTAAGGTGCGCAACAAGATCCACTACGTGTATCCCAACGGCCGCCAGCCCGAAGACGAGATCCTGCGCGACACCATCCAGAGCCTGGGCCTGAACCCCGACGACAACGACGAGGACGGCAAGGCCAAGGACGGCAAGATCACCAAGAAGCGCAAGGGCTATACCGTCCAGCGCTACAAGGGTCTGGGCGAGATGGACCCCAAGCAGCTTGCCTCGACGACGATGGACCCCAAGACCCGCATCCTGCAGCGCGTGTCGATCGAGGACGCCGTGGTGGCGGACCGCGCCGTGCGTGAGCTGATGGGTTCCGAGGTCGGCTATCGCCGCGAATATATCGAAAAACACGCGCATGACGCTCGTTTCCTGGACGCATAGAAGGAGGTAACGTGGCAGACGATATCAACAACAACGAGGGTATGGACGAGGGCGGCGACGCCGGTATGCCCGATGATCTGAAACGCCTGCTTGCCCGTGCTGAGCAGGGCGAGGACGGCGATCCGGACGCCTATAACCCCGATGCCGATGATGATGAGGAAGAGGACGACGACGGTGAGCTCGAGGAGAGCTTTGGCGAAGTCGACCGTGGCGCCTCGGCCGGCGAGGATATCAACGGCGGCCAGCTCCAAATCTCGGAGTTCGGCCGTGAGATGAAGCAGTCGTTCATCGAGTATTCGATGTCGGTCATCACGGCGCGCGCCCTGCCGGACGTGCGCGACGGCCTAAAGCCGGTTCACCGCCGCATTCTGTACGCGATGAACGAGAGCGGCATCTACCCCAACCGCCCACACAAGAAGTCGGCCTGGACGGTCGGCGAAGTTATCGGCAAGTACCATCCGCACGGTGACTCCGCGGTCTACGAGGCCATGGTCCGACTGGCGCAGTGGTTCTCCATGCGCACGCCGCTCATCGACGGCCACGGCAACTTCGGCAACATCGATGGCGACGGCGCAGCCGCCATGCGTTACACCGAGAGCCGCCTGGCAAAGCCCGCCATGGAGCTGCTGCGTGACCTGCAGAAGGATACCGTCGACTGGCAGCCCAACTACGACGAGTCACTCGCCGAGCCCGTGGCACTGCCCGCACGCTTCCCCAACCTGCTGGTCAACGGCAGCCAAGGCATCGCCGTCGGCATGGCCACCAACATCGCCCCGCACAACCTCACCGAGGCGATCGAGGCAACCTGCTACCTGATCGACAATCCCGATGCCACCGTCGACGAGCTCATGCAGATCATGCCCGGTCCGGACTTCCCCACCGGCGCCATCATCATGGGCAGTGCCGGCATCAAACAGAGTTACGAGACCGGACGCGGCTCCATCACCGTGCGCGCCAAGGCTCATGTGGAGTCCACCAAGACCGGCCGCAGCCGCCTGGTCTTTACCGAGATCCCCTACATGGTCAACAAGGGCACCCTGCAGGAGAAGATCGCCCAACTCGTCAACGACAAGCGCATCGAGGGCATCTCGGACATGCGCGATGAGTCCAACCAGAAGGGCATCCGCCTGGTCATCGAGCTCAAGAAGGGTGTTATCCCACAGGTTGTGCTCAACAATCTGTACAAGTACACCTCGCTGCAGACGACCTTTGGCGCCAACAACTTGGCGCTCGTCAACGGCGTGCCCAAATGCCTGAGCCTGCGCGAGATGCTGCAGCACTATATCGACCACCAGGTCGATGTCGTCACCCGCCGCACTCGTTTTGACCTCAAGAAGGCCCAGGCCCGCGCGCATATCCTTGAGGGTTACCTGATGGCCCTCGACCATATCGACGAGGTCATTAGCATTATCC
The DNA here is from genome assembly GCA_900541695.1 of uncultured Collinsella sp. GTDB lineage: Bacteria > Actinomycetota > Coriobacteriia > Coriobacteriales > Coriobacteriaceae > Collinsella. The sequence goes on along the minus strand of UQKL01000006.1, from coordinate 64,386 downwards.
GCTCCTCGCAGACCGACTCCGAGGCCAGTAGCCGCCTGATCGAGCTCTTTGGCTTTACGCCCGAGCAGACCACGGCCATCCTCGAGATGAAGCTGCGCCGCCTGACCGGCCTGGAGCGCGACAAGATCCAGGAAGAGTTGGACGGCCTGCGTCGCGCCATCGCCTACTATGAGGACTTGCTGGCGCATGAGGAGAAGATCCTGGGCGTCATCAAGGAAGAGATGCGCGAGATCTCCAAGAAGTTCGGCGACAAGCGCCGCACCGAGATCAGCCAGGTTGAGAAGGACCTGGATGTCGAGGACCTCATCGCCGACGAGGACATGGTCGTGACCATCACCCACACCGGCTACGTTAAGCGTATCCCGGTGGCTGCCTACCGTGCCCAGAAGCGCGGTGGCAAGGGCGTGTCGGGCGTCAACCTCAAAGAGGATGACGTTATCGACGAGATGTTTATCGCGTCCACGCACGAGTATGTGCTGTTCTTCTCGAGCAAGGGCAAGGTCTATCGCCTGAAGGTGCACGAACTGCCGGTGGGTACGCGCCAGGCGCGCGGTACCGCGATTGTCAACCTGCTGCCCTTTGAGGACGGCGAGAAGATCGCGAGCGTCATCAGCTGCCGCGAGTTCCCGGCCGACGAGTACCTGATGTTTGCCACCAAGAGCGGCATGGTCAAGAAGACCGTGATGAGCGCGTATGACCGCAGCCGCCGCGATGGACTCATTGCCATCAATCTGCGCGACGACGACGCACTGCTGAACGTGCGCCGCGTGCGCGAGGGTGACAAGATCATCCTGGCCACCACTGCGGGCAAGGCGATTATGTTCTCCGAGGAGCAGGTGCGTGCCACCGGCCGCGACACCAGCGGCGTTCGCGGTATTAGCATGAAGGACGGCGTGAGCGTTCTGGGCATGGAGGTTACCAACGGCAACGGCGACCTGTTCGTCATTACCGAGCGCGGCTACGGCAAGCGCACACCGGTCGCGGACTACCCGGAGCAGAACCGCGGCGGCCAGGGCGTCTATACCATCCAGATGACCGAGCGTAAGGGCAACCTCGCGGCCATGAAGACGGTGGGCCCACAGCACGAGCTGTTCATCGTGACGGAAGGCGCGACGGTCATTCGCGTTAAGACCGACGAGATCAGCCAGACCGGACGCGCCACCCAGGGCGTCAAGATGATGACCGTCGACGACAACGACCGTATCTGCGCCGTAGCCCGCATGACGGCCGCCAAGGAGAAGCCCGAAGGCGAAGCCACAGAAGACGGCTCTGCCACCGAAGAAACCCCTGTCGATCTAGGCGACGGCAACGACATGCCAGAGGATCTCCTAGACGAGTAAGAGGCCCTAGCTGGTAGAAAATATCAGACCCCATATATCGGCGGTCGGCGCACTGCGCGCCGACCGCTTTTTTGACAATCTTGAACTTCGCGTCGGCCCCGGCTGCCCGGCGGCATGCGAAGTCGATCGCGAGTTCCGCACGAGCCGGAGAGCACTTAATGTGCTCTCCGTGCGAGCAGGACTGTCCGAGCAGGCGACTTCGCATGCCGCCGGGCAGCCGGGGCCGACACCCCTCAAAGATTTTCAAAAAAGTTGTTGACGCGCGCGTAACGACTCGTCTAATATATCCCTTGCGCGATGGACCTGTAGCTCAGTTGGTTAGAGCGTCCGGCTGATAACCGGGAGGTCACAAGTTCGAATCTTGTCAGGTCCACCACTTTCTTTCGCAATAAACACCCCAGCGAGAGCCGAGTCGCCGCTGGGGTGTTTATTACTGTCTCCGTGGGGGTTTAGCTCAGCTGGGAGAGCGCGGGCTTTGCAAGCCTGAGGTCAGGGGTTCGATCCCCCTAACCTCCACCATGATGGACCTGTAGCTCAGTTGGTTAGAGCGTCCGGCTGATAACCGGGAGGTCACAAGTTCGAATCTTGTCAGGTCCACCATCAAAACTGTGAAGAGCCTCGAGGCATGGCCTCGGGGCTTTTTTCTTGTGTGTGATAAAACTCATTTTGGTTTTGTGTGCTGTGCGAAAGATTGGGTAGTATAGCTATTCAATGCGGCGAAGGCGCCGCGTGTTAACCGCTACGTACCGGAGGTGTTCCATGGTTCGTGTCGACATAGAGACCATCGTCATGGCCGCCGGTCCCGTGCCATCGCTTATCGTACTTCGCGAGCGCTGCAGCAAATCGGACTCCCCTGCGCCGCTGCGCTCCCTTTCTATCCAAACTGGTTCGTTTGAGGCTGCGGCTATTAGCCGCGGTATCGACAGCGGTCGTGCCGAGCGCCCGATCGCCCATGACCTGCTGCTCGACACGCTTGATGCCCTGGATGCAAAACTCGAGCGCATCGAGATTGTCCGTGCCGAGCCTCCCGTGTTCTATGCGACGGTCGTTGTTTTGGCCGACAGCAACGAGCATAGGATCGATGCGCGTCCGAGCGATGCCATCGCCCTCGCCGTGCGCAGCAATGCTCCCATGTTTGTTGAGGACGACATCATGAACCGCCTGGGGACCGTCTCTCCGGTTGCCGAGGAAGTCGATGACGAGCAGGAATTTGAGAAGTTCGACGAGTTCGTCCATACGCTCTCGCCCGATGATTTTTAAATGACGAGTAGCCATGAGACGGAGTGTGCACTGATGGGTCGCGGCGTTTCAGCCGAAGCCGCCGCCATTGCCCGCGAGGCCCAGATGCGCTCGGAGGCATCCGAGACCGCACGCATCGCCTATGTGACGCAGGCCCGTACGCTTCGCGAGCGCCGTGCCTCCTTTATCAAGATGGTTGCCGTCTCCGCACTTGTCGCGGCAATCTCCTCGCGCCTTCGTGGTACAGTTGGTGCGCTTGGGTTTTCGATTTCGACGGGCTTGGTCATCTGGGGCGTGGTCGATGCCGTGATGCTGACCAACCAGATCAAGGTACTCGATAAGCGCGCCGCCGATATGATGCGCGCCCGCGACGCCGCCGCCGAGATCGCTGCCGAGGCACAAGAGATGTAACGACGCCGGACTCGATGGGAAGGTCTAAAAATGGCACAGGATATGCAGGACGCCGGAAACGTCTCCGCCGAGCTCGACGCCATGGTGTGCGACCTCATCGGGGCATTTTTAGACGACCTGGCCGCTGGTGAGAACCCCGGTGTTGTCGTTGCGATCGAAGACGCCGCGTCCAACCGCTATCTGGCGGCACTCGACGAGGACGGCGGGGAGGCATGCCTCGAGGCTGCCACCAACTTTATCTCCGAGCACAAGATGGGCCTTAAGGACGAGGGCCTGGGTCGCATCGCCCGTTACGCCATCGGCTACACCGGTTGTGTCGAAATTGATGGCGGCTACCATGACGCCCTGCTTGTGAGTTTCTTTGAGACGACGCTCGAGAGCGGCTTTTCGGCATATGTACTGTACGAAGGTGTGGGCGCCGGCGATGGTTTTATGTGGAGCGACCCTGAACCTGCAGGCGAGGAAACCCCTCTTATCTAAAATCGCTAAAATAAACGAGTTTTCGGTAAAAGGCTCAAAATTCCCGCCGAGCGTTGTGTTACTGGGCGGGTCGCATACGCGTGCCGGTTGTATATAGATAGAAGATAGGGGAACTACATGCGCGTAGACAATCTGAGGAACATCGCCATCATCGCTCACGTCGACCACGGCAAGACGACGATGGTCGACAAGCTCCTGCGTGCCACGGACGCCTTCCGTGCCAACCAGCAGGTCGAGGACCGCGTCCTGGATTCTAACGACCAGGAGCGCGAGCGCGGCATTACGATTCTCGCCAAGAACATCTCTATCGAGTACAAGGACGTTAAGATCAACGTCATCGACACCCCGGGCCACGCTGACTTTGGCGGCGAGGTCGAGCGCGTGCTGCGTATGGCCGACGGCGCCCTGCTGCTGGTCGATGCCTTTGAGGGCCCCATGCCCCAGACCCGCTTCGTGCTGCGTCACGCCATCGACACCGGCCTCAAGATCATGATCGTCATCAACAAGATCGACCGTCCGGGCGCCAACCCCGAGAAGGCCTACAACGACTGCCTGGACCTGATGGCCGACCTGGGCGCCACCGACGACCAGCTTGAGTTTGCCATGGAGCACGTGGTCTACGCCAGCGCCATGAATGGCTTTGCCCGCCTTGACCCCAACGACGGCAACATGGACATGTATCCGCTGCTCGATATGATCATCGACGACATGCCCGCGCCCGAGGTTGACGAGAACGCCCCGCTGGCCATGCAGTGTGTGACCATCGACCACTCCAACTTCGTTGGCCGCATCGGTATCGGTCGCGTGTACTCCGGCACCATTCACCAGGGCGATCAGATCCTGGTCGTCAAGAACGACGGTTCCAGCGCTACCGCTACCGTCAAGCAGCTCTTTACTTTCGACTACCTGGGTCGCACCGAGTGCCAGGAAGTCGGCGCCGGTGATATCGCCGCCGTCGTGGGCATCGACCGCACCGATATCGGCGATGTCTACACCGATCCCGAGAACCCCGTTGAGCTCGAACCCATCGAGATCGACCCGCCGACCCTGTCCATCGTCTTTGAGGCTTCGACCTCCCCGCTCGTCGGCCGCGACGGCGACATCGTGGGTGCCCGTCAGCTCAAGGAGCGCCTGTTCAACGAGGCCGAGAACAACGTGACCATGAAGATCGAGGAACTCGAGGACAAGAGCGGCGTCGAGGTCTCGGGTCGCGGCATTCTGCACCTGTCCGTCCTGATGGAGTCCATGCGCCGCGAGGGCTTTGAGTTCCAGGTCGGCCGTCCCCGCGTTCTGTTTAAGAAGGACGAGAACGGCAACAAGATGGAGCCCGTCGAGCAGGCTGTCGTCGAGTGCCCGGACGAGTACTCGGGCAAGGTCGTTGAGGTCTTCGGCACCTCCGGCGGCATCATGACGAGCATGGACACCTCGGGCATCGTGACGCACCTCGAGTTTAAGATCCCGACCCGCGGCATCATGGGCCTTAAGAACCGCATCATGAACGTCACCCACGGCGAGGGCGTGTTCTACCACACCTTCCTGGAGTACGGCCCCTATGCCGGCGAGATCGGCAACCGCCAGAACGGCGCCATGATCTCCATGACCACCGAGAAGGCCGTCGCCTACGCTCTGGGTACGCTGCAGGAGCGCGGCCAGCTGTTCGTTGAGCCGGGCACCGAGTGCTACGAGGGCATGATCGTGGGCGAGCGCAGCAAGGCGGGCGACATGGTCGTCAACATCGCCCGTACCAAGAACCTGGGCAACCAGCGCTCCTCGACCTCCGATATCTCCGTCCAGCTGGTGCCGCCCCGCACCTTCTCGCTGGAGGAGGCGCTGGAGTACATCGCCGACGACGAGCTGGTCGAGATTACTCCCAAGAACATTCGCCTGCGCAAGCGTCTGCTCAATGCCACCGACCGCAAGAAGGCCGCCGTCCGCGCCGGTCAGGTCAACAAATAAGCGCTGGTCTTTATAGCGTCTAACAAGAAAGGGCGCCGACCGTGATGGTCGGCGCCCTTTTTGTGCACAGGGACTGAGCTGGTCTGCATCACCACAAAGGTGCCTGGCCCCTTTGTGGTGGTTGGCGGCTAAGCGGTGGGGAGTTCTGGCGCGTTAGCCGGCTGCTGCGGCTTAAGGTGGGCGTTGCGCCAGATGATTTGGATGATGTAGCCGAGTGTAAAGACGAAGGCCACGCCGCTGATGAAATCACCTACGAGGGGAAGCCCCGTGAGGGCGCCGGCGATCACGCCGCCGATGGCTGCCATGGCGTAGCGGTTTTGGCTGTGTCCGACCATGCGGGCGATCGCGCACCCCGCAAAGGCACTCGACACCAGCGCGATGCCAATAACACCGCACATGAGGGCTCCGGCAAGCGACAGACCGGCGATAGAGATAATTAGCAGTAGGACGGCGGGGACGATAGCAATCGTGCCCAGAAGACCGCTCACCCACAGGGGCATGGGGCGCTGGTGGAGCATACCGGCGGCGCTGGCAGTCGCACGCGGAAAGACGAGCTCGAGCAGCAGAGCGACAAAGCAGGTCGATAGTGCCGCAGCGACGATACCGCCGATGACATCGTTAACGGTGGAAGTATCCTCGTTCTCGGTGCGGTCGATCTTGAGCGCGCCTACCTCGGCCCCTGCGGCACGCTCGGGGTCCTCGGAGACGTGCGCGTTCACGGTGCCGGTGATATGGGCGTTCTTGCCCAGGATGAGCTTGTCGGCCCAAACCTCGACATCGCCCTCGACGGTGCCATCGATGGTCACCGTATCGCCTGCCAGCGCTGCCGACTTGGTGGAGCCTCGCAGGGCAACCGTCTCGCCCATCGCGTAAAAACAGTTGGCGGTGCTACCGGTGTTGAGCACAACGTGCTGGCCGGCCACCGTGACGCTGCCATCAACCGTGGTCTTGGCGATGTCGATGGTGCGTGCCGCCAGACGGACGGCGCCGCCAACCGTGCAGTCGCGGATCGAGAGGGTATCGCCCGCGGCGATGACATCACGGTCAATGGACGCATCGTCCAAGTTGAGGGCCTGGCCGGCCCAGTACAGGTCACCATCGACGCCGGACGGATTGGCGTCATTGTCGGTCGCAAGTACGTTGCCTGCGGTGTCCGTGCCGGCGAACGACGCCGTGGGAAGCACGGTGATCGCCAGCGCGATGAGCGCGAACAGGATGGTGATGCGGCCCCATGCTTTACGGCGCTGGGTCAACGGGAATTGATTACAGGGCATAGTGAATCCTTCGTCAGATGCTCGATATGCATCTAACAGGGTACCCAACGCGCGGGCGCTCTAAAAGACCCTCTCGGTTGCATTTCGAAGGGTCGTGCCGTGCTGTCTACTTTTTACGGTGCAAGAAGCGCGCGATATCTTCTTCGGTGGGGCTTTTGATGTCAAAGCGCAGCGAGAGCCAGCGCAGACCCATGGTCACGACAACGCATACGACCAGCGCGGCGACATTGCTCATGATGCCGCTCATAACGAGACACACATAGCTTGTCGATCCGGCGATGGCGGCGATGGCATAAAAGTTAGTACGTTGGAAAATGCCCGGAACCACGCCCATAAAGCCGTCGCGCAACATGCCGCCGCCCACCGCGGTAAAAAAGCCCATCATGATGCACACCGCCGGTGCAAAGCCGTAGACAAGCGCCTTGTCCGCTCCGGTGGCGGCATAGATGCCGACCGAGATGATGTCGAGCAGGGGAATGAGTTTTTCGGGTTTGTCGACGATTGCCGGGAAAATGTAGATGATGGCTGCCGTGGCAATGGAAAGCGGGAGCGCCATCGGCTGGTTGAGGATGTAGACGTTGCCCACCTGCAGCGTCATATCGCGCAAAAGACCGCCGCCCAGGCCGCAAACCACCGCGAGCGCAACTGCACCCACCAGGTCGAGTTTGTGCTCGCGCGCAACCAGTACACCCGAGATCGATGCAGCGACAACGGCGAACATCTCGAGCCAAAACGGAATAGCGACCATGGCATCCGAGGCATGTGAGGTAATGGTCATAGCGGCGACGACGGGCAAGATGGGGTCCTTTGGATTACGGATTTGGACAATGCCCGTACATAGTACATGTTCAGCGCCGATTGCGACCCTATTGCTCGGCAAACGGTCGGGACTGGGTGGGGGCGTGGCGTTACTGGAATGCCAAGGGTCCAAAACATGTACGTCAGCCTCCAAAAACGACATTTTCCGACATCTTTGGAGGCTGACGTACATGTTTGGATTGAGCTCACAGCATGAGTGAGTTGATTTACTCACATCCGGTATATTTCCCCACTTCAACGGACATAAGAGTTGGATACCGGCTCAGAGCGAGAGGCCCTCAATGGATACCCCTGTTCTCATTTCGCATAAAACCGCATGGCTTGTCCATCATGCACCCCAGAATTTGGTTCAGTCTCTTGCGCGGCACGACTACCAGATAGGCGCACAAGGCATCTCCACCCAGCAACGTGTTGCGCGCATACGACAGGCCCTTACCGACTGCGGCATTCCGTCCGATATGCTTAAGACTATCGATATCGCGGTTGTATTCGAATTTGAGCGAATTCGTACCAAAGGCGTCGTTTGCCACATTCTTGGACAAAATCTTCCCTACGAGCATATTAACGAGTTGACGCCCGGAATCTTCATCACCGACGAAGCCTTCGCCTTCGTGCTCGCTGCCGAGTGGATGGATAGGATCGAATATCTCGAATATGGCTATGAAGTTTGCGGCGATTATCGCATGAGGCTCAATCCCGCCGACCCTTATACCGAGCAACCAGCCACCACCTCCAAGGATGAAATAACCGAACTGCTCGATCGGCACCCCGGCAAACCCGGTGCCACACGTGCACGGCTCGCGCTCAGGCACATCTACGATCGCTCGGCCTCGCCTATGGAGACCGCTTCGGCAATCGCCCTCTCGCTCCCAACAAGCGAAGGCGGCGTTGGCATCCGAGGTGTCGAACTCAACAAACCGCTCGAGATCCCTCAACGTCTCTGGCATTGCGCCAAAGCTCGAACGCTCAAAATCGATGCGCTCGTGACCTATGAGCGCAGGGCGCTCGGTATCGAATATAAGGGCGGTTTTCACGATGAGCTCGAGCGCAAGGGAGCAGATGCGGAGCGAGAGGCCGTTCTCTCCCAAATGGGATATCGAATCGTTACGCTCACTTCGGCTCAGTTCGGCAGCCAGCTCGCCTTTCACCGCGCCATGAACAACATTCGCGAAGCACTCGGCATGCCTCGCTGTACCGACACCGGGTACCAGAGAAAACAAAACGAACTACGCAAGGCACTTATCCGCAACTGGAAAAGCATACGAGACGAGGAGGCACCTTCCGAATAGTGCCACTCCCGTGAGCTCAATCCAAACGTGTACGTCAGCCTCCAAAGATGTCGAAAAATGTCGTTTTTGGAGGCTGACGTACACGTTTGGGGAAGCGCGGGATCGAGATGTATTTCGATAACAAAAAAGCTCCCATTCTAGGGAGCTTTCTCAATCTAAATGGCGGAGGAGGAGGGATTCGAACCCTCGTGACCTTATACAGGCCAAACGGTTTTCGAGACCGCCGCATTCAACCACTCTGCCACCCCTCCGCGTGGGGTAAAAACAAAGCAGGCTCGAAGGCCTGCTTTGGAATTAACTGGCGGAGAGTCAGGGATTTGAACCCTGGAGACGCTTTTGACGCCTACACGATTTCCAATCGTGCTCCTTCGGCCACTCGGACAACTCTCCGTTAAATGCGAAAGTTAGTATACACGAGGAATCGCAAGGTGCAAGCCGAAAACTTAGCATTTTTTGATCCACAGTGTCTCGCGCTGTGCCTAAAACGCGCGGCACATGCAGCCTGACCAGCAAAATCATGCTAAGCGAATTGCTCAAAAAAGGACTTTATAGACCACGAGCAAACGAATTTTAAATCTTTTTGGCGATCAATTAGACCACTGGTATGCATTTTGCGACCACAACCATGCGCCCGTTGACCTGCGACTTGGCTCAGCTTGTCCTCACGGCACCGTATCTTGTCCACAGATCCGTCAAGCTTTTGGTCAGCATTTGGTTGGAATACGCGAGAAGTGCCGTGTAAGCATGGGTATATGTGGAGGTCATGAGGTTGTAGCTGCATATTCTTGCAGCCTAGGAGGTTGAAAGATATTATTACCAAGTCTTTTCCTGCTTCAGGCGCACCTTCACGACCTGAAGCCACATTTGCCCAGAGGAGGTGACAATATGAAGGCTTATGAACTGCTGTTCTTTGTTGACCCGTCGCTCGACCCCGAGACTCGTCTCGCTGTTATGAAGCGTATCGATACCACGATCGCTGAGGGCGCTGGCAAGGTCGACTCCGTTGACGAGTGGGGCAAGCGCAAGCTCGCCTACGAGATCAACGACCTCACCGATGGTGACTACACCCTCATCAACTTCCACGCAGATCCTACCCAGATCGCCGAGCTTGATCGCGTCCTGCGCATCACCGACGCTGTGGTCCGCCACATGATCGTCCGTCGCGACGACCAGGAGTAAGACTGTCGTTTTGGACTGGGCTTGTGCCCCAAGAGGAAGTAGTGAGTTATGAGCATCAATCGAGTGAACATCACCGGTAACCTCACCCGCGATCCCGAGCTGCGCGCCACCGCCGGCGGAACCCAGGTTCTGTCCTTTGGCGTTGCCGTGAACGATCGTCGCCGCAACGCGCAGACTGGCGAGTGGGAGGACTATCCCAACTTTGTCGACTGCACCATGTTCGGCACCCGCGCCGAGGCCGTGAGCCGTTTCCTGGCAAAGGGAAACAAGGTCGCGATCGAGGGCAAGCTGCGCTACAGCTCTTGGGAGCGCGACGGCCAGCGCCGGAGCAAGCTTGAGGTCATCGTCGATGAGATCGAGTTTATGAGCTCCCGTGGTGGCCAGGGTGGCTACGATCAGGGCGGTTACGCCCCCGCAGCTCCCGCGCCCGCAGCACGTCCTGCCGCACCGGTGGCTACGCCGCCCGCGGTCGACGTCTACGATGAGGACATCCCGTTCTAAGGGTTGTTCACCTATTTTTGAGTGAGAGGCGGCTTCGGCTCGCCGAAGTTGCCAAACGAAAGGTATTTTGACATGGCTAATGATTATTCTGCACGTCAGCCGCGTCGTAAGTACTGCCAGTTCTGCAAGGAGAACACTGAGTTCATCGACTATAAGGACACTCAGCTTCTCCGTAAGTACATGACCGACCGTGGCAAGATCAAGCCCCGTCGCGTCACTGGCGCTTGCACGCAGCATCAGCATGACATCGCCAACGCCATCAAGCGCGCCCGCGAGATGGCTCTCCTGCCGTACACCGTCCCCGTGGTTTCCTCTCGTGGCAACCGCGACCGCGGCTAAGAAGGGAGACGCATCATGAAGGTTATTCTTCTCGATGAGATCAAGGGCAAGGGCGGCGAGGGTGACGTCGTAGAGGTCGCTCAGGGTTACGCTGAGAACTTCCTGTTCCCCAAGAAGCTCGCTGTTGCCGCCACCAAGGGCAACCTCAAGCAGCTTGACGAGCGTCGCAACAACATCGCCAAGCGCGAGGCCGTCCGTCTGGCTACCGCCAACGAGACCAAGGCTGCCTTCGAGGGCAAGCAGGTCACCGTTGACGTCAAGGTTGGCGACGAGGGCATCCTCTTTGGCTCCGTTACCGCCGCCATGATCGCTGACGCCATCAAGGATCAGCTCGGTATGGATATCGACCGCAAGCGCGTCGAGCTCGGTAAGCCCATCAAGGTTGCCGGTGCCCACACCGTCGCTATCTCGCTGTACCGCGAGATCAAGGCCGAGGTTGTCGTTCTCGTCGGCGTTACCGCCGAGGAGCTCGCTGCCGAGGCTGAGGTTGAGGAGACCGCTGAGGTCGCCGAGACCGAGACCGCCGAGGTCGAGACCGAGGCTGCTGCCGAGTAGCATTTGCTGCAACGCAACAATCTTGTTCTAAGAAGGGCGCTCTGGGAGACCAGGGCGCCCTTTTATTTTTTGCGCCGGGTGAGTTCATAGCAGTCATTGAGATGCGGTCCCGTGTATAGGACCGTTCATCCGTTTGGTTCGGTGATGATTGCCAAGGCGCGGCTCGATTTATAGCCGTGGCTGATACTATGGATGCTCGCAAGCGATATGAATGAGGATGCTCATGGCATATGACGATAGGGAGACGGGGCTGACGGTCGAGGACCGTGGCTCCAAGTTGGGTCTCCCCCAAAACCAAGATGCAGAGGCCAACGTGCTGGCCGCTATGCTGCTCTCGCCCGATGTGGTCGAAGAGGCCCAGGTCGAGCTGCAGCCCGATGACTTCTACCGGCCCATTCATAAGACCATCTATACCGCGATGGTCGATATGTATAACAGTCGCATCCCCATTGACTCTATCTCGCTGATCGATTACCTGCGAAGCATCAACAAGCTCGATGCCGTGGGCGGCGAGGCGTACATTTTGGAGCTGATGGGACAGACTCTGTCGCTCGTCAACTGGCAGCACCATGCCGCCATCGTTCGCCGCGACTCGATGCTGCGCGAGCTGATTGGCGCCACCAACGAGATCAACGCGCTGGCCTACAACGCCCCCACCGACACCAAAGAGGTCGTGGAGCTGGCCGAGAGCAAACTGCTCAAGGTCACGGCGCGTGAGGTTAAGTCGAGCTACAAGACGCTGACCGAGTTTATGGTCGAGGCCTATAACGAGGCCGAGGAAGTGTGCAAGGCCGGCGGTCAGGCTGCAGGCGTGCCCACGGGCTTTCCGTCGCTCGACCGTATGCTCATGGGCTTCCGCGAGGGCCAGCTCATCATTATCGGCGCCCGCCCCGCCGTTGGTAAGACGTCGTTCGCCCTGAACTTGGCGCTCAACGCCGCCGCCGCGGGCTATACCGTCGGCTTCTTCTCGCTGGAGATGTCGGGCAAGGAAATTGCCCAGCGTCTGATTTGCGCCTATGCCATGATCTCGATCAGCGACTTCCGTACGGGCCGCATTAGTCCCGAGCAGTGGGCCAACATCAATGAGGCCACGCAGACGCTGTCCAAGCTCGATATTCTGATTGACGATACGCCCGGCACCACGGTGACCGAGATTCGCGCCAAGAGCCGCCGCATGCTCCATAACAAGGAGAAGGCCATCATCATCCTGGACTACTTGCAGCTGGTGAGCCCCCCGCCGGGACGTCGTTCCGAGAGCCGCACCGTCGAGGTCTCCGAGATGTCGCGTGGTCTGAAGATTATGGCCAAGGAGCTCAAGATTCCGCTGATCGCGCTGTCGCAGCTGTCGCGTCAGGTTGAATCCCGTACCGGCAAGCGCCCGCAGCTGTCCGACCTGCGTGAATCGGGCTCCATCGAGCAGGACGCCGATATCGTCATGTTCTTGGACCGATCCGCCGACGAGGCCGAGGCCTCGCGCGACGACCGACCCGACGAGGGCGTTACGCGTATCGTCGTGGCAAAGAACCGTTCGGGCCCGATCGGCGACGTCGACCTGATGTTCCTGCCGGCATCCACCAAGTTCTATGAGCTTGATGGGGCGCATACCGAGGAGTAGGACAGGCGCCCGTTGCACGGGTATACTGGGAATGCTTTGTGCTTCTGCGCGCTTGCGGTGCGCGGACAGTCCATGAATGTGAGGAGTAAACATGCCGTCAACCGTTTTGGTCGGTGCCCAGTGGGGCGATGAGGGCAAGGGTAAGATCTGCGACCTGGTCGCCGGCGACTTTGATGCCGTCGTGCGCTATTCGGGCGGCAACAACGCCGGCCACACCATCGTCGTCAACGGCAAGAAGTACGGCCTGCACCAGGTGCCCTCCGGCATCATGTATTCCGACCACGTGTCGGTGATCGGTAACGGCTGCGTCGTCAACCCCAAGGTCGTCCTTGAGGAGATCGACATGTTCGAGGCCGACGGCATCACCACCAAGAATCTCAAGATCAGCGGCAACGCGCATGTCATCATGCCGTACCACATCGATCTGGATGGCGCCTTTGAGCAGAAGCTCGGCAAGAAGAACATCGGTACCACCAAGCGCGGCATCGGTCCGTGCTACCAGGACAAGATGGCCCGTATTGGCCTGCGTATGCAGGACATGCTGGATGAGGCGCTGTTCCGCGATAAGCTGGAGACCGCTCTTGCCCGCGTGAACCCCGAGCTAGAGCTCATCTACAGCCTGCCCACCTACACCGTGGATCAGATTTGCGATGAGTACCTGCCCATGGCCGAGCGCCTGCGCCCCTACATCACCGAGACGAGCCTGCTGCTCAACAACATGATCGATGAGGGCAAGGATTTGCTGTTTGAGGGCGCCCAGGCGACGCTGCTCGACATCGATCACGGCACCTATCCGTACGTGACGTCTTCTAACTGCACCGCCGGCGGCGCCATTACCGGTTCCGGCGTCGGCATGAAGAACGTCGACCGCGTGCTGGGCGTCATGAAGGCCTATATCACCCGCGTCGGTTCGGGCCCCATGCCCACCGAGCTTTCCTATGAGTCCGAGGCCGGCCACACGCTGACCGAGGAGGGCTACGAGTACGGCGTGACCACCGGTCGCCGTCGTCGCTGCGGCTGGTTTGACGGCCCTATCGCCAACTATGCCTCGCGCGTCAACGGCCTCACCGACATCGCCGTGACCAAGCTCGACGTGCTTTCGGCCTTCGACACCATTAAGGTGTGCGTTGCCTATGACGTCGACGGCGAGCGCTACACGAGCGTGCCCGAGCACCAGGTGCGTTTTGAGCATGCCAAGCCCATCTACGAGGAGCTCCCTGGCTGGAAGTGCGACATCACCGGCTGCCGCAGCTTTGATGAGCTGCCGCAGGAGGCTCAGGACTACGTGGCATTTATCGAGGATCTGGCACACACCCGCGTGACGTTCATCGGCGTCGGCGCCGGTCGCGAGCAGATCATCAACCGATTCTGGAAGTAATCGGCGTTATTTGGTTATTGCGATATACCCCTTTGCAGCCCAGATGGGCGGCCGAGGGGTATATTTGCTTGTAATGGGCCCGCGCGGAGCGGGCCGGTAATCCATAGAGGAGGCACCCTTGAAGGCGGACACTCAAACCATCGACATCCTGTTGTTGGGCAGCGGCGGCCGCGAGCATGCTCTGGCAGCCAAGCTCGCAGCATCACCGCGCGCCGGCAAGCTCTACATCGCGCCGGGTAACGGCGGCACCGCGAGCTGCGGCGAGAATGTGGTTCTCGACGATTGCGATCCTGCGGCCGTGGCGGCGTTTGCCCAGAGCCATGGATGCGGACTCGTGGTGATTGGCCCCGAGGCTCCGCTCGTGGCGGGCGTTGCCGACGCCGTCCGCGCGGCGGGCATCCCGTGCTTTGGCCCGGGTGCCGAGGGCGCCCAGATGGAGGGCTCTAAGCTGTTCTCCAAGCAGCTCATGGAGCGCGCCGGTATCCCGACGGCAGCCTATGGTTCATTTACCGACGAGGCTTCGGCTCTTGCCTATGTGCGCGAGCAGGGCGCTCCGCTGGTCGTCAAGGCCGACGGCCTTGCCGCGGGCAAGGGCGTTATCGTGGCAACCGAGCTTTCGCAGGCCGAGGAGGCTGTGCGTGAGTGTTTTGGCGGCACCTTTGGCGATGCCGGCAACACGGTGGTCATCGAGGAGATGCTGACCGGCCCCGAGTGCTCGCTGCTGGCCTTTACCGACGGCAAGACCGTGTGTCCCATGGCCACCTCGCAGGATCACAAGCGTGCGCTCGAGGGCGACAAGGGCCCCAACACGGGCGGCATGGGCGTCTACAGCCCGGTGCCCATCGTGACCGACGAGGAGCACGCCACCATGGTGAAGGTCATGGGGCAGACCGTGGCCGAGCTTGCTGCCGAGGGCATCGACTACCGCGGCTGCCTGTATGGCGGCTTTATGCTCACCCCCGCCGGCCCCAAGGTGCTGGAGTTCAACGCCCGCTTTGGTGATCCCGAGACTCAGGTCGTGCTCCCGCGCCTTAAGAACGACCTGGTCGAGGTCATGCTGGCTTGCGCCAACTGCGAGCTCGATCAGATTGAGCTCGACTGGCGCGACGAGTGGGCCGTGGCCGTTGTCCTGACGAGCGCGGGCTACCCCGGCAGCTACGAGAAGGGCAAGGTCATTACCGGTATCGAGGATGCCGAGGCCATGGAGAACGTGACGGTGTACCACGCCGGCACCGCCGTGGTGGATGGCCAGCTTGTGACCAACGGCGGCCGTGTGCTTGCCGTGACTGCACTGGGCGATACGTTCGAGAACGCTCGCGACCTTGCCTACGAGGCCTGCGAGAAGATTGATTTTGAGGGCAAGACCCTGCGCCACGACATTGGCCTGCGTGCGCTGCGCGGCCGTGACGCCTGGGATGCCTAAAATCCGAGAGGAATGAGACGGATGGACGAGAAGAACGAAGAGCTCGTGGACGCGCAGATCGTCGAGGAAGACGGCCGCATGTATGGACACGCCGAGGGCGAGCCTGGTGGCGAGGTCGCTGACGAGCCGGCGCTGGTGCTGGGCGACGACGACCCGCATGACGCCCTGCTGCACGAGAAGATTCTTTCGGAGGAGTGCGCCTGGAAGGGCAAGATCCTCGACGTCCACCGTCTTGAGGTTGAGCTGCCCAACGGTCACCGCAGCGCCCGCGATATCGTTCGCCATCCGGGTGCGGCGGCCGTTGTGGCACTGACCGAGAACGGCAAGATCGTGCTGGTACGTCAGTATCGCACTGCCATCGACCGCGTGACGGTCGAGATTCCCGCCGGCAAGCTCGATCCGGGTGAGGACCCGCTCGATTGCGCCAAGCGCGAGCTGCATGAGGAGACGGGCTTTAGGGCTGGTCGCATTCGCTTTTTGACGTCGATTGTCACGACCTGCGGTTTTTGCGACGAGATCATTCACATCTACCTGGCTACCAAGCTCGAGTTTGATGCACCCGACCCCGACGATGACGAGTTTGTCAACGTCGACTTGGTACCGCTGCACGAGCTGATCGACGCCGTGCTCGACGGCAAGATCGAAGACGCCAAGACCGTTGTGGGCGCACTTGCCTGCGACAGCATTGCTCACCGTTTGGGCGGAGCGGAACTTTAACGAGCGGGGATGATCCCGCAGGTTTGTGTAAGTCAGCGAAAGTGCTCCATTTGAGACAAGGTGGCCTAAAAGAGGAGGGAAGCGTATAGATATACGCGACCGACGATTGAAGGCCAGATTGTCCAAATGGAGCACTTGCAGCGTCGAGACGAAACGCGGTTTGGTAAAACCGCGTAAGGTGACTATGTTTAAGAGGTTTCTTTCTTACTACAAGCCCCAGATGGGGCTTTTTGTTGCTGATACGGTTTGCGCCCTGGTACTTGCCGCCATTGACCTGGCGTTCCCCATTATCCTGCGCAATCTGACCGGAGGGTTGTTTACCCAGGGCCAGGCTGCCATTATGCAGGCGCTCGGTATGATCGCGGTGGGACTGGTGTTGATGTATGCCATCCGCTGCGCCTGCCGCTACTTTGTGAGCTATTGGGGTCATGTGATGGGCGCGCGCATGGAGTCCAAAATGCGCGAGGACCTGTTCGATCAGTACGAACGGTTTAGCTTTGCGTACTTTGATCGCAACAGCTCGGGCGACATGATGAGCCGCGTGGTCAATGACCTGTTCGATATCTGCGAGGCGGCGCACCACGTGCCCGAATGGATCATTATCTGCGGTATCGAGATCATCGGCTCGTTTGTGATTCTGTTTACCATCGCGCCGGTGCTCGCACTCGCCATGGCTGTGGTGACGGTGGTGTTCGCGGTCATTATGTTTTGGCAGAACATGCGCATGCGCGAGGTCTTTAGCGATAACCGCAAAAAGATTAGCGGCATCAACGCGCAACTGCAGGATTCGCTGGCGGGCATGCGTGTGGTCAAGAGCTTTGCCAACGAGCAGACCGAGCGCTCTAAGTTTCGCGCCTCGAACAATCGCTACCTTTCGTCCAAGGAGAACATGTATCACGCCATGGGCGTCTATACCGCGACGTATGGCCTGCTCTCGGGCGTGCTCTATGTGATCGTGGTGCTGCTGGGCGGTTGGCTCGTTGCCCAGGGTCAGCTGCAGGCGGTCGATATGGCAACCTTCGCACTCTACATTTCGCTGTTCTGCACGCCGCTCGAGACGCTCGTCAATTCGGCCGAGACGTATCAGAAAGCCATCGCCGGCTTTAAGCGCATGGATGAGGTACTCTCGACTGTCCCCGATATTCAGGATAAGCCGGGTGCTGCGGATCTGCAGGTGACGGCTGGTGCTGTGGAGTACCGCGACGTGTGCTTTAGCTACGAGGATGTTGAATTGGGCGAGCGCGGCGCCGACGGACGCCCTGTTATCGACCACATGGACCTGTCCATCAAGCCCGGTCAGACCATCGCTTTGGTCGGTCCCTCGGGCGGCGGCAAATCGACGACTTGTTCGCTGTTGCCGCGCTTTTACGACGCTGCCGCCGGCTCCATTAGCATCGACGGCCAGGATGTGCGCGACGTGACGCAGCATAGTCTGCGCCGTGCCATCGGCCTGGTGCAGCAAGATGTGTACCTGTTTGATGGAACGATCGGCGAGAACATCGCCTACGGCAAGCCGGGCGCCACGGCAGAAGAGATCGCCGAAGCGGCCCGCCGCGCCAATATTGATATCTTTATCGAATCGCTTCCGCAAGGCTACGACACCGTGGTGGGCGAGCGCGGCAGCCGTCTTTCGGGTGGTCAAAAGCAGCGCGTCGCCATCGCGCGCGTTTTTCTCAAGAATCCCAAGATCCTTATTTTGGATGAGGCGACGAGTGCCCTGGATAACGAGAGCGAGGAAGCGGTGCAGGAGTCGCTCGAAGAGCTGGCACGCGGCCGTACCACGATCATCATCGCCCACCGTCTCTCGACTATTAAGCATGCCGATGAGATTGCGACCGTTGAGCATGGTCGCGTTGTGGAACGTGGCACGCACGAGGAGCTTCTCGCCCGTGGCGGCACCTATGCCCGTTACTATCGAATGCAGTTCGAAGGTGCGCGTGCGCACGAGCTCGACTGATTGATATGACAGGAAGATCATGGCTGATAAGAACCCTTTGACTCCGGAAGAAGTGACGGAGTTATTCTCCGAAATCGATGCATCCGGCGTCTTGGATCCTACGCTCGCCAAAAAGCGCACCGAGCGCATGCGCGAGAAAGAGGCCGCCGTCAAGCGCGGCGACAAGGCGACGCTGGCGCGGCTGCGCAGCGAGGATCGCGCGAGCCAGGCAAAACATATCGACCCGCTGTCCGAGGACGACCCTTCGGGCTCGCAGGTGAGCCATACCATTACGAAGACCGCCATGGCCGTGGTTATCGGCATTTTGGTGCTGATTGTGGGCATGCAGATTGGCTACGGCGTGATGCGACGTCTGAATACCGCGAACCTTTCCGAAAGTGTTTCGGTGGATACCGTTTCGACCGCGCTCAAGGGTGGACTTGAATGGGGCAATGGCTTTACGCAGTTCCCGCTCGATTTTACCGTCGACGAGGCAGATGAGCGCACGGGCACGGTTGAGGTGACGGTGCTGGACACGTCTTCTGCCAATGAACTCGAGCTGCTGTCCAACGGTCAGATTCAGGCGGCGGCGCTCGCAACCAACGCCCTGCTCAACGACAAGATCGACCGTGTGGTGTATAACGTTCACGCCTATATCGACGAGGACAGCAGGATCCAGCATGATTCCTTCTTTGGCATGTTTCCTGCTCAGGGGCACCAAAGCGCCATCCTGACGTTCGTTTGGACCAAGAGCTCGTCCAACGCCACGAGTATCGACTGGAAGATGCGCATCGTAAGCATGGACGACACCATTGCCGAGCGCATTCAAAAACAGGTCAACTCGGTTTCATCGCTGATCGAGGACCCGGTGGTGAGCCAGACCAAGATCACGGAGGAGCAGGCCGAGCGCGATCTTGAGCATCGTCTGCACGGTCGAGAGATCTTCCGCGGCGGAAAGCCCGATCGCACGCCGTCCGAGCTGCTGGAGCAGGACAAGCAAAAGTAGTCCGCAGCCACATAGAACGATGCCATCCCGCGTGAGCCGCAAGCCCACGCGGGATGATTTTTCTGGGACGGGGATTAAAAAATCATTCTGTCATGTATGCAGTTGGCGACAAAGCCCTGCTCTCAGAATAATTTTTTAATCCCCGTCCCAGAAAAATCATTATGCACAGGAAGTCATAATTATCATTTTGTAAACAATTCTATGTAATTAATGCCATGGGCGATGCTTGCGGTTAGAATACCGCGAGGCCTAACTACACACCTTTAAGCCGGTCCTGTGAGACCGGGAAGGAGAACTATGGCGAACAACCATATTGCGGGCGCTGCCGCCCGCACCGTCGCGCCCAGCGAGCTGTGCCAGCGTATGCTGGCTAAAACCAGCAAGGGCACCTGCGGTCCCTGCATCCTGTATCTTGAGGATGGGACCATTTTTTATGGCCGTGCATGCGGTGCCGAGGGTACCGCAACCGGCGAGGTCTGCTTTAACACGTCGCTCGAGGGCTACTTTGAGGTCATGACCGACCCGAGCTATGCCGGCCAAATCGTAACCATGACCTATCCGCAGATCGGCAACTACGGCATTGACGAGACCGATGTCCAGTCGGCCTTCCCCGGCGATACCGCTCGCCCCGCGAGCGCTCCCGCCATGCGCGGCATGGTCGTCCACGACATGTGCGCCACGCCTTCTAACTGGCGCTCGACCGTCAGCGTGCCGGAGTACCTGCGTGCACACGGCATCGTCGCTATCGAGGGCGTCGACACCCGCGCTCTCGTGCGCCACCTGCGCGACAACGGTTCCAAGATGGGCATAATCTCGACGGAGATCTTCGACGTCGACGTGCTTGCTGAGCGCCTGTCCGCCGCGCCCACGCTGGTCGGCGAGAACCTGGTCAAGACCGTGAGCTGCCCTGAGCCCCACGCTTTTGCCGCGAGCGACCTGCCCACTACGCATGACTTTGCGCTTGCCCCTGCCGCTCCTGCCCGCCACAAAGTGGTTGCCTACGACTGCGGCGTGAAGCGCGGCATTCTGGAGGGCCTGGTCCGTGCCGGCTGCGACCTGACCGTCGTGCCGTGGGATACGCCCGCCCAGCAGGTGCTCGATATGAATCCCGATGGCGTCTTTTTGTCCAATGGCCCCGGCGACCCCGATGCCGTGGTGGAGACCTATGAGCAGGTGCAGCAGCTAATCGGCAAGGTGCCGGTTTTTGGCATCTGCCTTGGTCACCAGATGATCAGCTTGGCGTGCGGCGCCCAGATGGAAAAACTCAAATTCGGTCACCGTGGCGGCAACCAGCCGGTTATGAATCTGGTCAGCCGCCGCGTGGAGATTACTGCGCAAAACCACGGCTTCGGACTGCTGTTTCCAAGCTTGGGCAAGCTCGTCCCCGAGCTTTCGGGCGGTGAGACCGAGCACGCGGTCGATGGCGATCTGCGCATCTGGGTACGCCGCGGTATCGCGCCGGTCGTGATGAACGAGCGTTTCGGCCGCATTCGCCTGACGCATGTGAATCTCAATGACGGCACCGCCGAGGGCATTCAGCTGCTCGATGCGCCGTGCTTCTCGGTCCAGTACCATCCCGAGGCCTCACCTGGCCCCACCGATGCTCACTATCTCTTTACCGCCTTTACGCGACTCATGGACGGCGAGGAGAACTATCTGGACATCGATACCGCCAAGGACCGCCTTGCCGGCTGGAACTTTGCCGATAGTGGTTCCGCCGTTCTACCGAACGGCGGACCTGTCGACGCTGCGGCTGCATCTGGCACATCATCTTGCCGTTCTGCTTCGGACGCGCGGGCATAAGCCCAGCGCGCCCTCGCATCACGGCAACCTGATGCACCAGCTGCACCCTCGCTGACTTTTCCAAAACATTGAGTCAGCCTCTCTAGGAGGTTTTAAACATGCCTAAACGTACCGACATCAAGCGCATCCTCGTCATTGGCTCGGGCCCCATCGTCATTGGCCAGGCCTGCGAGTTCGATTACTCCGGCGCCCAGGCCTGCAAGGTGCTCAAGGAGGATGGCTTTGAGGTTATCCTGGTCAACTCCAACCCGGCGACCATCATGACCGACCCGGGCTTGGCCGACCGCACCTATGTCGAGCCCATCACCGCCGAATTTATCGAGCGCGTGATCAAGAAGGAGCGTCCGGACGCGCTGCTGCCCACGCTGGGCGGCCAGACCGGTCTGAACGCTGCCGTCGAGCTGGCAAAGGACGGCACGCTCGACAAGTACGGCGTCGAGATGATTGGCTGTGACCTTGCCGCCATCGAGCGCGGTGAGGACCGCAAGCTCTTTAACGAGGCCATGGCCGAGATCGGCCTGGAGGTCGCGCGCTCGGGCTATGCCTACAGCGTGGTTGACGCCGAGGCCATCGCCGAGCGTGTGGGCTATCCCTGCGTGCTGCGTCCGAGCTTTACCTTGGGCGGCGCCGGTGGTGGCATCGCGCATACTCACGAGGAACTCGTCTCCATCGTGAGCCAGGGTCTTGAGCTTTCGCCCGCCCATGAGGTGCTGGTTGAGGAGTCCATCGAGGGTTGGAAAGAGTACGAGATGGAGGTTATGCGTGACCACGCCGGCAACGGCATCATCGTGTGCTCCATCGAGAACCTCGACCCCATGGGCGTGCATACCGGTGACTCCATCACCGTGGCGCCGGCGCAGACCCTCTCCGACCTTGAGTATCAGCGCATGCGTGTCGCCTCGCTCGCTATCTTGGAGAAGATCGGCGTCGAGACCGGTGGCTCTAACGTGCAGTTTGCCGTGAACCCCCAGACCGGCCGCCTGATTGTCATCGAGATGAACCCGCGCGTGAGCCGTTCGTCCGCGCTGGCCTCCAAGGCCACGGGCTTCCCCATCGCCAAGGCCGCCGCTCGCCTGGCCGTGGGCTATACGCTCGACGAGATCGTCAACGACATCACCAAGGCCACGCCCGCCTGCTTTGAGCCCGCGATCGACTACTGTGTGGTCAAGGTGCCGCGCTTTGCCTTCGAGAAGTTCAAGGGCACCGACCCCACGCTCACCACGCGCATGAAGGCCGTGGGCGAGATCATGGCGATCGGCCGCACCTTTGAGGAAGCCTTTGGCAAGGCCATGCGCTCGCTGGAGGACGGGCACCAGGGTATTTGCGCCGGTGGCAAGGAGGGCGCCGATAAGCTGAGCGACGATGAACTCGCCCAGGCCGTGGGCACCCCGACCGAGCACCGCATCTTCTTTGTGGTCGAGGCCCTGCGCCGTGGCTGGGATGTTGCGCGCATCCACACCATCTGCGGTATCGATCCGTGGTATCTCAACCGCATCAACGATATGGTGCAGGTCCAGGAGAGCATCCGCGGCCTGCGCGTGGAGGACATTGACGCCGACGCGATGCGCCTGCTCAAGCAGTATGGCACGAGCGATGCCGAGATTGCCGCGCTGACCGGCTCGGACGAGCGCTTTGTTCGCGCTTACCGTAAGGGTCTGGGCGTGGTTCCCAGCATGAAGACGGTCGACACCTGCGCCGCCGAGTTCTCGAGTGCCACGGAATACCACTATAAGACCTACGAGAACATTTACCGCACGAGCCCGGTCGCCAAGAAGTGCGTTGCCCCCGACGAGACCACGCCGGCAAGCAAGCCCAAGGCGATGATTCTGGGTGCCGGTCCCAACCGTATCGGCCAGGGTATTGAGTTCGACTACTGCTGCGTGCACGCGAGCTATGCGCTGGCGGCCCGCGGCTTCGAGACCATCATGGTCAACTGCAACCCAGAGACCGTCTCGACCGACTACGACACGTCAGACCGCCTGTACTTTGAGCCGCTCACCTACGAGGACGTCATGGACGTTATCGACGTTGAGCGTCCCGACGGCGTCGTGGTGACGCTCGGCGGCCAGACCCCGCTTAAGCTGGCACGTATGCTCGAGGAGAGCGGCGTGAACATCATGGGTACCAAGCCCGACGCCATCGATTTTGCCGAGGACCGCGAGCGTTTTGCCGCCCTGCTCGACAAACTGGGCATTATGCATCCGCCGGCGGGTCAGGCCACCTCGTTTGAGGAGGCCGAGGTCGTTGCCGCGCACATTGGCTACCCGCTGCTGGTGCGTCCGAGCTATGTGCTGGGCGGTCGCGGCATGATGATCGCCTACGATGCCGAGCATCTGCGCGATTACATGGCCGAGGCTGCGCGCATTAGCCCTGACTACCCGGTGTATCTCGATCGCTTCCTGGAGGGTGCGATCGAGTCTGATGTCGACGCCCTGTGCGACGGCGAGGAGGTCTACATCGGTGGCATCCTGGAGCATATCGAAGAGGCCGGTATTCACTCCGGTGACTCCGCGACCTGCATTCCGCCGTTCAGCTTTAGCGAGAGCCTGCAGGCGAAGCTCCGCGAGACCACGCGCCGCATCGCGATGGCGCTGGGGGTCCGCGGCCTGGTCAACGTGCAGTATGCCATCAAGGGCGAGACCGTCTACGTGATCGAGGCCAACCCGCGTGCCAGCCGTACCGTGCCGTTTATCTCCAAGGCCACCGGCGTGCCGCTGGCCAAGTGCGCGGCGCGTATCATGGCGGGCGATTCCATCGCGAGCCTGGGCCTGCCGAGCGATGAGCGTCAGCTGGACTGGTTCTGCATGAAGGAAGCTGTCATGCCCTGGGGCCGTTTCCCGGGAGCCGACGTTATCCTGGGGCCCGAGATGAAGTCGACGGGCGAGGTCATGGGTATCGCCAAGAGCTATCCCGAGGCATACGCCAAGACGCAGCTGGCGATTGACTACAAGCTGCCCGATCCGAGTGCCGGCAAGGTATTCATCAGCGTGTGCGACCGCGACAAGCGCCATATCCTTTCGATTGCCCGTATCCTGCGCTATCTGGGCTTTGACATCTGCTCTACCGAGGGTACGGCGCGCGTGCTGCGCGGAGGCAACGTGACGTGCGAGGTCGTGGAAAAGATCAGCGGCCCGCATGACGGCGAGTGCCCCAACATCGGCGACCTCATCGCCGATGGCAAGATCGCAGTGATCATCAACACGCCGTACGGCCCGGGCTCGCGTGGCGACGGCTACCTGCTGCGCACCGAGGCCGTGCGCCGCGGCGTGACCTGCGTGACCGCGATGTCTGCCGCCAACACCTACGTGAGCGCCATCGAGGCCGTTCGCGAGGACCAACAGGGTCACGGCAGCGCCAACGACATGGGCATGGACGTCATCGCCCTGCAGGATCTGCCGCAGCACACGGTGTAGGTTGAGCTGGCCGGCCGGGGCGGGAGGGGCCGAGATTTCCCCCTTCGCTCCGGCTGCAAGCAGAGTCGCTCAGGAGGAAACTCGGCCCCTCCCGCCCCGGCCTGCGGTGACTTGGCTGCACCGTGTGCTGCCGAAGGGGCTTTGCGCGATGACTAGGGCTAAATAGAAAATGAGTGTGGGCGCCGTCGTTCGTTTGAACGACGGCGCCCACGTTTTGTATGGGGCCTCCTGGCGAATTTTTATTCGCCAGGAGGCCTCTTGCCGGGGGCGAAACATACCCTTGGACAGTTGGTTCAGATACGTATTTTTCAGAGGGTGTGTAAAGGCCGGCCTGAGTCCGATTGGGCTGAATTTGACTTTCTGGACCGGTGGAGACGCTCAAATAAGGGCGATAAAGGTCATTATGGGGCTCAAAGTGACTTCAAACCACTCTATTAGCGCCAAGAGGCACGGCCAAAAAATACGTATCTGAACTAACTGTCCACTACCCTCCGCAAACCTTTCATTCCAACCTAAATTAGCCAACGTACGTCATAGCAATTCCCGGTAGGTCGCAGGGCGCTTCGCGGGCGGGCCAGGCTTTATCTGAACGACTTTGCGAAGCAACCGGAGTGAAGATAAAGCCTGGCCCGCCCGCGAAGCGCCACAAAGACCGCAGGGACGGGAGCAGCTATACTACTCTCAGTAGTTAAGGGTCGCGGATCCGCCGCGTCGCCGCTCTCAACAGGAGGTCTTTGTTTATGGCAGATCAAAAGCCGGTTGTCGGGATCATCATGGGCTCTAAGTCCGATCTGGGCGTTATGGAAGGCTGCACCGCCGAGCTCGAGGCGCTTGGTGTGCCCTATGAGCTCGTCATTGCGAGCGCACACCGCACGCCGGCGAAGGTCCACGAGTGGGCCTCGACTGCTGCCGATCGCGGTATCAAAGTGATTATCGCTGCCGCCGGCAAGGCCGCTCACCTGGGTGGTGTCGTGGCTGCCTTTACGCCGCTGCCGGTTATCGGCGTGCCTATGAAGACAAGTGACCTGGGCGGTATGGACTCGCTGCTGTCGATGGTGCAGATGCCTTCGGGCGTGCCCGTGGCCTGCGTTGCCATCAACGGCGCCAAGAACGCCGCCATCTATGCTACGCAGATTCTGGGTGCTTGCGACCCCGAGTACCGCAAGGTTATCGAGAAAATGAAACAGGAGATGGCCGACGCCTAAGCGGCTTGCCATTCCGCTGCAATCATAGGGAGAGTCATGTCCGACTATCAGGGAAAACGTTTCTCGGCTTCTCAGATCCCCGATCCATCCAAGGCGGGATCGGCCCGCTCCATGCAGCAGGGTCGGGCATCCTCTCCTCAACAGGCTCGTGCGCCGCGCCCCGTAACGCCGACGTCCCATCGCCGTCAGGATACGCCGGCTGCGTATCGCCCCTCGTCATATGGCACGGCAAAGAAGCGGACCCGGACGACGAGGCAACTGAGCGGCGCTCCGTCCAGCTACACCGAGCCGCCGCGCAAGAAACGCCGCTCCATCATCCCCATTCTGCTCATCATCATCGGCATCGGCCTGATTGTTGCCGCCGCTGCCATCTTTATCAATGCTCAGATTGGCTATAAGCAGGCAAGCGATTCGTACCAGAAAATCGAGAAGCAATATGTAAGCGATAAGGACGCCAGCGGCGTGCCGATTATCGACTTCGATGCACTTGCCCAGACAAATCCCGAGGTTGTGGGTTGGATTTACGCGCCGGGAACCAACATCAACTATCCCGTGGTGCAGACCAATAACAACTCCAAATACCTCAACACGCTGTTCGACGGTACGGCCAATGCGTCCGGGGCCATTTTCCTGGATAGCGATGACACCGCGCCGGGAATGGTTGACCAGCAGACCACGATCTACGGCCACCACATGAATGACGGGTCGATGTTCAACGTGATTTCGGACACCACCGACCAAGCGACATTCGATAGCATCGAGTACGTATATTACATCACGCGCGATGCAACGTATAAGCTGCGACCGCTGGCGACCAAGGTGGTCGAGGATACGTATGCCAAGGCGCGCACGCCTAATTTTGAGGGTGACGACGGGCTCAAGAACTACCTGTCCGAGATGCTCGACGGCGCTTCGGCAGTGGCGAGTGATGCAGGCGATCGCGCTGCTTCGGCAACCAAGGTCGTGACGCTCGTGACCTGTCGCTCACTGTCATTTAGCAATACGCGCGCCGTCATGGTGCTCACGCCGGTCGAGGAATAGATTGTTAAGAGTAGCTAAAAGAGCCCCGTCCCAAATGAGCTGCTCGATGACGGTAAAAGGAGGAAATGATGCTCGAGAATGGCAAAACGATGCCTTCGATTGATGCTTGGCTGCGCGAGGCCAAAGCCGATTCGTCGGCGCCTGCGTGCGGTATGTATCTGACGCATAACGGTGTGGTGCGTGCGACGCCCAAGGCCGAGGTGCGCGGAGTTGAGACCGGTGGCGTGGCGCCGGGCCACAAGGTGGGCGGCATGGTCTTTGACTACGACGCCGAAAAGGTGCGGTCTGCCATCGAAGCCACGCGCGCGATGCCCGGCATCGGCTATGTGCGCGTGTGGCTGGCGAGCGGCGAGCTTTCCGTGGGCGACGATATCATGCTCGTGCTCATTGGCGGAGACATTCGTCCGCACGTGGTCGATGCCCTGCAGTCGCTTGTCGGCACCATCAAGAATGAATGCGTGAACGAGGTAGAGCGCGAGGCATAGGGCTTTGCGATCGATTCGAGCCCATCTGTAGCAAGAGCCCGCTGGCAGTTAGATTGAACTGCCAGCGGGCTTACTTGTCCGTTGGAACCGACTTGCAGCAGCGCCAGCGCTATACGCGTGTGGCGTCCTTGGGGCTCATGGTCATGCTCTGGAAGCGATTTTCCATGTATTCATTATCGAAATACTTGCCGTAGAACTGCGCGACGGGAATATCCGGCTCCGTGCCGTTGACGCGCTGGTACCAGTAGTCGAGCGACTGCAGCGTCATGACGCCGTCGACCAGCATAATGACGGTAAAGATGACGGTAGCCGAGTAGCGGCTCTTCCAGGGGATCTTGTTGATGAGCTTGAGCAGCCTCGGCAGCAGCAGCTTGATCCAGATGAGGCCACCCAGGCCCCACAGACAGGCGAAGCCCGTGCAGGTGCGTCCGCCCGTGAGGACCACGAGCGGGTCGGGCATACCGAACAGCGTTATGTGCGAGTAGCTCCACGAGACCACGCCAAACGCGGTCTGCATAAACCAGCCCACGAACACCTCAAAGCTGGCGCCGAGCAGGGCGCTCACCAGGAAAATGATGATGGGGTTCTTTTTATAGAAGCGGTTGAGCACCATGGTCATGAGCACGGCACCAAAGCCGTAGATGGGGCTGAAGGGGCCAAACAGCATACCGGCGCGGTCCTGGTAGACACCCGGATCATTGACGGTCATATGCCAGATATCCTCCAGGACCAGGCCGAGCACGCAGCAGACAAAGAATACCCAGAACAGGTTGAAGTAGTTGAGCTTGATGTAGCCCTCGCCGGTTTCATCGCGCCCGAGCATGCCCTCGGCGGCGGCGTCGCGGTCGAGCATCTCCTGCAGGCGGCGCTGCAGCTCGCGCTCCTGGCGCAGTGTGGGGTCGACGGTGGCCGAAAGCGCGACGAGGATGCCGAGCTGGATGGCAGGGCGCAGCAAGAAGGGCCCGATGCCCTGGAGCATCACGTCAACCAAAAGCTCGACGACGGTAAACGCGATTAGGATATAGGACAGACGGGCGGCATTGCGGCGCTGGTTCTTGATGAGGTCCAGGCCAAAGATGATCAAGATGACGGCACTGGCAGCCGAGAGCATGATGCCGGCGACAATTAGTCCGACCGCGACGAGCGTGTTGTCGCCGAGCTTGGCGGCGGCGTTGCCGTTGATGAGTGCGGTGATGACCTGCCACATAAAGGCGCCGACCGACGGGAGCGTGCCCACGCCGGACAGGATGCACAGGACGGCGTATACCTTAATGATGAGGGGGATCTTCTTGACCTCCGTGGCGCTGGGGACGCTGGGGTCGAGTTCGTTTCGATCCATACATAACCTTTCTCGTTTTGCTGTAGGCACAAGGATACGCCGCCGACCTGCCAAAAGACAGGACGAACGTCCCAATTGCAACAATGTAAGTCCTAACGGCGGGCGAAGCGTGGCGTAGTGAGGGTCGGCGTGGCACTGCCACCCACGTCGTGAAGCCAAATAAATGTTTGGCAACAAAACTGATTATTAGCTCGGTGGGCTTTTAAAAAGCGCTGCTCATGCGCTGGGGAGCGCGTCGCGCCGTGCGTATAATAAGGCGGGTAACGCCAAAATACGAGGCTCTGAGGGGATGCCATGTCTCAAGAAACCATCCGCGCGGCCGAGCGCGCCGCGGGACAGGTGAAGACCATGTCGACGTATGATCCGGACTCCGACCAGCTGCATGAGGAATGTGGCATTTTCGGCGTATGGGCGCCCGATCGCGATGTGGCTCGACTGACGTACTTTGGCCTGCGTGCGCTGCAGCACCGTGGCCAGGAATCGGCGGGAATCGCCGTGGGTGACGGCGGCACGGTTATGGTCCGCAAGGATCTGGGGCTGCTCGACCGTGTGTTCTCCAACGCCGACCTGTCGACGCTCTCCGGCCAGCTGGCCGTGGGCCACGTGCGCTATGGCACCGCCGGCGCCAAGAGCTGGGAAGCCTCGCAGCCGCATCTTTCCACCATCAACAGCGTCATTATCGCGCTTGCTCACAACGGTACCCTCGTCAACACCGACGAGCTGCGCCGCCAGCTGATCGAGCTGGGCGTGCCGTTCCTCTCCAATTCGGATTCCGAGGTCGCGACCAAGCTTATCGGCTACTTTACCCAGCGCACGGGTCATCTGCGCGAGGGCATTCGCAAGACCATGGAGCTCGTGCGCGGCGGCTACGCCATGACGCTCATCAACGAGCAGGCGCTCTACGCATTCCGCGATCCGCACGGCATTCGCCCGCTCGTGCTGGGCAAGCTGGTGGACGAAGGTCTGGACCAGGCCGATGCCGCTTCTGTTTCGCAGCTGCCCTCGCAAGACGGTGCCTCGACGGTCGACTCCGCCGTCCATGTCACGCGCGCCGGCGGCTGGGTCGTTGCCTCCGAGACGTGCGCGCTCGACATCGTGGGCGCCGAGTACGTCCGTGACGTCCGTCCCGGCGAGATTTTGCGCATCAGCGCCGAGGGTCTGGTATCCGAGCAGGGCGTGCCTGCAGCCGAAGAGCCCGCAAACTGCATCTTTGAGCAGGTCTACTTTGCCCGCCCCGACTCCATCATGAACGGCAAGAGCGTCTATGCCTGCCGTTACGACATGGGTCGTCAGCTGGCACACGAAGAGCCCGTCGAGGCCGACCTGGTCATCGGCGTGCCCGACTCCGGCCTGCCGCCTGCGGAGGGCTATTCGCACGAGAGCGGCATTCCCTTTGGCGAGGGCCTTATCAAGAACCGTTACGTGGGCCGTACGTTTATCGAGCCTACGCAGGAGTTGCGCGCCATGGGCGTGCGCATGAAGCTTAACCCGCTGCGCGACAACATCGAGGGCAAGCGCCTGGTCGTCATCGACGACTCCATCGTGCGCGGCACCACCATGGTGCAGCTCGTCAAGATGCTGCGCAACGCTGGCGCCAAGGAGATTCATATCCGCATCAACTCGCCCGAGGTCATCTGGCCATGCTTCTACGGTATCGATACCGACGTGCAGTCGCAGCTTATCAGCGCCAACAAGACGGTCGACGAGATTTGCGAGTATATCGGCGCCGATTCGCTGGCCTTCCTTTCGGTCGAGGGCCTGCTTAAGGTCATGCCCAAAGGCGGTTACTGCGATGCGTGCTTTACCGGCCGCTACCCCGTGGCGATTCCCGAGAGCTTTGGCCGCGACAAGTTCATGGAGGGCTTTAAGCCCCGCAACCTGGACAAGCCGCTGCATGTTGATGACGACGCCGTGGTCGAGAAATACGACGACCGCAGTTGGGAAGAGGAGCACGGCGAGGCCTAAAACCTGCCATGTAGGGACAGGTTTATTTTGGTAGGTTTTACCTGCTGTTTTGTTGATATGGCGGCGCGTGCTGTTATGGCGCGCGCCGAAATGAACGCAACTATGAGCACCGTTTGGCGCACGCGCGGCGCCACGGTAGTGGGAGAGGAAGGCTCAGATGAGCGACAGCAAGCATGTGACGTATGAGGATGCCGGCGTCGATACCGCTGAGGGCGGCCGCGCCGTCGACGCTATTAAGCAAATGGTTAAGGACACCAACCGTCCCGAGGTCATCGGCGGCATCGGTGGCTTCGGTGGCTTATTCTCGGCCGCCGCGCTTAAGGATATGGAAGACCCGATTCTGATTAGCGGTACCGACGGCGTGGGCACCAAGCTCGTGCTCGCCCAGATCATGGACCGTCACGAGACGGTGGGCCAGGACCTGGTCGCCATGTGCGTCAACGACATTTTGGCTTCGGGCGCCGAGCCGCTGTTCTTCCTGGACTACGTTGCCATCGGCCACATCGAGGCCGAGCACATGGCAAAGATCATCAAGGGCGTGGCCGACGGCTGCAAGCTCGCGGGCTGCGCGCTCGTGGGCGGCGAGATGGCCGAGCACCCGGGCGTCATGGCTCCGGCCGACTACGACCTTGCCGGCTTTACCGTGGGCGTCGTCGACCGTCCCAAGATGCTCGACCCCGCAAACGTCCGCCCGGGCGATGTGATCCTGGGCCTGCCTTCCACCGGCGTGCACTCCAACGGCTACTCGCTCGTGCGCAAGGTCATCGGCGTCGACGGCATTAAGCCGGGTACGCCCGAGGCCGCCGCTAAGGCCGAGGAGCTGAGCCGTCCGCTCGAGGAGCTCGGTGGCGCTTCGCTGGCTGACGCCCTGCTGGCCCCCACGCGCATCTACGTCAAGCCGGTTCTTGAGCTGCTCCGCGGCGGCGCTCCAGTGCACGCCATCGCCCACATTACTGGCGGCGGTATTACCGAGAACCTCAACCGCGCGCTTGCCGACGACGTTGACGCCGTGGTCACCCGTAACGGTGCCGAGATGGGCTGGGATGTTCCGCCCGTCATCACCTACGTGTCGCGCCAGGCCGAGCTCGCGCCCAACGAGGCATGCAGGACCTTCAACATGGGCGTCGGCCTGTGCCTGATCGTCGCTCCCGAGGACGAGGCCGCGGTGACCGAGGCCCTGGTCGCGCTGGGCGAGAAGCCGTTCCGCGTGGGCGAGTGCGTCGAGGGTTCCGGTAAGGTCGTGTACTCCGATGAGCGCTAACGAGCAGATGGCTGCCGCCAAGGGCCTGGACTTTGTGTCCTATACCCGTCCGACCGGCACCGATACGGCCGAGCCGCTCAAAATCGGCGTGCTCATCAGCGGTTCGGGTACCAACCTGCAGGCGTTGATCGACCTGATCGCCGCCGGCAAGCTCAACGCTTCGATTGAGCTTGTGGTGTCGAGCCGTCCTTCGGCTAAGGGTTTGCAGCGCGCTGAGCGCGCGGGCATCCAGACGCTCACGCTGTCCAAGGATGTCTACGCCGACCCTATTGCCGCCGACGAGATCATCGCGCACGAGCTGCTCGAACGCGGCTGCGAGTATGTGGTCATGGCCGGCTACATGCGCATGGTGCACACGCCGCTGCTGGCGGCGTTTCCCAACCGCGTGGTCAACTTGCATCCGGCGCTGCTGCCGAGCTTTACCGGCGCGCATGCGATCGACGATGCCTTTGCGCGCGGCGTCAAGGTAACTGGCGTGACCGTGCATTTTGCCAACGAGATCTACGACAACGGCCCCATCATCGCCCAGCGCGCGCTGGCTGTCGAGGAAGATTGGGATGTCGATACGCTCGAGGAGCATATCCACGCGATTGAGCACGTGCTGTATCCCGAGGTAGTTCAGATGCTCGCCGACGGCCGCGTCCACGTGCTGGAGAGCGGCAAGGTGGCAATTGACGCGCCTCGCGGCTAGCGGCGCACAGTACAATTTAGCTGAGTGGTCAGGGTGGTCATTGGCGCCAAGGCGTGCGTGGCCACCTTTTGTTTTGGGTAGTCATCGGGGACGTTCTTGAATGACTGGTCGTTTAAGAACGTCGCAGGTGACTAGGTGAGAGAGGTGAGCGCATGGCGGATAACGAAGCGCTGTTTACGCCCGAGCTGGTGTTTTTTGATTGGGAGTGCGCGACGCCGGATGAGGTGTTTGCTCGGCTCGAGGACGAGCTTGCACCTCGCGGTTACATTGCGCCCGATTGGCTCGATGCCGTCCGCACGCGCGAGGATGCCTATCCCACGGGTCTTGCCATGCCGGCGGCCAACATCGCCATCCCGCACACCGATCCCGGATTTGTGGCTAAGCCCTATATCGCGGTGGTAAAGCCCGCGGCGCCCGTGGTGTTCAGTGCAATGGCGGGCATGGGTGCCCCCGTGCCGGCGCAGATCATCATCAATCTGGGCATCGCCGAGCCGAGCGGCCAGGTCGAGGCCCTGCAATCGCTTATGAATATCTTTATGGATGCCGCCGCCGCAGCCGATGTGCTCGGCCAGACCACATGCCAGGGCATGGTCGACGCCATCCGTCGCCACTTTTAGGGCCGGCACTTGGGGACTGTCCCCAACTGCCGGCAGAAAAGGAATGTCCCTAACTGCCGACAGCCAGAA
Source organism: uncultured Collinsella sp. (assembly GCA_900541695.1). Lineage (GTDB taxonomy): Bacteria > Actinomycetota > Coriobacteriia > Coriobacteriales > Coriobacteriaceae > Collinsella. The sequence continues at coordinate 31,040 of UQKL01000006.1, read as the reverse complement.
GAGCCCCCTTTGCACCAAAATGGTGCAGATTGACCTGTCCCCCATGCACCAGGTGTGTCGCGGGGTCCGCGTTGTGACACAATGGCGTTTGTTCGATTCGTGATGCGAAAGGCCAACTATGGCAAACAAGAAAAAGAACTCCGAGGCCGCGCCGACGCCCGAGCAGCAGGCTCGCGCTGCCTCCAGCTCTCGTAAGAAGCAGCGCAAGACGTACGTGTCTAAGACCGTCAAGATCGTCCTGGTGGTTATCGGCGTGCTGGCAATGCTGCTTTCCGTCTCGGCCATGGCATGCTCCGGTCTCATGTCGCAGGCAGAGGATACCTCGAGCTACAAGCTTACCGGCGGTGTCGCCGCCACCATCAACGGCACCAACCTCACCGAGGACACCGTGACCAAGCAGATCATGAGCATGCGCACGTCCTACGGTTACACCAAGGACAAGGACTGGGCGCAGTATCTGGTCGACAACGACCTGACGCCCAAAAAGTACCGCAAGCAGCTCATCGATTCCTACACGCAGCAGATTCTGCTCCAGCAGGCGCAGAAGGAAAACGGCGTGACGGTGTCGGACGAGGAGGTCGAGAAGGCATGGAAGGACGCGTGCAAGAGCGCGGGCGGTGCCAAGGCCTTTAAGAAGACCCTTAAGACCTACGGCTATACCGAGGACACCTACAAGGACTCGCTCAAGGAGAACCTGGCACAGCAAAAGCTTAAGGACGCCGTGGCGCCCACCAGTAAGCCCAAGGACAGTGAGATCGTCGATTACATCAACGAGAACCTGTCTAACTACAACGATGCCCGCCGCTCGTCGAACATCCTGATCAAGGTTGATTCCGACGCATCTGACGAGGACAAGGCCGCCGCCAAGGCCAAGGCGCAGGAGTGCCTGGACAAAATCAACTCCGGCGAACTGAGCTTTGAGGACGCCGTGAAGCAGTATTCCGATGACACCGGCTCCAAGGAGAAGAAGGGCGATGTGGGCTGGGACAAGCTCACCACCTTCGTCGACAGCTACCAGGCGGCGCTCGAGGGACTAAACAAGGGCGATGTGAGCGACGTCGTCGAGTCGACCTATGGTTATCACATCATCAAGTGCACCGACTACTTCCATGTCGATAATCAGGTCGATGACATTAAGCAGGTGCCCAAGGACATCAAGAAGTACATCTCCAACGTGGTGAAGACGCAGGCGGCCAGCACTGCATACAGCGAGTGGCTGGAGCAGTACAAGAAGGACGCCGACATTACCGTCAACCCCATGCCCAAGGACGTACCGTACAACGTCAGCCTGAAGGGCGTCACCAAGAGTTCGACCGACGATTCGTCGACGACTAAGTAATCATGGGGCGGCGCTCGTGCGAGTGCCGACCGCACTATTGAGGAGGATTTGCAGATGACCAACGAAGAACTGCAGAAGGAAATGATTGCGGCCATGAAGGCCAAGGACAAGGTTCGCCTGTCTATCATTCGCCAGGTCAAGGCCGAGGTGAAGAATATCGAGGTTAACGAGCGCCGCGACGTGACCGAGGAAGACGTCAACAGCATGATCAAGCGTCTGATTAAGCAGACGAGCGAGACGCTGGAGATGTCCATTAAGGCCGGTACCGACCAGGAGCGTACCGACAACCTGACCGAGCAGGTCAAGATCCTGGAGAGCCTGCTGCCCGCGCAGGTTTCGGGCGAGGAGCTCGAGGCTCTGATCGAGCAGGTCATCGCTGAGCTGGGCGCCACGTCCAAGAAGCAGATGGGCCAGGTCATGGGAGCACTCGGCAAGGCCACCGGTGGCAATTTCGATAAGCCTGCCGCGGCAAAGATCGTCGGCGCCAAACTTGCGTAATTTGTTACGCGGTTTTACCAAACCGCGTAACGGCTCGACGCTGCAAACCCGTACACGCGGCAATCTGACGTTCAATTTCAAGGGCGCGACCATAAGGTCTGTGCCCTTTCATTTCACGTCACCTTGCTCGCGTGTACGGGTTTTCGCTGACTTATGCTCAACAAGGGCGGTTGTATTATTTTAGCGCTCATTGGGGACAGACTTAAATGAGTGCCCAATGAGCGGGTACTCATTTAAGTCTGTCCCCAATGAGTGGGTGGAAGGTTGCGGGTTCTTTACGGGGATGTAGTGTGGGCTGCGGAAACGTGGTTCTTTCCGTACAATAGTTCAACTCGTGTAAACGCAGGGAAGGGACATCCATGGCAGACATGATCGAGATCAAGCATCTCAACAAGTACTTTGGCGACCTGCATGTGCTCAAAGATATCAACCTCACCGTCAAGCGCGGCGAGAAGCTCGTAATGATCGGGCCTTCCGGTTCGGGTAAGTCGACACTCATCCGTTGCGTCGATTATCTGGAGGAGCCCACGTCGGGCGAAGTCATCATCGACGGAACGCCGCTCACCAAAAAGAATCACCTGGAGATGGCTCGCAAGTATAGTTCCATGGTGTTCCAGCAGTTCAACCTGTATCCCAACATGACGGTGCTGGGCAACCTGACACTCGCGCCCATCAAGCTGCAAAAGAAGAGCAAGGAGGAGGCGACCGAGATCGCCATCGCCGCACTCAAGCGCGTCGGCATGGCGCATAAGGCCGGCGAGTATCCGCAGAATCTCTCGGGTGGTCAGCAGCAGCGCATCGCCATCGCCCGCGCCCTGTGTACCAAGCAGCCCATCATCCTGTTTGACGAGCCGACTTCGGCGCTCGATCCCGAGATGGTCCAGGAGGTTCTGGACGTTATGATTGAGCTCGCGCAGGAGGACATCACCATGATCTGCGTGACGCACGAGATGGGCTTTGCGCGCCAGGTGGCCGACCGCGTCATCTTTATGGAGGACGGCCGCATCCTGGAGGAGGGCACGCCCGAGCACTTCTTCGATAACCCCGAGAACCCGCGCTGCCGCGAGTTCCTGTCCAAGATTCTGCACTAGGCGCGGTGATGGACATGACGGATATGACGAGGGCGGCTGTATCGCGCCGTCACTTTTTGCAGCTGGCTGGCGCCGGCATGCTTGCGCTGACGGGGACCGCGCTTGCCGGTTGCGGCAACTCCACCAGCGGCGAGGGTTCCGACAAGGGATCCAAGCTTGCGGCCATTAAGTCGCGTGGCCATCTGAATGCCGGCGTTAAGAAAGACGTTCCCGGCTACGGCTATTACGACACCGCCAAGGGTCGCTTTGAGGGCATGGAAGTCGATTTGTGCTACCAGATCGCCGCTGCCGTCTTTGGCGTGAGCTACAAGGAGGCCCGCGCCCAGGAGCTTGTCGAGTTTACCGACGTAACGCCCAAGACGCGCGGCCCGCTGATCGATAACGGCCAACTCGACGTGGTCGCGGCGACCTACACCATCACCGACGAGCGCAAGAAGAGCTGGGATTTCTCGACGCCGTACCGCACCGACTACGTGGGACTCATGGTCAAGAAGCGTTCGGGCTTTACCTCGATTGAGAACTTGGACGGCAAGGTCATTGGTGTGAGCCAGGGTGCCACCACGCAGGGCCTGATCGAGCAGATGATCAAGGACAACGGCTTTAGCTGCAAGCCCGAGTTTAGGGCCTTTAGCGGCTACCCCATCATCAAGAGCTCGCTCGACGCCGGCAATATCGACGTCTTTGCCATGGATCGCTCCACGCTGGCCGGTTACATGAACGAGACCGTTGAGCTGCTGCAGCCCGAGGTCAAGTTTGGCGAGCAGGGCTACGGCGTGGCGACCAAGAAGGGCTGCGACCTTTCGGCCGTGGTCGATCAGGTGATTTGCAATCGCCTGGCCGATGGCTGGCTCGACCAAGAGGTCAAGACCTGGGGCCTTGTATAGGCGCATCGTCCAAGGAAGGAATCAAATGCTCGAAGGATTATTTGACGCCGACCGTTGGTCGACGACATTTCAAAACATGGGGCCCTTCTGGGAGGGCTTTGGTGTGACGCTACAGGTGGTCGTTGCCGGTCTGCTGCTGTCGCTGGTACTGGGCACGCTGCTGGGTGTGTTCTCTACCACCCGTTCGCGCGTGCTGCGCGCCATAAGCCGCGTGTACGTGGAGTTTTACCAGAACACCCCGTTGCCCGTGCAGGTGCTCTTTATGTACATGGCTGGTCCGCAGTTTTTGCAGGCCATAACCGGTGCCGACCAGCCGGTGCGCATCGCGCCGTTCGTGCTGGGCTTCTTGGGCGTGGGCCTGTATCACGCGGCCTACATCTCGGAGGTCATCCGCACCGGTATCGAGGCGGTTCCGCGCGGTCAGATGGAGGCGGCGCAGAGCCAGGGCTTCACCCGTGCGCAGGCATACTGGTACATCGTGCTGCCCCAGACGTTCAAGATCATTCTGCCGCCGCTGTGTAACCAGGCACTCAACCTAGTCAAGAACACGTCGGTGCTGGCGCTTGTGGCCGGCGGCGACCTTATGTACCGTTCAGACAACTTTGTGAGCCTGTACGGTTACCTGCAGGGATACATCGTCTGCTGCCTTATGTACTTCATCATCTGCTTTCCGCTCGCCATGCTGGTGCAGTGGCTCGAGCGCCGCTCCAAGGAGCGTCCGCGCGGCGTGAGCCTCGCCGAGCTGGGGCTCGACAACGTAGAGGAGGCCTAGCGCATGGAAATCTTCAACGCGACCAACCTGCTCTACATTTGGGGCGGCTTTGTTAAGACGATCGAGATCTCGGCGCTGTCGATCTTTTTCTCGCTCATGTTTGGCACGGTGCTGGCGCTCGTTAAGAGCTATGCGCCCCGCCCATTCCGTATTTTGGTGAGCGCCTATATCGAGCTGTTCCGCTGCACGCCGAACCTGCTGTGGATCCTGTTTATCTACTTTACGGTGCAGGGTTTGGACATTGTGATTTCGACCATCGCCTTTACGCTGTTTACCAGCGCCGTTATGGCCGAGATTGTGCGCGGCGGTCTCAACTCGATTCCGCGCGGCCAGTTTGAGGCAGCGCAGAGCCAGGGTTTTGGCTTCTTTGCCACCATGCGCTACATCATTCTGCCGCAGACGTTTAAGACGATCATTCCGGCGCTGTTTAGCCAGTGCACGACCGTCATCAAGGACAGCTCGTATCTTTCGGGTATTAACGTGGCCGAGCTCATGTACACGGCAAACGTCGTGATGGCCCATGCGATCGACCTGTCGCAGGTGCTTATGCTCTACGGCCTGGTGTTTGCGATGTACTTTGTGCTCAACTTTGGTATCTCGCTGCTGGTGAGGGCGTATCAACGCCGTATTGTGGCCGCATAGTCCTGCTTCCCCAAGCACGGCACCTTGCCCCTCAATCGTCGCTTGCGTACATTTAGTACGCGGCGCTCCTCTTTCGGGGCAATCTGCCGCACTTGGGAAACCGGGACGGTCGTAAGTGACAAAATGGGAATCAGGAATCGCCTATTTCTCATTTGTTAGAAAGGAATCGCGATGAGCGATCTGGAGAATAAGAAGAATCCTGTGGTCATTACCATCGCGCGCGACTTTGGCGCCGAGGGCCACGAGATTGGTCGCATGCTTGCCGACGAGTTGGGGATTCCGCTGTACGATAACGAGCTGCTGGTACGTGCGTCGATGCGCGCGGGCGAGTCACTCGACAAGATGGCCGCTTACGACGAACGCCTGGCCGTGGAGAACATGGCGTTTCTGCCCGACCGCTACGATGCGCGTTCGTACTCGGACAAGTTGTTCCAAAAGATGAGCCAGGTGATCTTGGACCTGGGCGAGACCGAGAGCTGCATTATCGAGGGTCGTCTGTCCGATTATCTGCTGCGCAACAATCCCAACCACATCGCCGTGCTGGTGACCGCTCCTTTTGAGGACCGCGTCGAGATCGTGCGCAAGAAGCGTGGCCTCAACAAAAAGAAGGGCGCCAAGCTGGTCAAGCAGCAGCAGAAGGCACGCGAGGCATTTTACAAGCGCTACAGCGCCGGCAAGTGGAAGATGACGAGCGGTAAAGACATCGTCGTCAACCGCGCCAAGCTGGGCCGCGAAGGCTGCAAAGACGTTATCGCCGCTGCCTACCGCTACAAAGTCGCCCAGCTCGAAGGCTAGCCGACCAAACCCCCACAAAGGGGACAGGCACCTTTGTGGGGGTTTTGTTTTAGGCCGAGGGAAAGGCCTTGGTGAGACCGGCGCGCGTCTGCGTGTCGGTCTTTTGGTAGATAGAGCTCAGGTGGCGCTGCACCATACGCATCGAGATGCCGAGCTCCTCGGCGATCTGCTTGAGCGGGCGTTCGTCTTGGGTTACAGCCATGAGCACGTCGACTTCGCGCGGGGTGAGAGCGTGATCGGTGATGAAGACCTGACGCTGCTCCTCGATACTCGGTGCTGCCAGCGCCTCCTCGGCAAGCTGTTGATGTTCGCGCTCCTGCTCGGTTTGGGGCAGGCGGAATAGGCCCGCGGCAACGAATGCTGCGCAGGCGGCGACGAGAAGCACGACCGCGCCAATCATGATGAGGGCGACGTTGCCAGAGGTCACAAGCACAAGCGAGACGCCCGACGTGGTGAACGCACACACGTTATTGGCCGCACGGCCCATGCCGGCCCAAAGAGCGGGCGCGTGCATACGCGGTGCCAGCTGTGTAAAGGTGGCGGTAAAGAACGTGACAAAAAAGCCCGAGCTCAGGTAAAAGACGACAAGGCCCAGGTTGGGATCAGCGCCGGCCTCCACGGCCAGGATGGAAATGGTCGAGAGTACGGCGATGCCGAGCATGACAAGTCCCATGTAGCGACGCTCGGCAAGATCAAAGACGATGCCGGCGGCCAGGCCGCTCGCTGCCAAAAAGAGGCGCGGCCAGGTCTGCACGGCGATGGTGCCGTGGGCGTTGGAGAACGTGACCACGTTATCAAGAGTAGAGAACAGGCAGGCGAGAATCATGACGAGCACGATGCTCCAACATGCCTGCTTGGCGAGGGCGTGCGATGGCTCAACAAGGGGATTGATGGTGGGGCTGGAGCTCTCAGCAGCCTTTTGGGGAACGACACTGAGGGCGGAGATGGCGATAGTCGCTGCGCCAAGGACGATGAGCTCTGCGATACCGCCGCAATTGAGCAGGTTGATGGCGAACTGCATCAGGATGCCCGCGGCATAGGCTGCTCCCGCACCGGTGGCGAGCTTGGGATCGTCTTGGAATGTCGTTGCGAAGGCATGGTGCGTCGCGCCGCCCAGTAGGCCGAGTCCGAGGAATGCGAGGCATCCCAGAATCTCGAGCGCAAGCGGGTTCGTGGGGGACTGAATCTGAGTCAACCCCAAGATGGCGATGGGGACGGCGGCGCTGACGACTGCCTGAGGCCGGCCTTTGCGCTGTGCGAGCCCGAGCAACGGCGCATATCCGATAAAGCCGAGCACGCTCGCACCTAGAATAAAGCCCTGCGCGATTACAACGCGTTCGGCACCGGCGAGCAGCCCGACGTTGACGTCGAAGCGAAACTCGGCGGCAAGGAAGGCGAAGGTGAAGAGCGCAAGTGCCAGAAGCGCGTTGATTTTAGGCTTACTCAGGTTCAAGAACGGTCCTTTGGGTGGACGAATAATCGTGTCCTCGATTGTAGCGTTCCCGGGACGAGTGTGGCGATGGCGAAATCATATTGAATTAAACCGCAGGTAGAGGCCTAGGTTCACATCTACGAACCTAGGCATACGGAGTCATTTGGCACATCTTGGTGGTACAGGACCACCACAAAGGGGACAGACACCTTTGTGGTGGTATGTCCCTACGACCAAGGAGGCCGTTATGAACGCAAGTCACTTTGACAAGCAAACTCAACGTGAGTCCACCTGCTTGCTGGTTCACGGTACCTGGCGTTGTGTGGGTGCCAAAATAGCTTGCGCCGGCGCGTGTGCGCTTATGGTTGGCCAGCTTCTGCTGCCGAGCGTGGCGCTGGCGACGGAATGCGCCGATTCCGCCGCTGGGACGGATGAGGTTGCCGCGGCTCCGGTGACGCCGACGGTTGCGGAGGATACGGCTGCAACGACCGCACCAGCTGCTTCGACCGCGCCTGCAACCGATGCTGCTCCGGCGGCGCAAGCCACCGTTGAGCCTCAGCAGACAATCCCAGCCGATGCCGCCAATGAGTCTAGCGGTGCTGCGCTCGCTGGGCAAAACGCTTCTGGCGACGACAACGCCGCCATGCCGGCGAGCAACGCCATCATGCCCTGCGGTGTGACCGATGTTGTTGGCGGCAGCGACGTTAGGGTCAATACGACCGTGGTTTCCCGCTACACGGACTGCGCGCTTCCGAGCAATGTCACACTCGAAAAGGGCCAGTCGTATACCCACGATTTTCTCGATGTAGAGGGTGGCATTCCAGAAGCGCTTGCGAGCGAAGTCGTCGAGGTTAAGTACTACAGGGCCGATGCCGCTTCGGGCACTCTGGTCGAAGTTCAGGATGCATCCATGTCCGACGTGACGGCTCGCTTCAAACCCGCTGGCGATCACATGAGGCTGACGCTGACCTTTACGGGTGGCGCGGCAGGTGGCTCGTATCGACTCACGCGCAATGAGGCTCTCTATATTGGCTCGGCACTGGAGTATACCGGAACTGACTATGAAGACAGCTCGACTATCGTCAACGAAACCAGGTACGATTATTACCTCCGCTATGCCATCAATAGCGAAATTACGCTTGTTGCATCGGAAAACGAAGCCCTCCATAACCTGAATGTCAACGACGTGAAGACCGACTACGCGCCCGGCGAGGCGCCCCGCGCGACCGCGACGATTCCCGCTGCTGACGCCGACAAGTACGAGATCGCCTACGAGTGCTGGGAGGAGATGGATGGCAGCGACCCCGCGGAGCTCGCGCCCGTTGCCTTCTGGTATTCCGACCCCGCCAAGTATCCGACGGGCGCGAGGAGGATCGAACACTTCGAAGAGGGCAAGTTCTACATGTATTCCGTCGAGCTGAGGCTCAAGGGCGACAATACCGTGGGCAATGACTGCATGATGTACGTCAACGGCCATTGGACGCACCACATCAAGACCGTCAACGGCGTCTTCGCGCCAAACGCTGACAATATGCTGTGCGAGCAGCCGATCGACGAATGGCGGGCCATCGACGTTATAGAGATCAACGGCGCCACGACCACCTTCAAGGCGGGCGATAAGCCGGTCTTTACGGCGAATGTTCCGACGGGCTCCAACTCCCTTCCTCAGTGTGAGTACTGGACGGGTAGCGACGGCAGCGAAGTGAACTCTCAGAAGTTCTGGGATCAGAACATCACGAACCACATCGACGCCTTTAAGCCTGGCGTGACCTATCGCTACGGTATCTACCTCAAGCCCGCGCGCGGATTCTACTTTACGCCCAACACCAAGCTGGTGATCAACGGCCAGGAGTGCGGCTACCAGATGGGCGAAGCGAGTGTAGTTGATCCCGAGAGCGGCTGTATCTTCACTCTGTGGCTCAACACCGATCTGACGTTTACGCCCGAGGCCACGCCGGCTCCGGTCGACCCCGAAAAGCCCGCGCCGCAGCCTGAGGTCAAGCCTGAGCCCAAGCCCGAGGTGAAGCCCGAGACCAAGCCCGCGGCTAAACCGGTCACGACAACCACCACGGCCAAGACGGTTGAGAAAACCACGCAGGCCAAGAAGGGCGATGCTGTCCTGGCTACCACGGGGGATACCACCGCGATGACGGTCGCCGCCCTAGGCATCGCCGGCGCAACCGTAGCCGCCGCCGGCATCGCCGCAACCAAGCGCCGCAAGCGTTAGGTTTTGGCGGCGGCGCCCATCCTCGGCTTTAGCAAAATCTCAATCTGTAACACCAAGCCAGTCAAAACGGCCCTAGATGTTACAGATTGAGATGAACCGAATGGCCGCCAATCTAATGTCTCGATCTGTAACACCAAGCGGGGAATTTGACCTCTAGCTGTTACAGATCGAGACAAACCGATCGGCCGAGTCCAGAACCACCGCAAAGGTGCCTGTCCCCTTTGTGGCGGTTTGCGCAGGTAGAACGGTAGGTTCGTATATATGAACCTACCGTTCGCTTTGTTTGTGGACCACGATTACGCTGGATGACTTTAGGTTTGCAAGAAAGGAACGACCATGAGGTGGACTACTGCTCGAGCGCTTTGCCGCCGGCTGACGGTTGCCACGGTGACCCTCGCCATGGTGACGGGTTCGTTTCCCGCGGGCGCGTTTGCTGAGGCCCTCAACACCGACGGCACTTTTGTGCAGACGGATAACGGCCAAGCAGCCGACGCCGCTCCCGCCGATTCGGCTGACGCCCAAACGTCAGACTCTGCTTCCGCCGACCCCGCGCCCGATGCCGGCGCTGCCGACCCCACGGTGCTCGATAACGGTGACACCCCTACGCCCCCGGCCTCCGAGATTGCATCGGCGGCGGGCCTAACGGGCGCCGGGCAGACCGAGAGCACACCTGCGGGTACGCTTGCCACCGATCTTGTCGAGGGCAAGGAGCTCGCCGAACAGCAGAAGCAGGAGGAGACCGCCGAAGCCGAAGCAACCTGGAATGAGGATCTTGGGCTCTGGATGACCTCGAAGGGCGCCACGGGCGTAAAGGACGAATACGACGATGGCTACGTGGCCGGCGAGCAGACCCCCGCGCAGTACTACTTCTCGATTGATAGCCTCACCAACGAAATTTCTATCGAGTATGGCGACGCGGGCATTACCACGTTGGAGGTGCCCTCGACCATCGACGACAAAAATGTCGTAAGCCTTACGGGTATGGGAAGCGCTGCGCTCACATCGATCACCTTCGCCCCTAATTCGCATGTCCGCTCGGTTGGAGGCTTGGGCGGCAGCAGCATCAAAGAGATCGCACTGCCCGATTCGGTCGAGGAGCTCAAGAGCTATGCATTCTACAAAAGCAAGACGCTCCAAACGGTAACCTGGCCCAACAACGCGGCCTTTACCACGATTCCCGAGCAGGCCTTTAAGGAATGTGAACAACTTGACGACAAGGTGGTGGCAACGCTGCCGACTTCGGTCAAAACTATCGACTATCTTGCATTCGCCTATTGCGGCGTGCCACAGTTCTATGTCTCGGACACAACAGTGCTCACCTTTACGCAGATCAATGTGCCGGGCACGGTGGAGCGGATTGAGCGCAATGCCTTTGACGGGTGCTCGCATGTGTCGTCGGTGACGATCGGCGACGGCGTTAAATATATCGGGGCGCTCGCGTTCGCCTCTCTTGATCCTGCGATTGCCGGCAAAGAGATTGTGCTACCCAAAAGCGTGGAAATGATAGAGTGGGGAGCTTTTGAGAACACGAGATACGGAAACGAGACGAACCATAATGCCGTTGCCCTGCGCGTGATGAACCCCGATCTTCAGTTTGGTGAGGCGGGCTATCCGGGCGACTATAATGAGCGCGTGACAATCGATGGCGTAACGTATGCGATTCCCTTTAGTGAAGGCCAGACCATCTATGCCTATGCGACCGATTCGGCTGGCAACCCCTCGATGGTCAAAAAGCTTGCCGATGCCGTGGCCGATCGCATGGACTCGGCCGACCCAACGCGTCCCGCCTATACCTTTGTGTGGATGGGCGAGGCCGCCCAGATCGCGGGCAAACTTCCCCAGAGCGCGACGGCTACACTCGTGCAGGCGGGGCAGTCCACGCCGCTGGTGGTTGGCGATGACGGCAGCTTTACAGCGGACGCTCTCTCCAAGACAGCAGCCACCCTGCGCATTTCGCTCAGCGGTTACTATGACATGGTGCTGGCGCGCCCGGGCGACCAGATGACGGGCACATGGAATATCGGAGAGATAAAGGCGGAGGACTTTACCAAGATTCCGGCCTCGCGCGCGATTGAGCTCAACGTGGCCTATCTCGAACCGGTCGCAGGCCAGGATAAGACCGAACGCATTGAGCTCGATAGTCTCAATAACATCGATCTGACGGTGAAGAGCGGCGGCAAGACGCTTAAGCCTGCCAAGGGTGACAAGGAAAACGACTTCCGTATCCAGGGCACAGCACTCGTGGTGTCGCAGGCCATTGCCGACGCGGACCAGGATCTGGAGATAACGCTCGAGCCCAAAGACAGCCTCAAGCTGGGTGGGGCGACGGCGACGGTGAAGCCTTCGGCCGGCAAGGTCGATATCGACTTGAAGCCTTGGGGCACGGCGACGGTCACGACCAAGGGCGACTACCAGGGAGCCAACCGCGTGCTGGTGTTCCGTACGTCCGACGGCAAGCTGGTCGCCGACGGCGTCACCTATTTGATGGGTTACGAAGACGATGGCACCACGCCTATCATGAAGGCCGAGACGCCGCGCCTTAAGGCCGGTTCGTACACTATCGTCGCCTTTAACAAGACGAGCTACGACATCCAGGCGACGAGCTATTCCACGTTTAGCCGCCTAGGGCTGACTGTGGGTAAGCATATCGCGCAAAAACAGGTGAAGATTGAGGACGGCAAGCAGCTCGACGTGACGCTCGACGTCCCCACGTTTGACGTGGAGACGTATCGTGCCGAGCGCGGGCTGACGGCGGGCTCGGTTATCGCTGATTCGTCCGCGGTCGTTGGCGCGGAGACCGAGCTGCGCATTCATTACGAGCTCAAGGACAGCCAGGCTGCCAAGATTGAGATTCCTCTGGCCAAGGATGCCGTCGAGGATGTGTCCGCAGGCGCTCGCGAAGCCGGCGCCAGCTCCGATGCCATGTGGGCTGCCACAACTTGGGAGGGCGACAACCTCGTTCTCGATATGAAGAAGAGTGCGGGCGCCGATGTGTTTGTGCGCTTTAAGCCTAAGGCCGCGGGCATCTATGCCGTCTCGCCGCTTATTACGCTGGGCGAGGTGACATTGCCGCTGGGAAGCACCACGCTTGAGGTTAGCGGATCGCGCATCGAGGTCGACAACACCGACGTTCACAGCCTGCTGGGCAATGTGGCCTACGTTTATGCAGCGCCGGGCAAGAGCGTGCAGCTCACCGTGGGGACGGGCTCGTCGGCTGCAAAGTACACCGGCAAGACCAATAAACTCGGCCGTGCCAAGATTGAATACGACCTGCCGCAGGATACGCTTGCCGCCGAGCGCGTGATGCTCGAGGCGCGCGTGGGCTCGACCGACGTCGCCGCCGCTGCCGCAGAGGTGACGGCTCGCAATTATGTGCGCTATGTTCCGGGCGCTTCGGTCTGGAACTTTGATGTGACGTATCGTGGCGGTACGCAAAACCTGGTCAAGGACGGCAAGGACACCGGCAAGAGCCTGTGGACCTTCCATCATCTGCCACAAAAGAAGAACGCCTACTGGACCTTTGACATCACGCTCGAGGTGGGAAACGAAGAGGCCGCCGACACGCTCGACCTGTACGTGGACTGCGTGGATGGCAAGACGGTGACGATTCCTCTGACTCAAAAGTCGCGCGAGGGCACCCGTGTGCGCTATGTGGCGGAGTATGTGGACGAGGGGTATCTCAAGCTGCTCGACGAGTTTAACAAAGCGAATGACTCGACCTATGTGAACTGCGGCAACTTTGAGCAGATCTTTATGCCGCAGACCTACCGCATCTCCAATGCTCAGCTTATGACCATGCTGAGTTTTGACGCCAACGCTTCGGCCAAAAAGCATTCCGCCGCGGCCGAGGAGCGCCAGCAGGAGTTCTCGAATGCCGTGCAGCAGTGGCACGAGTATATGATGGATAACTCGTTTAACGATGTCGACGAGGCCTTTAACGACGCGATTGACCAGATGGTCGCCGATGCGTTCGCCGAGGAGGATGAGGACGGTAAGGACGAGGGCGGCACCGCTCGTAAGGCTCGTCGCGCCCCTGCCGCCAGCGACGGCGAGGGTGATGATGCTGGCAACGACGAGGCGGCGCAGTTTGCCGCCGAGCTCAAGGCTGCGGTTGGCGGCTCGTCGGCGCTGCTGACCAAGCAGGGCGACAGCTATGGCGTCAACGTGGACAAGATGATCTTTGAGGATGCTTATGGTACCAGCGAGGATTGGTACCAGGAACTTGCAGCGGCCCAGGGCGCGGACGCGGCGGCGCTCAAGGAGCTTGTTGACCATGCATCGCGAGCGGAGTTTATTGCCCAGCAGGCCGAGGATCTGGTGGGCCAGTCGATGGGTATCGGCCAGCTCAACCAATACGGAAGCTGGAATGACGCAACCGCTGCGGCGCTCAACAAGTGTGCGGGCATTAAGGCCAGCGAGTACAGCGGCCAGTCGACGAGCGGGTTTAACGATTTGGGCCAGGCGCTCGGCAGCTCGCTGAGCTACAAGGCGGCTGACGACGATACCGTCAAGGGCTTTAAAGTCGCCGCGCCCGATGGCGAGCAGACGGCCTATATCGAGTCGGAATTTATCGAGAACTCCAATAACAACAAGAACCAGGCGCTTCTGTTTAACTCGATCGCCATGCAGTGCGACATTCTGGACAACCTGTACGATAACTGGAACGTAGTCCACAGCCTCAATAACTCTACGATTCGCGGATGGCTCATGGCCTGGAAGCGCAACGGCGACGTGAGCGCCCATATGAAGCTCATCCGCACGATCCGTTCGCTCAAGAGCTATAAGATCGAGTGCGAGATGTTCGGACAGGTCTTTAAGACCGATGCGTGGAAGGCGGCCGGCCAGGCGTTTCCCGCGGCGACCCAGGGCATCGGCATCTTTACCGGCATTTACGGCGTGAACGATGCCAGCAAGAACTGGGAGAACGTGAACGTCCGTATGCAGAAGGTGAAGGGCGAGCGCGAGGGCTATGAGCTTCAGCATACGCGCTTGCTTGCCAAGCCCGAGAAGACCGAGGACGACTGGAAGTGCATTTACGCGCTGCGTGACGCCATGGAGAAGGCGCGTGCGTTTGAGGATCTGCTGTATCGCCAGCTCTGCCACGACAGCACCGATGTGGCGGTGGGCTCCATTATGACAATCGCCGGCGTGCTGACGGCCGGTTCGGCGGGTACCGTGGTGGGCGCTGCCTATGACGCGGCTTCGACCAGCGTAGGTTCGGAGCGCGCGATTAAGCTGACCAATGCCGAATGCGCCTACGATGTTGCCTGCGAGCAGGTGGAGCGCGCATGCCAGAATCGTATTACGGTCAACTGGGGCGAGCTGACCGATGCCGAGGTCTATAACGCCAACAAGGACGGCTTGATTTCGGACGAGAAGATGCAGTCGATCTTCGAGGCGCGTTATCGCAACGTGGCTGCCAAGGCGGCACCCGACCCTGCGGGCGTGGTGTACGAGGGCCTGCTGCCCAATACGGTTGAAGGCGCGACGGTTGAGCTGTGGAGCGCCGACGATGCGGCCGGTACCAATGCCGTGCGCTGGGATGCCGAGGAGTATGAACAGGACAATCCACTTGCAACGGGTGCGGACGGTGCGTACAACTGGAATACGCCGACCGGCTGGTATCAGGTGCGCGTGACCAAGGACGGGTATGAGGAGGCGCGTTCGGCTTGGCTGCGCGTGCCGCCGATTCAGACTGAGGTGAACATTGGTTTGGTGTCGACGGCGGCGCCCGAGGTGGCTTCGGCCCATGCCTATACCGATTGCGTCGAGGTTGAGTTTGCGCAGTATATGGATGCGAGCGACGATGCCCTGGTCGCATTGTGCGCGCAGGGCTTGGGTGACGTGACGTATACGTGGCTCGACAAGCAGGACGATCCCAATGGCAAGCCGCTGTCGCGCGTGCTGCGTATTCGCTATGCCGATGCGCGTGAGGCGGGCTCGACGGTGGCGTTTGAGCTCGACGGTGCTCGCAACTACGCCGGTACGGCCATGGCGCGCTGGACAAGTGGCGAGCTTGTCGTGGGCGTTCGTGCCGACAAGCTCAAGCTCAACGTGGAGCAGGCCGTGACCATGCTTGAGGGCAGTGACTTTGAGCTGGTGGCGCACGTGACCGATAAGGCGGGCAAGCCGTTTGCGGGCGCCAAGGTTAGTGTTGGGCTGGAGTCCTCGGCTATCTGCTCTGTCGATGCCACCCAGGCCGTGACGGGCGAGGACGGCGCGGCGACGTTTGCGTTGCATGGTGCTCTGCCCGGTTTGACGACGTTGACGGCGGCGGTGGACGGCACGGTGCTATCCAAGCAAGTTGACGTTCGCGTGTCTGCCGAGGCAGTGCGACCGGCGCGACCGGTGGCGACGATTGGTGCGACGACGTTTGGTGCATGGTCGCCCAAGGAGAACTACATTACGGTGCCCAAGGGTACGAAGCTGGAGCTTTCGGCCGAGGACGGCACGACGATTTGGTACACCACCAACGACACGTGTCCCTGCCGTGACGAAGGCCGCGTAAAGTACACCGAGCCTATTGCGCTCGATAGCAATATGTATGTGCGCATTGCGGCGCAGCGTCCCGGCATGTCGTATAGCGAGTATTCGGAGCGCTTGAACATTACGATTACGGTGACCGATGAGGCGACGCCCGATCCCGAGCCGGAGCCCGGGCCGGAACCCAAGCCGACGCCTGGCGGCGGCGAGCAGGGTGGCGGTGCGGATGGCTCTGGCGGTACCGGGGCTCCTGCGGGTGGTTCGACTTCGACGACGGCCACAGTGACGACGGACAAGTCCAAGGGTAAGGGCAAGAACGGTAAGAAGTCCGGCGGCACGGAGCTCGCCAGCACGGGTGACGCCACCGCGATGACGGTCGCCGCTCTGGGCATCGCCGGCGCAACCGTAGCCGTGGCCGGCATTGCTGCAACCAAGCGTCGCAAGCGCTAGGTTTTGGCGACGGCGCCCATCCTCGGCTTTCGCAAAATCTCAATCTGTAACACCAGGCCAGTAAAAATGGCTCTAGGTGTTACAGATTGAGATGAACGGTCCAGCCGTCAGCCTAATGTCTCGATTTGTAACACCAAGCGGGATATTTGGCCTCTAACTGTTACAGATCGAGACAAAGCGGGGGCGGCTGGCGCAATATCTCGATCTGTAACAACTACAAGGCTCAACGGGCTCCAGGTGTTACAGATCGAGACAAACTAGCCGGTCAGGCCCCCGACCACCGCAAAGGTGCCTGTCCCCTTTGTGGTGGTCTGGGGCGGCCGGCATAGAAAAAGTCCCCGCCGGGCGTGTGCTCGACGGGGACTTTGCCGTTTGGTGGCTAGCGCTGCAGGTGATTACTCACCCAGTAGGCTCTTGGTGATGGAGGCAGCGGCCTTCTTGCCGGCGCCCATCGCCAGAATGACCGTAGCGGCACCGGTGACGATGTCGCCGCCGGCCCAGATGCGGGGATCGGTGGTCTGGCCGGTCTCCTCGTCGGCGACGATGTAGCCCCACTTGTTGAGCTCCATCTTGCCTCCGATCTTGGCAGCGAAGGGGTTGGCGTTAGTGCCGATAGCCGAGATCGCGACGTCGCAGGGGATCTCCTCGATGGCGCCCTCGATGGGCACCGGGCGACGGCGGCCGGACTCGTCGGGCTCGCCGAGCTCCATCTTCTGGACCTTGACGGCGCACACTGAGCCGTCCTCGCCAGCGACAAACTCGAGCGGGGAGACGAGCGGCAGAACCTCGACGCCCTCGGCCTTAGCATGGTGCAGCTCGGCGCGACGGCAGGGCATCTCGTCCTCGGTACGACGGTAGGCGATGATGGCGTGCTCGGCGCCCAGGCGCTTGGCGGTACGGACGGCGTCCATAGCCACGTTGCCGCCACCAAAGACGACGACGTTCTTGCCGTGCTTGGTGGGGGTGTCGTACTCGGGGAACTTGTTGGCCTTCATCAGGTTCACGCGGGTGAGGTACTCGTTTGCGAAGAAGACGTTGGGCAGGTTCTCGCCGGGAACGTTGAGGAACTTGGGCAGGCCAGCGCCGGTCGCCACGTAGATGGCGTCGAAGCCCTGCTCGAACAGCTCCTCGGCCGTGGCCATGTTGCCCACGACGGAGTTGTACTCAAACTTGACGCCCATGTCCTCCAGGCCGTCAATCTCGCGCTTGACGACTGCCTTGGGCAGACGGAACTCGGGGATGCCGTAGACCAGCACGCCGCCGCCGGTGAAGAAGGCCTCAAAGACGGTGACGTCAAAGCCGTTGCGGGCGAGCTCGCCAGCGCAGGTGATGCCGGACGGGCCGGAGCCGACGACGGCGACCTTCTTGCCGTTCTTGGGGGCCATCTTGGGCGTGGAGGCGAGCTCGGGGCGGTCACCCAGGAAGCGCTCGAGCTGACCGATGGCCACGGGCTCGGACTTCTTGCCACGGATGCACTTGCCCTCGCACTGGTTCTCCTGCGGGCAGACGCGACCGCAGATGGCGGGAAGCATGGAGTCCTCGCGGATGGTATCGAGGGCGCCGCCGAAGTCCTTCGCGCGGATCTGCTCGATAAAGCGGGGGATGTTGATGTTGACGGGGCAGCCCTCAACACAGAACGGCTTCTTGCAGTTGAGGCAGCGCTCGGCCTCGGCCAGCGCCATCTCCTCGGTGAAGCCCTTGTCGACGGGGCGGAAGTCGCAGGCGCGCTCGGCAGCCGGCTCCTCGTTATCGGGGGTGCGGGGCGACTTCATATCGGCAACGAAACGACCGTTAACTAGTGGCATGCGCAGCTCTTTTCCTCATAGGCCTTGAGGGACGCGCCCTCTTCGGAACGGTAAGCGGCCTGGCGGGCACGAAGGTCATCCCAGTCGACCAGGGTGGCATCGAAGTCGGGGCCGTCGACGCAAGCGAACTTGGTCACGCCGCCCACCTCGACGCGGCAGCAGCCGCACATGCCGGTGCCGTCAACCATGATGGGGTTGAGCGACGCGGTGATGGGGGTGTCGTACTTCTGGGCGGTGAGGGTCGAGAACTTCATCATCGGAACGGGGCCGACGCAGAAGACCTGGCTCACGGCCTTGTCCTGCAGCAGGCGCTCCAGCGGAGCGGTGACAACGCCCTGCTCGCCGTAGGAGCCGTCGTCAGTGGTGATGTGGATGTGGTCCTCGTCGAGCAGCTCGCGGAACTGGTCCTCCATGAGCAGGAGGTCCTTGGTGCGGGCGCCCATGATGGCGTGCACCTCGTGACCGGTCTCGACCAGGTGCTTGGCGACCGGGAAGGCAATTGCCAGGCCGACGCCGCCGCCAATGACGGCGCAGGGGCCCTCGGCCATCTCGGTGGGAACGCCCAGCGGGCCCACGACGTCGCGCAGCGACTCGCCGGCCTCGTAGGTGGACAGCATCTCGGTGGTCTTGCCGATCACCATGAAGATGAACTCGACCCAGCCCTCGTCACCGTTCCAGCCGGCCAGGGTAAACGGGACGCGCTCGCCCGTCTCGTTGGCGCGAACCATGAGGAACTGTCCAGCGTGCGCATGCTTGGCGATTGCGGGCGCCTCGATGCGGAACTTGAACACCTTCTCCGAGAACTGCGTCTTCTCCAGGATCTTATACATAGAACCCCTCTCTTGTTAGGGCGGCCGAACCGTGCCTCCACGGAAATGGACGGCAGCCCGAATAAAACCGTACGCGCACAGGCGTTGTGCAGACATACGGTACAAATTATACCCTCATGGGCATGTCGCTTACGTGTATCTTCGGCAGGTGGGAAAAGGGTTTATCCGGTTCGACCTACCAAAAAGGGACAGGTTTATTTTGGTCGGTTTTATCAGGCAAAACGGCAAAGGGGGCCGGCCTCGGGTTGTGATGAGGCCGGCCCCCTTTGGGGTGCTATGCGTGTATGGCGGCGCGCGGTTTATCGTGATGCCGCAACTGGGGCGTTTCCGCAGATAAAACCTGCCAAAATAAACATCCCTAAATGATAGGTTTTAGTGCTTGCCGTTGGCGGAGGCGGCGCCGTTGACGTGGTCGCGGGCATAGATCACGCCGTGCACGATGGCGAGACCCGCGGCGTCGGCGGCGCGGGCGCAGGTGTCCTGGAAGTCATCGGCCTCGCGGGCGCGCAGCTGTTTGAGCACATAGTCTGCCACGGCCATCTTGCCGGGAGGGTTGCCGATGCCGGTGCGGATACGGCTAAAGTCGCGGCTGCCCATCTTGTCGATGATGGAGCGCAGGCCGTTGTGCCCGGCGTGGCCACCGCCCACCTTGACGCGCACGTCACCGGCGGGGATGTCGAGCTCGTCGTGAATCACGAGTAGCTCCTCGGCCTTGATCTTGTACTCGCGGCAGAGCTTGGAGATGGGGCCACCCGAGGTATTCATATACGACTGCGGCTTGACCAGCACGATCTGGCGCTTGCCACCCTCTTCCTCGGGATCGTTGATGTTGATGAGTGCGACCTCGGCGCCGGCCTGGTTTTTCCAGTACGTGACACCGGCCTGACGGGCCAGCTCGTCGATTGCCTTAAAGCCAGCGTTGTGGCGGGTCTCGGCATACTCATCGCCAGGGTTGCCAAGTCCGGCAACCATGCGAATCTTGAGCGGCTGTGCAGCTGCCATGTTTGTCCTCCGTTACGTAAATAGTTCAATCAACGACAAAGGCTACCACGCCCGCCGAATGCGAGGCTTTGCTTCAGCGAAATCCCACCAGACAAAAGCACGGCCGCGGCAGAGCGAGCCGCCGGAACAGAAGAAACCCCCGCGCGACCTTTGCGAAGCAAGGGGGAGCGCGGGGGTTTCTTCTGTTCCGGCGGCGATGCGCCGGGTTGCAAGGACGATG
This sequence comes from uncultured Collinsella sp., assembly GCA_900541695.1. Taxonomy (GTDB): domain Bacteria; phylum Actinomycetota; class Coriobacteriia; order Coriobacteriales; family Coriobacteriaceae; genus Collinsella. The sequence continues at coordinate 10,570 of UQKL01000006.1, read as the reverse complement.
CGACTACAGCGCGAAGTCGCCGCCGACGAGCGTGGAGACGGGCTCCTCGTGGTAAACGGCGGAGATGGCCTGAGCGAACTCCTCGGCGACCGAGATGGTCTTGATCTTGCCGCCGACCTCGACGGGAATGGCGTCGGTGACGACGCACTCGACGATGGGGGCGTCGTTCAGGCGCTCGATGGCCGGACCGGAGAAGATGCCGTGGGTGGCGCAGACGTAGATGTCGCCAGCGCCCATAGCCTTGAGCTCCTTGACGTTGGCGCACAGGGTGCCAGCGGTGTCGATCATGTCGTCATTGATGACGCAGGTCTTGCCCTTGATGTCACCGATGATGCCCATGACCTCGGCGGCGTTGTGGCGCGGACGGCCCTTGTGGGCGATGGCCAGGTCGCAGCCGAGCATGTCGGACAGCTTCTTGGCGGCCTTGGCACGACCCACGTCGGGGGAGACGACAACCAGGTTGTCGGTGTCGAAGTTCATGGCGTTGTAGTACTGGCCAAACAGCGGCAGTGCGGATAGGTGGTTGACCGGGATATCAAAGAAGCCCTGGATCTGACCCTGGTGCAGGTCGAGGGTGATGATGCGGTCGACGCCGGCGCGCTCGAGCAGGTTGGCGACGAGGCGGGCGGTGATGGGCTCGCGCGGGCCGGCCTTGCGGTCCTGGCGGGCATAGCCGTAGTGGGTGATAACGGCGGTGATGGAGCGGGCGGATGCACGCTTGGCAGCGTCGGTGGCGATGAGCAGCTCCATGAGCATGTCGTTGACGTTGCCGCCGGCCACGGACTGAATCAGGAAGACGTCGGCGCCGCGGACAGTCTCGTCGTAGCGGGCGTAAATCTCACCATTGGCGAACTGCTTTAGCGTAAGGCCCGAAAGCTCGACCCCAAGGTACTCAGCGATCTTCTGAGCGAGGGGACGGTTGGAGGAACCGGAATACACGCGGATGGACTTGCGCATATTCTCCGACTTCTCGGGATCATTAATCGGCATTACCCTTCTCCTTTATATCGAATGCCATATAGATGCCTTGTTGCATTGTAACCGCGCGGCGGGGTTTATCGGGTCCTGATAACGTCTTTACCGTCAACGGACACGAACCGACCACTCATCCGGTTGCGCAGGTCACGATAGAAAAAAGGAGCCGTCCCCATGGAACAGCTCCTTTTGTGCTTGATAAAACGTTATACCTCGTCGTCCTCGTGCAGACGGCGGCGATAATCGGCGGCCCAGCCCTCAATATTTACCTGGCGGGCGCGGCCCAGACCGAGTGCGTCGGCCGGGACCGGCTCGGTGATGACGGAGCCGGCGGCCACGAGTGCACCGTCGCCAATCTGGGCGGGCGCGACCATCATGGTGTCGGAACCGATGAAGGCATCCTTGCCGATGACGGTCTTGTGCTTGTGGACGCCGTCGTAGTTGCAGGTGATGGAGCCCGCGCCCACGTTGACGCCGGAGCCCATGGTGGTGTCGCCGATGTAGGACAGGTGCGGAACTTTGGAGCCCTCGCCGATCGTGGACTTCTTGATCTCCACGTGCGTGCCGGCCTTGGATCCGTCGAGCATGTGGGTGCCCGGGCGCAGGTAGGCGCGCGGGCCGCAGTCGACGCCGTTCTCGATGACGGCCTCGATGGCGATGGTTTCATCGATGATGCATCCGCTGCCGACGGTGGTGTCGGTGAGGCGGCTGTTGGGGCCGAGCTGGCACTCCTCGCCCACGGTGACGTGGCCGATCAGGTGCGTCTGCGGCCACACGACGGTGTCGCGGCCGATGGTGGCGTCGGGGCCGATCCAAGCCTGCGTGGGGTCGATGAACGTGACGCCCTCGGCCATCCAGTGCTCGTTGATGCGGTCGCGCGCGATGGCGGTGAGCTGTGCGAGCTGGATGCGGCTGTTGACGCCCAGACCGTCGCGGTAGTCGTCGCAGTGGAAGATGGAGACTGCCTGGCCGTGACCCTTGAGGATTTCGAGCATGTCGGGCAGGTAGTACTCGGACTGCGCGTTGTCGTTGCCGATCTCGTTAATGTGGGCGGCGAGCTGCGCGCCGTCGAAGGCGTAGCAGCCGGCGTTGCACTCGAGTAGCTCGGCGGCCTGCTCGGGCGTGCAGTCCTTCTGCTCGATGATGCGCTCGATCTGACCATCGGCGCCCAGTTTGATGCGGCCGTAGCCAAAAGGATCGGGCGGGGTCATGGTCATGACGGTGCAGGCGAGCTCGCCGGTGGCGACGGTCTGTGCGAACTTGGCGACGGTGTCGGCGGTGATGAGCGGCAGGTCGCCGTTGAGCACGACGACGGGGCCTTGCGTGATGCCGCAGGCCTCGAGCGCGACCTTGACGGCGTGGCCGGTGCCCAGGCGCTCGGTCTGCTCGACGCACTCGACCTTGGTGGCGCTGTTGGCGTAGGCGCCATCGATGAGGGCACGCATCTCGTCGGCGTGGCTGCCGATGACGACCACGACGCGGCTGCAGCCGGCCTTGATGGTGGCGTCGACGATCCACTGAACCATGGGCTTGCCCAGGATCTTGTGCGAAACCTTGCAGTGGTTCGACTTCATGCGGGTGCCCTCGCCGGCAGCGAGGATAATTGCGGTTGCGTCCATGTGATCTCCTGTTACGTTATAGAGACGTGTGTTTGGAAACGATACACGGCGCAATATGATACCGCAGGCATATGATGAGCGCGTAACGATTGATGCGCGGCAGCTGAGGCTTGGGCCGGCGGTGCGGCGTTTGCGCCGCTCGCGGGCGGCGTTGGCGGTATTGCGGAGCTGTCGTTTGAGCGAGGGGATGGGGGTGCCCATGGATATCATGCGAGAGGAGTTTGGCGGCGAGCCCGTCGCGGCATTCTCGATGTCGCATCCGGCGGTGCCGGCACTCTATATAGTGCTGACGCTGGGGCTCACCATGTTCTCGATGCAACCGGTGCTGATCGCGCTGTCGCTTGCGGGCGGGCTGGCGTATGGATTTGCGATGCGTGGGGCTGCCCGCACGCTGGGCGCACTTCGCTGGCAGCTGCCGGTGATTTTGATTATCGCGCTGGTCAATCCACTGTTTAGCGCTTCGGGTTCGACGGAGCTGTTTCGTATTGGCATGCGTGCGGTGTATCTAGAGAGCATGGTTTACGGCCTGTGCATGGGCGGGCTGTTTGTGGCGAGCGTGCTGTGGTTTGAGGCCGCGGCGTCGATGCTCGAATACGACAAGGTGCTCGCGCTGTTGGGCAACGCTGCGCCGGTGATCGCGCTCATGATTTCGATGTGCATGCGGCTTATCCCACAGTTTTTGCGCCGCGGCCGCACGGTGCTGGCGGTACAGGACGCGATCGATGTGCCGGGGCGTGCGCCCACCGATCCCGTGCGATCGCGCCTGCGGGCATCGAGCGTACTGATGGGCTGGGGCATGGAAGATTCGCTTGAGCGCGCGGATGCCATGCGCTCGCGCGGGTGGGGCGCCGCGACGCGTCGCACGACGTACGCGCGGTATCGGCTAGGGCGCGGCGACGCTGCCGCGCTGGTTGGACTTGCGGTGTTTAGTGCCGCCGCGGTGGCGGTGGCATGGACCGCGACAACGCAGTATTCGTTTTACCCGCAGCTTTCGGTGCCCGCGCCGTGGCTGGGCTATGCCGTGTACGCTGCCTGGATGGTGCTGCCCTGTGTGTTGCATGCGATCGATGAGAAGAGGTTTGGCTGATGGCTCGGTTGGATAGGAGCTCGGCGGCGGGTGTGGCATATGGCTCGGCCGCGCCGGCGATTGAGGTGCGAGGCCTTAGTTTTGCCTATCCCGGGGCCGAGGCACCGGTGCTCGAGGGGCTTGATTGGCGTGTTTCCCAAGGTGCGTTTGCACTGCTTGTTGGCGGTACCGGTTCGGGCAAGTCGACGCTGCTGTCGCTGCTCAAGCCCGAAATCGCGCCGGCGGGTACGCGCTCCGGCGAGCTGCGCGTGCTGGGCGAGCCCGTCGCCGACATGGATGTGCGGGCATCGGCGGAGCGCGTGGGCTATGTGTTCCAGGATCCCGAGAACCAGATCGTGTGCGAAACCGTGTGGCACGAGATGGCGTTTGGCCTGGAAAACTTGGGGCTAGCACGTGATGAGATGCGCCGTCGCGTAGCTGAGACCAGCTATTTCTTTGGGCTGGAAGATTGGCTTCACCGCGATACTGACACGCTTTCGGGTGGTCGCAAACAGTTGCTGTCGTTGGCGGCCGTTCTGGCGTTGCGCCCGCGCGTGCTGCTGCTCGACGAGCCCACGTCTCAGCTTGATCCGGTTGCGGAGAAGAATTTCCTGCACGCGCTGTTTCGTGTGAATCGCGAGCTGGGCTGCACGGTTGTTGTGGCGACGCATCAGCCGCGGCCGATGCTCGAGTATGCGACGTGTACGTACCGGATTGAGGGCGGTCGCGTGCGCGAGGTGGCGGATATGTCTTCTTTGGGACGCCGAGAATCGCTGTTTTCCGATGACATGTTGGGGTGGGGTGCCATCCGATGTGCAAAAAACGGAGTATTCAGCAGGCGTGAGGACAATTTGGGTTCTCTGGAGCCGCCCGGGGACGTATCGAGCGCGAAAAAAAGTTCGGAATTGGACAAATCGTCCGAATTTGTGGCGCAAACGTCGCTCGAGAACGGCTCGGAAGCCTTCTCGCGCACGGATGGAAGCAGAATACTCCAAAAAATGCACGGCGGGTCGGCTACCACCCTGTCGGAAGGCTGGTTTCGCTACGATCGAGCGTCCGGCTGGGTGTTGCGTGGGCTCGATGCGTCGTTTTCGGCCGGTGCGGTGCATGCGGTTGTTGGCGGTAACGGCTGCGGCAAGTCGACGATGCTCTCGGTGCTGGCGAAGACCGCCAAGCTGCAGCGCGGCCGCATGGTGCGCGGAGCGGCCTCGGCGGCGCTGCTGCCTCAGAATCCCAAAGCATTGCTGGTTGCCGAGACGGTTCGCGATGAGCTGATGGAATGGGCCTCGACCTGCGGATATGACGAGAACTTGGCGCGGGAGCGTGCGGCGAGCTTGGGGTTGTCGGGTCTGGATGGACGCCATCCGTACGATCTTTCGGGCGGGCAGCGTCAACTGCTTGCATTGGCAAAACTGCTGCTAATCGGCCCCGAACTGCTATTGCTCGATGAGCCCACCAAGGGTCTAGACCTGTTCAGCCGCCGCATCATCGCCCGCGCCCTGCGTGACCATGCGAAGGCTGGCGGCACCGTCGTCATGGCTACGCACGATTTGGACTTTGCCGAGCAGGTAGCCGACGACGTCGTCATGATGTTTGACGGCGAGATTGCCTGCATGGAGCCGCCGGCCGACTTCTTTGCCGATAACGTGTTTTATAGGGCGTGATGGGATGACGGATTATCGCGTCGCGCGCTTGCTTGCAAAACTGGAGGTCCCGCTGTTGTTGGCGGTGCCGGCGGTGATGGCTGCCGCGTTGCTGTCGGGTGTTGAGCAGGCAGCATTGGCCATGCTGGTTGTGGTGGCGCTGGTGCTCGCGCTGTTCTTTGCGGGTTACGAGGCATCTCGTCCGGGTTTGCGCCAGATTATGCCCACGCTGGTTCTGGCAGCATTGGCCGCGGCGGGGCGCATCTTGTTTGGCCCCATTCCCGACTTTAAACCCGTGAGTGCCATCGCCATTATCGCGGGGGCGACGCTTGGTCGCCGCAATGGTTTTATGGTCGGTGCGTTGGCGGCGCTGACCAGCAATTTCTTTTTTGGGCAGGGCATGTGGACGCCGTGGCAGATGTATGCCTGGGGGCTCGTGGGATACGTTGGCGGTGCGCTGGCGCATGCCGGCGCTTTTGATCGCGCCGATGGCACCGTGCGTATGCCGGCGCTGCTGACCTACGGCTTTGCTTCGGGTTTGCTGTACGGCGTTGTGATCAACGCCTACGACATTATCGGTTTTGTTCAACCGCTCACGTGGGCGGGTGCCATGGCACGTCTTGCCACGGCAGTGCCGTTCGATATCACACACGGCCTCGCGACCTGCGTGTTCTTGGCTGCCTTGTACAAGCCTTGGTGCCGTCGCATTAACCGTGTCGTCGTGAAATACGGGCTGTAAGGCATTTCGCGTTCCCTCACGAACTTGCGGTGGAATGGTTCTCGTTTTTGGCTATTTGCTGCCCAAACAGGAACTATTCCACCGCACCTTATAGGGGGAGAGGGGTCACATGATCTGTTTTCCTCTGTCCCCTAGAGGAATTACTTGGGGCTAGAGCTCTAGCGTGAGGGTGACGGGGCAGTGGTCGCTGCCAAAGATGTCGCCGCGGATGCCGGTGTCGCGAACGTTGGCGGCGATCGAATCGCTTACCAGAAAGTAATCGATGCGCCAGCCGGCGTTGTTCTTGCGGGCATTAAAGCGATAGCTCCACCAGCTGTAGACGCCCTCGACGTCGGGGTTTGCCGCGCGCCAGGTATCGGTAAAGCCGGCGTTGAGCAGCTCGGTAAACTTGCCGCGTTCCTCGTCCGAAAAGCCTGCGTTGCCGCGGTTGGACTTGGGGTTCTTAAGGTCGATCTCCTCATGCGCCACGTTAAAGTCGCCGCAGGTTACGACGGGTTTGCCGGTCTCGCGCTCGAGCGCGTTCAAAAAGCCGCGGTAGGCATCGTCCCAGGCCATACGCACGTCGATGCGCGCGAGCTCATTTTGTGCGTTGGGCGTGTAGACATCCACAAACCAGAATTTGTCGAACTCGAGCGCGCAGACGCGGCCCTCGGTTGCGGCTTGGGCGACGAGCACGGCCGCCTCGCCTCCGCCGGCGTAGGGCAGCAGCGCATCGGCGCGCAGTACGCGCAGCGGCTCCTGGCGGCTAAAGACCGCGGTGCCCGAATAGCCTTTACGCTCGGCGTAGCTCCAGGTTTGGTGATAGCCGGGCAGGTCAATATCGACCTGGCCCTCCTGCAGCTTGGTCTCTTGCAGTGCCAGGATATCGACGTCGAGTTCTTGCGCGATCTGGATAAAGCTCGGATCCTTTTTGAGCACGGCGCGCAGGCCGTTGACGTTCCACGAGGCGAAAGTGTAAGTCTGAGGCATGGTGTCCTTTCGACGGGGTTGGCAGGCTTAAGATTAGCGCAACAGGGGCGGGGTGGGATCCGCGCATGCTGACTTAAAGGCCGCATGCTGGGACGTCGCTCAACGCTGCCCGACTAACAAGGACGGAGGACTCATATGACGCAGGCAATATCGGACCCCAGGCAGGCCTCCGCCGCGCTGGCGGATCTGTTTGACACCCACAAGCGCGTGGTCTTCTTTGGCGGCGCTGGTGTTTCCACGGCAAGTGGCATCCCCGATTTCCGCAGCGTGGACGGCCTGTATCACCAGCAGTTTGCCTATCCGCCCGAGACCATGCTGTCGCATAGCTTTTACGAGGCGCATCCGGCCGAGTTCTTCGACTTCTACCGCACCAAGATGATCGCGCTTGGCGCCAAGCCCAATCGCTGCCACACCAAGCTGGCCGAGCTGGAGCGCGCCGGCAAGCTCGACGCCGTGGTGACGCAAAATATCGACGGTCTGCACCAGGCGGCCGGCTCGCAGCGCGTGTTCGAGCTGCACGGATCGGTCCATCGCAACATTTGCCAGTCGTGCGGCGCGGTCTATAGCGCCGAGTGGATTTGCTCGCGCGAGCACGAGGACGCCGCGGGCGTGCCTGTGTGTCCTGCGTGCGGCGGGCGCATCAAGCCCGATGTGGTGCTCTACGAGGAGCCGCTCGATGAGCATGTGCTGACCGGTGCCGTTGCCGCCATCGCCGCGGCCGATGCCCTCATTGTGGGTGGGACCTCGCTCGTGGTGTATCCGGCGGCGGGCCTTACGCGTTACTTTACCGGCGATACGCTGGCCATATGCAACCTTGCTCCCACCGATCAGGATGCAAATGCCGACCTGCTGATTTCTTGCGACATCGCGGCCGCGTTTGCGTTCTAGCCCGCGCGCGCGGATACAATAGAAAGACTGAGTGCAAAGCGACCCCGCCGCCAGCTCCCCAGGCTCGGCGGCGTGGGCATTTTAGGAGGATGTTCATGGCGAACGACAGCAAGACATGGCGGTGCGGAAAGTACGAGCTCAGCTTTGACCGTCCGCGCATCATGGGCGTCCTCAACGTGACGCCCGATTCGTTTAGCGATGGCGGGGAGCACTTCGACCCCGATGCCGCCATCGAGTACGGCCTGGCGATGCTCGACGCCGGCGCCGACATCATCGACGTGGGCGGCGAGTCCACGCGCCCCGGCTTTACCCCGGTCAACCCCGACGAGGAGGCTCGCCGCGTGCTGCCCGTGGTGCGCGCGCTGGCCAAGGAGGGCGCCATCGTCTCGATCGACACGCGTCATGTGGCGGTTGCCAAGGCGGCCGTGCGCTGCGGCGCCTCGATCGTCAACGACGTGACCGGCTTCACCGATCCCAAGATGGTCGAGTTCGTTAAGACGAGCACTTGCGGCGTCATCGTGATGCATGCCGGCGAGGTCGCCGCGCCCGTCCGCACGCACGCAACGGTGCAGCTCGATACCTCGGCAGCGGCGTTTGTTGCCGAGAAGGCGCGCGAGGCGGCTGCCGAGGCCGCGCGTGAGGCCGAGAAGCCGGCTCGCCGCCGTCGCGGCAAGTTGCTGGGCGAGCCTAAGCCGGAGGCCAAGCTTCCGGGCGGCGTGGTGCAGCCCTCGTTGCCGTTTGGCGAACCGGAGCCCACGTCCGAGCCTGCAAGCGAGCAGGAGACGCCGGCCGCCGAGCAGGCTGCTGCCGCCGAGACCGTCGCGCCCGCGCCCGAGGCCGCGCCCGCAGCCACCGAGGCCGCATCGGAGTCCAATGACCGCCTGGCCGCCATGATGCGCCGCAGTGCCCGCCGTGAGGAGGCCTATGTGCCCACCTCGCAGCTCCGCCGCTTTACCCTGCCCGATTCGGCGCCCATCATGCGCCGCGTCATGGGCTTTCTGTCCGACCAGGCCCGCACGCTCATCCATGCCGGCGTGTCGCGCGACCGCATCTGCATCGATCCTGGCCCGGGCTTTGGTAAGTCGGCTAACGAGGACATCGTCATCCAGCGCGAGACTGCCAAGATGGCGTCGCTGGGCTACCCGCTCATGTGCGCCGTGTCGCGCAAGCGTTTTGTGGGCGCTATCTCGGGCGTGACCGAGGCCGCCGAGCGCGATGCCGCCACGTTTGGCGTGTGCCTGGGCGCCATCCAGGCCGGTGCCAACATCGTGCGCGTGCACGACGCCGCGGGTTTTGCGCAGTTCCTGAACGGTTACTGGGCGGTTGCCAAGCCGCAGCCGCGCCGCGCGTTTGTGGCCGTGGGCTCCAACCTGGGGCATCGCTGCGACAACATCCGCGCCGCACGCGAGATGATCGCCGAGATTCCACTCACCTGCGTGTCCAACTCCTCCAAGATTTACGAGAGCGAGCCGGCCTACGAGACGCGCCAGGACGCGTTTGCCAACGCCGTCATCGAGATCAAGACCGAGCTGGCGCCGCTGGTGCTGCTCGATGAGCTCATGAAGATCGAGGCCGAGCTGGGGCGCGACCGCTCCAAGAAGGCCAAGGCCAACGGTCCGCGCACCATCGACCTGGACCTGCTGTGGATGGACGGCGAGATCCATGGCGGCAAAAAGCTGCGCCTGCCGCATCCACTCATTGGCGAGCGCGACTTTGTACTGGTGCCGCTCGAGGATCTGATGCACGACCCGGCGCGGTTCTTCCGCTACAACGGTGTCGAGGTCAAGGAGCCCGAGGACCGCGTGGGCCATATCGTGGGCGAATTGGGGCGTATGTAGATGATTGAGATGAATGTTGTAGCCGCCGGCACCGAGCTTGACGCCGCGCGCGACGCGGGTCGCGAGGGTGTGTCCGCGGGCTGGTGCGCTTGGAGCGCGGGCGAGGCGTCGTTGACGTTTTCGCTGGTCGTGCGCCCGGACGTGAATATGCATGCCTTCCACGGCCTGCCGTTTGTGGCGGCGATGGGCATGATGGACGCGCTCGCGGGCACGGCGTCGACGCCGGGCCTGGGCCTTGCCGGCAAGGTGGGCATCCAGTGGCCGAGTGACATCGTGTGCGGTGCGCCTGTGTTTGAGACGTCGTTCGCGCGCGTCACCGTCAACGGCGGCGCCGGTGCTGCGGGCATGTTCGGTGCCGTGACGGTGGATATTGAGCGTTCGGCATTGAGCGAGCTCGGTGTGGATGCGGCCGACGAAGCGCTGGTCGAGGAGTTGTCTGCCGCCGTGCTGACCCGTGTGGACGCCTGGGCGGCTGTTGCCAATACGCCGCAGGGCGCCGCAGGTCCGCTGGCCCCCGTGTTGGGCGAGTACTTCGACATGGTGCCGCTGCTGGGTCGCCAAGTTGCGGCGGTGTCGCCCAGCGGCTTGCCGCTTGCTGTTGGTGTATTTGCGGGCCTGGACATCTGGGGTCGTGCGACCATCAAGACCGATGCCGGCGAGCAGGAGTTTCCGCCCGAGGCCGTACGCATTCGCGGGCTGTAGCGCGAGGCGTCCGCGTCCATAGATAACAATGACAACGAAGCCCTCCTCGGCCTGTGAACTGCGCCCCAAATCTTGGACGCCCTAAATAGCGACTAGGCCGCAAGGGCCTGATTCCGGTACTCCTCCGGGGT
>UQKL01000005.1 GCA_900541695.1 uncultured Collinsella sp. | reverse complement strand
GCTAGAAATCATATGACGGGGCGCGGGCCGTGTTCCGCTATGCGGTTGTCAATTTGCGAAAGAAATTATGCGTCACCGAAAAGTCGACGTAAATCGTTTAAGCATGCGGCAAGCGGTGAGAGTGTATGGGCGCTCGCACGCGTCTTTGAATCTTCTAATGAGCAAGAAGAGAGGAATCTAGGAGAGACCTAATAGTTCTTGGAAGCTGGGAATCATCGAAATCACCATCTTTAAACAAGAGAGAATCATATAGCTTCTTATCGTTCTGTCTCGAAAAGATATGAGTGACCAGATGCACATCGTGGGCCTTTGAAAAACAATCTTCGTCCCTTAAAGATTCAGCAATATAACAACCGCCCCTATAGTTCATGAGTAAGGAAAAGTTCAAGTCTGTTGTTCCAAACTTATAGCACTGCGATTTTGTTGATATGTCTTCGAGCATAAAGCACGCGGAGGTTGCAAAAGAGGCAAGCTGAACAATATGGTTGACTTTTCTGCGACACAGAGCGTAGGGATGGCGATTCGAAAAGTCGATCTGCGACGCAGCAAGTTTTCCTCTGGATGCCAATTTGAAAAACTGCCTACAAATGACTATCTACGCCAGTTAAATGCTTGAAATTTTCGGCCTTATAAATAACTTCGATATACCTGTCATCGAAAACGTACATGAATGACTTTCCGACAAGAAAACCGCGATAAAGTTTTGCTGCCTGATTAATTTCCGCAACTATCGCCTTCCGATCTTCAGCCCTACCCATACTGCCCCAATCAAAAAAGCCGGGATAACCCCGGCTGATAATCAAAGAGGCGGTTTTCTGCTGGCTGTCAGCCGCGGCATCCTCACGGAAACCTAGTTGTCGCCGGAATTATAGTCCCCGGCGCGGACTCACCTTATCTCCCCGGTGCGGGCTCGATATCCTCTCGGATATCTAATCGTCTTGGACTTTTTACCTGCCCAAGCACAGTACAGCTTTTACGTGCCGCCACACGGAGCTTAGCTCAAGATTATTATCTATAACTCAAGCCACTAAAGCAAGCTACGCACGGGCATGGTCAAATTAAATTCAAACCTTGGTCATCAATCACATCTACCGCGGGCCGATAACGCCCGCCTCATGTGCTGCGATATAATCAATCTCACTAAATGCCAAATCAGCAAGCCGAAGGAGCTAACGTGCTAACAATTCACTATGGTGATATGGAAAACGTTATCTACAACACGTCGGTTTACTTCGATAACGTCTATTCGCCCCAGTGGTTTCAAGATGCCTTTGCTCAAAGGGTCATAAAATCCATCGACAAAGGCACCGTGGTAGGCCCCAATGCAATCGATACCAAGATTCTAGGTATCATTCCTCCCGAAAAACTATCCAGCGGCACCAAAACACTGCTGCTTATGTACTTTATGCCGAAGAACGTATATAACGCCTCAAATTGCGGTGATAATTGCGCCTACTGGATTCTGCGGATCGCCGCGCAAAAGGATTTAGCAATCAATCTCTACCATTTAATGGATTTTGGAAACGGCAAATTCACGGCTGTCATTGCGAACACAGGCGATGTCGTTCACACGATGTTTGACCTTGTCCCCATAGCTGGAAAATGCCTTAGGGAGAACTCCTGATGCGCGGATCATACAAGGTAATTATTCAAAATAACCGTGTTCAGTTTAAACTGACCATCAATAGAAATCTGACCATCATCCAAGGAAACAGTGCTACAGGGAAGACAACTCTGCTTGATATGGTGGCAGCCCACGAAGAGCTTGGGGCACAAAGCGGCGTAACAGTAAGTTGCAAAGTGCCCTGTAAAACAATATCTGGAAAATATTGGCGCAGAGATCTCCAAGAGATTTCCAGCAGTATTGTTTTTATTGATGAGGGCAATACTTTTGTTCGATCAAGAGAATTTGCCCATGAAGCAAAACGTAGCTCAAACTACTACGTAATCGTCGCCAGAGAGTCACTGCGCCAACTGCCCTATAGCGTTGATGAAATCTACGGTCTTAAGAACACCAACCGAACCACAACGAAGTATCCCGTTTACTCTCGTGTCTACACCTCTACATATCGTATTTACGATGATACTGAATTTAGAGGCGAGAGGCCCGAGCTTGTCATCGTCGAGGACACAAATTCGGGCTACGAATTCTTCAGTTTGCTATGCAAAAAGAGCAGCATTAAGTACATCAGCGCGGGAGGAAAATCAAATATTTGCAACTGCATTATGGACGCACCGGAAAACGACATCCTCGTGATTGCCGACGGCGCCGCCTTTGGACCAGAAATTGCGGAAGCAGCTGCTCTATTGCGCCGAAAGAACATCAAGCTATTCCTACCGGAATCGTTTGAATGGCTCGTGTTGAAGTCGGGATTATTCAACAGCAAATACATTAAGGACATGCTGCTTAACCCCGCTGAACATATCGAAAGCTCAAAGTTCTTTAGCTGGGAGAAGTTCTTTACTGCAGAACTCATCGAATGCTCACGAGACACACGTTTTCGATATGACAAGAGCTGCTTGAACGAGGAGTACTTGAACCCCACCGCCCTTGCAGCTCTTGAGGATACTTTGCCGGAACTTGGCATTACTTCGCGCTAAAGCGAGAAGTACTCACTATCGGCAGATAGGTTTGGTCCGAGCCATGGGTCGCCGTTGAGGAAGAACTGCGGCCAGCGCTGCATGAACAGCGCTTGCTCGCGTTTCCAACGGCGCAGCTTTTCCTCGTTGGCCTCTTCCCTGCCGCGCGAGGTGAACTCGTAGTGGTACAGCTCGGCATAGGGCGTAAAGATGGTGCGGTAGCCCGCCTCCCATACGCGCAGGCAAAAGTCTGCGTCGTTAAAGCCAACGGCGAATTCCTCGTTGTAGCCGCCGACGCGCTCAAATACGTCGCGTCGCACCATCTGGCAGGCACCCGTTACGGCGCTAAAGTTGCCCGGGCGCACAGCGCGGGCAAGATAGCCCTCGCGCTTTGCCGAGAAGTCCTGGTTGGCATGGGCAAGTGCGCCACGCACGCCAACCAAAATGCCGGCATGCTGCACCAGATGATCGGCAAAGTAGAGTTTGGCGCCCACCACTCCCGCATCGGGACGCTGCAGATAGCTCATCATCTCTTCGATAAAGTCCGGGCTTATAACCTCGGTATCGTTGTTGAGCAGCAACAGGTAGTCGCCCTTAGCGTGCTCCACACCAAAATTGATGATCTGAGAGTAATTGAACTCGCCCGGCCAGTACACAACGCGCGCGATGCCCTTGCCTCCTGATGCTGAAGCCACGCGTTCCGGCAGGGTTTCGTAATACGCAAACGTATCCGGGGCTTCGCTGTTGTTCTCCACCAAGACGATCTCATAGTTGGCATACGTGGCCTTCTGGGCAATCGACATCACACAGGCATCGAGCGTCTCAACGTGGTCCTTGGTGGGGATCACAATGCTCACCAGCGGCGCAGGCTCCGGCAGCGCATAGCGCATGCGATAGACAAACGGCGTCTCGGTCTCCTCGACCGTTCCGCAAATGCCCAGCTCGTTAAAGTGACGCTGCAGCGCAAGGCGCCCGGCTTCAATAGCATACGGCTTGCTATCGGCAGAGCCATCGGCGGTCGACCCCGGATGAACGCGCCAGTGATACAGCACGTGCGCAACATGCTCAAACCGCGCGCCCGCCGCAAGGCAGCGAAGCGTCAGGTCGTAGTCCTGGGCGCCCGCAACGTCTTCTGGGGACATGCCAATGCGATCAATAAGCGCCTTCTCCACCATCAGGAAATGCGTCACGCAGTTATGGCTATAGAGCAGGTCAACGTTGAGTTTGGTCTTAAAGACCGGCTGGCCCCACTCCCCCGTTTTCTGGAACATGTCCTCGTCGCAGAACAGGACCTGGGGACGCTCGCCCTCGGCAGCCTTGTTCAGCGCGGAAACATACTGGAATAACGCGTCCGGTTCCAGAATGTCGTCATGGTCCAAGAACGCGATGTAGTCGCCCGTCGCTTGCTCAATACCCGCGTTGGTGTTGACCACGATGCCGCCGTTGCCGGGCAGCCCAATGCGACAAACGCGCTCGTCATTGGCGTCCACCGCAAGGTCGGCCACCGCGTCCCATTCGGGCGAGGCGTCCATAAGCAGCAATTCCCAGTTGTCATAGCTCTGGGCTAGCACCGAGTCCAGCAGCTCGCGCAGGTAGACCCGATCAGTCTTGTAGCACGGCACCACAATGCTCACGAGCGGCCTATAGGCAAAGGCCGCCGAAGCGACACGTTGGCACGCCAAATCGCCCGGCTTTGCGCGATGTTGCTCAAACCAACGTCGATAAGCTGCGTCGTCTGCACGCGCGTCCTTCATGCGGTTCCAACTGTCATCGAGCATGCCGTTGTACAGGCGACCATCCATGGCGCAAAACCCGCTCTGGATCTGCTCTGTGGGATCGCTCACAATCGCGACAAAATCTCGTATATCCTGAGGCATCTCAACGCTCAGATACGTTTTATTGACGCGGCATCCGTTGCGCTGAGGAACATCGACCTGCGACTCAAACACATGCACGGTGACATCGATGGCATTCATATGCGTATCGAAAATCTGGAGCTCAGGTGCGCACTGGAGGTCTCCAGCCCAGGTAACCTCATAGCGCCACACCGCGCCGGCGTCTGCCGGTAAATAACGAACGGCATCGATCTCATAGCGACCGCAGCACTCGCTGCGCTGTGCATCGCGAACGAGCGCACACATCGCAGGCTTTGCTTTGTAGTTAATCTTGGATTCCAGCTTGGCCACGCGGCTATCGAGGCGAATAGAGCCCAACCTTTGGCCACCGGATGCAAAAACGACATCCATCGACGCGCCATCCAAAAACGGAAGCACCAAAATGGCGAGCTCGCGCTCGTAATCGGAAACGGAAGGGCAAAGCGCCAGCACACGGCCATGATCGACCGGGAGCACCAGCGACGGCACACAAGAACCACTCGCCGTCGCATGGGCAAACGCTTGAGAACCCTCCCGCTCAATAAGCGCGGCGACATCCTGACCGGCAAAACGAAGCAGCACAAACAGACGGCCCTGACTGCGGCAAAGTGCCAAACGCTTGATACTCATCTACACTTCTCGCTTTCCCAGGGCGTTCGCTGCCATGCGTTTGCAGGCACCCAGGCGCCCAAACCTCAAGACGTCGTAATCGAACATGAGCTTTTTGCACTCACGGGCATTGGTGGCCTTGCTGGTAAGCGCCGCACGCACCATAGCAGCAACAGAAGAAGCGCATTGTGCGAGCGCAGCATCGTTGCCCACGGCAGAACCGGCAAGCGCTGTGGCAACGGCAGCAAACACCTTGCCGCAGCCCGTACCCAGAAGCCTGAGCGCATCGTACAGCACAAGATCGCACAGGAAATATGCCAGGTCATCGGCGTGCTGAGCATCGAGACCGTCGCGCTGCCAGTCAGCCAGCACCGCGGAGTAAATCTTCACGTGCTCCAGCAGACGTGTCTCGTCGTCGTAGCGCATGGTGTCCATGAGCGAACCCTTGCGCGCCACGCGGTAGTCATACAGCTTGTTCGAGATAAGCGCGGTCTTATGCGAACGACCGTACACGGCAAAATCGAAGACCTGGTCCTCGCCATACTTAACGGTTTCGTCGAACACGATCCCGTTGCCCAGCAAAAACTCACGCTTGCAGGCGGTGCGCCATGCAAAGGGGCGAGACGCTTCCTTAAACAGCAGGTCGGTGCTATAGCCCTCAAATGACACATCGCGCGGGCTCAGCACATAGTTAAGCCACGGATACCCCGCCTCGAGCGGATACGGATTCGCGCCAAAGGTCAAAACGTCGCAGTCCTCGCGCTCAAAGGCATCGACGATCACGCGGCATGCATCGGGCGTAAAGCGGTCGTCGGAATCCAAGAACGCGACGATAGGCGCCGTGGACGCGGCGATGCCTGCATTACGTGCACTCGACAGGCCCCCGTTTGGCTTATCAACCAGCGTAAAGCGCGCGTCCTTTTCGCAATAGGCAACCGCAATATCGCGCGAGCCGTCCGGCGAGCCATCGTTGACCAGCACGCCCTCCCAATCGGGCATGTCCTGCGCAAGCAGGGAGTCCAGGCACCAGGTCAGGCACTCCTCCACTTTATAGATGGGAACGACAACGGAAATCTTGGGGGTAGCCATAGTCAAGTGCTCCTACCGTGCGACCGGAACGTCATCGGGGTGCGGGTTGTCGCCGTAGGTGCGCTGATACGTCAGCACACGCCAGACCAGCGGCAGACCGCCTATCTTAAAGTAATGCTTAAACGTATTGAGCTTGCCAGGCTTCTTAAAGTCAAAGCGCGAATCGATATAGGCACGGGGCGACTTGACCATCAGGCGCAAGTCGGTCTCGCCACGCGGGTCGAACAGCGACAGATCAAAGCGACCAGCATCCCAATCGGCCTTGAGCTCGGGCGAGGCCTTCTGCCAAAACTGCTCGCGCAGCTCATCGACCAAACGCTCGTCATTCCAACGATACGTATCGACCTTCATGCGCATTAAAATCCCCTGGAGCTGAGCCTTGAGCTCGGGACGCTCATCCAAAAAGCGCTGCATCTCGGCATATTCGTCGCATACGCAAAACACCTTGTTGGGCGAATTAACGGAGCTCTTCTCGTTATCCTGGCGATAGCACAAAATGGGGTCCGCAATAAACGCGGCACGCTCGGCGCAAGCCCAAACCTTAAAGTTAAAGCCTGCGTCCTGATACGAGGCACCCGGCGTGGGAAGGAACCGAATCTGATTGTCGTTGAGGAACTGGCGCCGATAGATAGCCGACCAAATGGAAGGTTTGCGGTAGAAGATGCCCGGGCGATCGACGGGGCGATACGCGGCGCCCGTCATATGCTCGTCGATAATCCCAAACAGCTCACGGCGCTCGCTGGGCGTGGACCAATACAGGTAAAAGTCGCCCTTCACCACATCGGCATGCTCAGCATCGGCCTTGGCGACCAGCTTTTGGAGCGAATCCTCAAACATAAAGTCGTCGGACTCAAGGATGCCCACGTACTCGCCGCGCGCCATCTCCAGGCCGCGGTTCATCGAGTCACCGTAGCCGCTGTTGGCCTTGTCGATCATCTTCACACGGGGGTCGCGCTCCATGTACTCGCGGATGATATCCGGCGAGCTATCGGTGGAACCGTCGTTGATGCAGATGATCTCGATGTCCTTGAGCGTCTGCGCCACGGCGGAATCGAGGCACTCGCGCAGGTAGCGTTCGACATTGCAAATGGGAACAAGCAGCGAAACTTTAGGGGTATCAGAGTTCTGCAAGAGAACCTCCTGTTGAATAGCGTGTAACAGGGTTATTTTAGCAGCCGGGTTGCGGCGGGCGGCAGCGCTTGGAATTATACAAAGCGCTCCAGGCAGGCTTTGAGACCGCGAGTCGAAAGATAGAACAGCGTGGCATCTGCCATCGAAACGCCCGAGGTCGCCGCAACGAGCTTGTGGGCAACACGGCGAACGGCGCCCTTAGCAGGCATATCCGCCCACTCCGTTCCCAAAAACGTCGTGAGGTCCATGTTGACGCGAGCCGTCACGCGATGGAAGTCATCGGAATCCAAGCGCGCCAAATCAAACACGATAAGGTCCAGGAACCAGGTGATCAGCTCGCCGGGA
Organism: uncultured Collinsella sp.; assembly: GCA_900541695.1. Lineage (GTDB taxonomy): Bacteria > Actinomycetota > Coriobacteriia > Coriobacteriales > Coriobacteriaceae > Collinsella. The sequence goes on along the minus strand of UQKL01000005.1, from coordinate 99,042 downwards.
CACAGGTCCATAAGACCGTAGCCCGCCCAGTCCTCCAAGACCCCCTCGAGCATTCTCATATGGGCATCGAGCTTTTTGGCGCGAGCCTCGACACTGTTGAACTCATGCGTCGCCGATTCGCTCTCCATCACGTAGTGGTAGAACTTGTCCGGCATGACGACGGTCTTACGGGCAAGCGCATAAGCCACAAATTGGAAGACGACGTCCTCGCCCAAAGCCAAACCGGGGGCGAAGCGAATGCCTTCGCGATTGAGCAGCTCGCGCGAAAAAGCCGCACGGCAGGCATAGGGCTGCGCATTCGAATGGAACAGCAGTTGGGGATCACGGGCGCCGAAGGTACCAGCTTTGGGGCTCATGAGTTGCTGGACACGTTTGGGGGCGGCATCGGCAGGTTCACAGACGCCGCCAAAAACGACGACCTCGGCATCTGACGACTCCATGGCATGCAGCACGCGCTCGACCGTCTGGGCATCGATGTAATCGTCGGCGTCCACAAAGAAGACAGTCTCGCCCTCGGCCGCATCGATACCGGTATTTCGAGCGCACGAGACACCCGCGTTTTCCTGGTCAATCACCAGTACGCGATCGTCGGCCTGCGCGATCTGGCGCAACACGTTCAACGAATCATCAGTCGAACCGTCGTTGACGCAGACAACCTGAATCGAACGCTCAGACTGGACCAACAGCGAATCGAGGCATCGCTGAATGGAGCGCGACGAATTGTAGACGGGAACGACAATGGTCGCTTTGGGGGTCAAAGTCTCTCCCATGTCGACCTACCCCCTCAGCGATTCGATGAGGAAGGCAGCAACCACACCTGGGCCTCCAACCGAGGCGTAATACTTAGCACGCCCCAAGGCACCATCCGTCGCAAAACTCGGATGCTCGTCAACCCAGCCCTCAGGATCTTTGAGGATGGCAGCGAGATTTGCGCGCTTCCACGGCTTGAGATCGTCAAGCGAAAACTCCCCCGCGTCCAAGGCCGCTTGGAACTCCTTGGCCATCTGAACCAGGAACTCCTTATAGAACTTAGGCGCTAGGCGCACGTAGTTCCACATGTACGAATCGTACTTAATGAGCTGATTGAACTTGAGCATGCGCGCGACATCGACGCTTGCGTGGTCGCGGGCATAATCCTCTCGAATCCAACGCTCAATCTCGGCATACTCGGTATTGACGCAAAAGACCTTAGCCGAAGAATTGACCGAGGAATTCTCGTTGTCCTGTCGATACGACAAAACAGCATCATGCAGGTAAACAGCCTTATCGGCGCACGCGATCACCTTAAAGGCGAATGACGTGTCCTGAAAGGATGCCCCCGGAGTCGGCAGGAACGTAATGCCGTTGCGCTCAAGAAAATCGCGACGGTACACTGCCGACCAAATCGACGGCTTTTGCTTAAAGAACTGCGTCGTGTCGCTCGGGTGCACCGGCTTGCCGCAGTCCTTGGCCTTAAACATCTCGTGCAGCGAACGGCGCTCCTCGGGCTTAGACCAGTAGAAATCAAAATTCGCCTTCGCAAAGTCGGCATTATTGCTATCGGCGGCCGAGACAAGCTTTTCGAGTGCGTCGGGCGCCATAAAGTCATCGGACTCCAAGATGCCAACGTACTTGCCACGCGCCATCTCCAGACCGTGGTTCATCGAGTCGCCGTAGCCGCTGTTGGCCTTGTCGATCATCTTGACGCGCCCATCGCGCTCCATATACTCGCGGATAATCGCCGGCGAGTTGTCGGTCGACCCATCGTTAATGCAGATGATCTCAATATCCTTGAGCGTCTGCGCCAGGGCGGAATCGAGGCACTCGCGCAGGTAGCGCTGAACATTGTAAATGGGAATAAGCAGCGACAGAACAGGGCTGCCAGAGGCGTTAGTAGACAAATGTGCTCCTTAGGAAATACCTGTCGTTTCATGGTATCAAAGGGTCAGCGCGCCAGCGGGCGTTTATATAATCTATGGAGCCCGCAGAGGCAAACCAATAAGAAAGGACGTCATGCAGCCCGAAGCCGCACGCAACATATCCATCGAAGCGCTGCGCTTAATCACGGTCGCTGAAACACTCGTACTCTCAAGCAGTAATCAGCGCATTAATGTCGCGTATAGCAGTCACCTCGCCCATGACAGGTTCCTGCGTTTTATTCAAAGCTTGCCGTCAAGGTGCGCCGAGCCTTTACAATAGGACAGTCCCAAGGACGTATTCGATAGCTTCCGCGCTGCACTCGCCCGCCGCGCGTGAAAGGATATATTGCCCCATGCCTTCAACCCTTCCCGCTCCCATCGATAAGCTCGCCATTGTCGTCGTTACGTACAAGCGCCAGGAACTCCTGGCCAACTTGTTCGACTCCATGACCGAGCTTACGGCAGCGCCCTGGCGCATCGTGATTGTCGATAACGAGAATTCGCGCGAGACCGAGGCCATGTGCGCCGCATTTTACGAGCGCCTGGCCAACCTGTGGGGCATCGACACCGAGCAGCCCGACGCGCAGGGCGGCACCGACCGCGTGATCTACGCCCCGCAGCTCGAAAACGGCGGTGGTGCGGGCGGCTTCTCCGCCGGTACCAAGTGCGCCTACGACCTAGGCGCCCAGTGGTTCTGGGTAATGGACGATGACGTGCTCGTCATCCCCGAAGGCATCGAGCGTCTTGCCAAGTGGACCGACCGCTACGATGTTATCCAGGGTTCGCGCCTGGACTTTGACGGCGGCGCCTTCTTTTGGCAGTACCAGCTCATCCTTTCACTTGGCATCCCTAACCCCATCGCTAAGTGGGATCTGGGTCCCGAGGGCTACCGCACCATGAACCAGCTGTGCTTTGAGGGCGGCATGTTCTCGCGCCGCGTGGTCGACAAGATTGGCCTGCCCGATGCGCGCTTCTTTATCTACGGCGACGATGCCTGCTACGGCTACGTGGCCAGCCAACACTTCCCCGCCGCCGTTGTTGCCGACGTGGTGCTCAAGCGCGCCCGCGCCGTCTCTAACTGGGATATCGCCGGCAAGCGCCAGCTCAACTCCACGAGCGACACCAACCGCTACTACATCATGCGCAACCGAGGCTTCCTCGCTCGCTATATGCAGATCTACGGTGACTACCACCCCATGCTGTTCCGCCTGGGCAATGCCGCGACCTTCTGCAAGGAATTCATTCGCCTGGCCGCGGTCGACAAGTGCTTTAAGACCGGCATTCCGGCGCTGCGTCGAGGCATGAAGGACGCCCGCAAGATCATCAAGGATCCCAACTGGAAGCCCATGCCGCCCATGAAGGACACCGAGTAACGGAAGCCGGAAACACCTCGGCGCTTAAAGCCGCTGGCACACCGTAGCCACATGCTGCCCATCAAAACCGAACCCCCAGCGCATGCGACCCACGCCGGGGCGTGGTACACGGATTTCGTCGATGCCGTCGCGCTCTATGTCGAGTAGCGACTGCACGGCCAGCAATTCCAACCCCAGCGCATCCACATCGGGGTCATACATCATGTTGATCGTTATCAGCGGACGTTCATCGAGCATACCGATCGTATCGGCTATGTCAAACACGGCGCCCGTAGGAAAAACCTGGATGTCCCAGCGATCCGCGCCACACTTTCGCCTCGAAGCAGGATTGGCATAGCCCGGCAATCCAAAGCAGAGTCCTTGCAAGAGTAGGTGATATGGCAGCGGTGTATCTGGGTCGGTCGCACCGATTCCCGCATCTCCCAAGATGCGGCTTAGCGCCCGCCTCACGGTGTCCTCGTTCCCATGGCACAGCCCGTCGCGAAACGCATCGACGTCTCGAATGTCTTCGGCAGCGCACTCAAACCACTCAACAATCACTAGACGCAAGGCCTGGCGAAGCTCTTTATTGGGCAATCGCAAAGCACGGAGACGATCGCCATGCTCTGGCTCCTCAGTCATATCCGTCGTGAGAAAACCAGACAGATACAGCGCTGTCCACATGCTATCGTCAGGCGAGACATCTGGCTCTGCAGTGCCCAAACAAAGCGGGACCTCAGCACACCCATGGGCCTCGAGCAAATCAAACAAGACCGAAAGGCGGTCGAGATTCCACCCGGCAACTACCCTACTCAGGCAATCCGCATACCCATACAAATCGGCGCGTACAGGCGCCGTGCAGCCTCGGTCCAGAAAACCGATCGCACGCGCCGGACTCGAGCAATAGACCCTACCAAACCGATATCCCTCGAGCCATTCACGCGCATCATCCAGGTATTCCTCGCGCCCAGCATGATTCAACAGAGCCTGAACCTCGGCATCCGAAAAGCCGAACCAACGGTCACACCAGGTCGAAAGCGGCGTCGTCAGACAATACGAGCAGCCATGCAAAGAAAGCGCCGCTTCAGCAGGACGGGGACACTCCCCCATCAGACACGTCAGCCGCAACGAATCGCCCGCAGTGGCAATGGCCTCGAAAAGCACGCGATCAAATAGATCCGCCGAATCGGCGCCGGAAGCGCCCCTCGCGCTCGCACGGCCCAACCACGCCGCGTCGTACCCATCAACGAGCAATACAACCTGCTCATCGCAGGCCATCTCCAGCAGCTCTATGAGCACACCGAGCACCGAGTCAACCTCGTCCGCGCTCGCCACGCCGCGCGCGACGCGTTCGATGTGACGCACCTTATCTCGAGCTAAATCCGGAGCCCCCAAGAGCGCCAACAAGCGAGCGCACTCGCCCGAAAGGACATCGCGCACGACACCGGCAACAGCGGGGCCACGCCTCGTAGCGCCAGAAAAGTCCAGCGATATCACCGGATAGCAAGCATACTCATCCCGATAACGCCCGCCGCCTGCATCCCAAATCTGAGCATCGGCAAACGAGCTCCGACCGGCGCGACCGACCGCAGGACGCTCCAGAAAAGCCCTGAGCATCGACAAGTTCATGCTCTTGCCAAAACCCTCGGGTCGACAGCACACCACAACGGACGCGTCGCAGTCCAACACATCGGCAATAAACATGGTCTTGTCAACCAGCACGCAGCAACCAAGGGCCTCCGCATAGCCGTGTATGCCAATGGGCAAAACCGCATCGTCGGCACAGCCGATCAAGCGCACGCCAAAGCCAGCAGCACAATCAACATTTGCCTGTTCAGACACCAAAACGTTCCCCCTAAATCGCAGCACGATGCCAATTGTAATGACCGCATCGCATGTACCGATGTCGCCGCGCGAACATATCGGGCAACGGTAGTCACAAGAGGTGTGAGGGGGCACAACTAATCGTTGCACAACAAAACGGGGCCCGACGCATTCGCACCGGACCCCGTCCCGATTCTTTAGTTATCTGGCAACCGAGAGGCTACTCCTCCGAGCCGTCCTCCCCAGAAGCCTTCTTCTGCTGATCGAGCTTATGCTTACCACTTACGATAGACGTAGCGCCCAGTGTGGCCAAGCTCGCGCTGGCAAGGCTCGCCATCACAATCAGATCGCCCGTCTTGGGCATGTTGCCGCCCGAGGACTTGGTAGTTGTAGTCGTCGTGGTCGTGGTGGTCACCGTTTTGGAGTCATTTTGCTCCTGGACTTGGTTGTCAGCACCGCTCTTGTCGTCGTCTTCGGACTGTTTCTTTTCGCCCTCGGTCTTGCTCTCGTCCTTCTTCTGAGCGAATTTGTCGTCCTTCTCCTCAGGGCTAGAACCCTTATCGGATTCGGTCTTCTCGGAAGCCTTGTCCTTGGAGTCGCCCTTTGAGGCTTCGGTCTTTTCCGTGGAAGCCTGATCAGAGTTGTCCTTGTTCTGGGTCGAACCGTTATTGACGCCAGCCATCAGCGAAGAGCCCAGCGTAGAACCAAGCTGCACGGAGAAAGAGGGCTTCTTGTCCGGCGAAGCAACGGGAGCGTCCGGTGCCTTATTCAAGTCGTCCTTGGAAGCATCGGAATCAGGGGTTGCGTCAGAGCCAGAGCCGTTGTTAGAGCCGATGCCAACGGACGAATCGCTCGAGCCGGTGGATGAGTTAGAGGAGTCAGCGTCGGTCGAACCAGAGGCGGCGCTGTTAGTATTGCCGGCAGAGTTTGAAGACGAATCGCCCGCAGCAGGGCCGTTCGAATCGGAGCCGTTCGAGGTAGAGCCGTCATTGGTAGTGCCACCAGCAGAGCCATTACCGTCAGCATCGGTCGAGGGCGCATCCATCCTGTCATCGTTGGCATCGTCACTCGAGTCGTCATTCGAATCAGGTGTCGGCGAGGGCGCCGGCGTAGGCTCAGGCTGCACGGGCGTCGCAGCGGCAGCCTCATCCTCGGCGATAAAAACCAAGCAGTCCTTCAGCTCATTTTTATAACGATTCTTCCAGCCCTCATGATACTGGGGCTGACTTGAAAACTTGGTGGCGACATTGTTGACCACGCTATTGGAGAGCGCCATCACAAACTCGCGGTCGGACATATCGTTGGAAAGATTCGCCCAGCGGAAAAAGTCCCTGCAGCCACCAGTGCCGCACATGTTGGTAATGCTCCACACCATGCCCTTGACGCAATCGGCGCGGCCCGAAATATCAATACCCAGGCCGCTCTTGAGCCACGCCTCGGTCACCGCATAGTACGAGTTGTACGCATAGGCATCTTGAAGTGCTGAGAACTCAACAGGATCGGTGTTGTAAGCACCCTGGAAAGCCTCCTGCGCGATACGGCCCAGCTCGGTGAGCTGACCGTTCTCGGACATGGGATTGTTCGCGTTGGAAATCTCGCTGCCGCGATCAATCGCATCCTTGAGCATGCTGTATTTTTCGGGGCTGTAGTTGTAGACCTGCTTCATAAACGGAATGAGCGACCAACGGCGGTCGAACTGGTAATAGCCCAGCGCGTTGTAGCCGTCACCATACGAAAAGCCCTGGTTATAGTTGCCATGGCTCTCATATTTGGTGAAGTACTTCATCTCGGGAGTCACGTTGACAAACGAAACGCCCTGGACCGACCTCAGCACGCCCGAGAAGGACTGTTGGGTGTAAAGGCCCTTATCGATATCGGTGGCATCCGAGGCAACGCCCGGCGTGGGCTCCTCGGCAGCGGCGGGTGCCGGCGCGGAAACGGCGCCAAACGAAAGCGCCAGCGTCAGACCCGCGACAATCGCAGAATGCTTGGGCTGCATAAGATCCTCCCTGCATTGGTGTAGTTAAAGTTCAGTTTGCAAAGATAAAAATAAGTATTGCAGCTCGCCCGTTGTTGCACAACAACCCCTCGGTAAACGGCAACAACCCTCCGCGAAATCTTAAGGAATTAGACAAACTGGTCGTCGGGCGCCAACAGAAGCTCGCCGTAACGTTTCGTCAGCCCGTCTCTCAACTGACAGAAAGCGGGAATATAGACGTTCAAGATGCGCTGAATCAAATCTTGAGCGAGCTTGTTGTCGTAGATATGGACGTTCGTATTGCGGTCTCTGAGCATATCCAGCCAGGCTGCCTCATCAATAAAGTCGTAGAATCGGTAGGACTCCTTCAAGATGGCACGAGGAGACCCCGACGCGGCAAGCGTGGCGCCCTCATACTCGAGCAGACGCTTAAGGAGCTTCCAGCTCAGTTCAAATTGAAGATTGAACTTATTAATCAATCCACTCTGAACAAAATCATTGTTAAGATCCTGATTGGGCGCATCCTCAAGATTCGCCAAGGCGCTGGCAAAGTTCTCATATTTTTTCATACAGAATCACACCATCCCTGGCAATTTCATCGAGCAATTGCTGCGATAAGGGCTCATCGAGATTGACGACATCTACATCTAAAAGAGTATCAAGATGTTCCTCGATCAAATATGAGAAACGGCCGAAATCCCGGCAACCTGCTACGGCGATGTCAATATCGCTCTTGGGCAAGTTGTCGCCTCGAGCACGAGAACCAAACAACACGACCGTCTCGGCGTCACATTCCCGAGCAAAAACTTCGATTTGCTTATACACCTTGTCGAGAGATGCCATTTGCAGCCCTACAGCTTAATGTCAAAGTTGATCTCGGGGACGGCGGCCAGGTCGGCCAACGTCACGCCGTCGACGTACTTTTCGATCACGTCATCCAGACCACGCCAGAACTTGACGGTGGAACACAAGTCACTGCGGGCGCAGCTGTTGTCGATGCCATCGCACGCCACCGGAGCCGTGCTGCCCTCAACGGCACGCAAGATGTCGCCGGCACGCACCTCGGCCGGGTCCTTGCCCATCATGTAGCCGCCGCCCTTGCCACGCACGCTCTTAAGCAGGTCCGCCTTCATAAGCGGACGCACCAGCTGCTCCAGATACTTCTGCGAAATGCGCTCGCGGTCGGCAACCTCGCGCAAGGCAATCTTGCCCTCGGCGTCGCCCAGCGCCGCGATATAGATCATCAGTCGGAGGGCATAGCGGCCCTTGGAAGAAATGAGCATACCTACCCTCCCATCGCATCTGGGACAACATAACCAGGTTTGTTTGTCCCAAATTTAAAGTAAGTGGGACAAACACAACAGGTTATTTTGTCCCAGAATTTGAAAAGTCGAGTGGATTAGTCGGGTTTTCCCTTGACTAACGCCGAACCCATAGTAACTTTATTCCGAGAAGATTCCTAGGGTTTAGTACACCTATGAGTACACCATATACAGAGAGGGACAGCATGAGCGCAAATCCGCTGCTTTCCATCGAAGGTCTGACCGCCTCCGTGGACGAGAAGACCATCCTCCACAACGTCAGCCTCAACGTCGCCGCCGGCGAGACCCACGTGTTGATGGGTCCCAACGGCGCCGGCAAGTCCACCCTCGGCCACCTGGTCATGGGCGACCCCGTCTACACGGTCAACGACGGCCGTATCGTCTTTGACGGCCAGGACATCACCGAGCTCACCACCGACAAGCGCTCGCGCGCCGGCCTGTTCCTGAGCTTCCAAGCACCGGTCGAGATCCCCGGCGTGCCGCTGTCGAGCTTTTTGCGCGCCAGCATCGCCGGCCGCCCCGGCCTGGAGATGAAGGGTAAGGAGTTCCGCCGCCGCGTCAAGGAGCTCGCGGCCGAGCTCAACATGGATACCGCCTACCTCAACCGTGAGCTGGGCGTGGGCTTCTCGGGCGGCGAGAAGAAGAAGGTCGAGATGCTCCAGCTTTTGCTGCTGCAGCCCAAGCTCGCCATCCTGGACGAGACTGACTCCGGCCTGGACGTCGACGCCCTGTCCACCGTCAGCCACGGCATGGACGCGTATCGCAAGAGCTGCGACGGCTCCATGCTCATCATCACGCACAACACGCGCATTTTGGAGCACCTGGATGTCGACCGCGTCCACGTTATGGTCAAGGGCCACATCGTGCGCGAGGACGACGCCTCGCTCATCCCCTGGATCGACAAGAACGGCTTTGAGACCTTCGAGCGCGAGGCCGCCGAGCAGCGCGCCCAGGCCGAGTCTGCCGCTGCCGAGCAGCAGGCGTAAAGGGGCGACGCAATGACCAAGAACCGCACCGAGGTCGCGGACATCGACCGCAGCCTCTACGACTTCACCTATGGCGAGGAGGGATTCGAGCGCCTCGACGCCGGCATCACGCCCGACATCGTGCGCGAGATCAGCGCCAAAAAGGACGAGCCGCAGTGGATGCTCGACCTGCGCCTCAAGTCCCTCGAGATCTTCAATCGTTTTCCCGACCCGACGTGGGGCCCCTCCATCGAGGGCCTGGACATGGACAACATCGTCACCTACGTCAAGCCCAACACCGACCAAAAGCACGACTGGGAGTCGGTGCCCGACGACATCAAGAACACCTTTGAGCGCTTGGGCATCCCCGAGGCCGAGCGCAGCTACCTGGCGGGCGTCGGCGCGCAGTACGACTCCGAGCTGGTCTACCACAACATGCAGGACACGGCGTCCAAGATGGGCATCGTCTACTCCGGTATTGAGGAAGCCCTGCACGATCCGCAGTGGGAGCCGCTCATCCACGAGAAATTCATGACGCTCATCCCGCCCACCGACCACAAGTTTGCGGCCCTGCACGGCGCCGTGTGGTCGGGCGGCTCGTTTGTCTACGTTCCCAAGGGCACCAAGTTGGACTTCCCGCTGCAGAGCTACTTCCGCCTTAACGCCAAGGGCGCCGGCCAGTTTGAGCACACGCTCATCATTGTCGAGGACGATGCCGACCTGCACTTTATCGAGGGCTGCTCCGCACCCAAGTACAACGTGGCCAACCTCCACGCCGGTGCTGTCGAGCTCTTTGTGGGCAAGCGTGCACACCTGCGCTACTCGACCATCGAGAACTGGTCCAAGAACATGTACAACCTCAACACCAAGCGTGCGCGCGTGGACGAGGACGGCGACATCGAGTGGATCAGTGGCTCCTTCGGCAGCCATGTGGGTTATCTCTACCCCATGAGCGTGCTCAACGGCCGCGGCGCCCGCTCGAGCTTTACCGGCATCACCTTTGCCGGCGCCGGCCAGAACCTCGATACCGGCTGTAAGGTCGTACTCAACGCGCCCGAGACCTCGGCAACCGTCGAGACCAAGGGCATCTCCAAGAGCGGCGGCATCCAGACCTTCCGTAGCTCTATCGTGGCCACGCCCAAGGCCGAGGGCTCCAAGGCAACCGTGAGCTGCCAGTCGCTCATGCTCGACGACCAGAGCCGCTCCGACACTATTCCGGCCATGGACATCCGCGCCAAGAACGTCGACATCGGCCACGAGGCCACCATCGGCCGCATCGGCGACGACAAGGTGTTCTACCTGATGAGCCGCGGCATCTCGGAGGAAGAGGCCCGCACCATGATCGTCAACGGCTTTGCCAACCCGGTCTCCAAGGAGCTGCCGCTTGAGTACGCCGTCGAGATGAACAACCTGATCAAGCTCGAGATGGAAGGAGCGATCGGATAATGAACCAGACCACGAACACCGCTGCTACCACCCTTGAGCAGGTCAATGCGATGCCAGCTGCCACTTGGGGTTGGCTGAAGATGAACCAGACCAAGCTCGAGCTCTCTGACGAGCTTGCCGCCGCTCCCACCGAGGCTGTTAAGGTCGAGGGCTTGGACGAGCAGTTCCGCGGCGCTGCCGACGCATTTAACGCCGCCATGGACGCCATGGCCGAGCGCTTCCCCGAGCGCCGCGCCTCCGCCCCCGGCGACGCCGCCGACCGCGCCCGCATCACGCCCGAGACCGAGCTTGACGTGCCCGCCACCTCCATCTACCAGGCCGGTGCCATCAAGCTCGAGGAGGAGCTCTCCCCTGCTGAAGCCTTCGAGACCGGCATGGGCGAGGCTGCCTACACCTACTTGGCCGACCACGCCACCAAGCGCATCGTCATCGATGTGCCCGCATACAAGCACGCCACGGTTACCGTGCGCGTGAGCGGTGTCGATGCAGCCGCGGCCATCGCCGCCATCGACGTCGTCGCCCGTCCCCAGTCGACGCTCGATCTGCTTATTGCCCTGGACTCTCCCGTTGCCGGCCAAGGCGTCGTGGGATCCGTGCTACGCGTGTGCGCCCACGAGTACGCCACCGTCAACGTGACCTGCACGCAGACGCTCGACGATAGCTGGATCGCGCTCGACGACACCGGCCTGTTCCTGGACGAGGGCGCGCGCGTCAACGTGCAGCACACCGTCCTGGGTGCCGGCGCCAGCGCCACCGGCCTTGCCGGCGACCTGCTGGGCGATACCGCCAAGGTCACCATCGATACTGACTACCTGGGCGCCCGAGAGCAGGTGCGCGACTTTAACTACGAGCTGCGCCACCGCGGTTGCAAGACCGAGTGCGAGATCGACGCCAACGGCGTGCTGACTGGCACGTCCAAGAAGGTCTACCGTGGCACCATCGACCTCGTGCACGGCTGCAAGGGCGCAACCGGCACCGAGCGCGAGACGGTGCTTTTGGCCAACAAGGGCGTCGACAACAAGACCGTTCCCGTCATTCTCTGCGACGAGGACGACGTCGCCGGCAACCACGGCGCCACAATCGGCCACGTCCGCGACGAGCAACTGTTCTATCTCGCCTGCCGTGGCCTTGACCAAAACGCCGCCGAGGACCTGTTCATTCGCGCCAAGCTGGAGGACGCCGCGCTTTCCGCCACCGACGAGCGCACCCGCGCAGCCGTCGTCCGCTTGGGCAACAACCTGATCAACAACTTTGAAGAGGAGCTCGCATGATCGACACCGAGCACGTTAAATGCGATACCTGTACCGCACCGGAGCCTATGGAGTTCGACGCCAGTGACGAGGCCTCGCGCGGCTGGCCTACCGTCGACATCGAGACCAATCCCTACAAGGCACAGTTCCCGCTTTTCCAGCAGCACCCCGAGATCGCCTTCCTCGATAGTGCCGCCACCGCGCAGCGCCCCGCCTGCGTGCTCGACGCCGAGCGTGACTTCTATCAGCGCATGAACGCCAACCCCCTGCGCGGCCTGTACTCACTGTCCGTCGAGGCCACCGACGCCATCGCGAAGGTCCGCCAGCAGATCGCCGACCTCATCGGCGCCTCACAGGCCAACGAGGTCGTCTTCACCCGCAACACGAGCGAGTCGCTCAACCTGGTCGCCAAGAGCTTTGCACCCACAGTCCTCGAGCCGGGCGACGAGGTCGTCATCACCATCATGGAGCACCACTCCAACCTGATTCCGTGGCAGCAGGTCTGCCGCGAGACCGGCGCCAAGCTCGTCTACCTCTACCCCACCAAGACCGGTCAGCTCACCACCGAGGAGGTTCTTGCCAAGGTTGGTCCCAAGACCAAGATTCTGGCCGTGGGTCAGGTCTCCAACGTGTTGGGAGTCGAGAACCCAGTCAAGAACCTCGGCAAGCTCGTGCACAAGTATGGCGGCTACCTGGTCGTCGACGGTGCGCAGTCGCTGCCGCACATGCCGGTCGATGTGGCCGACCTGGGCGCCGACTTCTTTGCCTTTAGCGCACACAAGGCTATGGGCCCCATGGGCATCGGCGTGCTGTGGGGCAAGATGGACCTGCTCAACGCCATGCCGCCCATGCTCACCGGCGGCGAGATGATCGACTCTGTTACCGAGCAGGACGCCGTCTGGGCGCCCGTTCCCGAGAAATTCGAGGCCGGCACACAGGACGCCGCCGGCATCTTCGCCACGGGTGCGGCACTCGACTACCTGGTCAACACGGTGGGTTACGAGAACGTCCAGGCACGCGAGCAGGCACTCGTCCACTACCTGATGGGCGAGCTCATGCAGCTCGACTTTGTCCAGATCATCGGCTCCATCTATTGGGACAACCACCACGGCGTTGTGAGCTTTAACGTCCGCGGCATCCACCCGCACGACGTCGCGAGCATCATGGACATGGACGGCGTCTGCATCCGCGCCGGTCACCACTGTGCACAGCCGCTGCTCACCTGGCTGGGCGTCGAGAACCTTGCCTGCTGCCGCGCCAGCGTGGCCTTCTACAACGACAAGGCCGACATTGACAAGTTCATCGCCGGCCTGCATCACGTTTGGAGCACGTTCAATGGGTAATCTGTACACCTCCACCACATTTATGGAGCACAACTCGCACCCCGACTACAAGTACGAGATGGATGCTCCCACGCACGAGCACGACGGCATCAACCCCAGCTGCGGAGACGAGCTCACTCTGCAGCTGCGTGTCGAGAACAACGTGATTGAGGAGGCCTCCTTTACCGGCCACGGCTGCGCCATCAGCCAGGCCAGTGCCGACATCATGGCCGATCTCATCACCGGCGAGACCGTCGAGGAAGCTCGCCGCCTGGCAGAGCTCTTCCTCGCCATGATCCGCGGCGAGAAGCTCTCCGAGGAGGACCTGGAAGACCTGGACGAAGCCGCCCAGCTCCAGGACATCTCGCACATGCCCGCCCGCGTCAAATGCGCCGAGCTCGCCTGGCGCACCCTCGACGGCATGCTCGAGGGGCAAGCTAACCAGTAGCGTATGCTCCGAATCCAAGGTTTTTGATTGCCGAGCCGCCCAATACGGGCGGCTCTGTTTTCCTAATGAGCACGAACACACAAAATCAGCGCGCCCGGCGCCCCGTCTGTCATTTACCACACGGCCAGACGCGAACACGGGCGTTTTCCACAGCACCAAAGGCCTGCGGCAGGGCCCCGGGCCCGCCAAGCAATGCGCCAAGCCCCGTTCTGCTGAGCTCCGACTCGCTTCGCGCCTGCCGCAGACGGGTCCCATAGGGTGCGACGTGCATTTTTGCGAGTATTCAGCACGCCAAGCTGTATGTATACGCATCGAAAGCGTTAATCAACGTCTCCAGGCGCATATATATTGTGTTTTAGAACAAGCATCGCGGTCTCAGGGATCACATACATGCGCTTCGGAGGCGGATCGGAAGGCATAAATAGCTTCGGGACCCGTATGTTGCAAGATTGCGGCAGTGCCGACAGCACCACGATGCTGAAAACTCCGTTTTTTGCACGGCGCAGACGGGGGTAGGCACGGGCAAACCCGGACTGAGCTGTTATTTTATGCAAGATGACGATTGTTCTATGCATATTAAGAAGTGCAGTTACCGTACCAAGCTTTTGAACGCTGGTTGCGGCGTATGGACGACCCCAACTGCGGTGAACAGGCGACCTTACATCACGTTTCCGCCAGCCCGCATCGCCGTTCGCGCGCGGGCGCGCACGATACGAGAGACGGTACTTTTGCCAATCCCGGTATACCGCTCAATCTGGCGCACCGTAAGGCCGGCATTGCTCAATCCAACAATAACGGTATCGCGCTGCGCCGGCGGTGCAGTTTTAACCACATTGAGCGGAACCCCGAGGCTCTTCGCCATCTTGTCGGCAAAGGCGTGGCGTTCCCACTCTGTCTCTTTCATATCGCGCAGCGCCGGTTCGCCGCCGTCGGGCGTCGAAAGCGAATAGGCAATAAAGCCCTCGGCAGAACCAAAAAGCTCAAGCACGCAAGAAGGATCAGAAAATCCCCTCGCGACATCGGCCGCGTCACCGTCGTAAGCGCACAAATGCTCCGGAAAGCTGCTCCAGGGATAACGCTCAATGAGACTGATGCCCGCCTCCTGCGGATCGGCGTGAACGGAGCGAATAGCCTCCATCACCTGCCAGTCGGTATCGAGCGAGCGCCGGTCAAAACGGTTCTGGAACAGATGCCCTGTGCGCCCCGTGCGTTTATTGAACCGCCGCGCGTACGTCAAAAGCAGCCGGTGCATCGCCGCGCTCATCGCGTCCTCGTAATCTGCAAGCACCAGACGCACGTGATTGCCCATAAGGCACCAGGCGATAACCGTCACGCCCGCCTTGCGGCAGCACTCACGCATCAGCTCCAAGAACTCCCACCGGTCTTCATCGCCCTCAAAGATGAGCTGCTTGCCCGTACCGCGGGCACAGACATGGTAAAAGCCGGTAACCGTTCTCCAAACGCGCTGCATGGCGCTCCCTTCGCCGGGATCTGCTTGCCATCCAATACAGCACGATTGAAGCGTGCCATCAAAACATTCACGCAAAACAATTCGCTCGCGCGGCCAAAGGCAGTAAACAGGCGGCGAACGGCACCGTTGCAACAGGTCAACCCCTGCAACGCTTACAAAAGCTGACCAAAAGCTTGCCCAAGACGGACCCCCTCTACGGAAGTGCACGACCACAGAATATAGAGTTAAACCGTTTCAATTGAAAGTTCCGCGCATCTCGCTACGAAAACTGAGCCGTTCGCCGAATATTCCGTGCATTTCGCGGTATTATAGGGGCTGCATGTCATGTCCCTTTCGAAGGGTCGCCCGGCAATCGCCAGCCACGGCCCCCAGACGGGACGCCAACACGATAGAGAGGAGAGGCATGCAGTACTCACAGGAAGTGGAGAACATGTGCCCCGTTGCCAAGGGTGCATACCACGGCCCCGCACCCATCCCCGAGGAGGGCAAGTGGGTCCAGGCTAAGGAGATTTCCGACATCTCCGGTCTTACGCACGGTGTGGGTTGGTGCGCACCTCAGCAGGGCGCCTGCAAGCTCACACTGAACGTCAAGGACGGCATCATCGAGGAGGCCCTCGTTGAGACCATCGGCTGCTCGGGTATGACCCACTCTGCCGCCATGGCTTCCGAGATCCTTCCCGGTAAGACCATCCTCGAGGCCCTCAACACCGACCTCGTCTGCGACGCCATCAACGTTGCTATGCGCGAGATCTTCCTGCAGATCGTTTACGGCCGCAGCCAGACCGCGTTCTCCGAGGGCGGCCTGCCCGTGGGCGCCTCCCTCGACGACCTCGGCAAGGGCCTTCGCTCTCAGGTCGGCACCATGTTCGGCACCAAGGCCAAGGGCGCTCGTTACCTCGAGCTCGCTCAGGGCTACGTCACCCGCATGGCTCTCAACGACAAGAACGAGATCATCGCATTCGAGTTCCTGAACCTCGGCAAGTTCACCGACGCCGTCAAGGCCGGCAAGACCCCCGAGGAGGCCATCGCTGGCGCTATGGGCCACTATGGTCAGTGGGAGAACGCTGCCAAGTACATCGACCCGCGCACCGACGAGGAGACTCACTCCGTCGCCAGCGTGTTCCCGGTTCACGAGTAGAAAGGGAGGGAAATAACTATGACTGTTACGTTCGAAGGTTACGAGCGCCGCGCTGACAAGATCAACAAGTGCCTCGCCGACAACGGCATCGCCTCCCTCGAGGAAGCTCTGCAGATCTGCACCGACAAGGGCTTCAACCCGCGTGAGATCGTCAACAACACCCAGTCCATCGCCTTCCAGAACGCCGAGTGGGCCTACACCCTCGGTTGCGCTCTCGCTGTCAAGCGTGGCGCCAAGTCCGCTTCTGAGGCTGCCGCCATCATCGGCGAGGGCATCCAGGCCTTCACCGTTCCCGGCTCCGTCGCCGAGGACCGCAAGGTCGGTCTGGGCCACGGCAACCTGGGCGCTATGCTGCTCTCCGACGACACCGAGTGCTTCGCCTTCCTGGCCGGTCACGAGTCCTTCGCTGCCGCTGAGGGTGCTATCGGCCTGGCTCTAAACGCCAACAAGGCTCGCAAGAAGCCGCTGCGCGTCATCCTCAACGGTCTGGGCAAGGACGCTGCTCAGATCATCGCCCGCATCAACGGCTTCACCTACGTGAAGACCCAGTTCGACTACTTCACGGGCGAGCTCAAGGTCGTCGAGACCATCCCCTACTCCGATGGTCCCCGCGCCGCCGTCAACTGCTACGGCGCCGACGACGTCCGCGAGGGCGTTGCCATCATGTGGCACGAGAACGTCGACATCTCGATCACCGGTAACTCCACCAACCCCACGCGCTTCCAGCACCCCGTCGCTGGCACCTACAAGAAGGAGCGCCTCGAGGCTGGCAAGAAGTACTTCTCCGTCGCTTCTGGTGGCGGCACTGGTCGTACCCTGCACCCGGACAACATGGGCGCCGGCCCTGCCTCTTACGGCATGACCGACACCATGGGCCGTATGCACTCCGACGCCCAGTTCGCCGGTTCTTCCTCCGTGCCTGCGCACGTTGACATGATGGGTCTCATCGGCATGGGCAACAACCCCATGGTCGGTGCCACCGTCGCCTGCGCTGTCGCCGTCGAGGAGGCCCTCAAGGCCTAATCGCGCCCGCGCGATGCTCATATAGTTGAGCTTTGGAGCCGCTACCCACCCAGGTAGCGGCTCTTTTTGTTTGCGCTGTCGCAGGGTAGCTAATGCCGATATATCAGTTGGGGCGAAATACAAGATGTGATGAGATGGAGCGTCAGAGCGTCCATGACGCCCACCTGCCATATTTGCCCTTTACCGATTTGCCGAGTCTTTGCGGCCCCATTGCCGATCACCCGTGCGACAATGCGCCGGACGAGAAAGGAATCCGATGGAATCGACTGATGTACTGGTAATTGGATCTGGCATTGCGGGCCTTTGCGCCGCCATCGAAGCGGCACGCACGGGTGCAACCGTCACTGTGGCAAGCGCCGGCAAGACTATGAGTGGATCGAGCTTCTTCCCCGGAACCTGGGGCCTAGGGCTTATCGGACCCGTTAACGAAGACGACGAGCAGGACCTCATCGACACCATCCTGGCCGTCGGCGGCGGCGTTGCCGACCCCGAACTCGTCCAAGCGTTCGTCCACGGCATTCCCCAAGCGATTGACTGGCTCGAGCAAGACCTGGGCGTTGAGCTCCAGCGTCCGCAAAGCGCCAAGAGTGCTCAACAAAAGCAATTTATCCCCTGCTTTGACCACAAGACGCGCATGTGGCGCGGCCTCACCCGCAAGCCCCTTGAGGACGCTCTGACGACCTGGATCGAGTCGCTCGGCATTCGCCTGCTCCCCCGCCATGAGCTTATCGACCTTGTTGAGGACACGAACGGCAGAATAACCGGAACCGTACTCTACGACCTTACCGAAAATCGAATCGTGCCCTTTGCTGCCAAGGCCACGGTCATCGCAGCCGGTGGCACAGGCGGCCTGTTCGAGCGCAGCCTTACGTCGGCTGATGTGCTCAGTTCCTCGCAGGCCATCGCGCTGGCGCACGGCGCAACACTTACTAATATAGAGTTCATGCAGATGATGCCCGGCTTCATTGAGCCCAAGCGCAACCTCGTCTTTAACGAGAAGACCTGGCGCTACGTCAAATTCGATCAGTCGGTTGACATCGACGACGACAAACTGGACAAGCTGCTTGAGCAGCGCTCCGGATACGGCCCCTTCACGTCACGCCTGGATTCACGTGCTATCGACCTTGCCATCGACCAAGCGGGCGCCGAGGGCCTAGCGCTGCATTACGACTTCCCCAGTGAGGACGTCCCCGAGTTTGTCCAGACCTTTGCCACATGGCTCCAGGACGAGCACGGCATTGCTCCGACTGACGAGATGCGCGTAGCGATGTACGCCCATGCCTCCAACGGCGGAATCAAGATCGACAAGGCAGCCGCGACCGGCGTTGCGGGTCTCTACGCCTGTGGCGAGGCAACGGGCGGCATGCACGGCGCCGACCGCATTGGCGGCCTGTCAAGCGCCAACGGTATCGTGTTCGGACGGATTGCGGGTGCATCGGCGACTCAGGCGGCGCTGGACGCCCCTGAGACGCCCTTGAAGACGGATATCGCCCTCCCCCAGCGCGGCCTCGCCAAGGCAGATGCAGAGCGTCTGGCTCGCAGCCTCAAGCACACGATGAGTAGCTACTGCATGATCAACCGCACCGAGACGGGCCTATCCGAGGCACTACACGAGCTTGAGGGCTTGAAGACAGAGGCAACGACCTTGAGCACACAGAAAGCCCAGGACAGCGAAGTCGCAGCCCTCGCCCGCCTGCAATCGCAGATTCAACTAGCACAGGAAATGGTCAAAGCCATGCGTAAGCGAACTGAAAGTCTCGGGTCGCACTATCGAGCGGATTAAACCGGACACCTATCTAAAGCAGAACACAACCAATCGATATCCATGGGCCCCGTGAGCTCGAAGCAGCACGGGCCCATTCGTGTCCGCACGGCAGCGTATCCTTATTCTGAATACAGAGTGGGCAAAGCCCGCATAGACAATAGACCAGCGAGGAGGAGATATGGACAGTAGAGATATCGAGAAGTGGCGTGTCGAACTTGATAGCTACGCCAATGTGGAAGACGGCGTTGAATATTGGCTCGCACGCGATTTAATGGAACCCATGGGGTACACTCGATGGGAGAACTTCGCCGAAGTTGTTAAGAGGGCAAAAGTCTCGTGCGAAACAAACAAAACTCCAGTTGATTCCCATTTTCGTGACACCACGAAAATGGTAACTGCCGGTGTCGCCGCTCGCGCGGTTAAAGACTACAAGCTGACGCGCTACACATGCTATTTAATCGCCCAAAACGGAGACCCAAACAAGCCCGAAATCGCACTCGCACAGGCGTACTTCGCCGTGCAGACACGCCGTCAGGAGCTCATAGAGCAGCGCTTCGCAGAGATTCAGCGCTTGCAGGCGTGCCACTCGCTATCCGATTCAGAGAAACAGCTCTCGGGCATTGCGTTCAAACGAGGCGTGGACTCCAAAGGATTCGCGATCATCAAGTCGAAGGGCGATGAGGCGTTATTCGGCGGCAGAAGCACGGCGGACATGAAGCGGCAGCTTGGTGTGTCTAAGAGTGCTGCATTGGCGGACAAGCTAGCCGATGTTCTCATCAAAGCAAAGGACCTCACGAACTCGATGACGGCCTTCAACGCCGAGGAACACGACTTGTACGGTCTGGACCAGATCAAACAAGAACACGTCGAGAACAACACGAGCGTGCGTGGCAGCCTCATCGACCGCGGAATTGTTCCCGAGAACCTACCGCCTGCCGAGGATACAAAAAAGCTCGAGCGTCGCGTGAAGGCAGACGAGAAGAAACTCAAGGAGGGTACTGACGGTTTCACCGATCCCCAGGGTAGACTCAATCTGTGAAAGCGGCCGCGCCCTTTCGGGTTCGACCCCATGCGAGGTTAACAAAAAAACGACCAGCCTAAGCCAGTCGCTTTAACGATCTTTGGGTGGGCCGTCAGGGGGTCAGCCTGCTGCGCAGGCGGCCGCTGCGGCGCCAAGGCGCCTTGCGCGCTGCGCTGGCAAACGCTTACGCGTTTCCTCAGCTCCGCGCCCTTTCGGGTTCGACCCCATGCAAGGTCAACAAAAAAGACGGCCAACCGAAGTTGACCGTCTTAACTTGCTTTGGTGGGCCGTCAGGGGGTCGAACCCTGGACCTTGGGATTAAGAGTCCCCTGCTCTACCAACTGAGCTAACGACCCAAAGCTAAAGTCCGTTGTGGCGGACTTTAGAGGAGATATCGTGTGGTGGGCCGTCAGGGGTTCGAACCCTGGACCTTGGGATTAAGAGTCCCCTGCTCTACCAACTGAGCTAACGACCCGATATCAACACGAAGCAAAAACTGGGGTGGGTAAAGGGACTCGAACCCTCGACCTACGGGACCACAACCCGTCGCTCTAGCCAACTGAGCTACACCCACCGTGTCCTGTGCGCTTCGCGCTCGACTATTATTGCAAGGAACGCCACGCGATGCAAGCCCCAATTTTCAAGAATTTTGAAAAGAGTTTTTCGAGACCATTTCGAGCAAATCCCACCGGTTTCATAGGAGTAAACTTGCCCCACTGCAAATGCTCGAAAGGACCGTCATGAAAGAACTCTCCAACCGCACGGCAACGTTTACCGATTCGGTCATCCGCCGCATGACACGCATCTCCAATAAGTACGGCGCTGTCAATCTCTCGCAGGGCTTCCCTGACTTCGATCCCCCAGCGCAGCTGCTCGATAGCCTCAGCACCATCGCCACCGACCCCAAGCCGCTTTACCACCAGTACTCCATCACCTGGGGCTCCCAGGCCATGCGTGAGGCGCTTGCCGCCAAGCAGGAGCATTTTATGGGCATGTCGGTAAACCCCAACGAGAATATCGTAGTCACCTGCGGCTCCACCGAGGCCATGATGGCCGCCATGATGACGGTTACGAACCCCGGAGACAAGGTCGTCATCTTCTCGCCGTTCTACGAGAACTACGGCGCCGACACGATCCTTTCGGGTGCCGAGCCTATCTACGTGCCGCTCAACCCGCCCACATTCGACTTTGACCGCGAGACACTCGAGGCGGCCTTCCGCGACAACGACCCCAAGGCCATCGTCCTGTGCAACCCTTCCAACCCTTGCGGCAAGGTCTTTACGCGCGAGGAGCTCACCTTTATCGCCGACCTCTGCAAAAAGTACGACACCTACTGCATCACCGACGAGGTGTACGAGCACATCGTCTACGCGCCCCACGAGCACGTCTATATGGCCACGCTGCCCGGCATGTTCGAGCGAACCATCAGCTGCAGCTCGCTGTCCAAAACGTACTCCATCACCGGCTGGCGTCTGGGCTACACCATTGCCCCGGCCCAGATCACCGAGCGCATCAAGAAGGTCCACGACTTCCTCACCGTGGGTGCCGCCGCTCCCCTGCAGGAAGCTGTCGTCACCGCCCTCAACTTCGACGACAGCTATTACCAGGAGGTCCTCGACCTCTACACCGCCAAGCGCGACCTGTTCTGTCAGGGACTCGGCAGCATCGGCCTCACGCACAACGTGCCGCAGGGCGCCTACTACGTCATGATGGACATCTCTGAGTTTGGCTATGACAGCGACCTCGAATTCTGCGAGGACCTCGCGTCTAAGGTGGGCGTGGGCGCCGTGCCCGGCTCGAGCTTCTTCCGCGAGCCCGTCAACCATCTGATTCGTTTCCACTTTGCCAAGCGAGACGAGACGCTTAACGCGGCGCTGGAGAACCTCAAGTCGCTACGTGATAAAATCAAGCCGCGCGGGTAAGGACGGCCCGGCAACTAAAGCAACCAAAGAAGCCCCGCACCGCCCGCCGCGTTGCGAGGCTTCTTTCTATAGCGCTTTCTTAAATAGTTTAGAGCTCTATACTTTAGTCACGGAGCAACTCGTCCCAGAGAGAGGAATACTATGGCAGAGCAGCAGCTTATCGGAGCGCTCGAGGCCGGTGGCACCAAGATGGTCTGCGCCACGGGCTATGCGGACGGTACGGTCCTAGAGCGCGAGCAGATCGCGACCACGACCCCGCAGGAGACCGTTGAGGCCGTCAACGCATGGTTTGCCGACAAGGGCATCGCCGCGCTGGGCATCGGCGCCTTTGGCCCCACCGCAGTCAACCCTGCCTCGCCCCAATACGGCAAGATCCTGGAGACGCCCAAAACGGCATGGCGCTACTTTGACCTGCTGGGCACTATCCAAAACGAGCTCAATATCCCCTGCGGCTACGATACCGACGTCAACGTCGCCTGCCTGGGCGAGGTCACGTTTGGTTGCGCCAAGGGCCTCACCGACGTGGTCTACCTGACCATCGGCACCGGCGTGGGCGCCGGCGTGCTCTCGGGCGGTAAGCTCGTGCACGGCATGATGCATCCCGAGGCCGGCCACATCCTGGTCACGCGCGACCCGCGCGACACCATTGGCGAGCACAGCGCCTGCCCCTTCCACGACAACTGTCTCGAGGGCCTCATCGCCGGCCCCGGCGTTAAAAAGCGCTGGGATGGCAAGAGCGCCGGAGACATGGCCGATGACCCGGAGGCCATGGACCTGCTCGCCGGCTATCTGGCACAGGCGCTCATGACCTACACGCTGTGCTACGCGCCGCAAAAGATCATCATCGGCGGCGGCGTGGCCGACCACACCCCCATCGTGCCGCTCGCACGCAAGAAATGTGCCGAAATGCTCAACGGCTATATCGTCACGCCCGAGGTCAACGACATCGATACCTACATTGTCAACAACAGCCTCGAGGGCAAGCAGGGCATCATGGGTTGCCTTGCCCTGGGCGCACAGGCGCTTCAGTAACAGACGCACCCACGGGGCGTGGCGCGCCCAGCAAATCCGACCAATGGAACGACGCCACCACGCCTCATATAAGCCCTCAAATAAAAAAGGCCGCCTAGGACCAAACAATACGTCCTAGGCGGCCTTTTTGGCGTACATCAGCGACCGTAAGAGATATCGGAGCACAACGCCCATTGCCGCTCCACAGCAGTCGATCATCACATCGGTGATCATGCCGGCGCGTCCCGGCACAAAGAGCTGAATCGTCTCGTCGATCGAGGGAATCAGCAGCAGGAACACCGCCGTGGGCAGCAGCACGTCAAAGGTGTGCCGGCCCTCAAAATCAAAAGCGTGCGTTGCCAGGATGCCGAGCACCATATACTCGGTAAAATGCGCGCACTTGCGAACAACAAAGTTGGTCACCCATTCATATGGAAGTCCCACGCCGTGCAGGAAACCGCGGATAGCTTCCATGACCGTTAGGCTCAGCGAGCCCGACCCCGAGCCGGGAACCAGCGAATTGCCCCAGATCAAGAGCGCCATCAGGCAGGTCACGACCGCCCATTTTCGATTCATCTTAACCATGCAGAAGTTATGCCTCCGCGCGGAGCGGCGCGAAGCTGGCGGTACCGCCCTCGATAACGCTCAGATAGGCACGGCCCGTACGCTTGGCGGTAGAGGACTGCAGGCGCTCGATCTCTTCCTCGAGGATCTGATTGACGCGCTCGTGACGACGATTTTCCATAATGCCGGCGGCAATAGCCTCGGCCCGCTCGATGCTCTCGCGCGAGATACGGGCGGTATCCTCGGGGAACACAGCGCTGTGACGGCCGACATAGGCGGGAGCAGCAGGCTGAGGGGCAGCGACGGGAGTGGGGACTGCAACAGGAGCGGGCTCGTCAATCTCATCCAGAATCGCGGTGGCGGCGGCCCACATGTCCTCGTGGCCCGAGTAATCGGCCATGGGGACATCGACCTCGAGCGAGGCGTCCGGAAGGTCGCCGGTGTCGATGCGATCTTGGGCATCAATCGATGCGGTGATGGCTGCAGGTTCATCGAGGTCGTCAAGATCGATGTCCGCGGCACCGGAGATGATAGGCATGCTGGCGAGGTTTGCGTTGTACGGCGCAGCCTCAGCCGCCTGCTGCTGAGCAGGAGCGCCCCAAAGCGAGCTCTCGGCGGCACGGCGGGCGGCAACGGCCTCCTCGTCCGCGGTAATGGCTTCATCAACGTACGAATAATCGGCAGAAGCGTTCGCGTCGCCCGAGGTAGCGTTGTAGGCGTTATTGGCTGCCGCGTTGGCAACGAGTGCCACGAAAGCCGCCGTGCTGCCCGCAGGGGCGGCCTGGGAGCCCGACACGGCGCGCGCCGCGGCGGCGATGTCGTCACGATTGAAGGAGCCGGTCTGCCCGCCGTTGGTAAGCTCGTCGATGGCGACTTGATAGACGTCGCGCGAGTGTGCAGGGTCGCAGCTCACCGGCGAATCGTCGTCGAGCATACTGTCGATCATGGACCAAGCCTCGGCCTCGTCCATAGCATCTGCGGCTCGAGCGATGGTAGGGACACCATCATCGGCATGACGGCGCTGGAACGCACCAGTCAGGCCGGAAAGGTATGCCGAGGTAGACTGCTCCGCCTGAGCCTGAGAAGCAGAAGCCGCAGCGTAAGGAGTCGCATCCTGCTGCTGAGCCGGAATCGAGGCGGTCTTGAACTCACTTTGATGTTGATTGAGATTGGCAGCACCGCCCATGGCATCGGGCTGGAACAGACGCTCTTCACGCTGCGCACGGTACTCGGAGATGCCCAGCGAGGCGGCATAGATACCCACGCCCGCCACCGCGCCCACGGCGAAGGGAACCGCACCCGCCACGACCGTCTCGTTCACCGACGAAAACGGCAGCGTCGCGGCATACATAACCACGGGGGCGGCCAGGCCGATCCCGCACGAAAGTCCGGCAAGGACTGCTCGTTGTGTTGCATCAGAAGAAGCCATGAGCTCTCCCCATCTTCCAGCACCCAAATCGCATCATTCAGTTGGCTGCGCGAGAGAAGATGAAGCGGGGCTATGCCCCAAAGCAACGGTATATGGTTCGTTTCATCTGCGTTTTCCGTCGCGAAGCTTAAAAGCTATTATGCGAAACCGCCCTGTCGATTGCAAGCGACGATGTCGGATTGAAACGGGAAACCTGCTGCTTGCCAGTCTTATGGTCGATAACTGGCGCCGAGTGGCGATATAAAAAGGGCCGAGGCGCAAGCCCCGACCCTTCATCGCGCCGGCAATAACGCCGCGTGCGGTTGACGACTTAGAACGTCTGCTCGTAGTCGCTATGCTTTTTGGCCGAACGCACCAGGAACTCCTGGTTGGTGTTGGTGCCCTTGAGGCCCTTGATAAACGATGCGGCCGCGCGCTCGGTATTGTTCATGCCGGCGAGGATGCGACGCAGACCAAAGACAAACGGGCGCATCTGCTCGTCGACCAGCAGGTCCTCGTTGCGCGTACCCGAGGCAACAGGGTCGATGGCCGGGAAAATGCGGCGATCGGCCAGGTCGCGGTCGAGCTTGAGCTCCATGTTGCCGGTACCCTTGAACTCCTCAAAGATGACCTCGTCCATCTTGGAACCGGTATCGATGAGTGCGGAGGCCAGGATGGTGAGCGAGCCACCGTTCTCGATATTGCGGGCTGCACCCAGAAAACGCTTGGGCGGATACAGTGCCGCCGAATCAACGCCGCCCGAAAGGATGCGGCCTGAGGCGGGCGCCGCCAAGTTGTAGGCGCGGGCAAGACGCGTGATGGAGTCGAGCACAACTACAACATCGCCGCCCAGTTCCACGATGCGCTTGGCGCGCTCGATGACGAGCTCTGCCACGCGAGTGTGGTTGTCGGCGGGCATATCGAAGGTCGACGCCACAACCTCGCCCTTGATGGAACGCTGCATATCGGTGACCTCTTCGGGGCGCTCGTCGACGAGCAGGCAGATGAGGTGCACCTCGGGGTTGTTAATCGAGATAGACTGGCAGATTTTCTTGAGGATCGTCGTCTTGCCGGCCTTAGGCGGGGACACAATCAGGCCACGCTGACCCTTGCCGATCGGCGACACGATGTCGATGGCACGACCGGTAATGGAATCCTTGCCATGCTCCATGCGCAGCGGCTCGTTGGGATAGACCGGGGTGAGGTCGCCGAACTTGGGGCGATTG
Organism: uncultured Collinsella sp.; assembly: GCA_900541695.1. Classification (GTDB taxonomy): domain Bacteria; phylum Actinomycetota; class Coriobacteriia; order Coriobacteriales; family Coriobacteriaceae; genus Collinsella. The sequence goes on along the minus strand of UQKL01000005.1, from coordinate 72,688 downwards.
CGAATCTGCTCAGGATCCATGCCGTTGACGGTCGTGATCTTGGCGAGGCCGGCGCGCTTGTCGCCGCCGCGCGAAGGACGCAGCGAGCCCTCGATGACATCGCCCGTGCGCAGACGCGCGGAACGGATGAGGTATGCGGGCACGAAGGCGTCGTCGTTGGACTTCATGTAGCCATGGGCGTGGATGATGCCGGAGCTGTCTGGGCGAATCTGCAGAATGCCCTTGATATCGCGGAAACCCTCGGCCTTTGCGGCGGTAGTGTAGATCTCCTCGACGAGCTCGGCCTTCTTCTTGCCGGTCGTCTCGATCTCGAACTCCTTGGCCTTCTCGCGCAGCTCGGCGACCTTCATGGCCGCGAGCTCCTCGCGCGAAAGCGTGGGCTCAGTCGGAGCGGAATTGCGCTCCTTATTGCGCTGCTTGCGGTCGCGCTGACGGTTGCGGCGATCGTTGTTACGCTCGTCCTTGCGCTCGTTGCGGTCATTACGCTCGTCGTTGCGCTTGTGCTGACGGCGGTTGGGGCGAGCGCTCTCTTCGGTCTCGACGGGGGCGGTGCCATCGGTTGCGGAGGCGTCTTCGTTAGCCGAAGCATCATCGCTGGCCTCGGCATTGGAATCGCCCTGCGGCTCGGCCTCGGCATGCTGCTCGACGGCCTTGGCCTTAGCGGACTTCTTGCGACCGCGCTTGGGCTTCTCGGACGCAGACTGTTCGACGTCTTGGGGCTCGGCGGCATCAGTCGATGCATCGGCGGTCGTCTCGGCGGAAACCTCGGACGCACCCTTCTTGGCAGCCTTGGCCTTGGACGTGCGCTTAGCAGCAGTACGATGGCTGCGACCAGGACGGACGTCGGCGGGCTCGACATCGGCAGAAACGGCCTCGGAAGTCGTAGCATCCTGGACGGGCGCGTCGGCAGCGGTTGCAGGCTCGGCGGTCGCCGCAGCATCCCGAGCGGCGGCGGCTGCGGCTGCGGCCTTCTCGGCCTCGACGAAAGCCTTGGGCTTGCGACCGCGACGGTGCGGGCGCAAAGCCGGATCGACAACGGGAACTTCGCTGGCCTCGACAGGCGCAGCGGGCTCAACAGGCGATGTGCCCTCCCCTGCCGCGGAACGGACCGAAGCCTCAGCGAGCTCGGGGGTTACCTGATCGGCAACCTGCTCGGCCTTAGCAGCCGTGCGACGGCGTGTGCGCGGTACCGGCTTCTCGGTTGGCTGGTCGGCGACAGGGGTCTCGGTGGCGGCAGGCGTCTCGGGCACAAACGGAGCTGCAAGCTCGGTCAGAGCCGCGGCCTCACGCTCGGCAGCACGACGGCGGGCGCGCACCACCTGAGCCTCGCTAATCTGCGCCAACGCACGTGCCTGCGCGACCTCATCGGAAATCGGCGCCGAGGAGTCAGCTGCAACGGTACGCTTGGCGCGCGTCGTGCGCGTGGTACGGCGCTTGGGCTTGGTGACCTCCTCGCCGTCATCGGCAGGCTTGGCCGCGCGGCGCGTACGCTTGGGCTTTGCCGGAGCAGCCTCCTCACCAGTTGCAGACACGGCCTTCTCAGCCGCTACAGGCGTAGGCGTCGAAGCAGCCTTAGGCGTCTCAGGAGCCGAGGCTTGCGCGGGCGCCGCGACCTGGTCCGACGCAACCGGTGCAGCGGGAGCGGCTTGCGTCGTCGTTATTTCGTTTTCTTGCTGTTGATCAGACACAGTGTTTGCTCAACTTTCTTTTCAAGCCCTGTGATCACATGCTCCCTGCATAAACCTTCAGGGCGGCTAAACAGTCTAGCTCCGTCAAATACCGACGGACATCATTGATCTGTATCGAGATATTTGCGTCATATACGCAGCTTTAGTGTAACACAACCGCCGCCACCTGCAACTTAGTCATTGGACGTTCTTAAACGCCCAGTCATCAGGGACACTCCTCCTCAAAAGCGCCTTGAAATGTCGCGCCAGAGGAGTGAAGCCGTGGCACCTGGAATAGCCGCGCCACGAATCGCGCCCATCTGCTACGTTTGCCCCGAGCCCCTGACCATACCCTTGTTTTTTCAAAAACAACGAGTCTGCTACCTGCACTGATAATTGTTCTCGGGGGAAGCGGGCACTGCGGGGCGCGGCAACGGCGCGCGATTTCCGCGTCGCAGCGCTACCCTGATGCTGAATGCCGGGACGATGACCCACTGACCTGCTGACGCCTCTTCGGCCGTCCTCAAATCCGACCTGTCTCGCCCCGGCATCCGCGTCCCGGAGTCCTGCCATGACCTAATAGGAGCATGAGCGCGGACAATCGGACAAGCCAATTGGATTGTAGCGCTCCCGTCAGTGCAATGTCTGGGAGACCCGGGCGCGGAGCAGGCGGCAGACCGAGGGGAGCGAAAATGGAAGGCGAAACGGTCATCGCGGGCGTCGACACGCACAAGGACGTGCATGTCCTGTGCCTGCTCGACGGCCTCGGGAGGAAGATCTGGAGCGGGAGCTTCGGGGCCGACCCCGAGGGCTACGACAGGCTGGCGGAGGCGATAGGCGACCCGGGGAGCTGCATGGTCGTCGGCGTCGAGGGCACGGCATCGTACGGGGCCGGGCTGACGAGGAGGCTCGTGGAGCTCGGGTACAACGTCGTCGAGGTGCTCAGGCCCAAGAGGGACAAGGTGAGGCCCGGCGAGGGGAAGAGCGACCCGCTGGACGCCGAGCGCGCGGCGCGCAAGGCGGCGTCCGGGAGGGGCTGCTCCGTGCCGAAGTCGCAGGACGGCTGGGTCGAGGCGGTGCGCCAGCTCTACGTCGCGCGCAGGCTGGCCGTCGCGACGTCCACGTCCTGCGTGGCCTGCGCGAAGTCGATGCTCACGACGGCCCCGAGCGCCCTGAGGGAGCGGTTCAGGGGCCGCGAGCGGCCGAAGGACCTCATGCCGCTGCTCGCGCGCGGGAGGAAGGCGGGCGACGCGCTCGAGGAGAGCGTGCTGGCCTCGCTGCGGTCCGTCGCGGCGGTCTGGAAGGAGGCCCGCAGCCAGGTCGAGTCCCTCGACGAGCGCATCCGCGCGCTGCTGGAGGCGAACGCGCCCGCGCTGCTCGGCGTCGAGGGCTGCGGCACCACGACCGCCGCCGCCCTGGTCGTGGCCGCCGGCGACAACCCCGGCAGGCTGAAGGGCGAGGCGGCGTTCTCGATGATGTGCGGCGCCTCCCCGATCCCCGCGTCGAGCGGGAAGACGGACCGGCACAGGCTCAACCGCGGCGGCAACCGGCAGGCGAACTGGGCGCTCTACGAGATCGCGATCAAGCGCATGGCGTACGACGAGAGGACGAGGAGGTACGTGGCGAGGCGGACCTCCGAGGGGAAGTCCCGGCGGGAGGCGGTCCGCTGCCTGAAGCGCTACATAGCGCGGGAGGTGTACCACGTGCTCATGGACCCGAACCCCGACGGCGCCGCGCCGGAAGGCCCCGAGCTCGCGAAGATGCGCAAGGCGATGCGGGTGACTCAGAAGAAAGCCGCCGCGGAGCTCGGCCTGTCCGCAGCCACACTCGGGCACTTGGAACGGGGGAAACGGCGGTCGACGAAACTGGAGAGGAGGTATTACGAGCTCCTGTGCGAATTGGAGAGAACGCTCCCGCAAACTGCCTCTTGACAACTTATAGGAGCGTCGGTTTTGTTTTCGCACTTTTCGGCATGGTTCGGGATATGCGTCCAAACGTAGGAGATGAGCCCAATTCGTGACGGACGGTATCCCGCCACCCCTCTTCGAGACAAAAATGATCCGTTTTCCTCCGTCCCCAAGGGACAATTTTCAAAACTACGCCGGATTACGGGGCCAGGATGCTGCAAGCCAACCATACCCTGCATTATCAAGAAACAATAAGCCATCTACCTGCGGGTTTAATTTCACTATTGGCACCATGGTCGCCAGTTGGCGATTCAGCCCCGTAAACCGGTATAGTTGCAATTTGGTAGCATTTCCCAGCAAACCAAATAGTCTCACCAAACGCAAAAAACCCGACCTCCGCATGGAGATCGGGCTTATAGGGCTCAGCAAAGCCGAACCTACACGGTCAAATGATCCGTAGCTTACATCTGCTCGGGCGCGGAAACGCCAACGAGGGTGAGCACCAGGGCGAGCGTCACGCGAACGGCGTCGCAAGCGGCCAGACGGGCGCGCGAAAGCTCGGGGTCGACGGGACGGCCCTCGCTCGGCAGAACCTGGCAGGCAGCGTAGAAGCTGTGGAAGTCGCCGGCGAGTTCCTCAGCAAAGTGCGTCAGACGGAACGGGGCGCGGTCGCGAGCGCAGCTGGCAATCAGGTCGGTGAGCTCGTTGAGCTTACGCGAAAGGGCGAGCTCGGTCGGGTCGGTCAGCAGCGAGTAATCGACGTTCTCACCGATGGCCTTGGCGGCGACGGCCTTCATGCCCATCTCGTCAGCCTGCTCGGGCGTAACGTCGGCGGCACGGCGCAGGATGGAGCACACGCGGGCGTGAGCATACTGCACGTAATAGACCGGGTTGGAGTTATCGCGCTTCTTAACGGCCTCAATATCGAAGTCGACCATCTGGTTGGAGCTCTTGGAGATGAGCGTGTAGCGAGCGGCATCGGAGCCGACCTCGTCGACAAGCTCCTGCAGGGTCACCATGGTGCCCTTGCGCTTGGACATACGGACGGGCTTGCCGTTACGCAGCAGGTTGACGAGCTGGCCCAGCAGAACCTCAAACTTGCCGGGATAGCCAAGAGCGTCGCAGACGCAGCGGACGCGCTCGATGTAGCCGTGGTGGTCGGCGCCCCAGATGTCGATGACGTGGTCGACGCGCTGGAACTTATCCCAGTGATAGGCGACGTCGGAGGCGAAGTAGGTGTACTCGCCGTCGGACTTGATCAGAACGCGGTCCTTGTCATCGCCCAGGTCGGTGGAGCGGAACCACAGGGCGCCGTCCTTGGTGTAGAGATAGCCCATCTTGTCGAGCTTCTCAAAAGCGCGGTCGACGGCGGAGGTGCCGGCGGTCTCGCCCTCGGTGTCCTTCACATACAGCGAGCGCTCGGAGAACCAACGATCGAAGTCGCAGTTAACGGCATGGCAAAGGTCGCGCATGTTGTCGACCATCTTTACATAGCCGCGCTCGCGGAAGCTCTCCATGCGCTCCTGCGGATCGGCGTTGACCCACTTATCGCCGTCGGTGCGCCAGAACTCGGCGGCCTCGTCGATGATGTAGTCGCCGCCGTAGGAGTCCTTGCCCAGGGTCTCGGCAAAGTTGTCCTGATACGGATGGGTCTCGGGATGCTCGTCGTTCTCGTCGGCAACAAAGGCGTCGCGGTCGGCGATCAGCAGCTTGTGAGCCTCGTCGATATCCACGCCCTGCTTGGCGATGATGTCGGCAAGCTGCATATAGCGCGTGCTGATGGAGTTACCGAAGGTGTTCATCTGAGAGCCGTGGTCGTTGATGTAGAACTCACGCTGGATGTCGTAACCGGCGTGGTCCATCACACGACAAAGGGAGTCGCCCAGAGCGGCCCAGCGACCATGACCGATGTGCATGGGGCCGACGGGGTTGGCGGAGACGAACTCGACCTGGGTCTTCAGGCCGCCACCGACGTTGGACTTAGCGAAGTCCATACCCTTCTCGCGGGCCTCGCCAAAGATGGCGTTCTTGACGGCGACGGAGAGGTAGAAGTTGATGAAGCCAGGACCGGCGATCTCGACCTTCTCGATCGCGGGGTCCTCGGGCATATGGGCAACGACGGCCTCGGCGATCTTGCGCGGGGCGCAGTGAGCCAGCTTGGCGGACTTCAGGGCCATGGTGGAGGTCCACTCGCCATGAGAAGTATCAGCCGGTCGCTCGATAGCGCAATCGTCAAGTTCAAATGCGGAAAGGTCGCCGGCCTCCTGGGCCGCAGCAAGCGCAGCGCGTACCAGCTCTTCAATCTTCTCGGGCATAGATCCTCCTTGTGTTAAAGCCCCCGAGCTCTTGGTCACTCGTAGGGCAAAAGCCAGAGTTTGTTGCACTCTATCACAAGCGGTAACTACTGTCGCAGGGTAAAGCTAATAGATATTGCATATGCACAAAAATGACTACCGCTCTTGCGCGGCGGTACAAAGTTGGCGGTTTGCCTGCTGTTTATACACGTTCTAGAAATGCATAAACGTATGAATAAGCCGTTCTATTTATCGAATACTCTTACCTATCGGAGTTGTGTGCTTTTCCTGCATAAAGTGATGGTTTGCGCACGTCATCGTGGTATTCTTAACATACGTAAATTCGTATAAGTTGGAGGTAGCATGTTCTCAATCGGTCAACACGTCATTCATCCGGGTCAGGGAGTCTGCACCGTCGTCGGCTTTAGGGACGACACACCGCAGCCCATGTTGTTGCTCGAGACCAAACAGGGACATGCGCAGACGATTCTCATGTACCCCGTGGCGCAGGCCGACCGTCTGCATGCCGCTATCTCCCAGCAAGATGCAGAGCACCTGCTGAGCCACTACGATGAGCTGGAGTGCGACACCTTTACCGAGCGCAATAGCTCGCTCGAGGAGACGCACTTTAAGCAGCAGCTCAAGCTGGGCGCGCCCGAGACGGTTCGCGTGGCAAAAACCATGATGCACCGTATTCGCCAGGCCGAGGAAGCAGATAAAAAGCCCAGCTCCTACTACATGCGCGTACTCAAGGAAGCCAAGCGCCGCTCCATCGAGGAGTTCGCCGTGGCCCTGGGCGTCACCGAAGAGGCCGCCGAAGCCCGCCTAGCCCAAGCCGCCCTCAACTAACCTGCCAAAAAGGGACAGGTTTATTTTGGCAGGTTTTATCTGGCCAAACGTCAACAAACAATCAGTAAATGGCCGGGTGCTCCGTTTTGTTTGTGAGCGCCCGGCCATTTTTCTATATCCGTAGAATACGTGAAGCCCATTTGCGATGACATCACGCGGGGGCCGTCCAGATCGACGCAACCAACGGCCGCATCCACAACAAGCGCGCCTGTCTTGCTCAATTACCATTAAAAAGCATCAATTTGAAAACGCAATAACATTTCGGCAGGTAGCAGCTATAGTCGGTGAACTGAATCTCGACAACCGAAGCCTCCGAATGAGGTATCTTCAGCCCATCCAAGCTAAAGGAGGGGCCATGCCGAGAAAACCTCGTTCAAAGTCACCAACCGGTTATTTCCACATCACGTTGCGTGGAAACGGAGGGCAATTGCTGTTTGACGATGCCGAGGACCGAATCGCCATGCTTCAGATCCTCGATGCGATCCTCCCCAAACACAATATCGAGCTTATCGCTTGGTGCCTTATGGGAAACCACATTCATCTGCTCATCGACGATCCGGACGACCGCAAGAGCGACGCGATGCACGCGGTAGCAGTATCGTATGCGGGCAGGTACAATGCGCGGACGGGGCATATCGGCCACGTGTTTCAGGAGCGGTTTTGGGATTCGCCCATTAAGTCAGAAGTATATTTACTCGAGGCAATTCGATACATTCATCTGAATCCACAAAAAGCGGGACTGGCGGCATACGACGAATATCCCTGGAGCAGCCATCGCGAGTATCTAATGAGTGCCAGGTCACGGCCGCATGTTACCGGCAGCGTTGTCGGTGTTTTATTCCCAACACCTCGCTCATACCTTCGGCTCATGGAAAGTACGCCGTCGCTTCCCTATCGCCCCAGCGCAACAGCCAAGGTTCGCGAGGAAGATCTATGCGAATTTGGCACGGCAATCGTGCAGAGTGTCGCAGGATGTGCTCCGACGGAACTCAAATCCGTCTCCAAGCCACTTCGCAATGAGGCGATTCTCGCGCTTCGAAAACAAGGGCTAACGGTTAAGCAGGTTCAGCTGCTGACCGGACTGGGAACATGGATTATCAAGAACGCGTCGTAGCGTCGCGTTTGCCGAGTTACGGATACGGCGAAGCGCAGCTGTCTGCCGCGAGGCGCCGCCATTCGCCAGCGTCACCATGTCAAACAGAAAACGCTTCCGCTGAATAACATCCAACGGAAGCGTTTTCCCAGATAAAACCTACCAAAATAAACCTGTCCCTTTTTGGCAGGTTAGGCCTGGAAGGTGTCGCGGTCGGGCGCGAAGGACTGCATGGCCGCGATGGTGCGGTCGAAGAGCTCGGGAAGCTCCCAGCCCAACATCTCGGCGCCCTGCGAAATCACGTCGCGCGAGCAGCCGGCGGCAAAGCGCTTGTCCTTGAACTTTTTCTTGAGCGACTTAGTCGTAAAGTCCATGACGCTTTTGCTCGGACGCATGATCACGGCAGCACCGATCAGGCCGGTGAGCTCGTCGCAAGCAAACAGGATCTTCTCCATCTGAAGCTCGGGCTTGGGCAGCGAGGCATTGAAATCGGACGTGTGCGTCTGAATAGCGCGAATGAGTTCGGGCGATGCGCCCTCGCCCTCGAGGATTTCTGCCGCATAGATGGTGTGGTTCACGGGGTCGTCCTCATGCTCCTCCCAATCCAAGTCGTGCAGCAGGCCGACGATGCCCCAAAACTCCTCGTTCTTGGGATCGAACTCGCGCGCAAAGTAGCGCATGGTGCCCTCGACCGTCTCGCCGTGGGTGATGTGGAACGGGTCTTTGTTGTGCTCGTTAAGCAGTTCGAACGCACGGTCGCGGGTGATTCCGGCGGAAAGCATCTGGGACATGGCAATACCTCCAGGTGAGTCGGTGCTAGGACACGGTGTCATTATCGTATATCGCCGTAGCTCAAGCCGAAAGGCAGAAAAGGTATACGGAGAAAAAAGCCGGGCAAACGTGTCGCCCGGCAAAACCGCAGATAAAACCTGCCAAAATAAACCTGTCCCTTTTTGGTAGGTTTAGGGGCGAACCTGACCGGTGCCGCGGAGCTTGTATTTGTAGGTGGTGAGGGCCTCGGCGGCGAAGGGGCCGCGGGCGTGGAGCTTTTGGGTCGAGATGCCGATCTCGGCACCCAGGCCAAACTCGCCGCCGTCGGTGAAGCGCGTGCTGGCGTTGGCGTACACGGCCGAGGCATCGACCGCATCCAGGAAGCGCTCGCAAGCATCCGCGTCCTCGGCAACGATGGCCTCGGAGTGCATCGTGCCGTAGCGGTTGATGTGTGCGATGGCCTCGTCCTCGTTTGCCACGACCTTCACGCTCATCTCGAGAGCCAGGTACTCGCGACCCCAGTCCTCCTCAGTCGCGGCGACGTAGTCATCACCCTCGGCAAGACCGGAATCGGCGCATGTGGCGCACGTGGCCTCGTCGCCGTGAATGAGCACGCCGTGGTCGTGCAGCACAGCCACAGCCGCGGGCAAAAACGCGTCGGCCACGGCGCGGTCGACCAGCAGCGACTCGGCGGCATTGCACACGCCCACGCGCTGGGTCTTGGCATTGACGATAATGTTGAGCGCTTTATCGAAGTCGGCCGACTCATGCACGTAGATGTGGCAGTTGCCCGTGCCCGTCTCGATCACCGGAACGAGCGACTCGCGCACGCAGCGCTGAATCAGGCCCGCACCGCCACGCGGAATGAGCACATCGACGATGCCGCGGAGCTTCATGAGCTCGCCGGTGGCCTCGCGGTCGGTAGACTCGATCATCGACACGGCCTCGCGCGGGAAGCCTTGGGCTTCAAGCGCATCGGCCAGCAGCTCGGCAATCATGGCGCACGAGTGATAGGCCAGCGAACCGCCGCGCAGGATGCAGGCGTTGCCGGTGCGGATGCAGATGCCAGCAGCGTCGGCCGTCACGTTGGGGCGCGCCTCGTAGACCATGGCGACCAGGCCCAGCGGCACACTCACGCGCGTAAGGTCCACACCGCTTGCAAGCACGCGGTGATCGAGCACGCGGCCGACGGGATCGGGCAACTCAGCGAGCTTCTCCAGGCCGGCGGCCATGCCCTCAACGCGCTCGGGCGTCAGCAGCAGGCGGTCGAGGAGCCCCGCCGAGGTGCCCGCATCGCGCGCGGCAGACATATCGAGCTCGTTGGCGGCAATGATGCAATCGACACCATCGCGCAGCGCCGCGGCCATGGCGCGCACGGCCTCCTGGCGCTGGGCATCGCTCGCCGTGGCAAGCGCGGCAGAAGCGGCCTTGGCCTCGACGGCAAGATCGTGAACGTACGTGGCTATATCGACCGACATGGACGGCCCTTTCTCTTAGATGTTTGCCAACCATGGTAGCCGATTTATGCGCATCCTCGCCGACGGCGGTAGAATTGGTCAACCCGAAACACCGCAACGAATGGAAGCATTACATGGCGCTCATCACTTCATACCACGTCCCCGGCCTGTATGTCGAGGACCACAGCATCGATGTCCCCCTTGACTGGCGCGGCCTTGAGCCAATGCTTTTGGCCGTCGGCAGCACCATGCGCCGCGGCGCCATGCCGGCGCCCATCGCCGGCGCGCCCGAGAGCATCAAGCTTTTCTACCGCGTGGTTTGCGCACCCGACCGCATCAACGATGATTTACCGCTGCTCCTCTTTTTGCAGGGCGGCCCCGGCGGCGAAAGCCCGCGTCCGCTGTCGCCCACCAGCGATGGCTGGATCGAGGAAGCCGTCAAGCACTTCCGCATCGTCCTGCCCGACCAGCGCGGCACCGGACGCAGCAGCTGCGTAGACGGGCGCACGATTGCCGCACTGGGCGAGTGCGCGACGGCAGCCGGCTCCGATGCCGCACGCTCGCAGGCGGACTTCCTCAAGCGTCACCTCGCCAGCTCCATCGTGCGCGATTTTGAGTACCTGCGCCTGGTGGGCTTTGGCGGCAAGCCATGGGTCACACTCGGGCAGAGCTACGGCGGCTTTTTGACGTTGAGCTATCTGTCGCTCTTCCCCGAGGGCGTGGCGGCAAGCTTTACCTGCGGCGGCATTCCGCACGTGCCGGCGAGCGCCAGCGAGGTCTACGCACACACCTTCCCGCGCATGGCAGCAAAGACGCAGCAGTACTACGACCGCTACCCCGCCGATGTCGAGCGCGTGGCGGCGCTGGCCGATGCGATCGAGGAGCAAAAGCCCGCACTGCCCGACGGCTCGCCGATGACGGTCGAGCGCCTGCAGCTCATGGGAAGCGACTTTGGTATGAAGCCGAGCTTTGAGCGCATGCACTGGATTATCGACCATGCTTTTGTTGACGGCGACGGCACGCTGAGCTGCGGAACGTCGGTATCAGACAGCTTTTTGATGCGCGCCTTCGAGCGCACCAACACGCGCACAAACCCGCTGTACTGGACGCTGCAGGAGTTCATCTACGCCGACGGCGACACCATGCCCATTCGCTGGGCCGCGGCAGAAGAGAAGGCACACCGTGCCGAGTTCGACACCCTCGCGCGCCCGCTCATGTTTACCGGCGAGGCCATGTTCCCGTGGATGTTTGAGCAGATGCCCGAACTCAAGCCCTTCAAGCCCGCCATGGACCTGCTGATGGAAGACACGAGCTGGGACAAGATCTACGATCCGCAGCGCCTAGCATGCAACGAAGTGCCGCTCCAGGCCGCCGTGTACTTCGATGACATGTACGTGGACTCGGGCATGCAGCTCGACACGCTCAGCCGCGTGGGCAACTCGCATGCCTGGGTGACGAACGAGTTCGAGCACGACGGCCTGCACGGCAGCGTGGTATTCAAGCACCTCTTCGACGAAGCCCTCAACCGCGGAGACCTGCGCCGGATCTTCTAGCAAAGGAATGTCCCCAAGTGCCGGACAAGTACCGGCAATGACGATGCCGCAGGTAGAGGACGGAAAGCGAAAACGCCCCTAAGCGAGCAAAGTGACGTGAAGGAGGAGGACATTGACCTTTTGGTCATGCCCGACGATTGAACGTCAGATTGCCGCTTAGGGGCGTTTGCAGCGTCAATTGGTTAGGCGAAGACGATTAAATTATCTCGGTGAATCGCAGGCTTCTCGGCCAGGTTTGCGAGCAGGCGGTTGCTGGCGATCTGGTCCTGGCGGCGGCCGGCAGCAAGTTCCAACACGTCCGAATCGGCCTCGGCGATACCGCGCGCGACAACCATGCCGCTCGGGTCGCACACGTCGAGCACATCACCCTCGGCAAACTCGCCATCGACCTCACGAATACCAACCGCAAGCAGGGACGACCCGTGGCCGACCAGAGCTTTCGCGGCACCGTCATCGACCGTCACCGAGCCGTGGGCCTTGTCGCCCAGCGCAATCCACAGCTTGCGGGGCGCAATATCCAGGCGCTCAGCCGGCGGGTCGAACAGCGTGCCCACGCTCTCGCCGCGGGCAAGGCGCACGAGCGCATCGGGCTCCTCGCCCGAGCAAATCACGCTCTGAATGCCCGCCGTCATCAGAATGCGGCTCGCGTGGATCTTAGTGATCATGCCGCCCGTGCCCACCGAGGTCGAAGAATCGCCCGCCGAGGCGATGATCTTGGCATCGATCTTATGCACGACAGGGACAAACTCGGCCGTGGGGTCCTCATGCGGATTGGCGGTGTAGAGGCCGTCGATGTCGGACAGCGTCACGCACAGGTCGGCGGAAACCAGGCAGCTCACGAGCGCCGCCAGCGTGTCGTTGTCGCCGAACTTGATCTCATCGACGGTGACGGTGTCGTTCTCGTTGACGACCGGCACCACGCCCAGCTCCACCAGACGCAGCAGGGCGTCGCGCGCGTGCAGATAGGACGTGCGACGCGCCGTGTCGTGACGTGTGAGCAGCACGAGCGAGGTGAGCAGATCACGTGCATGGAACTCCTCGTCGTAGGCCGACGAGATGATGCACTGACCGGCCGAGGCGCAGGCCTGCAGGCTCGGCAGGTCACCGACCGGTTTGCGGTCGAAGCCCAGCACGGGATAGCCACAGGCGATGGCGCCCGAACTCACCACGACCAGACGCCAGCCGAGCTTGCGCAGGACAGCAGCCTGATCGGCCAGCCCGCCGATAAAGGCGCGGTTAACCTTGCCATCGGCGCCCACCACCGTGGACGAGCCGATCTTTACCACCATCGTTTTATAAGAAGTCGTCATACGTCAAACCAATCGAATGCTGAGCAAGCGAGCGAACGGGTGAGCGAGAATATAGTCCGCTTTCCTCCGTCGCATGCGGATCATTTTGCCCAGGGGAAAGCCGATGCCGCGGCCATGTTCTTGCGCACGAGCTCGTCGCGCACCTGGGCCAGGCCCTGTTCCATACCCACCACGTAGGTCTGCGGATACAGGAAGCGCTTAAAAGCCGCGTCCAGATGATCGAGCGCCCAAGCACAGCGCTCGCGCGCGTCCTCGATGCTCTCACGCGGAGCCACCGCACTGCCATCGCGCACGATCGGCACCAGCAGCTCGCGATACTCAAGCTCCGACACATCGGTTACCAGGGCGGCATCGTTCACGGCCACGAGGGTATTGCCGCGCGCGGCGCCCTCCCCCGCCAGATGGTCCTCGTCATAGATCATGTCGCAGACCGGGCCGCCAAAGCCGTCGTAATAGCGGCGCACTCGCTGCACGCCCGGAATCGTGCGCTTGTAGGGCTGCTCGGAGAGCTTCACCACCGGCGTCCACGGGTCCGCATCGCTCGCACGACGGGCGGAAAGCTTGTACACGCCGCCCAGCGCCGGCTGATCGTAGCAGGTCGCGAGCTTGGTGCCCACGCCAAAGCTGTCGATGGGCGCGCCCTGGTCGAGCAGCGACTGAATCGTGTACTCGTCCAGGTCGTTGGACACCGAGATTCCCACATAAGGTAGGCCCTCGGCATCGAAACGACCGCGGACATACTTGGAGAGCTTGGCCAGGTCGCCCGAGTCAATGCGAATGGCCGACAGGCGCTCGCCCGCCGCCTCCATCTCCTTGGCAACCGTAATGGCGTGCTCGCAGCCCTCGCGCACATCGTAGGTGTCGATGAGCAGCGTGCAATTCTTGGGGCTCGACTTGGCAAAGGCGCGGAAGGCCTCGAGCTCGGAGTCAAAGCTCATCACCCAGCTGTGCGCGTGTGTGCCAAAGACGGGGATACCGTAACGGCGCCCGGCAAGGACGTTAGACGTGGACGAGCAGCCGGCCACATAGCTTGCGCGGGCGACGGCCAGACCGCCATCGGGACCCTGGGCGCGGCGCAGGCCAAACTCGGCGACGGGACGGCCATCCGCCGCCAACACCACGCGCGCCGTCTTGGTGGCGACGAGCGTCTGGAAGCCGACGATGTTGAGCAGCGCCGTCTCGAGCAGCTGGCACTCCAGCGCCGGACCGGTAACGCGCACCATGGGCTCGCGCGGAAAAACGAGCTCGCCCTCGGGCACGGCGTCAATGTTCACGTGCGCGCGGAAGTTGCGCAGGTAGTCGAGGAATGCGGGTTTAAACATCGCACCGCCGGCGGGAGCCTGAAGCGAGGCTAGGTACTCGATATCCTCGGACGTAAAACGTAGATTCTCGACGAGCTCGGGAAGCTCGGCGGTGCCGCACATAACGGCGTACGCGCTACCAAACGGATGGTCGCGGTAAAACGCCGTAAAACAACCTTGCTCATTGGCTTTACCGCTCTCCCACAGGCCCTGGGCCATAGTGAGCTCGTACAGATCGGTGAGCATTGCGATGTCGGTGGGATGCGAGATGTCGGTCAAAGCCATGGGGCGACCTTTCGAATATGTTGTACAGAGGTTGAGGGTTGGGCGGTGCGGAATACGCGAGCGGGGCGCCGGGTGCGGTTCGGTTAGTGCAGCCCCATGCTGCCCGTGATCGTGTAGCCCATAAAGACGATAAACCCAATCAGGGCGAGCGCGATGATGAGCTTTTGAGCCGGCGGCATGCCGGGGATATCGTCCTCGTCCACAGGCTCTTTAGAGGTGACCATGCGCTGGGCAAACGTCATCTCGTCACGGCTCGGCTTAGAATCGACGGGCTTGGGACGAGCGACTTTTTTAGGCTGAGGTTTGGACGCGGCGGGCGCCGGCTCGGATGCGGCCTTGGCAGCGGCCTCATCGGCCTTCGCACGCTCGGCGCGCAGGGCGGCCAGCTCCTCACGCTCGCGGCGTGCCTCTTCCTGGGCCTCGCGACGAGCCTTCTCGGCGCGGAGCTCTTCCAACTCGGCGCGCTCCTCGTCGGACAATGGTTGGGACTCAAGCTCGGCCATGGTACAGCCCTTTCTTTCAAAAAAAGCCGCCGACACAATGTCGACGGCTTATCAAATCCAAGGGTGGAGACGAAGGGAGTCGAACCCTCGGCCTCTGCCATGCGACGGCAGCGCTCTCCCAACTGAGCTACGTCCCCAGGACAAGTTGATATTTTACCTACGGCTCGCCAACTGTCAACGCCCAAAAAGACTACTCCTAATGATTTTTTAATCCCCGTCCCAGAAAAATCATCGGCAAACGCGCTACTTTGCGCTGGTGAGGACGCCGGTGGTGTCGAAGGCTGGGGTGAAGCTCTCGTCTACCGCGCCGCCCTCTTGCCAGAACATCGTCGTAAAGCCCAGGTCGTCGGCATGGTCGAGCACCTGCTCGTACTCCTCGCGCGTCACGGCGCGTGCTAACTCGCCGCCTTGCTCGCGCATGAGCGCATTGGGCGTGTACTGGTTCATGACCGAAATCGGCACGTCGCCCACCGTCTGCCACACCAGGTCCAGTACGCGACACGAATCGTCCGCATGCCCCGGCAGCACCAGGTGACGCACGATCATGCCGCGCTTCATGAGTCCGTCCTCGTCCACCAGCTCTCCCCCGCGGCGCTCGATCTCGCGCGCCATCTGGGCCAGACCCGACACGGCCACGCGTGGGTAATCCTTAATATGAGAAAGCGACTGCGCAAGCCCGGCATCGGCATATTTAAAGTCAGTGAGCCACACATCAACCAGGTCACCCAGGGCAGCCACGGCACTCGCCCGCTCATAGCCGCTCGTGTTGTAGACGATCGGGATGACCAGCCTGCGCGCCCGCGCTGCGGTAATCGCGACCGGCAGCAGGTGAGCATAATGCGTCGCAGTCACCAGGTTGATGTTGTTGGCGCCCTGGTCCTGCAGCTCCAGCATAATCTCGACCAAACGCTCGGGCGAAATCTCAAGACCGAAATTGCCCGTCGAGATCTCGTGGTTTTGACAGTAGACGCATTTGAGCGAACAGCCACTAAAGAAAATCGTGCCCGAGCCGGCCTCGCCCGAGATGGGCGGCTCCTCCCACATATGGAGCGCCGCGCGGGCGACCTTAAGCGTGTCGTCGGCGCCGCACACGCCACGCGTGCCCTCGTCGCGCGCCGCGCCGCAACGGCGTGGACACAAATGGCAGGCGGGCGAAAAAAGTTCGGTCAACGACGTCGGCATAAAAACATGCTCCAAAACAACGATTCAGCAGCTCAAACGCAAAAGCCCGGACCGCACAGACGGCTCCAAGCCCAAGGCGCCGTAATCGTCCGACACGAATTTTGTAATGTCAAGACTGGAATCGACAAAGTGCCGCTTTATGATGTAGGTATTCCGCCCCCCGCGGAGCAACTGGGTGAACCGTCGCGTTTATTTAGGGAGCCCACACAGTCGTACCTAGTACAGGTATCCTTCGTTGTTAAGGACGCTGGAACAGTCGATGAGGGCACCCACCTGTTTTAGGTGGGTTCATTTTCGTAACGTGGGGGGTGGTTTTCATTTGCCGAAAACCACCATTACAGCCCATATGGATCCCCGCCGGTATCCCGACAAGCCATCGACAATACCCTAATATCTGGTAAGCGCGTGATTATCGCTGCGTGCAATTCCATGCACCCCCCTTGGTCGAGTATCATGGTTCGGCTATGCCCTTTGCGCTTAGCAACCTTTGACCTTTTCCTTCGACGCTTGGCGGTTTTTAGATTCATGGCTTCATCCCCGAGCTACATACCGTATCTATGCGTGGCAGCGGCGGCCTTCATCACGACCTTCCTCACGGTGCCCCTGGTCAAGCGCTTGGCAATTAAGCTCGACGCCGTCGACTATCCTTCTAAGCGCCGCATCAACACCAAGCCCATCCCGCGTTTGGGCGGAACGGCGGTGTTTTTGGGCCTGGTCGTTGCCTGTATTGTGCAAATCCTAGGCACCTGGTACCTGGGTTGGCCGCCCGTTTTGGTGCCCCACCCCCGTCTGCACATCAGCTACCCCATACTTGCGCTTTCTTTTACCGTCATCTTTGCGACCGGCGCTATCGACGACGTCTTCCAGCTCAAGCCCAAGCAAAAGCTGGCCGGACAGGTCCTCGCCGCGCTTATCGCCTGTATCGGCGGCCTACGGATCGGCGTCATCGTCAACCCGTTTGCCCCCGGCGAGATCATGCTCGGATGGCTCGCCTACCCCATCACCGTGATCTATCTGGTGGCATTCACGAACATCATTAACCTCATCGACGGCCTCGACGGCTTAGCCACGGGCATCTGCGGCATCGCGTCGTTCACCATGTTTTCGATGGCCGTTCTCTCGGGCCGCATCGACGCCGCCGCGCTCTCCATTGCGCTCTTTGGCGCCTGTCTGGCCTTTTTGCGCTACAACTTCAACCCCGCAAGCATCTTCTTGGGCGACTCGGGGTCGCTGCTTCTGGGCTTTGCGCTGGGCTCCATCTCGCTACTCAACGTGAGCCGCACCGCCGCGCTCACCTCGCTTATCATCCCGCTCATCGTTGCCGGCGTGCCCATCATCGACACGTTTAGCGCCATCGTGCGCCGCAAGCGCGCCCACATTAGCATCGGGCAGGCCGACAAGGGCCACATCCACCACCGCCTGATCCAAGAGGGCTACAACCAAAAACAGGCAGTGCTCCTCATCTACGCCTGGTGCATTATGCTTTCGGCCGGCGCCGCCGCGATCAACCAGGTCGAGGTGCCCATGCGCGTGCTCATCTTTACCGTGCTCGCCATTGGCTCGGCGGCCTTTGCCAAGCATCTACATCTGTTTGAGCCCGTGCTGCGCCACCATTACAACAAGCGCACGCACGAGGATGAGCTCGTCACCCCCGACGACCCCGCCTTTAAGCAGGAGGAGCAGGCAGCCGAGGAACGTAAGGAAGAGCGCCACCACAAGCTCTAGGGTAAGCTGCCGAGAATGTGCCAAGGCATCGCTGACCAAGTGCAACTACATCGCATCAATCGCGTAAGCCACCCCTTGCCAGCCCCTCGCGTACTTACGCCCCGACCCTCCAATAAACGCGTTATCATCTTGACCCATGAACATACGTTAGGAGCAATCATGCCAAACGAGAACAGCTACGAAGTCGCGCTGCAAAAGAGCAACGCCATTCGCGAGGGCCTGGCCAAAACGCCCGAGAAGTTCACCATGCTCACCGGCGACCGCCCCACCGGCCGTCTGCACCTGGGTCACTACTTCGGCACCCTCAAGGGCCGTGTTGAGCTGCAGAACATGGGCGCCAAGACCAACGTGCTCATCGCCGACTACCAGGTCATCACTGACCGCGACACGACCGAGCACATCCAGGACAACGTGTACAACATGGTCATGGACTACCTTGCCTGCGGCATCGACCCCGACAAGACCATGATCTACGTGCACTCCGCCGTGCCCGCCGCCAACCAGCTCATGCTGCCGTTCCTGTCGCTGGTCTCCGAGGCCGAGCTGGCGCGCAACCCCACGGTCAAGGCCGAGATGGAGGCCTCGGGCCACGAGCTCACCGGCCTTCTGCTCACCTACCCGGTGCACCAGGCCTGCGACATCCTGTTCTGCAAGGGCAATGTGGTGCCCGTCGGTCGCGACCAGCTGCCGCACATCGAGCTCACCCGCACCATCGCCCGCCGCTTTAACAACCGCTACGGCAAAGTGTTCCCCGAGGTCGAAGCGCTGCTGTCCGAGACCCCGCTACTGCCGGGCCTGGACGGTCGCAAGATGAGCAAGAGCTACGGCAACGCCATCAACATCTCGATGACCGCCGAGGAGACGGCCAAGCGCATCAAGAAGAGCCAGACCGACTCCGAGCGCATGATCACGTTCGATCCCGAGAACCGCCCCGGCGTGTCCGGCCTGCTTTCAACCGCCGCCATCTGCACTGGCCGTTCCGAGGTCGAGATTGCCGAGGAGATTGGCATGGCCGGCTCCGGCCAGCTCAAGAAGTACGTGACCGAGGCCGTCAACGAGTACTTCGCGCCGATCCGCGAGCGTCGTCAGCGCTATGAGAACGATCTGGACTATGTGAAGGACGTGCTGCACGAGGGCAACCGTCGCGCCAACGAGATTGCCGAGCAGACCCTGGCCGAGGTTCAGGACGCCATGGGCATGGTGTACTAGATCGATCTGCTGGCTAGAACTTTCGATTGCTATAGGGCGGGCGCTACGGCGTCCGCCTTTTTTGGTGCCCGACCGGTTCGGCTCTGCCCATTGCACTCCCCCGACAAACAGGAACAGGCCCGCTGGCAGTTAGTTGCCAGCGGGCCCGTTCCCGAAGTACACCGTTGAATCGCACAGAGGGGAGGGATGCGAATCAAACTCAACAGGGCAGGCTTTTTCATCGCCTATTGCCCGCTCCGTTGTTGAATAAAATATAGTTCACCGTGGTTTACTTTGCAGCATCAATATGAGCCGCCATAGCTTCTCCATAAGTTAGCCCCGGTAAACCTACAACGGAAAACCGCCGCAAAGGGGACAGGCACCTTTGTGGCGGTTTTGGCCACAGTAGAGCCGCTAAAACCCTGCTGGCCAGCGACAGGCGGCCAAGTCTACATGCATGTCGTCCTTAAACGCCACACCCTCCCCTAGCAAAAGCTCACGTTGAGCATCGGGACCGCCAAAAGCAAAACCCTCGCATATGCGCCCGTCGGCAAACACCACGCGATGGCAGGGTATCTCGCCGGGGCGCGGATTGCTGTGCAGGGCATACCCCACGTACCGCGCACTTCGTGGACGACCGGCAAGCAGCGCCACCTGACCATACGTGGCGACCATCCCTTCGGGGATCTGCTCGACCACCTCGTACACCCGTTCAAAAAAGCCCTCAGACGCCATCGCTCGCTCCCTTCTCCGCATTAACAGCATAAAGAAATGATCCCTTGGGGACGGAGGAAAACGGATCATTCGCGGCCTCCGTGCGGTCGATGATCCGTTTTCCTCCGTCCCCAAGGGATCATTTGTTGGCAGGTTGGTTAGTTGGCGGGCTGGAAGAAGGCTACGGCTACGGCACCGGGGCCTACGTGGGTACCGATGGTGGCACCGATGGTGTGAACGGGCAGCTCGCCCTCGGTGTGGCCAGCCCACAGTGCCGCGCTGTCCTCGATATACTTCTTGAGCACCGCATCCGAAAGGCCCGTATAGCCGAGCGCCAGCGGCATGGAAAAGTCGATACCGCCCGCCTTTTCGACCTTCTGGTTGAGCAGGTTACGTCCGTTCTTGGAACCGCGTGCCTTGCCCAGCTGCACGATCAGGCCGTCCTCGACAGCTACCACAGGCTTTACGTTGAGCAGCGTACCCACGGCGCCGGCAGCAGCAGACAGGCGACCGCCGCGCACCAGGTACTCCAGCGTCTCGAGCAGGCCGATAACCACCACGCGGTCGCGCACGGCCTCGACCGCCGCCGCGATCTGGGCCGCGCTACGGCCCTCGTCCACCAAGCGCAGCGCATACTCAACCAGGATGCGTTCACCCAGGGTGACGTTGTTGCTATCAACCACGTACACATCGCCGCCCGGCGCCTCGGCTAGCGCGGTACGGGCGCTCTGATTGGTGCCCGAGAGCTTAGCGCCCACGGTAATAATCACAGCCTCATCGCCGGCTTCGCGAACCTCGGCGATAGCCTGCGAAAACGCGTACGGGTTGACCTGACCGGTCTTGGGCAGCTCATCGCGCTCCACGAGCATCTCGTAAAAGCGCTGGTGATCGATGTCGATGCCATCCATGAACACATCGGTGCCAAAGGTGACGGACAGCGGCAAAACGGCCAGTGCCGGATGCTCGGCCGGCGACATATCGCTTGCGGAATCGGTAATAATGCGGACGGACATAGCGAATCCTTTCTTGCGCAGGTCCCGCGCAGGGAATTTTGACAGCAATGCCCCGGCACGGTATACGCGCTTAAACGGGACGATGCAGTTGTTAATGGGAAGCAAATGCCCAGGCGGCCCTACAGCTCGCGCAAGGTGTTGAGAATCGTACGCAGCGACGCATACATCTGCTCACGCTGCTCCACGCCCATGGCCTTGCCGGTGGTGTCGAGCACTTCACGAATAATACAATCGGCCTCGTTCATGCTCTCGCCGCCCAACGTGGTCAGGCGAACCGGGGCGCGATACTTAACGGCGGCATCGCCCGAATCGTCGACTTCGACGTAGCCGCCCTCCTCCAGATGCGCCAGCGTGCGCGAGACGGCAGCGCGGGTCACGCCAGCCATGCGGGCGAGGTCGGCACCAGTCAGGCCGTCCTTGCTGCGCTCAAGATAGTACAGGCACATGATGTCGGAGCCCTTAAGGCCCAGCCTTGCGCCCTCAGATGTCTTAATGCGCTGGATCTCCTTGTAGAGTCCGCTGATCAGTCCGACAAAGTCCTCGAAACGTGTCTCGTCGCTCTGCTGCATGGGAGACGACCGCCTTTCGCTTGCATAATGCTAACGGGTAAACATCTTAACCGTACCCAGCGGCCGCCAGCACTGCGCGCCCTATTTGTTAACTCATCAACATAAAAACCACCACAAAGGGGACAGGCACCTTTGTGGTGGTTTTGACCGGCGAGTATGATTTGCAGAAGTTGCTACAGCTCCACGCGGGGATTGTCGCGGGTCACAAGCGTCTTAACGACAACCGTCGCCCCCAGATAGCGCTCAAGCAGCTCGGCTAAGCGATCGATGGCGGCCTGACAGTCCCCCATACGCTCGGGCTCTACGCACTCAATCGCCAAAAACGCGTCGGCCGAATCGTCGGATAGAGCCGTTCGAACGCCGTCGCGCCAGTTCCAGCAGCGGCACACGGCGCCCGCATCGTCAATGTAGGCGAGCTCGCCGGGCAGCGTCGGGTCGTCCGCTTCCTCGCCAAGCGGCAGGAACGCATCCCCGCCGTCGGTCACCTTCAAGCGAAGGTCCCCCTCAATCGCATGCAGATCCTCGCCTCCCACGGGCAGTGCATAGGACAGCGACACCGTGTTATAGATATCCACCGCGGGCGTAATGTGGCCCACCGGCTTGCCCTTGAGCACGCGCTTGAGCAGGTTCTCGATTGAACAGCGCGCGCCCTTTTTGGTCTTGAACAGACGATAGGCCTCGCGCCATGCCTTGACCGGTGCGTTCTCGCTGATTGTATCGCTGGTCAGATGACGCTCCGCATCGATATTGGCACGGTCGAGCAGCGCCGCTATCGCGTCCACATCCTCTTGAGGTATCTGGGCCGCGGGCTTCATACCCTCCACGACCACAACACCGACCGCCGCCTGAGGAAACAGCTCCCAAAATGAATCCTCGGCAATAAAGCTCTTCATACGTGCTCCCTTCACGATTCGCGCCCGAGCGAGGGCACCCAAACAAAAAGCGCCCTTACGACGGCCACCTTCAAAGTCCTACGGTGCCGCCACAAGAGCGCTTGCGCTGTCCCCATCCGGAGAAGGGGACGATATGTCAGGCGTATTGTAACCTGAGTCATCCGCGCGAGCAAAACCACCACAAAGGTGCCTGTCCCCTTCGTGGTGGTTTTGGGTCTAAGGCGGCGCTAGCGGCGGAGTCCCAGCAACCCGCGGCCGCGATGACGGGCCTCGGCGGACACCTGGGCGTGCGGGCCGGCGGCTTTGACGGACTCGGGCAGGTGCGAGTACTTCTTCTCGAAGTTCTCCTCAAACATCACCGCCAGGTTGTGCGCAGCCTCGTCGTAGCGCGCGGTGCTCTGCCAGTACTGGCGCGGCACCAGGATGCCGTCGGGCACACCGTGGCACGTGGTAGGAATGTCGACGTTAAAGATATCGTCGTGCACGAACTCGCTGTCCTCGATGGTACCGTCGAGGGCGCGGGCCACCAGGGCGCGCGTGTATGCAAGCTCGATTCGATGGCCCACGCCATAACCGCCACCAATCCAGCCGGTGTTGACCAGATAGACGCGGGTGCGTCCGTCGGCGATACGCTCGCCGAGCATCTTGGCATAGACCATGGGATCGAGCGGCATAAACGGCTCGCCAAACAGCGAGGAGAACGTGGGCGTGGGCTCGGTGACGCCGACCTCGGTGCCGGGGATCTTGGCGGTGAAGCCCGTCACAAAGTGATACATGGCGGCATCGGCCGTCAGGCGCGAGATAGGCGGCAGCACGCCAAAGGCATCGCAGGTCAAAAACAGCACGACGCTCGGGGTGGTGCCCATACCCTTGGTCCACGCGTTGGGGATATGCTCGACGGGATAGGCCACGCGCGTGTTGTGCGTGATCGAGACATCATCATAGTTAGGCTTGCGATTCTCATCGAGCACCACGTTTTCGCAGATGGCGCCAAAGCGGACGGCGTTGAAGATCTCGGGCTCATGGAACGCGTCCAGGCCCTCGCACTTGGCATAGCAGCCTCCCTCGATGTTGAAGATGCCCATGTCGGACCAGCCGTGCTCGTCGTCGCCGATCAGCAGGCGCGTGGGGTTGGCCGAAAGCGTGGTCTTGCCCGTGCCGGAAAGGCCAAAGAACACGGCCGTCTCGTGCGTGACGGGATCCATGCTGGCCGAGCAGTGCATGGGTAGCACGTCGTCCTCGACGGGCAGTAGGTAATTCATGACGCTGAAGATGGACTTTTTGATTTCGCCGGAGTAACCGGTGCCGGCAACCAGAATCACGCGCTCCTGGAAGTTAATGACCACGGCGGCGCTGGAGTTGAGGCCCTTGATGGCGGGATCGCACTGGTAGCCCGGCGCGGCGAGCACGCAGAAGTCCGGCTCGCCGGTGCGCGCGATTTCGCGGGCGAGCGGACGGGCGAGCATTTGCTTAATGAACAGCGCCTGGCTGGCACGCTCGCAGGCGACGAGCAGGCGACGCGTATGGTTGCGGTCGGTGCCGGCCATGCCGCGGGTGACGAACACGTCGCGCTCGTTGAGGTAGTCGACGATACCGGCCTTGATGGTCTCGTAGCTCTCAATCGAAAGCGGTCGGTTGACGGCGCCCCAGGCGATCTTGTCGTGAACATCGGGGGTGTCAACGATAAAACGATCGTTGGGTGAACGGCCGGTGCGCTCCCCCGTCTCGATCACCAGCGCGCCGTTGGATGCCATGCGGCCTTCTTCGCGGCGGATAGCGTACTCGACGAGCTCCGCGGCGGGTAGATCGACCAGCAGGCGGGGCTGATTATCGGCGGGATCTTCGACCAGCGTAATGCCAAAGTTGGACAAAACTTCTGCAGGGGTAACACCAGGCATGGGGCCTCCTTTAAAAACGCGACACGCGGACGCGGCGCGCACTTTACTCACGTAAAGCCCGTTGTACCCGATATGCAAAAACGTTTTTGCGGCAACGGCGAAGCGCCCGCCCAACGGTCAAAAATCACAGGCAAGCGGCCTAGCCATTGGGGACGCTCTTGAACAGGCAATAACCAAGGAGTGTCCCCAGATGCCGGCACTTAGGGACACTCCCAAAGTGTCGGCACATAAGGAACGTCCCTAAGTGCCGACTACTGAATGGCACCGCCTACAATATTGAACAACCTGTTCAAAAACACGATCAAACGCCGTCGTGTCTATACTAGAGCGCAGCAATAGAAAGGACTCCGCCTTGAGCATCTCGCCTCTCGATAGTATTCGCCGCGCCATCGCCCGCCGCAACGGCGTCACCGACCCCACCGTATCGGGCGGGGCGCACGGGCAGGGCGGACGCATCGAGAACGGCCTGTTCCCCGCATCGCACACCGCCGAGGAGCTCGCACGAATCCAAGAGCTAAGCCAGCGTAACGCCGGCGGTCCCGACAGCAACCAGGCCACACGCCGTCGCCGCGAGCGCGATCGCCAGCCCGGCCCCATCCACCGCATGGTCAATGCCTGGTGGAACCGCCTGCTCGGAGCCGTCTACGGCGGCGGCTTCTCCACGCAAGAAGCCGAGTACGAAGATCATGCCACCCGTCGCGACTACCTTTGGAATACCCTGGGCACCGCCGTATGGGGCATGGCGTTTCCTCTGCTCACCATCGTGTCCACGCAGCTCGTGGGCGCCGAGGAAGCCGGCAAGTTCTCCATTGCGTTTGTCACCGGCACGCTCATCATGATCGCGTGCAACTACGGCGTGCGCAATTTTCAGGTCTCGGACATCGACGAGAAGGCGTCCTTTGCCTCCTACCAGCTCAACCGCTGGCTTTGCGGAGCATTCGCGCTGGCCTGCGGCCTTGCATACAGCAGTGCCCGCGGCTACGACGCGCAGATGGCAACGATCGGCCTGGGCGTCTACCTGTATAAGGTGATCGACGGCGTAGCGGACGTGTACGAGGGCCGCCTGCAGCAGGCCGATAAACTCTACCTGGCCGGCATGAGCCAAACGCTGCGCTCCGTCGGCGTCATCGCGGTCTTTAGCGTGGCGCTGTTCCTTACGCGCAGCATGCCCATCGCGGCCATGGCCATGGGTGTCACCGCCATCGTCTCGCTCGTGCTGGTCACCGCGCCGCTGGCCCTGCTCGAAACCGAAAAATCGCGTCGCGTGAGTCTGCGCGAGGTCGGCCACCTGTTTGTCCAGTGCGCCCCGCTCTTTGGCGCACTGTTCCTGTTCAACCTCATCGAGAGCATGCCCAAGTTTGTGATGGAAGGCACGCTGGCCTACAAATATCAGCTGTACTTTAATGCCCTGTTCTTTCCGGCGCAGGCTATTTTGCTGAGCATTGGATTTGTCTATAAACCGCAGCTTTTGCGTCTGTCGAGCATTTGGGCGAACCTGCGCAAACGCCGCCGTTTTGACTTGATTATTATTGCCGTTATGGCGCTGATCGTGGCCATCACCGGCGTATGCGCCGCATTTATGGCCGGCCCCGGCATTCCCCTCATGAGCTTTATGTACGGCCTCAACTTTGAGCGCTACCGCACATTGGCGCTGCTGATGGTTGTCGCTGGCGGCGTAACCGCGGCCATCGATTTTATCTACGCCATTATCACGGTGCTGCGCCACGTTGGAGACGTCACCAAGATCTACCTGATCTGCTTTGCCGTGAGCGTAGTGCTCCCAGTGATCCTAATCAACCTGCTGGGCCTGATGGGTGCCGTCGTGAGCTACCTGGCTATCATGGCCCTACTGCTGGTGCTGTTGATTGTCGAATACGCCCACATTCGCCAACGCATAGAACGCGACCGCAACCCGTACGGCGCCTAATTCGAATCAATTTGAAGAAAAGAAACGTCGATGTTTTGGCACCGACAGCGAGCAGTCTCGAAGTGCCTCAGGTTGGCGCGAAAGAGGAGCGACGCGTACTTCCGTACGCGAGCGACGGTTTGAGCGACAAGATGGGGTGCTTCGGGGCTGCGCAGCGTCAACGTGGCCGCCGTTCGGTAGAACGGCGGAACAAAGTTATTCGCCAGGAAGAATGTTCGCATAAAACTCCGCCCCGTCGTCCAGGCGCAGGATGCCCACGCGGCCGAACTCGGAACCGGTGGCCGCCGCACAGTCGATATCGATGCGATCGGGCACGCCGGCGGTATCCTCGCCACCCAAGCGCACCATCCGCCCGCGGCCCGACTCCTCATCGAGCCCTGCCAGGCCGCCAACCTCGCAATAACGCCCCAGCGACACCGTGGGCGTGTGGCCGCTCACCACGACCGGGCCCTTGCCCTCGGCAGAAAGCAGCCCCGTCGGGGCATCCCAGTAGCCGTGACGAATCCACAGCAAGTCATCGGACGACTGCACGGCGAGCATTTGCTGCAGCAGCTCGCTATCGGCATCGACCGCTCCCCTGCCGTCGCCGCAATCGACACCATGCTCAAGCAAAAACGCACGCGCCGCCTCGGTCTGAACGCCGGCGTGCACCAGCAGATACGGTCGCTCGGCAGTCTCGACCACCGCGTAGAGCGGCAGGGCGGCAGCCCAGCGCACCAGCCCCTCGTATGCCTCAAATTCCATTTCGTTGAGCTGCTGACGCGTGGTCCAACCGCCATTGATATCCCAGGTCTCGGCATCGAGCGGGTCCTGGCCAATGATCGCGTCGAGCATGATCTGCTCGTGGTTGCCCTTAAGCACGCGAGCGTTGGGCAGCGACCGCACCAAGTTGATGACACCGACCGGATCGGGACCGCGGTCGATCATGTCGCCTAGCACGTACAGCGTGTCGTCGGACGTCAGCGAGATCTTGGAAAGGGCCTCGTCCAGCGCGCGCACGTGCCCGTGAGCATCAGATGTCACATAGATCGCCATGGAACGCCTTTCCCTGCATTACGGCCGAAGCCCGATGCCACGACTAAAACTTCAAGTTGAACTTAAACGTTACCCATTGTACTCCGTTGCAATAAAGCTGGAAAGTGCCACCGCTGCCAACGGTCACAAGCGGCCGCCCGCACGCCCCGAAAACACCGCGCCACCAGCACCAACGCCCCAACCAGCACCGCCCGCGCCCCCCGCCTCGTGTCGATAATGCGAACGCCCGCGGCTCGGCCCCATAAACCCACCATCTTTGGGTACAAATAACCGCAGACAACTGACCGTGCCACGCCAACCACCCAGGAGCGGACACTACCCATGAACCAGATACTTCTCTTTATCGGCCTCGTCATCATTTTGTGTCTGACCATCAAACCCGTCGGCAAAAAGCTCCCCTTCCCTACCCTGCTCATCTTTATCGCGCTCGGCATGCTGCTGGGCGTCAACGGGCCGGCGCACATCGACTTTAGCGACTACGCGCTTACCGAAACCGTCTGCAGTACGGCGCTGCTGTTCATCATGTTCTACGGCGGCTTTAACACCAACATCGACCGCGCCAAGCCCGTCGCCGCGCCCGCGGTACTGCTGAGCACGCTCGGCGTTATCGCCACCGCCGGCATCACGGGCGCCTTTGCGCATTTTGCACTAGGCTTCGACTGGATCGGCGGCCTGCTGCTGGGCTCGGTCGTGGCGTCGACCGATGCGGCGAGCGTCTTTAGCGTGCTGCGCGAGCACAACCTTTCGCTAAAGGGCGCGACTGACTCGCTGCTCGAGGTCGAATCGGGCTCCAACGACCCCGTCGCCTACATGCTTACCGCGGTGCTCGCGACCCTCGCGGCGGGCGGCGACATCGACATTCCCGTGCTGTTGGCCAAGCAGATCACCCTGGGCGTGGGACTGGGCCTTGCCATCGGCTGGACATCCAGCCGCCTCATTGAACGCGCGCACGCAACGGCCGAGGGCGCGCAGACCATCTTTTTGTTCGCCGTGGCGATCGTTGCCTACGCGCTGCCGAGCTACCTGGGCGGCAACGGCTTTTTGGCCGTATACCTGGCAGGCATTGTGCTGGGTGCAAGCGACATCACCGGCAAGGTCGAGATGGCCCACTTCTTTGATACCCTCACCGAAATGGCCGAGATGACCATCTTCTTTTTGCTGGGCCTGCTCGTCACGCCCGCGCGCCTGCCGCAAATGCTGTTGCCGGGCCTGGCGCTCATGGCGTTTATGCTCTTCGTGAGCCGCCCCATCGCCGTCGGCCTGCTGTTGGCGCCCTTTAAGACCAATCCTCGCCAAGTCGCGCTCGTAAGCTGGGCGGGTCTGCGCGGCGCGGCTTCGGTCGTGTTTAGCCTCTTTGCCGTGGTGGTCGGTGTTCCCGGTGGGCACGACCTATTTGACCTGGTCTTTGTGATTGCCGTGTCGAGCATTGTAGTGCAGGGCTCGCTGCTACCGGCAGTGGCGAAAAAGCTCGACATGATCGACGCGGAAGGCGACGTGCGCCGCACGTTTAACGATTACCGCGACGAGGACGGCATGTCGTTCGTTAAGCTCAAGGTAGGCGCGGGCCATCCGTTTGCCGGGCGCTCGCTCGCCGATATTGGCAGCGTCGCCGACATGCTCGTGGTCCTGGTGCTGCGCGACGGTGCGCACCCGGTGCTACCCAACGGCGATACCGTAATTGAGGAAGGAGACCTTCTGGTGATGGCCGCGCCGACGTTTGAAGAGCGTGCCGAGGTAACATTGCGCGAGGTCACCGTAACGCCCCACGGTCGCCTGGCAGGACTGCGCCTGCGCGATGTGCCACAAGGCAAGCACCCGTTTATCGTGGTGATGCTCAAGCGCGACGGCCAAACGATCATCCCCGACGGCAACACCCTCATATACGCCGGCGACGAAGCCGTCATCGCCACACTGGCGTCGTAGCCATCCCCACCCATAACTTGCGGTGAAATAGGGACTGAATAGGCCTTCTAGCAGCCTAAACAGTCCCTATTTCACCGCAAGTTATGGGTGGGGATAGGGTTGAGGGGTGGCTATGGCTACCAGCCGTCGTCCGTATCGTCGCCTGTGGCGAAGACACGGAGGTCGAGGCCTTCGCGTTCGGCTCGGGCTAGGAGCTCTTGGGGCGACTCGTCCTCGATATCCATCACGTCGAGCATGGCGGCCGGAAAGCCCACGCCCGCCGCAGACCCCGCGCGGTCGAGCAGGCTCTCGCGCAGCTGATCTACGTCAACTTCGATCTTCATGGTGAAACCTCCTACCAGGCAATCGCGACCGAACAAACCGCACACCCCAAATGATGTGCAATAAATCCCAGATACGGCCATAATAAAACAATGAACATCAGGGAGGTTGCGGACGATGGATAAGCTCGATGCCATGACGGAACATGTCAGGGACTTTTGTGATGCACGCGACTGGCGCAAATATCACACGCCAAAAGAGCTTGCCATAGGCATGGCAACTGAGTCCTCCGAGCTCCTTCAGCTCTTTCGTTTTGTGAGCGACGAGCGCATTGCAGAAATGTTCGAAGACACCGAGCAACGCCAAGCTATCGAAGACGAAGTCGCCGACACACTCCTTTTCCTCCTACGTTTCGCAGATTTAAACAGAATCTATCTCCCAGCTGCGCTCTCGTCCAAACTCGTGCGCAATGGCGAGCGCTACCCCGTCGATGCATCATCTAACGAATACAGAAAGGCGGACCATCATGAGTAATGAGTTCGCCCTTCGGCAATACACGCTTCCCCTACCCCAGCCCTTTGAGACAAGCGAATCGCTTCAGGACTTTGGCACGCCAAAGCCCGGGACCCATCATGACGAGAGCTGGCCCGTCCTTTACATTCTTACCAACAGCAAAAACAAGACGGCATACATCGGCCAAACAACCAACTACCAGCGCCGTATGAAACAACACGCTGCAAACGTGGACAAGGACTTCGACCGGACCCTTCTGATCGACAATCCCACCTTCAACCAATCCGCAACGTTCGAGTTCGAGAATCGACTTATTGAGCTGTTCTGTGCCGACGAAAAATACCAGGTCACCAATGCCAACAACGGCTATGCCCAATTCGATTATTTTGAGCGGCCTCAGTATCGCCAGAGGTTCCGAGACCTCTGGACAAAGCTTCGCGAAGAAAAATACGCGATTCATCCGATTGAAGAGCTCGAGAACTCCGATCTGTTCAAGTTCTCGCCTTTCAAGACGCTTACGCCCGACCAATACGAAACGATCGAGACGATTTTCAAACGTCTCGAACAGGAGCATGAAGACGTAAAACATGGCGGCTCAAAAAGAGAACGTATAACCGTCGTGAATGGCGCGCCGGGAACAGGTAAAACAATCCTCGCCATCAGTCTCATGTTCAAAATAAAAAATGAGCCCAACCTTTCCGGCCTGCGAGTCGGTTTTGTCACCCCCATGGATTCCCTGAAGAAGACCCTCAGGAAACTCACGCACTTCCTTCCAGGGTTAAAACCTGGCGATATCTTGAGCCCCAGTGACGTAACCAAAAATGATCGTTATGACATCCTACTTGTCGATGAAGCACATCGACTGGGCAATTATCTAAGCATGGGCTCCGGCATCAAGGCCTTCTATAGCACCTGCGATCGTCTCGACCTTCCGCATACGAGCAACCAAGTTGACTGGATATTCAAATGCTGCGACAAGGCGTACCTGTTCTATGACCCCAAACAGCAGGTTCGCGCATCCGGACTCAATCGAGACGGCCTTGAACAGCGACTTAACCAACTCGAAGAAGCGAAAATTGAAACCGAAGAATTCAACTTGAGCACGCAAATGCGAGTACGCGGCGGCGATGAGTATCTCGACTTTGTATATGATCTACTCGACAACAAGGCGTACATGCATGCCGGCATGAAATTCGAAGAACTCTTTTCATCGGAGCCTTACGATTCGCGAGCCGGGGATCCGGACAGCGATACCCCCAGATACCAGTTTGGAATCGTCGACCAATTTGAGGATTTCTGTTCCCTGCAGCAAGCCAAAGAAGAGGAAGTTGGTCTATCCCGCATGACGGCAGGTTTTGCGTGGAAGTGGGAAACGAAGAAACACAAAGATGCGTTCGACATCGTCATTGAGGGCGTCCCTAAACGTTGGAACTCGAGTCAAAAGGATTGGGTTAACTCCCCCAACGCCGTCAACGAGGTCGGATGCATCCACACGGTACAGGGCTACGACCTCAACTACGGCTTCGTAATTCTGGGGCCAGACATTTACTACGACACCGACAAAGGGGGCGTCTGCGTTAACAAGGCAAACTTCAAAGATACCGTCGCAAAGAAAAAGGCAAGCGACGACGACCTACGAAAGATCATCGTCAACGCCTACTACGTTCTCATGACGCGCGGCATGTTGGGAACGTATCTCTATGTGTGCAATACGGCGCTCAAGGAGTATTTGTCACGGTATATCCCGGTGATATAGACCTAACGACCGCCCTCCCCCATGTAACCATCCTGTAAATCATAGCGGCGCACTCGAGTTTTACCGTGATGCGGTCGCGCCTGGCGCTCCACTGTGCTAAAGTATCCCGAACGTTCAAACGACTACGAGGGGGAACTAGAAGATGGCACGTGTGCACAACTTCTCAGCTGGCCCGGCCGCGCTGCCTACAAGCGTGCTCGCCGAGATCGCCGACGAGATGATGGACTACCGCGGTTGCGGCATGTCCGTGCTCGAGATGAGCCATCGATCTAGCATGTACCAGCAGATCATCGACGACGCCGAGGCAACCCTGCGCCGCCTGATGAGCATCCCCGACAACTACCGTGTCCTGTTTTTGCAGGGCGGCGCCACGCTGCAGTTTGCGGGCATCCCCATGAACCTCATGCGCCGCGGCCGCGCCGGCTACGTCGTGACCGGCAACTTTGCCAACAAGGCGTACAAGGAGGCCGCCAAGTACGGCGAGACCGTGCTGCTCGCGAGCTCCGAAGACACCAATTTCGACCACATTCCCAACATGGCCGACATCAACACGCGCATTGCCGCCGAGGCCGCGGGCGATGGGCTCGACTACGTCTACATCTGCCAGAACAACACCATCTTTGGCACCATGTACCACGGGCTGCCCGATTGCGGCGATGTGCCGCTGGTCGCCGATGTCTCGAGCTGCTTTCTGTCGCAGCCGCTCGACGTCGAGCGATACGGGCTCATTTACGCCGGCGCGCAGAAAAACGCCGGCGCCGCGGGCGTGACCGTGGTCATCGTGCGCGACGATCTCATCGCAGATGGCCCCGCCTTTGCGCAGACGCCGCAGTACCTGGACCTTAAGACCCAGGCCGCCAAGGGTTCCATGCTCAACACGCCCAACACCTTTGGCATCTACGTGTGCGGCAAGGTGTTCCATTGGGTGGAGCAGACCGGCGGACTCGCCGCCATGGCCGAGCGCAACTGGGCCAAGGCCAACCTGCTCTACGACCTGCTCGAGCACAGCAAGCTTTTCCATGGCACCACGCAAGCCGACAGCCGCTCCATCGCCAACGTCACATTCCGCACCGGCGACACCGAACTCGACGCGGCCTTTGTCGCAGGCGCGGCCGAACACCAGATTCAAAACGTCAGGGGCCATCGCCTGGTGGGCGGCATGCGCGCCAGCGTCTACAACGCCGTAACCATGGAAGACGTGCAGGCCCTGGCCTCGTACATGAAGGACTTCGAAGCACAGCATAGTTTGAGTCCGCGATCTAACTAGCCCGCAACGCGCGGGCCGACCAGCCACCTCAGACCACCCTGTTTAGATCAAAACCTGCTAAGGAGTTTTTCCATGCGCAAGATTAAGACCATCGACGACATCACCAAGGACGGCAAAGTCGAGTTTGGCGAGGGCTACGAGTTTGTGGACACCGCCGAGGAGGCCGACGCCATCCTGATGCGCTCGACCGACCTGCACGGCTACGAGCTGCCCGAGGGCATCCGCGCCATCGCCCGCTGCGGCGCCGGCGTCAACAACATCCCCATCGAGGAGTACGCCAAAAAGGGCGTCGTCGTCTTTAACTCCCCCGGCGCCAACAGCAACGCCGTCAAGGAGCTCGTCCTGGGCATGCTGGTGCTCTCGAGCCGCGGCGTGGTGCAGTCGATGAATTGGGTGCGCGACAACGCCGACGACCCCGAGATTCAGGTCGACGCCGAAAAGGCCAAGAAGGCCTTTGTGGGCCGCGAGCTCAAGGGCAAGCGCATCGGCGTTATCGGTCTGGGCAACGTGGGCTCCAAGGTCGCCAACGCCTGCGTCGATCTGGGCATGGATGTCTACGGCTACGATCCGTTCATTTCCGTCGAGCACGCGTGGGTGCTGAGCCGCGAGGTGCAGCGCGTGGGCACGCTCGAGGACCTCTGCCGCGGCTGCGACTACCTCACCGTGCACGTGCCCAGCAAGGCAGACACCATCGGCATGATCAGCACCGAGCAGATTAACCTGCTGGCGCCCGACGCCGTGCTCATCAACTACGCGCGCGAAACCATCATTGACGAGGACGCCGTCGACGCTGCCCTGCGCGAGGGAAAGCTCAGCTGGTTTAGCTGCGACTTTGCCACGCCCAAGACCGTCAAGATGCCCAATACGTTTATCACCACTCACTCGGGCGCCGGCACCGGCGAGGCCGAGGCCAACTGTGCCGACATGGCCATCAGCGAGCTCAAGGATTACCTGGAGAACGGCAACATCGCACACAGCGTCAACTACCCCGCCTGCAGCATGGGCAAGGCGCGCGCCGCGAGCCGCATCGCCTGCCTGCACGCCAACGTGCCCAACATGATCGGCCAGATCACCGCAATCCTGGCCAAGGACAACGCCAACGTGCAGCGTATGACCAACGAGTCCGCCGGCGAGAACGCCTACACCATGTTCGACACCGACGAGCACCTGGACAGCAGCACCATCGAGGCGCTCAAGCAAATTCCGTCGATGTACCGCGTGCGCGTGATCAAATAGCGCCGGCGCCAAGCCTGCCAGGCAGACCATGAAGCCCATTCGGCCCCCGTTTTCACGAAACGGGGGCCGATTTCGTTGCTCCGGCTGGTTTTGAAAATGCTACCCATAATAAGTTTTTTCGGATAATCGACAGTGAGGCCCTAGTCGCTAAGCACAACTGCTTTTACAAACAGCTTTATCAGGGGTTTTAGTAGGTAAAAATCGATCTCTATATGCCAAACTAAAGTTGACTGTCCATTTTCCGAAATAACTTGCTCTAGGTAGCACTTTTCAAGCCAATTCCAAGGAGCAATTGAAGGCTATTCGCAACTAAAACCCTAGCTTCCGCGACCGTTTTCCACCCGCGCGGCTACATTCCCGCCCAATCGATAAAAATCTCCTCACGAAGTCGCCGTTCGAGCTCCTGCTGCCGCGGCGTCTTGTCTTTCAACGGCATATCGAGATAGGACATGATGAGTTCCATCACTACATGGAAGGCATCGGAGTCGACCAGCTGACCATAGGTCATCAGAACGACGGGATATCCCATGGCTTGCAGGGCCGTCGTTCGATCGGAGTCCGAGATCTTGGATTCTATGGATCCGTGAATGGCTTTACCTTGGCATTCAACCAGGCACTCTCGGCTGCCGTCCTTATTTGCCAGCAGAATATCGGCGTAGCGCCTATCAAGCCCCGAAATCAGGCGGGCGCTGCGCGTCATGCGAATCTCGACGTTATTGGTAAGGCGCAGCCCTTCGCCGCCGCGCAGCCTCGAAAGGCCAAACAGCATCGAAGCTTGGACCTCAAGCGGCGATGCCACAATCCCCGTAATGCATTTCGCGGCACGCGTGAACGATTTAGCACCGCGGAGCCCCTGGATCTTATTTGCGAACTCCGTAAGTTCAGAAAGCTCGATCAAGGGAGGTCGTTTCCACAAGTCCGTTGGATTCCCCGAGGCATCCTTTACGTTTTCCCAGCCCAACCGTGCGTCACCCCATCGGCCCCCATATGCCTGCTCAAGCGCCAACTTTACCTGAGGCGCAATCTTGCACACGGCAAAGGTACCGCACATCTCATACATGCACATGATCAGACGCTCGTTTGAGACCGAGGAAGCCAGGGTTAGCAGGGTAAAGAGCGGAGACGCGACATCAAGGCCAAACTCCGTCTGCCGCACGGAGCCAAACGGCCTCTCCCCGTTCCAAACATGCCTGACGATGCGACCGCCCTTACGTCCGCAGCCGCCCTGCGCCAACACATGTAACGGGGTGCCCAGGAAATGCTTGACGAGCGGATGCTCACAAAGACGTTCCCTGCGCGGATCGTCCACAGAATCGGGCAGGTCCGGCATTATTGCCAAAACCTGTGGAGGTATCCGGTGATACCGAAAGGCAGATATGTCGCACAGCATGTCGTCCATGAAAGGTACGTACCCACCGCGTCGTTTGTAAACCCGCCCGGACGGCAAACGCGATGGCTCGGCCTGCGAACGGTAAATGCTGCTACGCGCGCGTCGCGAATCTGCAGGTGACTCACAATCGGTTTGCAAAGCAAACTGATTGTGAGGTTACATATGGTTGATGAGGACTTTGCCTGGCGCCTTGTGCAGGAGCTTGTGAAGATTGACAGCTCGGACCCCGGGTGCGTATGAGGGCGAGATCGAGCGCTATATCAAGGCGTTGGCTGAGGAGCGGATGGCGCAGCTGAGCCATCCAGTACTCGGTGCCGTGCAGATTGAGGAGCTCGAAGTACTCCCCGGGCGCCGCAACCTTATGATTACCGTGCCGGGCGTGAGCGACGAGGCGAGGCTCGTCTACATCTGCCACATGGATACCGTCACCCTGGGACGCCATCGAGCGCGACCCGAACTCTCCCCTTCTAGCTGCGCTCAAGCGCGCCGCCGATGACGTGACGGACGCGGACACGACCGTCGGCTTCTTTACCGGCTGCACCGATACCGCCGTCATTGCCGGCAAGACGGGTAACCGCAATTGCATGAGCTACGGCCCCGGCTCGTTGGTGCTCGCGCATAAGCCCAACGAGCCGGGGCCCATGCCGATATCGTTCGCTGCCAGAACGTGCTCATCGCGCTTGTTGACAACACGCTCTGGGACGCAAGCGTCCAAGTTGGGGCATAATAAGCCGCGAACAAACCGACTCGCGCGTTAGGATCGCCCATGAAAGCACTTCCGTTTCCCTGCATCCGCCCAGCTCAGGATCGCGTGCTCGAAGCGCTGCCGCAGATGGGCGGCATCCTAAGCGGCAACGACGCCCTGCGCGGCGCCATTGCCGACGGGCTCATGCTCAAAGATCCGGGCGCGGCGTATTACGTGTACGAATGCTCCGGAGAGCCAGGGCGCGTGACGGGCGTTGTGGCAATTTGCCCGGTCGGCGTACTGACGGGCGACGGCGCGACCCCCGCAGATGCGGCTGCAGCCGCCCGTGCAATCGCCGAGCTTAAGGTGCAGCCGCGCCCCGTGTCGCTCGCCTACGAGGCCTCGCCCGTTATGGATATCATCCTCGGTGCCGCCAAAGAGGGCGCGTCGCTCTATGCCGTCACCGACCCCGCCGGCATTACGCACCGCGCGTGGGAGGTCAAGCGCGAGGACGCCGTTGCTGCCATCCGAGCCATGCTCGACCAGGCACCGGAGCCGACGCCGGCAGACGACCCCACCTATGCTGCCGCGCTAGCAGGGGCGGCGCAGCTCCTGGCAGACGAAGCCCGCGCAGCCGGCGCCTACACGGGCAAAGAGCCGTTCAACTTTACCGTTGCCGCGTTATTCCCCGCCGCGCAGGTTGCCGGCGGCGCACCGCAGGTTCCGACGGGTTTGCTGACCCACCAGATCGCACGGTTCTAACAGGGCCTAAACGCCCGGCACAAAGACTCGGCAGCTCGACAAACAAGGGGCGGGGATACATGCGCATGCATCCCCGCCCCTTTCGCATCGAGCAATGATGTCGGCAATCCGCATCGCCACGCCCGCGCTACCCGCGCTGCGGACCCGCTGCCGCCACCAGTGGCTCAAGACCCAGCTCGCGCGCATAATCTTCCTGTGTAAAGACTTCGACCAGTTCAAACGTATCCGTCGCATCGTCAAACGCAAAATGCAGCACCGAGCAGTTGCCCGGAACGCGCTCGCGCTCGTCGGCCGCCGCTCCCCTCACGTGGTCCAAAAATTCCTTGATGGACGAGGCGTGGCTCACCGCGAGCACGCACTCGTGGTCCGGACGTCGCATAAGATCGGTCAACGTCGCCACCATGCGCTCGCGCACCTGCATCTGCCCCTCGCCGCCAAATTGGCGGTAGAAGTCACGCCACGGACGCTCGGGCATGAGCATCACGCGCTCGGCCTCAAAGTCGCCAAAGAACCACTCGCGCAGGCCATCAAGGCGCTCGTAGGCAAGGCCCGGCCACAGGTTGGCGATAGTCTGCTCGGTGCGGTGCAGTGTGGAGGTGTAGGCATGATCGGGTTCGATGCCACGCGCACGCAAGAACATACCGGCGCGCACCGCCTGGTCGCAACCAAGCTGCGTGAGTGGCGAATCGCTCCAACCCTGAATAATGCGCTTAAGGTTGAATATCGTCTGTCCATGACGGACCAGATACAGATCTTTATTCATAGGGGGGTCCTTTCGCTCGTTACCAATCAAGGAGCGAAAACGCCCCATCACAATAGCCAAAATGAAGCACGGCGCCGTTGTCGAGCTGTTCTCCCCCGCCGGCCACATACTCAAGAAACTCCTGGCAGGCTGAGCCGTGGGAAACGGCCAGCACGCAGTCGTGCCGAGGCCGGGCCATAATACGAGACAGCGCCGCGACCATACGTGCGCGAAGCTCACTTTCCGACTCGCCACCAAAGGCGACCGGATAATCGCCCCAGGGTTGCGCCGGCATCTCGCGGTTTGATGTGCCCTCCAACGATCCCAAATGCCACTCGCGCAGGTCATCGACCAGCTCTATGGAACGGCCCTCGCCAACGATCAGCTCTGCCGTACACCGTGCCCGACCCAACGGAGACGAATACGCATGGTCAAAGGAGATGCCGCGCGCCTCAAACGCCGCGCGCGTCGCCAGTGCCTGCTCGCGCCCGCGCACCGTAAGCGGCGAATCGTGCCAGCCCTGCAAAATGTTCCGCACGTTGAGCTCGGTCTGCCCATGCCGCAACAAATACAGATCGGCCACATGCCCTCCCCTCGCAGCACCACAAAGGGGCCAGGCACCTTTGTGGTGGTTTTGCCGCCGGATCGCGCCGCGACGACGCAGCTACACCAGCACGTCGGCAAGCGGGCGCTTGGGTACGTGGTGTACCTGTGCCTCATCACGCCAGTAATTAATAGAGCCGTCGGGGTTGGAATCAATTGCATCGATCACCTGTGTCTCGGCGGGAACGCCAAAGACCATGATCAGCTTGACCTCGTACTTGTCGCCGTCAAGTCCCATGACATCAATCGCACGAGGCGGAAAAGCCTTGAACATGCACGCCGCCACCTCGGGCGTAGCGCTGCGGGCGGCGAGCATCATCGTCTGCGCGGCGATACCAGTGTCTGCCTCGGTGATTGGCGCGGCAGGCTTGCCCGGAGCGGGACGCTCTGCAAGGATCGCGATATA
The DNA here is from genome assembly GCA_900541695.1 of uncultured Collinsella sp. Taxonomy (GTDB): domain Bacteria; phylum Actinomycetota; class Coriobacteriia; order Coriobacteriales; family Coriobacteriaceae; genus Collinsella. The sequence continues at coordinate 34,010 of UQKL01000005.1, read as the reverse complement.
GCCGGTCGGGCGCTCGCCCTCGACAGGACCCGACCAATCCTTGAGCGCACCAGCCCATGTGAGCTTTTCAAATAAGCTCGAACACTCCTCGGCGTCGCTCACCACATGAAAGCGTAGGCGCTGAGCGTTGGCGCCGCAGGGAGCCAGGTGCGCCAGCTCTGCCAGCTCAAGCAAAAACTCGCGCGGCACGCGCATGGACTCGTCAAAACGGCGGCATGTGCGGGCGCGACGAACCAGCGCGTCAAACGATTCCAGACCGAGCTTTTCGCAACCTTGCTTTGCCATCGACTCCACGCTCGACGGCGCCGCGGGAACAGCTTCGTTCATAGAGACCCCCAATACAAGGCAATTGTTCTTAGGAAAATCTAACCTAAAACGCAGGCAATAACGAACAGAGCCGCAATGTTCTACACCTGTTGAATAGAAAAACGCGACATGGGGAACAACGAGAACAAATCGGGACCTTTGGGTTACACTTCGCCCTCCCCGACCCATACGCCGGCGCCTTTAGGCGATACTTGTTGTAGCAACTGCGGCATACGCCGCAAAAACAACAATGACGGCAAACGCCGTGCGGAAAGGAGACCTCATGGGCATCTTTAAGAACGACGACCAGCAGTCGAATCTGTTTGGATTTGACGAGAAAAGCATGGCAGGCAAGGCAATCAAGGCCGTGCGCTGGATCTACGCCGCCACGGGCGTCATCGCACTGCTTGCCGGCATCGCGCTGCTGTTTGCGCCCGCCAAGTCCCTCGTCTTCCTGACGACCGTCCTGGGCTTCTACTTTGTGATCACGGCTGGCGTCAGGCTGTTCACCGCCATTTTTGAGCCGCTGCTGCCCGCCGGCTGGCGCGTGACGAGCATCATCTCCAACCTGCTCATCATCCTGGGCGGCGTCATAATCCTGCGCAATCAGGCCTTCTCGACCGCGACGCTCACCACGCTCGTGGTGGTCGTGGCTGGCTTTGGCTGGATCGTCGAAGGTGTCATGTCCATTCTGGAGTCCGAGCTTTCGTCCAACCGCGCCCTCGCCATCCTGAGCGGCGCGCTCTCCATCATCGCCGGCATGTTCGTGTTTATCTATCCGCTGTGGTCGGCAAAGATGCTCGTCATCTTTAGCGGCGCCGCGCTCCTGGTGTTTGGCGTGACGCTGATTATTCGCGCTATCCGCTTTGGCAAGCTGGTGCACTAGATGCCGCGGACGCTGTTTATTGATGCCGACGCCTGCCCGGTTACGCGCGAGTCGATCGACTGTGCACGGCGGGCGGGCTTTGCCGTGGTTATCGCCGGCAACAGCACGCAGAACCTGGAGCGGCACATTCGCCGCGACGATCCACGTGATGCCGAGCACGCACGACACGGCTTTTGGGTCACGACGCTCGACGTGAGCGTGGGCGCCGATAGCGCCGACTTTGCCATTGTCGAGCGTCTGCAGGCGGGCGATGTGGTCGTGACGCAGGACATTGGCCTGGCGAGCATGGTGCTCGGCCGCGATGCCGCCGCCATCGGCGTGCGCGGGCGCGTGTACGACAAGGCGACCATCGACATGCAGCTGTTTATTCGCCACGAAGAAAAGAAGGTGCGCCGCGCTGGCGGTCGCACCCGCGGGCCGGCAGCCTTCACCGGCGAAGACCGCGCCCGCTTTAAGCGCAACCTCACCGAGCTGCTGCGCTAACCAAGGCAGATTTTGGGATATGCTCGAAAATCTGCCTTTTTGTTTTGGGCAGTGTGAGCGCTCAGAATCCATAGCTCAACAAAAAAACGGGCTTCAAAATGCCATGCCTTGCCGCGCTGTGCAGGCGCCGAGCATGGCTATTTTGAAGCCCGTTTTGTTAGGCCTACTTAGAGGCCGAAGGAAGAAAGGATGAGGCCCCAGCCGGCGCCGATGACGTACATCATAATCAGGAACACGGCGTTTTCGCGAGCGCTGCGGTTGGTGCGGAACAGGACCAGATAGCCCACGCCGGCGGAAATGAGCGTGCCGGCGAGCATCGGCGCCAGTTGCAGTGCGCCTTCCAGATACAGCTGCGTAATGACCACGCTCGCCGAGCAGTTGGGGATCAGGCCGACAAGCGCCGAACCCAGGACGGCAAGCGTCTCGTTGCCACGCAGGAACTGCTCGATCGCGGACTCGCCAAAGGTCTCAAGTACGGTGACCAGAATCAGCGTCACCAGGAAAATGAATACCGATACCTGCACGGTATGCGAGATGGCGCTGCGGATAATCGACAGGACGGGCGTGCCTTCGTGTGAGTGGGAGTGACCGTGGTCATGATGGTGTTCATGCTCGCCCTCATGACCGTGATCGTGGCCGTGTCCGTGGTCGTGCTCGTCCTCTTCTTCATCACAACCGCAATGGTCGCGCTCACACAGCTCATGGATGTGGTCGGCGCTCACGCCCGCCTCGGCCACCTCGTCGATAATGTCACCGCCGCTGTGATCGTCATGCGCGCAGTTAACGTGCGCCGGATTGACAGCGGTTCCCAACACGGTACGGCGAATCGCCGCATGCGCACGGGCGTTGCGGCGCAGGCCGCGAATGGCGGCATCCACGATAAAGCCCGTGACCAGCGCAATCAGCGCTTTCGAAGCCAAAAGCATCGCCATTGTCTGCACGGGAACCTGCTCGGCAAGTAGCAGCGGCAGCATCTCGTCGGAGGTCGAGAGAAACACCGCCACCAGGGTTCCCAACGTCACGACGCGACCGGCGTACAGCGTCGCCGCCATGGCCGAAAAGCCGCACTGCGGCACCATGCCCAGCAACGAGCCGACCACGGGGCCAGCGGCGCCGGCACGCTTGATGGTACCGTTGACGTGCTCGCCCGCAACATGCTCGAGCGTCTCGAGGGCCAGATATGTCACCAATAAGAACGGCACCAGCGCGAGTGTGTCCTTGCCGGCGTCGAGCAGAATATCAATCAGCAAATCCATGACGGATGGAACCTTTCGTGTCTTTCGGCAGCATTGTAAAAGTCCTAGCGGTCAACTAGGGTATTGTAATTGTCCGAGGCGCGATGCCAATAGTTGCCCATGGTAAACTATCATCTCGCCATAACTCGACAAACCCGAGCCGCACAACGCGGCCCGTCCAAGGAGCAGTAATATGAACGTTTCGCAAGCACTCGAATACGAGCGACAACCGTTTATCCCCATGTTTATCTATGGCGATCACGGTGCCATGGAATCCGAGCGTCAGAAAGGCGAAGAGGCCCTCAAGGTGCTCGAGACCGAGTACTTTACCGCGGAGGACGACCCCGGCTTCGACTTTGCCACCGTGCGCGACCTGGCCGACCGCAACCGCGACCTGTGCGACCAGATTGGCGAGGCGCGCCTACGCAACGTGACGCCCGCGACGCTTTCGCGCGGCCTGTCCGACGCCGACACCTGTGCCGCCATCGGCAAGATGCAAAAGCGCACCGCCGCGTCCGTCATGCGCGAGATCCGCGGCGACCGCGACGCGCTCGGTGTCGCCTACGCCCGCAAGCCCATCCAGGGCACGGTGCTGGGCATCGACATCGAGACCACCGGCCGTGCACCCGAGCGCGGCTATATCATCAACGTGGGCTGGGAGATCATGGAGCTCACCAGCGACGCCGTCCCGCATGACGCCGAGGCACACTACTGCGGCCTGCCCGATATCTACCGCGGCGAGGACGTGCCGTTGTCGAATATCCACCACATCACCTGGGACGACATCGACGGCAAAACGCCCTTCCGCGAGAACAAGGAGCTGCAAAAGCAGCTGCTCAAGCTTATGAAGAAGTACCCGTACATGGCGCACAACGCCGCCTTTGAGGACAGCTGGTTCAAGATCCACTTGGACGGCTACGCCGAGGCACGCCGCGCGGGTAAGATTATCGTCATCGACTCGCGCCAGATTTGCCGCAGCCTGGACGCCGACGTGCGCTCGCTCCCCCGCGAGTCCGCGCCCGCCGCGCTCGAGAACTGGGCACGCCGTCGCGGCACCCTCGCCGCCGACGCCAACGAGCAGCACCTGGGCCTCGACGACACCGACCTCATGCTCCGTACCGTGCAGGCCGAGTTCAACCTCAAGAACCTATTTGCCAAGTAGATTGCCAAGCAGAGGCGCCATTCGCGAGTAATACCTGCCGGGCCATAGCGCCTGTGCAAAAGCGACACGCCGAGGCACCCCTCTCAAGCGATGCAATGCGGGCCGATATCCAAGTGGACATCGGCCCGTTTTTGCACGTCGCTAAAGTACCCACGTTGGCATCGGCGACCTTATCCGCGATCATCGATGCCTTTAGCCGCCACCAGGACCATTCGATAGCAAAAAATTTCACGAATTATATTGACATATGAACATGCGCTCATATACTCGGAAGTAAGTTATATGAGCGCATGTTCATATGAAAGGATATTACAATGAGCGATCACGCTGATGAAATAAAGTCCAGCATCGACGCCACCATCGTGCCCGACGTCCCCACCACCTGCTCGCCCGAGGACCTTCCCGACGAGGAGCTGCTGTACGACCTTGCCGACCTGTTCAAGGTCTTCAGCGACACCACGCGTATCAAGATCCTCTACGCCCTCATGGGCCGCGAGCTCTGCGTGGCAGACATCGCCGAGGCGACCGAGACCTCGCAGTCCGCGGTGTCGCACCAGCTGCGCACGCTCAAGCAGTCGCACCTGGTTAAATTCCGGCGCGACGGGCGTAATATCCTCTACTCGCTCGCCGACGACCATGTCTACACCATGCTCAACCAAGGCATGAGCCACATCTGCGAATAGCGATCAGTCACGGTACCAGCGCGGCCTGCACCCAAGCCGCAAAAACAGGGAAAGGAACCCACCATGAAAAAGCAGTTTAAGCTCGACGAGATCGACTGCGCCAACTGCGCGCGCAAGCTTCAGGACGAACTTGCCAAGCTTGAGGGCGTCAAGTCCGTTTCGGTCAATTTTATGACCCAGAAGTTGACGCTCGAGGCCGACGACGCCGAGTTCGACGAGGTCCTCGACCGCGTCGTGGAGTTCACCGCCGACGCCGAGCCGGACTGCGAGATCATTCTCTAGTCCAGGTTTACGCTAACCTGCAAGGCCGCGCTTGCCGCGGCCTTTGCTCGCGAAATTATATGAGCGAGTGTTCATACATTCAAATGGGAGGATTGAATCATGGCAACCGCCGATCCCAAGAAGAAAAAGAAGAAGCGCAAGAAGAAAGAGTCCCTTGAGCATAAGCGCAACCGCATCCTGGTAGCACTGGTCATTTTTGCCGTAATTTATGCCCTCGACGAGCTCGGCGCTCTCACTATCGCATTTGGGGAGCCCGGCAACATCTACGCCAGCTTCGTGCTGTTCCTGGTGCCGTTCCTAATTGCCGGCTACGACGTGCTCCAAAAGGCATTCAACAACATCCGCCGCGGCAAGGCCTTCGACGAAAGCTTCCTCATGGCGGTCGCGACCATCGGCGCATTTGCCATGGTGCTCTTCCCCGACACCGACCCGCACATGGCCGAAGGCGCTGCTGTCATGCTGTTCTATCAGGTTGGCGAGCTGTTCCAGGCATATGCCGTGGGCAAGAGCCGCAAGTCGATCAGCGCCATGATGGACATCGCGCCCGATTACGCCAACATCGAGCAAGCCGACGGCACACTCGAGCAGGTCTCCCCCGATGACATCGCCGTCGGTACCGTCATCGTCATTAAGCCCGGCGAGCGAGTGCCCATCGACGGCGTCATCGTCGAAGGCGAGACACAGCTCGATACCGCCGCCCTTACCGGCGAGTCGGTCCCCCGCCCGGCCAAAACCGGAGACGATATCATCAGCGGCTGCATCAACATGACGGGTCTCATCCACGTGCGCACCACCAAGCCCTTTGGCGAGTCCACCGTCGCGCGCGTCCTGGAGCTCGTAGAAAACGCTAGTGAGAAGAAGGCACGCACCGAGAACTTCATCACGCGCTTCGCCCGCGTCTACACGCCCGCCGTCACCGGCGCGGCCGCGGTACTCGCGCTCGGCGGTGGCTTGGTCACCGGCGCCTGGTCCGACTGGATCCTGCGCGGCCTGACCTTCCTGGTCGTCAGCTGCCCATGCGCGCTCGTGATTAGCGTGCCGCTCAGCTTCTTTGGCGGCATCGGCGGCGCATCCAAGCTGGGCGTCCTCATCAAGGGCTCCAACTACCTCGAGACGCTCGCCGATGTGGACACCGTCGTCTTTGACAAGACCGGCACGCTCACCAACGGCACGTTTTCGGTCGTGGCGGTACACCCCGAGGCAGGCTATACTGAGCAGTCGCTGCTCGAAGTCGCCGCCCTTGCCGAGTCGTTTTCCGATCACCCTATCGCGCAGTCGGTGCGCGCCGCCTACCAGGGCGAGCCCGACCCCAAGCGCGTGACGGATTCCGCTAATGACGCGGGGCACGGCGTGACGGCGACCATCGACGGCATGCATGTCGTCGTCGGCAACGCCAAGATGCTCGCCGCGGCCGGCGTTGAAGCGCCCGATTGCGAGGTCGTCGGAACGATTCTGCATGTGCTCGTTGACGGCGTGTACGCCGGCCACATCGTGATTGCAGACACCGTTAAGGCCGATGCCGAGCAGACGATCCGCGACCTACACGCCGCCGGCGTCAAGCGCACCGTTATGCTCACGGGCGACCGCGAGGAAGTGGCTGCGTCCGTTGCCGAACAGTTGGGGCTCGACGAGTTCCACGCGCAGCTGCTGCCGGGCGACAAGGTCGAGCGTGTTGAAGCGCTGCTCGCGGCCGAAAGTGGCAAGGGTAAACTCGCCTTTGTGGGAGACGGCATCAACGACGCGCCCGTGCTCACCCGCGCAGACGTTGGCATTGCCATGGGCGCCATGGGTTCCGATGCAGCAATCGAGGCAGCGGACGTTGTACTGATGGACGACAAGCCGTCCAACATCTCCCGCGCTATCCGCGTGGCGCGCAAGACCATGACGATTGTTTGGCAGAACATCATCTTTGCACTGGGCATTAAGTTGCTGATTCTGGTGCTTGCGGCGCTCGGAATCGCCAACATGTGGCTCGCGGTCTTTGGCGACGTGGGCGTGGCGATCATCGCTATCCTGAACGCCATGCGCGCGATGGGTGTCAAGAACCTGTAGCGCCTGTGGTCCCTCCGGCCGGGACCGGGCTTGGTTTTTGAAAACGTCCTCGACCAATGAAGCGCCCCCGTTCTGCTCCTTCGGAGCTACGAACGGGGGCGCTTCTGGTCTGCGGAGTGTTTTCAAAAACCAAGCCCGGCCCCGGCCTGCGGTGACGTTGCTGGCGGTTCTTGGGCATCGCTTGCTGGCGGGGTTCCTTGTCTGAGTTGGATTTGGTTGGCGGGGCTACTGGTCCCTGTCGCTGCCCCGGCTCAACATCGCCCTCAACTTCTCGAAGCTCTCCTCGCTCAGGCAATGCTCCATGTGGCAACCTTCTTGCGAGGCAACCTCTGCCGAAACGCCTGCTTCCTCGAGCAGCTCTACAAAAAAGCAGTGACGCTCCCACATTTGGCGGGCGACCTCAAGCCCTCGCTCCGTCAGGTGCACATCGCGCTTGCCCATTTCGACATAGCCGTTGCTTTCCAGCGTCGCCATGGCCTTGGAGACGCTTGCCTTGGTTACGCCAAGGTATTCGGCGACGTCGATTGAGCGCACCGTGCCTTGGCGCTGCGACAGAACGTAGATCGATTCGAGATAGTCTTCTCCGGATTCACGTAGGGCCATGGGCCGCCTTTCGCGATGATTGCTAGTTAGCCTTTGGATACTTTCCTTGGCTTACTTTACCGCAAAAGTTGACCATGTCTTACTGCATTGACCAAAAAGTTAGCCGCGTTTCACAAAACGTGCGGGACGAAAACAAAATGGGAACGCCCCGCAAGGAGTGTCCCCAGCTGCCGGCAGATAAGGAGCGTCCCCAAGTGCCGGGTCGCAGCTACACGAGGCCAAAGTGCTTCGCGGCGTTGTAGATGCCGTCGTCATCCACGGCGGTCGTCACGTAGGTCGCTGCAGCTTTCACCGTGTCCTGCGCGTTGCCCATGGCCACGCTCGTGCCCACGGCGGAAAACATCGACAGGTCGTTCTCGCCGTCGCCAAAGGCAATCGCCTCGCTCGCGTCGACACCCAGGCGCTCCAGCGTCGCTGCCACGCCCAGGTCCTTGCCGCCGTTGGCAGGGATAATGTCGCAGAACAGATCACACCAGCGCGTGGTAAGCGAATGCGCCACAGCGTCGGTCACGATATGCTCGTCGGCCGGATCCACAAAGGCGCAAAACTGGTAGACCGGTGCGTCAAAGGCGTGCTCAAACGGCTCCTCGTGGTAGACGATCCCCGCGTTGTTGCCGGCCGTCACCACGCGCTCGGACAGGCGGTTCACAAACGAGTTCTCGCCCTGCATACACAGCGAGTCATAGCGTCCCTGCGCCACCTGGTCCACGATCACCGCAACGTCGTCCGGATCGATCGGGCAGCTGCGATAAACGTCCTTGGAATCAAAACAGTGCTGGCCCGAAAGCGTAATGTACGCATCCCATCCCAAGTCGAACAGCCAATCCGGCATCTGGTAGGTCGGGCGACCCGTGGCAATCACGCACGCAATCCCCTGCTCGCGAAAGCTGTCGAGCACCTGCTGCGCCGACGCCGGAATCCGGTGCGTCTTAAAGCTCAGCAACGTGCCGTCGATATCGAAAAACGCGGCCTTGATCATCCTCGCCTACTCCTCGCCCTCGAGCTTCTCGCTCGCCTCGAGCCACGCCATCTCCAACTCGTCCATGGCGGCGTGAGCCTCGTCAATCTTTGCCTGCTGCTCGCCCAGCGCCGTGTAGTTGGTGGGGTCGACCTGTGCCATCGCGGCCTCGGCCTCCTCAACGCGAGCGCGCTGCGTCTCCATCTTGCGCTCGAGCGAGCTCACCTCGCGACGGAGCTTCTGACGTTCGGCGTTGGAAAGGCCATTGGGCTGACCGCTTGCCTTAGGCTTTTCGGCCGCAGCTGCCGCGGCACCGGTGTCAAACGTGCCGGTCTTGGCGCTCGGCGCGCCCACGGGCTCGCCCTCAGCGGTAGCGTTGCACAGGCGCAGGTACTGGTCGACGCCGCCGGGCATATGCGTCAGATGACCGTCGAGCAGCGCCCACTGCTGGTCGGTCACGCGCTCCATCAAAAAGCGGTCGTGCGTCACCAGAATCAACGTGCCGGGCCAGCCGTCGAGCAGGTCCTCGACAATCGCGAGCATGTCGGTATCCAGGTCGTTGCCGGGCTCGTCCAGGATGAGCACGTTGGGTTCGTCCAGGATCGTCAGCAGCAGCGACAGGCGACGGCGCTGGCCGCCCGAAAGATCGCCGATGCGGCTCCAGAGCTGCTGCGTCGTAAATCCCAGGCGCTCGCAGAGCTTCTCGGGCGAAGTCTCCTTGCCGTCGATGACGTAGTGCTTCTTATAGTTGCCAAGCACCTCGCGGATCGTGTCACCCATGAAGGGTTCCAGCTCCTCGAGCTGCTGCGACAGCACGCCAAAGCGCACCGTCTGGCCAATCTTCACACGGCCGCGCATGGGTTCAATCTTGCCCTGGATCACGTCGAGCAGCGTCGACTTGCCGGCGCCGTTCTCGCCCAAAAGACCATAGCGGTCACCCGCACCGATGAGCCAGGTCACATCAGAGAGCACCTGCTTGGGCGCACCATCGGTATCCGCATAGCCGGCGTCCACGTCGACCACGTCGATAACCTGCTTGCCCAGGCGGCTCACGGCGAGACGCTTGAGCTCCAACTCGTCACGCACGGGCGGTACGTCGGCGATCAGCTCGCGAGCGGCATCCACACGAAACTTGGGCTTGGTGGAGCGCGCCTGGGCACCACGGCTCAGCCACGCGAGCTCCTTGCGCGCCATGTTGCGACGGCGCTCCTCGGTAACCGCGGCCATACGGTCGCGCTCCACGCGCTGCAGGATATATGCGGAGTAACCGCCCTCGAAAGGATCGACCTGGCCGTCGTGGACCTCCCACATACTGGTGCAAACCTCGTCCAAGAACCAGCGATCGTGCGTGACCACGAGCATGGCGCCCTGACCGCGCTGCCAGCGGGCCTTTAAGTGACGCGCAAGCCAGTTGATGGTACGCATGTCCAGGTGGTTGGTAGGCTCGTCGAGCATGAGCACGTCGTAGTCGCCGATCAGCAGGCGCGCGAGGTCCACGCGGCGGCGCTGGCCGCCCGAAAGCTCGCCCACCGTGCCCTCCCAGGGCACATCGCTAATAAGGCCGGCCAGGATCTGACGCGTGCGCGGGCTCGAGGCCCACTCATACTCGGGCGTGTCACCGACAACGGCATGATGCACGGTGTCGGTATCGGCCAGGTTGTCCTTTTGGCCGAGCAATCCGATCGTCGTGTCGCGGCGATGCGTCACGCGACCATCGTCGGGCTCCAGCGTGCCGGCGAGCACGCTCAACAGCGTCGACTTGCCGTCGCCGTTTTTGCCGACAATACCAATGCGGTCGCCCTCGCCCACGCCGAGCGTCACGCTATCGAAAATATGCTTGGTGGGAAACTCTAGGCTGACGGAATCGCATCCCAAAAGAATCGCCATATGCCCTGCTCCTTCGTAGAAATTCAACGTTGTCCATGATAGCAGCGAGCCCCACCCCAAACCACCACGAAGGTGCCTGTCCCCTTTGTGGTGGTCGTTTCGGTCGCGGAGCAAAAAGGCGGGCCATCTCCCGCAAGAGATGACCCGCCTCTCCAATCAGTCCCGCGGCAACCGTGGCCGCCGCGGGCCTCAAGCATGTCCCGGACTAGGAGAACATGCCGGTGAGGTAATCATTCAGCCGCTTATCCTTGGGCCGTTGGAAAATCTCGTCAGTCTCGTCGTACTCAACCATATCGCCCATGTAGAAGAACGCCGTGCGGTTGGACACGCGCGACGCCTGCTCCATGTTGTGCGTCACGATGACGATGGCACGGTCGGCAACGATCGATGACATGAGGTCCTCGATCGCCAGCGTCGAGATGGGGTCGAGCGCCGAGCAGGGCTCGTCAAACAGGATCACGTCGGGATTGAGCGCCAGCGTGCGCGCAATGCACAGACGCTGCTGCTGGCCGCCCGAAAGCGCGTAGGCGCTCTTGTCGAGCTTGTCCTTGACCTCGTCCCACAGCGCCGCACCACGCAGACTTTCCTCGACCATACGATCAAGCTCGTCGCGGTCGGTAATGCCGTGACGCCTGGGCGCAAACGTAATGTTGTCGCGAATGGACTTGCGGAAAGGGTTGGGCTGTTGGAATACCATGCCAATGGAGCGACGCAACTCGTAGGTGTTCTCGGTCTTGGTGTTCACGTTGCGCCCGCGGTAGTTGATCTCGCCCTCCACGCGGCAGCCGCGAATCTCGCGATTCATCAGGTTGAGGCTGCGTAAGAAGGTCGACTTACCGCAGCCCGAAGGCCCGATGAGCGCCGTGATCTCGCCCTTGTGAAAGTCGAGCGACGTATCGTGCAGGGCATGGTGGTCGCCATAGTACACGTTGACGTCCTTGGTGGAGAGCACGACCTCGTCGCTCACGGCCTTGCCGCTCGCGCGCACGCGCTTCTCGCTCTCCCCCACGCTCGACAGGAAGTTCTGGGTCTCGGACGGTGCCGCTTCGGCTGCGGGTGTTGCTTTCATCTCGCTCACTCGGCCGTCATCCTCCTTGCCAGTTGCTTGCCCACGATACGGGCGATTACGTTAAACAGCAGCACGCAAATCATCAGCAGTGCAGCGGTGCCCCAAACGATCTGCTGAGCCTCGGGGCTGCCCTCGCCATAGATCTTGTAGATGTGCACGGCGAGCGACTCGCCGGGACGGAACACGTTCCAGGCGCAGGTGGGGCTCGACAGGTTAAAGCTCAAGAAGTTCAGACGCACCGGCGAGCTCATGCCCGAGGTAAAGAGCAGTGCCGCGGCCTCGCCAAACACACGGCCGGCCGAAAGCACAATGCCGGTCACGATGGCGGGCATGGCCTCGGGAATCAGGATGTGCAGCGTGGCCTCCCAGCGGGTAAGGCCCATGGCCAGGCATGCATCGCGCTGGGCCTGTGGCACGTCCTCGAGCGCCTGCTGGATCACGCGCACCAGGATGGGGATATTGAACATGGTGAGCGCGACAGCACCGGAGATGATGGAGTACTTCCAGCCCAGCTGCACCGAGAACACCAGAAAGCCGAACATGCCGACGACGATGGAAGGCAGCGAGGACAGCGTCTCGATGGCGGTAGAGGCGATGTCGCGGATAGGGCCGTTCGGCGCGTACTCAACCAGGAAGACCGCCCCGCCCAGACTGATGGGCACCGAGATGACCAGAGTGATCAGCAGCAGGTAGAACGAGTCGAACAGCTGGTAGAGCACGCCACCCTGGGTACCGTTGGCGCGCGACGGCTGCGTGAGAAAGCCCGGCTGGAACAGCGTCGAGACGCCCTCGAACAGGATATAGGCCACCATGGAGACGACGATGAGCATGACGATGGCGGCGATCGCCGTCAGCACGCCCGTGGCGATGCGGTCCTGCTTTTGGACGCGCCCGAACCTCGCCTCGTCGATATGGATGCGCGTGCTAGCCACGAGCCTTCGCCCCCTTGCGGCCGATAAGGTGGATGATCAGGATGAAGATGAGGCTCATGCCCATCAGCAGCAGACCGAGCGCCCACAGAACATCGTCCTGGGCCGAGCCCTCGGCATAGACCGCCATAGACGTGGTGAGCGTGGTGGTAATGGTGGACGCCGGCGACAGCAGTGACGTCGGCATGGCCTCGATGCCGCCGATAACCATGCGCACGGCGAGCGTCTCGCCAAAGGCGCGGGTCATGCCAAGGATGACTGCGGTCATGAGCGACGGCATGGCGGATTTGAGCACCACGTGCCAGATGGTCTGCCAGCGGGTGTAGCCCAGCGCGAGCGAGCCCTGACGGTAGCTGTCGGGCACGGCGCGCAGGCCATCGACCGAAAGGGTGGTCATGGTCGGCAGGATCATGACGGCCAGCACGATGGCGCCGGGTAAGATGCCCAGACCCGTGCTCACATGGAAAACACTCTTCATAAGGCCGACAACCACGTGAAAGCCGATCAAGCCAAAGACGACCGAGGGAATGCCGGTCAAAAGCTCAATAAGCGGCTGAAAGATCTTGGAACCAAACTTAGGCTGGATCTCGACCGCAAAGATGGCAGAGCCGATGGCGATGGGCAGCGCGATGAGCGTGGAGAGCACCATGACTGCAAACGAGGTGACGATCAGGGGCAGGGCGCCGGTATAAGGCAGGCCGTTTTCGGCCGTGTTGGCCAGGTCCCACTTGGTGCCGGTGAAGAACTCGACGACCGAAACGCCGTCCTTGAGAAAAGCCGAGAGGCCCTTTTGGGCGACCATAAAGATGAGCGCGGCAACGACAAGCGTCACGAGCGCTACGCACGCACCCGTGACGCCCAGGCCCACGTTCTCAAGGTCGCGCTTTGGCAGTTGCTTTGCCATTGCAAACCTTTCCGGGGCGATTACTTATTTAGCAGAAACCTTGCCGCTGACGTCCTTGACGACCTTCATGGCAGAGACGGGGATAAAGCCCTGCTCCTCGACGAGCTTGCCCTGGACGTCGTCGGAAAGCATGAACTCCAGGAAAGCCTTGGTTGCGACGTCGGCGTCCTTTGCACAGTACATGTGCTCGGTGGCCCAGATCTTAAAGGAATCGTCGGTGACGTTTGCGCTCTTGGGCTCCACGCCCTCGACCTTGATGGCGTTGAACTTGGAGTCATCGAAGTGCGAGAAATCGAGGTAGGAGATGGCGTTGTCGGTGCTGCCCATCTGAGTCTGAACGTCGCCGGACTTGTCGAGCTCGGCGTCGCCCTTAAAGTCGACAGCCTCGTCGCCAAAGACGGCAGCCTCGAAGGTGGCGCGGGTACCGGAGCCGGCCTTGCGGTTGAGAACGACGATAGTAGCGTCGTCGCCGCCGACCTCCTTCCAGTTGGTGATCTGGCCGGAGAAGATGCCCTTGAGCTGCTCGAGGGACAGGTCGTCGACCGTCACGTTCTTGGAGACGACGGGACCCATGCCCACGACGGCGACCTCGTGGTCGACGAGGTTCTTGACCTGATCGGCCTCGAGCTTGGTTTCGGCGAAGACGTCGGAGTTGCCGATGGTAACGGTGCCGGCGGCGACAGCGGTCAGGCCCTTGCCCGAACCGTTGCCCGAGCCGGAGACGGAGACGTCCGGGTTGGCATCCATGAACTTCTCGGCAGCGGCCTCGACGAGAGCCTGGAACGAAGAGGCGCCGTCGTAGGTCACCTCGCCGGAGACGGACTCGGCAGCAGCGGCGCTACCCTTGTCAGCGGCGTCGGATGCGCCGGAGCCGCCGCAACCAACGAGACCGAGGCCCACGAAGCTGGCAAGACCACCAGCGAGGCCGAGGAACTGACGACGAGAATAAGCCTGATCGAGCATGATCTTCCTTTCATACATGCGAATCGCGGGCACCCTGCCCGCTTTGCTGTTTGGAAAGATACAGCCCCGATCGTGCGACAACCGCGCCAGCTGCGGTTTCTTACGGGTATTTGATAGACCCTTACCGCAAGCGCGGCATGTCCTTTACAAACGAATAACAATCCCCCACCCAAGCATGGTGCGTCTTTTACACCGAAGAATCGTTGGCCCAAACTAGCCGTTGGGGACAGTCATCGCCAGCGGTTGCCCCCTCGGTGCCGCCGCCCGTCACTTCCCATTGCGCCGCCTGGTCTTCCGCGCCCGTCGCTTGCTGCTGCGTCGCGTCCGCCTGCCCGCCATGTGAGTCCTCCTTCACGAGAACCGCCTTTCCGCTCTATCGGCAGACACAAAAGAAGCCCGCCTATCTGCTCGATACGATCAGATAGGCGGGCGCCACAAAGTCAGACGAGCAACAGAACTCCATTGCAGCCGCGCTCGAACAAATATGAGCCGTTGGTTTACGAGCGCCGAACTCTCGGAGCGTTCTTCAGTCATCATGGTAAGATTCCCATCGGAGGTAAAGATGGAGACCATGCAGCTTGACGACACAGAACTGAGGGAGACTGCGAAGCAGCTCTATGAGTCGTACTCGACCGTCCTCTCGGAGTCCAAGCTCGCCTCCATCCTCCAAGACGCTCTCGGCGACTTCGCCCCCGTGCTCGATTCCAAATACGCCGCACGGAAGACCATCAACAACTTGGTGATGGGTTACTACCCAAACGAAGCCACCATCAAGGCTAATTTCATCGACAAGGTGCTCTTCCCGCTAAACCCGGCAAACATCTCCATCTTCGAGCTGCCCATCGGCAACAGCCGCGTGGATATGTGCAAGGTCAATGGCCACAGTGCCGCCTACGAGATCAAGACCGACCTCGACACGTTCGACCGGCTCGAAGGCCAGCTGAGCGACTACTTCGACGTGTTCGAGACCGTCTACGTCGTGACGTCCGAGAAGCGCTGGCAGGAGCTCCCGAGCTACGTCCCCGATGCCTGCGGGATTTACTCCTACAGGCAAGACGCAAGGGACGGCTCTTACCACTTCAAGGCGCAGCGCAGGGCCATCAAGAGCACAGACTTGGACTCCGAGAAGCAGCTCATGGTCATGCCCAAGCGCGCCCTCTGCGAGACCTTCGGCATCAGCGGCAAGGGCATGTCAAAACCCGCCATTGTCCAGGAGTGCCTCGCCGAGAACGGCCAAGCCAAAATCAACCGCCTGTTCAAGGCCTACCTCAAGCAGCGTTATGGCGCCTACTGGGAGCACTTCTGCAAAGTGAAGCCGCAGGTTTTCGGCATCGACTACGAATGGTTCTACCGCAACAGGCTAGAGCCGGGGATTGTCTACTGAAACACCCTCGAAGATTCTGACAGCTGCTGTATATAGCGGATAAGCGTGTACTTAATCCACTCGGCGAAGGTGCTCTGCGTGCCTTGGGCGTATTTCTCTGCAACAATGCCAAGGGCAACGCAGTTTCCTTTGGGGTTGAGCGTGGCGTCGGCCAGAATATCAGGGATGATATCCTGGTAGCCGCTCGGGCCGCGATCATAGTCATCGTTCACGAAGGTTTTGAATTCGTTCCTGGAACCATCATAAAGAACGGCAAGGGCACGGCCTTTGTTGGTCCCTCCTTCTGGAAGTTTGTCACGGAGTCCACCATAATCACCGACACCTTGGAAGCCATAGTTTGCAAAGGTGTCAAGGTGTACATTATTGATGATGTTGGCGTAATCCCCATTGGGAAAATCTCTGCCAGTGGCGCTTCGCGCCCTTGGGGAGCAAAGCGCGATGAGCTGCGCAGGGAGATTGAGACGCCGAAGCTGCATACACTCTATTGGCTTCGAGCGAATCGGCTGTTCGTTGAAATCATACAGAAGGAAATCGTCCGCCCGCAGAACCTGTTTGACCGCACTTTCATAGCCCCCAAGGTCATCGATGCGAATCGCAATTTGCTGAGCCGGATTATCCGCCCTTAATTGGCCCGCAAGCGCCACAACCTCACCGGGCTTCAGCGCGTCAATGTCACGCTTAACCGTGATGACGGGAATCAAGTTTGGGTACGCAGCGATTCCAAGGACCTTGGTCTTGTATAGGCCGAGGTCTCTATTGAGCTGAATGACGAGGGGAATCTTATCAGGCTTATAACGGTACCTGTTAAGGTCGCACCTGAAGTAGTCGACCAATACGGGACGGTTGGGAAACAGCTGGACAACCTTCTCAAGCGTAACATCGTGCGGAGAGGACATGTCCTTTATTGCTCGGTGGATAATTCTCCCGCCCTTGCAGATCTTCTCTTCTCGAACGATTTCGCCGGTGAACGGGTCGATCTTATCGTCGTAGGTTAACTTCTCTTGAATGACCTCTACCAAGGGGATCATGTCGCTACGCAGCAGGCCTTTTTCCTGAAGAATCTTCATCGCTGCGAACTCGCTTTGCCGATTCTTTATGTCGATCACGTACACGGCTCCACCCCCTAGTTGAAGCGATCCTTCAAGTCGTTCAGTTCAGCAAACGGCACAAAGCCGTCATGCTGCAGGAAGGCAACGACGATGCCCGGAGGCGTCCCCTGAGAGGCCGCAAAGCCCTTCACGGCGGCGCTGGAAAAATCGCCCGCAGCCGCAAACGCCCGGTAGTCATCCTCGTCTACAAAGAACTTCCTCGCATACGCATTGGCACGTTCATCGTCCTCGTCAGAGCTCTTGAGCTTTGGGTCGTCAATGGAGATCTCTGCGCCCCTCTGGCCCAATCCATCGAGGAGGTGGCCAATCTCATGCGCAATTGCAAACCAAGCATCACCGTGAGTCTTGTAGCGTCCGCTGATGTAGATTGTCGGACGCCCGAGATAGTATGTGAGAGCGCCGCGAACCTTTGCGTTGGCGATAGCCGGCCTGTACACCAAGTAAACGCCAACTGAGTTGAGCAGCATGCGGCAGCTCTTCAGCGATGCCATAAAATCCGTGTTTGAAGCCACATCCTTCAGATAGGAAAGTGCATCAACGAAAGCATCCTTGGAGTACACCGGGGCGTTTTTGGTATCGTTCTGTTCCTCAATCTCTTCCTTGCAGAGCCCGAGCCACACCACAACCGCCTCAGAATCGCCGCCATCCTGCATGAATTCAATACCGTCAGGGACGGCGTTCCCGTAGCGCTCAAAGTCTGTGATGCCAAGAATCTTAAGCATCGCGGTAGCCTGCTCAACGAGGGACATACCACTCGCACGCCCAAAAGCTTCCTTGAAGTGGAACCTCTTGGCAATCTCCTTGAGGTCAAGTTCCTCCAAATGCGCCTCCTCGCGCTCGCGAGCAAGGTACTCCTGATACTTGACCTCGTAGTTGAGCCAAAAGCTCGCAGGAACGTCGGGCATGACCTTCTCGAGCTTCAGGGCCATGTCCTCGGTAAGCCTGGTCTTCCCGTTCAGAAGCTGGGAGAGATGGCGCTCGCTCACGCCGGTGCGCTTCGAAACTTCCTTTTGGGTCAGGCCGCGCGCGTCAAGGTACTCCTTGATAATCTCGCCGGGCGCGACAATGAAATCACTCATTGCTATCTTCTCCTCTCCTAGCTCAGTGGTAGTCCTGTATATCCACGATACAGACGCTCGTGATCGTCGTGAGGTCATCCGGATCGAACTCTCCGACAGGGCGGACGACCAGCCTCATGTTCTTGCTGAGGTCGATTCCCCAACAGCCCTCGAAGTTGCCGGACAGCTTGTGCCTGCGCGGCGGCGGCAGATGGGTAATCTCCGAAAGGTCATTCGCGACCCGCAGGTCAGAAAGACGATGAATGAGGTTCTTGGCGATCTTGCCGTAGTTCCTCGTTATCGACCTCTGGTCCTTCAGACTCTTCTCAAGCGACTTGCTCGCATACTCGATATCCATCGCCACCTCCTTTGGTAGAAGGATATTGCAATTGATCTCTCAGGTCAATATTGATTTATGAGGTCAATTTTGAGTTGTACTTCAAGCTATAGCAATGGGGGGCCTTGTATCTGAAGCGGCTACTGTGCAACAGAGTCTTTCAAATAACCCCGCATGAACTGCCCGATCTCTTCTCCAAAGACGCTCAAGCCGCCCGAGGCAATGAGTCCCGGATGCACCCTGACCCCATAAATATCCCAGCCATCATCCCTAACATGCTGGAATTCGGCAAAATGCCCGCCGCCAACAGGGCTTCCATACGGATATAAGAGAACGAGCCTTTGAATCCCAGTCGCTTCCATGAACGCTCGGCCTTCGTAGACATCTGAGTTTGAAATCGTGCCGACACTCGCGTCATGAGATTTGTACTTTGCGTCGACCAACAAAGCATGGCCATCGGGTGTCCGCAGGATATAGTCCGGCCTGACCTTCATGACCGCTGCATCCCTCCGAGCAAATGGATGCTTCTCTTGGAAGGCGACACGGCAATCTTTAAGGCCGGCGACCAAAGCTTGCCGCAGGAATTCTTCCCAAGCATCCGAGGTGCGTACGACAAAGCCCGGACTAAGCATTTCACCTTGGCTTATGTAGTCAATGCCATAGCCATCGAGGATATCAATGCAGAGGCTATACAGATCTTGCCAGCCCCTGAATCGTGAGGGCACACTCCGTGGCGGGGCGGCGTCGAGCCTCGATTGCCCACCAAGTTGAGTGGCTACTCTAATCAACCTGGACTTCAAATCAAAGTCCGTCACGCTATTAATGAGCAGCCTTGTCACTTCAACAATTACGGCGTTGTAGATGTTTTGCCTTGTGAACTCCGTAACGTCCTGCAGAAATCCATCCTTTTCCGGAAGGACAACGCTTTCCTCAAAGAGGTCGCCCTCAATTTCAAACTGCCGTATCTGCTTGCGGCGATAGGTGCGTATGGGCACATGGGAAACAGAGTCGAACATCGAGAGAAATACCATGGCGAGCGCATCGCTAATGCCCCTGTCCTTGCTTCGCGTCGTGCTTATCATCTGTCGCTCAGCCAAAAGCCCCCACTTCGTCCTGGCAAGGAGAAGCAAAAAGTCAGCGCGCCAAGCCTCGTTCCCGTCCATGAACTTGGGAACGACCTCTATCTCAAGTTGATCGCAGACCGGAAATATCCCGGCAACCCGCTCAAACGAGAACCTGTTACGCTCGATATGAAGCGAGCCATTAAGAGATAGACGTTTGCAGAGATAGGCATCTGCAGCCGAGAGGCAGCTCATCAGATCATAGGGTTCAATGCCCAGCCGAATGGCTAAACTGGGTATCGGCTCCTTGTAGGGCTTGTCCTCTATCAGAACAATTCGGGCCAAGGCTTACCTCACAAGCGAGAGCATCATTGTGTACACATTGCTCTCATCAATGTCGGCTTTTTCGATTGTGATGACTTGCCTTCCCGCAAAGGTGGAGCTCTTAAGCCCGAAGAAAGACTCCGCACCCGCATTGAGGACTTCGGCTATGGCCTCCTTGTCGTTGAAGAAAACCTCTTCGATGTGGGCGTCCACAACAGGCCAGCACTCGGCAATATAGCGAAGAGCGCCCGCGACGTCTCTAGGCAGCTCGCTTGAGGGAAGCTTCATGAACACGCCCTGCCCAAGCTGGTAATCCTCTCCTCGACCTAACCGAATTTTATAGTTGATGACGGTGAGGGCATGAGCGGCGAGTCCGTAAACGTCCGCCGCACTCGCAGGTTCATCTGGGAAATCGCCTCCCGGATCATCAATCCCAAAGTAAAGGCAAAGTCCGGCGATGTTCGGACAGATCTTGACCCTCTTCCATCTACGCATAAACGCAGCGTCCATGGGTTCCACGGAAGAATCGGCCTGATTCATGGCGGCAAGGATATATAGCCTGCTTGGGAGTTGATAGTCCTCAAGCTCGGCCTTGTCGTTGAGTATCTGAACGGTGACGGTCTTCCCAGCGATGATCCCACCATCGTCGTCTAAGCGCTTGTCGGCCTCGAAAGCTGAAATCATATCCCCGAAAATGCTGACGGCTGGGCCACGATTGATCTCATCAATGATGAGAAGCGCAGCAGAGTCAGACTGCTTTGCAAACTCTGATGCCTGCCAAAGCAATCCTTTGGAGACCTCAAACTTGACCGTGCTCGCGTCTGGGACGGGGACGATGCCGCGAACAAAATCCCTGTACCGAGTCCCTTGATGAAATGTCGTCCTAAATACCTTGCGGTTGCTACACCCTCCGCCGGGGAAAGCACCCTCGTCAGAGGCGCTCGCAATGGGAAAAGCGGCAGCTCCATAGGGGTCTACGGTGGTCTCTCCTCTCTCAAGGAAGAGATGTTCGGCCATATTAAGCAGAGTAGTCTTGCCGGTCGCAGGCGCCCCCGTCAAGAGAACATTCTTGTCATCGGCAAGCATCCTCAAAACCCTTTTGGCTTCCATCATGAGCTGTTCTTGCATTCTCTCACCTCACACCAAGTCAACTGAAAACACAACGGCATCGTTTCCGTGCTTCTCTTCTATCGCCTCATACATTGCCGCAGCGATAATCTTATTGCTTCTAGGATGGCTGATCTGCTTCTCAGTCAAGTACTGAGCTTGCGAGAGCCCACTAGACTTACGGATGAAAGCCATGAACAGCATGCCATCACCCTCGGCAATATCAGGAAGGTCAAGAAAGAAGTTAAGCTTATTGATTTGGGCAATCCTAACTTCTGTTGGCCTAGAGTTTGTCGGCTTAAACGCGTAACGAACGGTTTCTACGGTGCGCGTCTTGTCTGCTCCGAGGTGCTCGAACTCAGCGATTTTGTAGGGGGTATTCCTCTCGTGAACTATCTCGACAGGAAAGAACCTGTCGAGGCAAGGGGCAAACTCCAATCTGAAGCGCAGGTCACGTGCGCCACCACCCGTATTCGCGTTGTTGGACTCTGCTTTAATCTTCAATATATCCGCAGGGCGCATCTCGTGGCACAAGACCTCAACGACGCTCACATCAAACCTCCTTACCTTCCGCCCTTGTCAACTGACGCAAATGCTCGTTGGGCACATAGGGCAGAGCCCCATGTGCCCACGCCTCTCGTGCGCGTTCCAAGTATTCGCATTCGCCGCTTAAGTAGTGTCTGATCAAATCAAAGGTAGGTCTATGACCTCGAGAGAAAGCAGCGTTAACTCGATCGACAAGGGGGAAATCATTAACGATGAGTTCGAAGTCGCTGGGACCAAGTCCGTATGCGCGCAAAACAAGAGCATCTATCTCGCCTCGCAGGCACGCGCACTGCCAGTTCTCTTCATTGCTCCACCCGGCATCGCCGTCTTTTAGCTCGATCAGCTCTCTAACGGCGTCAACAATCTGAGAGCCCGTAGTGTCCTTCAGGTCAATGCGTGGAAACGGAAGGTTCTCTAAGATGAAGAAGTTTATGGTCGTAGTGATGTATCGTCTGACCAGCCAATCAAAAACAAAAGAGTTGGCTATCCCTAGCCAGAGGAAAGCAACATCCATGTCGTTAAAGAGAAGTGTCGGCACCTTGTTCCCGCAGACGCATTCAGCTGGAATAAGAGCAGCCTGCATTGCGCGTTCGTTGGTTTGTCCGGCTATGTCGCAATACCCGACGCGAGCTTTACTTGTCCTCTCGCGTAGAGACGAACTCGTATCGTCTTTAGAGACATAAAACTGAGGCTTAATCCTGCTGCTTCCGGGAGGGACGACCTTCCACTTGGCCGACCTGCCTTCTCCAGAAACGTATTGCTTGCACCCACAACGGTAGGGCGAGACCATGCGCCCCTCGATGAGCGGCATGAGCCCGCTACCCGGTTCAGCCTTCTTTTGAAAAAGAGAGCGGTCCAAAGTCATATCGAGCTCTCTCACGGGAGCAACGCTGGAGAATAGCTCATGTTCGGCCATGCGATCGCTTTGCCCCCAGGCTCGTCGAAGCAACGCGGCTTCTTCGGCCGTTCTCACCTCGGGAGCACCAAGCTCCCGAGACGAATCGCAAAAGAAGTCTCGTCCCAACTCAAGAGTAGAGACAGTACCCACGCCCACATCATCTGCGTCGCAATAGAGATATTCAATGCTGCGGCGTGAATTGCCTTCGTCGTTTCCAGCGAGCACCGCCAAAACGAACTTGAAGCGTGAGTCGATGGAAAAGAATTTGGCGCGGTTCATGAAGATGGAAATACCAACCCTGCCGAAGCTGTCGGCAATCATTTCACGAGCATCAGCAAGCCCCTTGGAGCGAATCAGGCCTGCAGGGAGGTAGAGCGCAATGGTTCCCCCTCGGCTGCAAAGCTCAACGCTTAGAGCTAGGAATGCTTGATACAAATCTATGCCACCCTTGAGGCCATACGCATTGGCGATGGACCGTGATTTGGCGCGGCTTTCATCGCGGTGCCCCTCATAACCTTCGGGCATTTTCTCTATAGACTCGCCATAGCGAGCGTCGACGCCCTGAGCTCGAGCAAATTCACTTCTCGAAGGCCTCACGCGTTCCCATGGGGGGTTGCCCACTACGAGCGCGAAGCCCTTTACCCCGAATGCCGCGAGTAAGCCCGCTCCCCGTTCAAGGCTGTCGGCGCATACAAAGTGAGAGATCAGGACGGAAAGGCAGGCCGAGTCGCACAGCAAGGAGGCCAGCGCGAGAATCGAGCCCCTAATAGCAAGCGGTTCCAGATCTACGCCAAACAAGGACGAGGAAACAAAGCTCGACGCATCCGCACCGGCTTGGCGCAGATAATCAGCGCAGGCCGCGAGAAGGATTGAGGAACCACAGGAGGGGTCAAGTATGGCGCCGCCAGAATATCCTGGCATGACGGCTTGAGCGAGATAAGCCGCAAGCCTAAAGTCGGTATAGACGGAGCCTTTTTTCTTCGTCTCCAGCTCGTCTAGATCAATTCGCGCAAGGGCAGAAAGCGCCACAGGGTAGGCTATGCCACATGCGTCGATCTCAACGCGCAGTTTGGATACAGTTTCATTCGCAGGCTCGAACGCAGGGGTATAGCCCGTAACGCGGAAGTAGTCTGTGATGCTGATTCCGGAATAACTGCAGGATACGTACTCAAGAAGCGTAAGTTTTGCTTCGGCATAGTTGTTGAGTCCAGAGGTAGCGTCAGCAATGACGGCACTGGCGGCGAGCAATCGCTTTTTCTCTGTCGTGTCCGGATGAGCCACAGCCTAAGTCCCTTTAATCCTTATCAATCTCAATCAGATATTCAGCGACCACCGCTCCAGTTTCAGCGGCGGTCTTGTTGGGCCTATACCTCCCAATCTCGCCAAGCTCATAAACATCAACTTTGCCGAGCTCCGACAGGCCATCAAGCAAATCATCGAGCGCCACATGCCCCTGCGAGCTGTACGAGAGGAAGATACGGCGTGAGTCCAGCCCGCCTACGCAGTCACAAAGCGCCCTGAGAGCCTTCGTCTTGTAGCAGAAAGGCGATGCCATGTGTTTCCACGGGCGAAGGCCGGCAACGCCCTCAACCTTCGGCTCATCATGATACGCGATGGTTTCGGGAATGTGATAGTAGGAGGCGTACTGTCGCTTAGTGTAGGGAGGGTCGAGGTAGACCGTATCGCCGGGAGATACTTTAAGTGAAAACACGTCACCAACCTGAACCCGATGCCCTATCGAAGAGGATAGAAGCTCGCGCGGCCTTACCGAAAAAGCGCCATACGACTGTTGAGTCCACCTCTTTAAGAAGCATCCATATGTACCAGCAATATTGGCAATGGAGTTCGAAGCCTCAATGACATCAGCAACGAGGAGCGTCTCCTCAACACCCCCAATGACGCCGGAATCCCGCCATTCGGCAATGAGATTACGGGCGCCATCAATTCGGCGGGCATTGTGTTCCGTAAAGTACCTTCTCTCGTGCGGACAAAAGGCAGCGGAAGCAGGACTGTAGGTTCGCCAGATATAGCCGTCGCTCGGAGCACAGGCGTTGAGTCTTTCGATAGCCGACTCATACGAACCGAGCTCCTTGAAATTAAGCTCAGAACCGCAAAGAAGTGAGGCCTCAGTAATCATAGCGGCTGAAAGCAGCGTATCGTTGCAATCAACGTTCCAACCGCGAAGGGCAGCGGTGCGCGCAACGACGCCGGTGCCACAGAAACCGTCGACAAAACGGCCTGAATAGCCGCTAGGCGACCCAACAATATCGAGAATCGCCTCAGCTAGGCGAGCTTTTGAACCAATGTACCGTATCGTCATCCTGCTCCAATCCACCGGTGTATTTTACTACCCAGCCCGGACAGCCGGAACACCCAAGTGAGTCCGAAGCCGATTAGAAGGGTGACTACTAGAGACTCGCCAGAGCGAAAAGCCAACGCCGCTCCTGCAATTCCGTCCCATCCTCGCCAGCGTTTAACCTTTTCAGCCGCCCCGCGGCCGGAGGCCGGCCAGGCTCGACGCTGCTCGTCGAGGGTTCGTCCGCGTCGTGGCCGCGTGCGCTCCAGACGCCTCCGCCGGCCCGGTCGCGCCCATGGCAGCGGCCCCACGCTACCCGTGACCCAAACGCGCCCTGTGCGACTATCAGCGACCCTCACGCCTTCGCGGCAATGCTCCCTCATGCGCCGCATGCCAAGCACAGCCAATCCACCTGCAGACGGCCCCACGCAAGCCGCTACGCGCCCGCAAGCTGCCCCGACCGGCATTCCACCCCGAAACGCCGCTGGAATCGGCTAGACTAGCCACATCGCTACTGGAACGGAGAAGCTACGTGGCCTACCTTGCATGCCCCTGCGGCAACAGCATCTCGAACTGCTGCAACGGCGACGAGATGGAAAACGGGTTCATTTCCTCCTCCAGCCTCAATCAGCACCACAGCGACACGACCTTCTTCTCGTTCGAGTCCACGCCCGGCGCGAGCACCAACATGTGGAAGTGCGACATATGCGACCGCATGATGGTGTTCGACGGTTGGAACGACCCGGTGACGCGCTGCATGCGCCGCATAGCGACCGACGCCCCGCCCGAAGATCTCGCGGAGATGGCACACGCGGACGGCATCATCTACAACAATCTTCTATTCAACGAGGTCGATAGCCACTTCACCTACGCCCATGAGCACAAGGGAGCCCCCGAGTACGCCTTCTGGAACGAAGACGTCGCGCACGAGAACCTGCCACCCCTCTCGTTCGAGATCATGCAGCACGAGGTCTTCAACCACGAGAACGGGCGCTTCCGCGACTGGTGGTACGCGAGCCTCTACGACGACTACCTCGTCTTCTACTCGCCGTACGACCCGGAGCGCAGGCAGCCGCCCGTCAAGGCGTGGAAACGCTACAAGCAAGTCTGGCCCAAGGAGGACGAGGCCGGGTAAGGCACGCCACCCGCGCGCAACTTCGCCGTCTCCTTGTCCTCCCCATACCAACGCATCCGGTACTCCCAGGCACCCATGAGCCCCGCCGCGATCTCGGCCATGTCCTGGCGCTTCTCGGCCTCGGTGTCCTGCACAATCGAGTCATCAAACTGCACCTGCACGCAGCCTTCGTCCGGAATGTCTTCGCCGAGCGCACGGGAACAGGCCAGAAGTGCCCGGCTCGTGTTGACGATCGCGCCCTGCAGCGCGTTCTCGTGCTTGCGCACGTTGCGCATGAGGGCCGAGTTGTCGGACGAGACCTCGGTCGCGGTCTTCACATAGCCCGAGTTGTCGAAGTCGAAGTAGCTGATGCCGAACCCGCAGAGGTCGCCCAGCACTTGGAGGGCCAATCGCAGAGCCTGAGCCTGTGAGTCGGTCCTGAGCGCCGAATCGAACTCTTGGATCGTGTCCTCGGTGCTCATCACCTTGCGGAAGACGGTGCAGTCGCCCCGTCCAAAGGGAATCGGCACGCGCCCGCCGTCGGAGCCCTTCCCTTGGTCGAACATGACGTCGGAGAGGAAGACGCGTATCTTGCCTGCGTCGATCTCGTTGATAAGGGCATCGAAGGCGGGCCCACCGACTGAATGGCGTCCACGGCGTCCGCGAACACGCTTTGGCCGCAAGGCGAACAGTCCACTCGGGTATTCGGCACGGCAGGCTTTACGATTCCGAAGGTCGGGAAGACAGACCCCGTGTCAGCAAGGCCGGCCACCCTCCGGGACGTCGAGCGTCCTTCCCTCATGGTCAAAGCAAACCGTCTCTATGCGATAAGACCCGTCGTCACCCAAGAGGTGCATCTGGAGCTGGTCAACTGCAGCACCCTGCGGATACCCCCTCGTCACGAACGCGCACTCCGTCACGCCCGCAGCATCCCATGGAGACGAACCACCATGCGCGCGTCGTAGTGTCGAACCTTCGCAACCTTGCGTTCAAGGTCGAGTCACACGCTGAACGCGCCCGTTCCGAGCCCGAACGCTCGCATCACCGCCTCCTGGGCTCTGCTCGTGAAGCCGCATCCGGCAAAGCATCTGTCGAGAAACTCGGTCGCTCGCTGGTCGTCGCAAACCACCTGCGCCTTTTCGTCAAGGAGGAGAGAGCCCAACTCCCGGCACACCCGCATGGCAGGCATCATCGAGCGCCGGTGCACCTCGTACACCCGCCCAAAGGCATCGGTGTCTCGATAGTCGTAGAACGAGCCCACCGCCCTCATCCAGCCGTCCCATTCGGCGATGTACGGTTCCATGTCCTCCAAAGGAAGCCGGAAGCCATGCCCCTCCAAGTAATTCCTCACGTGTCCCGGCACCCAATGCTCCCGCGCGTCATCCACGCTCATGTAAGCCTCCTATGGTCGTTTAGCATTTGAAGGTGAAGAAAAGCCGCCGAGCAGCCCATCCCCACTGCTGCATAGGCCCCTCCGTTTCCAATCTTTCGGAGTACATGTTGAGAAGGTCGAGAAGCCCACGGCATCCCACGCCAAGCAGGGCTCCGTTGAAGGCGAATGTTGAGAAACCCACGGCCATCACCCCCTGAGCACGTCGTCCATCACGGCGCACCTCACCGCGTCGATGCAGTGGTCGTTGCCGTCGGGTATCTCGTCGATCCAGCTGCCGTCGCGCTCCCTCATGTACTCCTTCAGGGTGAACTCCTCGTAGGCGAGCGGGCACCTCACCAGGTCTATCACGATCTCCCGGAGCCCCGCCAGTCACTCGTAGCTCAGCTTCCGCATCCGCGACTTTCTCGCCGGTCGCGCCTGAAGCCCGTACTCCCGCTGGTACACCGCCATCGGCTGCTTCCCGTCCGGCGTGTCGTCGCACCATATCAACTCGTTGTGAAGGTACGGCTCCTCACCCGTCTTATCGGAGAAGGCCAATGCGCCCACCATCATCTAGCCCGTCTCGGCGGGCGTCTTGCGGTTGGCGGAGAGCTCTTGGAAGAGGATCAGCCGCCGGGCACCCGGCTCCCAGCCGCACCTCACGAAGCGCCACGGGTCGGGGAACCACCCCCAGTCCACGCCATTGCGCGTCCTTTCGAATCCGCGCATCGCCCAAGCGCTCCTCCACGATGTTCCCGAACACCTCGCCGCCCGTCCCGGTCACCTCGCCCAGGTCATAGCACCCCAAGAGGCCGAGGCCCGGGCACGGGGCCGCGCCGGCCGTGTCGAGGCACGCCGCGAAGTGCAACCGCCGCCTGCAGGAGAGGCGCGAGGCGATGTCCGCGGCGGGCAAGAGGCCCTGCGTTGCGAACTGCGCGACGGCGCGGGAGATGGCCTGCCGGGCGTGGGCGATAGCGGGGATGGCCTCGTGACCTCCCCCCGCAGATAGGAGTCCGACCCCGGGGCGCGCCGCGCTCGAGGCCGTTGGGAGGCCACTCCAGTGCTTTTTATGGGCGGCGGGCAGCCGCCACGCCCGACAACAGACCGCGAAGTCGCCGGAGGCCCCAAGCCGTAGCAACGAGATGCGGTTCCGACCCGCGGATATTAGAGTGCCGAACGTGCGTCGAGCAGACACGCCCTCAAGCGGCGCCGCCACCGGGTGAAGATAGCCGGGCCCTGCCGTCCGCGGTAGCTCCGCGGACGGCAGGGCCATTTTGCCGCTTGACAATGTTCAACTAATATTAAAAGGAGCGCCCCAAGTGCCGTGTCCGTGCGACAAGAGCGTCCCTTTTGACTAGTCGTTTAAGAACGTCCCAATGATTAGACGACTACCTCTACAGTTCCAACTCGTTGAGCCTTAAGATCGCCACGATATAGATCTTGAGCGCTTGCTTGAGCTGCTCCTCGTTGGCGCACTCGTTGGGGCCGTGCATCTGGCCGCCCCATGCGGGCAGCTCCAGGCCGGTCTCCTCGGGGCCAAACGAGACGGCGCGGGCAAAGTTGCGCGCGTACGTGCCGCCGCCCATGGCAAAGGGCTCGGCATGCTTGCCCGTAAACTCGTTATAGGTATCGATAAGCGCCTTCACGGCCGGATCGTCGGCAGAGACCGAGAACGGCACCTTTGCACGACCCACACGGCACGTCACGCCAAAGCGGCCCACGAGCGGCTCGAGTTGCTCGCAGATGGTATCGGCACTGGTGCTATCGGGGAAACGCACGTCAATGACCTGCTCGATGTGGCCATCCGCCACACGGATGACGCCGGGGTTGCAGGTGAGCGGGCCAAACGCGGGGCTCGTCGCGTC
This sequence comes from uncultured Collinsella sp., assembly GCA_900541695.1. Lineage (GTDB taxonomy): Bacteria > Actinomycetota > Coriobacteriia > Coriobacteriales > Coriobacteriaceae > Collinsella. Next base: position 5,137 of record UQKL01000005.1, on the reverse strand, counting down.
GATGCCCAGGCCGCGGCCATAGGCGTCCGCATGCACAAAAGCCAAAAACTTGACAAACTCGTGCTCGGCAGGCGTCAGCAGGCGCTCGCCACGGGCACCAAACGCGTCCTCGGCCTCGCGCAGATACGCCACGATAAGGCCGACGGCATTGATCGTTCCCTCGGGCATCGAGGCGTGACCGCCAATACCGCGGGCAAAAATCTGCGCATGCCCGTTATCGAGCGTCGTGATCTCCAGGCGGTCGGCGTTCTCGACCGGTGCCGGCAGCTCATCGGCGGCAATCGCGAGTTCGCAGATAGACTGCGACGGAATGGCGTTGCTCGCCTCGGCACCGCTCCAGGACACGATGCGCCCGCCGTCGATCTTGGGGCTCACAAACGTCGCCCCAAACTGGCCCTTCTCGGCATTGCAAACCGGGAACTCGGCATCGGGCGTAAACAGAAAGTCGGGGTCTGCGTGGTTCTCCAGATAATGGTGAACGTCGGACATGCCCACTTCCTCATCGCAGCCCAGCAGCGCACGGAAGGTATAGCGCGGCACAATGCCGTGCCTGAGCAGATAAGCACCAGCGTAGAGCGACAGCACCGCCGGACCCTTGTCGTCGATCACGCCACGGCCGAGCAGCCAGCCCTCGCGGCGCTCCATCGCAAACGGGTCGGTGTTCCAACCGGGGCCAGCGGGTACCACGTCCACATGGCAGATGGTCGCGAGCTGCTTATCGCCGCGGCCCGGAATATCGGCGATTCCCACAAAGCCCTCGTCATCGCTCGTCTGGTAGCCGAGCTTCTGCGCGATGCCGAGCGCGCAATCGAGTGCGTCACGGACCGGGCGGCCAAACGGCGCGCCGGGCTCCGCATCGGCAGCAACGGCCACGGACGGATAGCTCACCAGCTGCTCGATATCGGCGACGACATCCTCCCAGACCTCGTCGACATACTCGGCGACGCTCTGCTCCACCTGATTCATGGACGACCTCCTTAGCAATGAGCGACGGGCACGCCCGTCCCTCACATCACGTCATTAGATAGCGAAAAGTTTAGCAAGCTCGGCCACCGAGTGCACCACCGCATCGGCACCCGCAGCCTCGTGCTCGCCCGGCGCCGCCGCGCCCGAATAGATGCCAATGCACGGCACGCCCATCGCGTGCGCGCCCTCCACATCGTTAAAGCGATCGCCGATCATCACGGTATCGTCGGCCGTCGCACCGAGCGCCGCCAGGGCATCGCGGACCGAATCGGCCTTGGTCTCGCGTCCCTGCGGCGGATTCATGCCAACCACCGACTCAAACTGAGAAAGCTCGAGCTCACGCACCATGTCGATACACTTTGCCTCCATGCGCGACGTCGCCACGGCCATACGCTTGCCTTGGGCGACCAACCCATCCAGCAGCTCGGGGATCCCATCGAACACGGGGTACTCCTCCGGCCCCAGCTCATCAAAAAATGCGCGGTACTCGTCGGCCACCACAAGCGACTCCTCGCGCGAAAAGCCGTAAAAGTCGTGAAAGCTCTTCCACAGGGGCGGCCCGATCATACGGCGCAGATCACCCATCTGCGCCTCCGAAAACCCGCGCGCAGCCAGCGTCTTGCGCGTCGAGGTCATCACCGCCCGGCCCGTATCTGCCACTGTGCCGTCAAAATCAAACAACACGACCGGCCGTTTGCCTATCTCCAACGCCTCCATCGGCATTCCTCTTCCCCAGTTGACGATTTCCACACCGAGACTTCAAACTGTTGACTATTCAACAATTGAACCTAGCAATGTGGAACGACTCTACTATACTTGTCGCACTTTGCTCTCAGAAGGCGGCGCGCAAGCGTCCCAACGAAAGGTGCAATTATGTCTTTTGCCATCATAACCGACTCCACGTCGGACATCTCCCCCGCCCGCGCCCAAGAGCTCGGCATTTACGTGATTCCGCTGCATGTGATTATCGAGGGCGAGGACCTGCTCGACCAGGTGCAGATTACCGCCCAGGAGTACGTCGCGCGCATGGCCGGCTCCGAGCAACTGCCGCACACCTCGCAGCCGAGCGCCGGCGAGTTCAAGGCACTCTTTGACCGCGTGCTCGCCGACGGCCACGACAGCGCCATCTTTATCTCGCTGTGCAGCGAGTGGTCCGCCTGCTATGCCAACGCCAGCCTGACGGCCGAAACGCACGAGCTCGACGTGCGCTGCATCGACTCGCGCACCGGCTCGGGCGCCGAGGGTCTGCTGGTGGAGTACGCGCTGGCCATGCGCGAGGACGGCCGCAGCCTGGACGAGACCGAGGCGCAGATCCGCGCGACGCTGCCCGACGCCCACCTGCTGCTGATTCCCCGCACGCTCGAGAACCTCGTTAAGAACGGCCGCGCGCCCAAACTCGCCGGCCAGCTCACGCAGATGCTCAACATTCGCCTGGCCGTTTCGCCGGAGTGGAAATCGGGCGAGATCAAGGCCATCAAAAAGGGCCGCGGCGCCAAGCGCATCGTCGCCAACACCATGGCCGATTGCCTCGCATTTTTGACCGAGCATCCGGGCTCCAGCGTTCGCGTGCTCACGACCGGCGCCGCCGAGGAGCAGGAGCTCGTCAACCAAGCGCTCGCAGGCCAGAACTACTTGGACGCCGGCACCGGCCCCATCGGCTGCACCATTGCCACCCACGTAGGCGTCGACGCCATCGCCATCGGCTACTGCCCCCGCTACCAGCCCATCCACTAGGGGCGCCTTTACCACTTGCGGTGGAATAGGGACTGTTTTTGGCTTATCAGCCGCAAATCAATCCCTATTTCACCGCAACTTAAAAGCAGTTCATTTGGGACGGGGCTAAAAAGAGTGGCATGCAACGTTACGCACCGGTCTTTTAGCCCCGTCCCATTTTAGCTACCCTACATCAGCCCACTTAGGGCAATGTCGACGGCCTCGTTGAGGTCGTCGGTAATGTGCACCAGCTCCGGATCGAGCGGGCTAATCATACCGGCGTCCATCACCGGGCCGTTGAGCCAGTCGAACAGGCCCTGCCAGTACTCGGTGCCCACCAAAACGAGCGGCATACGCTTGACCTTGTGCGTCTGCACCAGCGTGAGCACCTCGAACATCTCGTCGAGCGTGCCAAAGCCGCCGGGAAACACGATGGCGCCCGAGCTGTATTTGACGAACATGGTCTTGCGCACAAAGAAGTAACGAAAATCCATGCCGAGGTTCACGTATTTGTTGAGCCCGTGTTCGTGCGGAAGCTCGATACCCAAGCCGACCGACTTGCCGTTCACGCTCGCCGCTCCCCTGTTGGCCGCCTCCATGACGCCGGGGCCACCGCCGGTGATAACCGCCACGCCGCGTTGGGCGATTTTGCGACCGACCGTGCGAGCCGCCTTGTAGAGCGGATCTGTCTTGGGCGTGCGGGCACTGCCGAAGATGGTCACCGCAGGACCAAGCTCGGCAAGCGCGCCAAAGCCATCGACGAACTCTGCCTGAATGCGCAGCACGCGCCAGGGGTCGGTGTGCAACCAGTCGGTCGAGTCCTCGGGTGCCAGCAGGTTGGCGTAGGTGTTGTCCTTGGGAATCATGGGGCCGCGCATGACCACGGGACCGCGCCGGTACGTCTCGTCGTAAGCCGGCTCGCCCTCGACGTTCTCATTCTTAATCATGGGCACTCCTATCGAAAATAGAAACGGGCGGGGTCGACGCCATGCGTCAAACACCCGCCCGAACATCAACTATTCGGTATGGTACCCACGATGCATCAAGTGCTTGCAAGGCATCGGTCAGCGGTCGCGGCTCTTAGTAATCCACCGCCGCAGGACTGTTCATCCAGTCGCTCACAAACGCGCCGTAGCGGCCCTCGATAATGGCCTGACGGGCACGCTGCATAAGGTTGAGCAGGTAGTAAATGTTGTGCATCGACAGCAGAATACCGCCGAGCATCTCCTTCTGCGTGACCATGTGACGGATGAGCGCACGGCTGTAGCCGCCCGTGCACACCGGGCAGGTGCAGGTGGGGTCGATGGGGCCGTCGTCGTGCGCAAAGCGCGCGTTGCGGAAGTTAAGGCGACCTTCACTGGAGAACGCCGTACCCATGCGGCCGGTGCGCGTCGGCAGCACGCAGTCGAACATGTCGATGCCCACGCCAACGCCGCGCACGAGCGTGGTAGGGTTGCCGACGCCCATGAGGTAGCGCGGCTTGTGCTTAGGCATGTACTCGGAAACCAGCGGTGCCAGCGTCTCGAACATGGTCTCGTGGTCTTCGCCCACCGAATAGCCGCCGATGCCGTAACCCGGGAAGTCGCCGCACTCCTCCAGATGGCGCAGCGAGCGCAGGCGCAGGTCCAGGTGCATGCCGCCTTGGACGATGCCAAAGAGCGCCTGGTCATCGCGGGTATGCGCCTTATAGCAGCGCTCGGCCCACATACTCGACAGCTCAACGGCGCGCTCGACGTAGGCGCGCGTGGCGGGATAGCCCGGGCACTGGTCGAGCTGCATGCAGATATCGGAGCCGAGCTTCATGGCGATTTCCATGTTGTCCTCGGGCGTCCAGAACACGTGGCGGCCGTCGTAGTCGTTGACGATAAAGCGCACGCCCTCGTCGGTGAGCTTGACGGCGTCGTTGTGGCTGAACACCTGGAAACCGCCCGAATCGGTAAGAATGGGGCCGTGCCAGTTCATAAACTTGTGCAGGCCGCCCAGCTCGGCAATGGTGTCCTCGCCGGGACGCATGGACAGGTGATAGGTGTTGGCAAGCACGATCTGGGCGCCGAGCTGTTTGACGGTCTCGGTAGGAATACCCTTGACGTTTGCCTTGGTGCCCACGGGCATAAAGATTGGCGTCTCGATATCGCCGTGCGGGGTGTGCAGTACGCCGGCACGCGCGTGCGTCGTCGGGTCCTCGGCGATCAGGTCGAATTTAAAAAGGCTCTGGTCCATAAACTGGAACTCCTTGGTTGCGGTTCATACGCAAACCATTATACGGGCAACCCGCAAGGAGCACCGACTCGACAGAAACTGGCGTATTAAACGACTAGTCATTTAAAAACGTCGCCAACGACTACGTCCAACAGCCAAGGTAACGCCGATGCCTTGTCAACGACAGACACTATGACCCAATCCGAGGGCACTAAAAAGATAGGAGCCCCCGCTCGTGACCGCGGGTCGGGGCTGCGAC